>NZ_JBBCPF010000007.1:0-253259 GCF_037150835.1 Microbacterium sp. LB12 | reverse complement strand
CCCGCCTCACCCTCGTCACCGACACCAGAACCGAGGTGAACACCGACACCGTCCTCGAGCTCAGCGCCTAACCGAAAACAACAGCAGAAGGATCACCGACCGCTACACCACGTGCTGGGGCTTGACCATCGACACTCCCTTGGCAAGCATCTCAGTCGCGAAAGTATGCCGGAAGCGGTGCGCAGTTACATGAACCAGTTCCCCGGAGTGCTCGCGCACATCCAGATCCTTCACCCACGCCTTGATAATCTTGTTCAGAGGTTCCTGGGCCAACCGCTTGGTCAGGTACGCGCGAGGGTTCGGAAAAAGGAACTCTGGCTGCGGCTTTCCGAACCCGGCCGAGAGTTGCTTCGCTCTGACCTGTTGTTCGCGTATCGCAGACGCCACATGCGGCTCCACTGGCACCGTGACCGTCATATCGGACTTCGTGTCGATGAAGCTCAGCGCCCACCGGTTACTCTCTCCTGCACGGTTGAGGTCGATGAGGCAGTCAAACGGAAGAGCACAGGTATGTCCTGCTCGAAGACCCACCTGCATCATGATGAGGATTGCCGTGCGGTGGGACGGGTCAGCAATGCGAAGCAGATTTTCAGGTTTACGCAGGGTGTCGATCACCCGGGGCTCGAGGAAGCGAGGCTTCGGCTGATCCCGCGCCGGCAGTTCGCGAGGAAGGTACATGGCGTTAGCCGGGATCCGGTCTGTTCCTTCCATCTTCGCGAATTGAATCATGGCCGCCACGGCGCCGACGCGCTTCCCTCTCCAGGCCCCCGACTGGATGCCGTCGTACTTCCCTGGTGTAGTGTTCACTTCCGCCAGCCAGGCTAGAAGCAACTCGCGGGTGAGCCCCTCAGGCCGCACAAGGCCCTGCGTCGTTGTCGCCCACTCGGCGAACTGAGCAACGCAGGACTCCTGTCCGCCAACGTGCTCGGGGCTTGCTGCTTGGGTCGCGAGACGGTAACTCACCCAACGCTGAACGATGTCCCTCAGCCATGGAAGCGAGATGTGCTGTCCCTTTGACCAGCGGTGGGATCCTCCACGTACTCGACCGAGGCGACGGCGGACACCGAGATCACCTCCTGCGATTTGAAGCCATGCCGAGAACTCACGGGCATACATGACGAATGCCCGATTCGGCTTCGCGACCAGATCGAGGCTACTTACTCGGGTGGGCTCATCGTCCAGTTCACGCAATGACCTCAGGCGCGATTCTGCGATGCGGCGGATAAACGCATTCAGGGTGGCCGGCACGAAAGGTGCCCCGTAGTCCCCGGTGCCTTTCCGGCTGATAACGAAGGCCATCTCCGCTCTCAGTACCGGCGAAGAACAGACGCGAAGGTCGATGATGCCCCGGGCACTGTCCCCGCCATGCCCCTTGTTATGAATCTTCCGCGACTCGTCGGGAAGGAGCACGAACTCGGCGAACGGTCGCCCTTGGGCCTTGAACTTGTTGCGATGCGTGGCGCAGAGCCTGAGAGACGATGAGGACGACACGCGTTCACAGCCGTTTATGCTGCAGCCGGGAGCTGTGTAGCGCCCGGCTGGGTCCGGCAGGAACCTCTCCCGCCGATATACAGCAGGAGTGATCCCCTCGATCCAGCGAACATACTCGCGCTCATCCGGGGTCATGCCTTCGAGTTCCACAGTTTTGAGCCCCGTTTTCGGCTGTGCCGGAGCAGACATCAGATGTCACCTTCCCAGGCACCAACATCCACGAGCGCCTTCCTAAGATCGTCTACGTCTAGGTGTGAGTACATATCCACCGTCGTTGCGAAGTTGGCATGCAAGACGAGCCGGCTGATTGCCTCCATCCGGACACCTGCCTTCTGGGACATAGTCACAAAAGTGTGCCGAAGCGTGTGAAGGGACCATGCGTCGAGGCCTGAGTTCCGCCTGAGTCGCTCAACGATTGCGTGCCCCCCTCGCAACGTGGTCGGGTTGAGGGTTCTGAAGTCTAGGAACACCCATGGACTGTCGATGTACCCGTATTGGTCGTGCATGTACTCCGTGTACAGACGTGCAAGTTGATGCGTGATCGGGATCTGTCCGACTCCATGGCGCTTCGACCGGGCCCCGTTCGGGTTAGCCTCTCGGGCCTCGACAGTGATTGTGCGCGAAATGGTGTCGATGTCCTCATGCTTGAGCCCAAGAATTTGCCCCATGCGCATCCCTGTCGTGAACGCCATCATGATGAACAGCCTGTCTCTATGGTCTCGGCAGGATCCAAGAATCTGGCGCACCTGTTCCAGGCTGAGCACCTTCGTTCGCTTGGTTCTGCGTCGGAGTCGAGGGCCGAGGACTTTCTTGCTTCGATGCCTGTCAGCGCGACCAACATTGTCAACGACAGTGAGGCGTGGCCTCTTCGTCGTTGTCGCCGTTCGACTCAACTGCTGGTAGCCCTTGAGCCCGGACGCGCCGGGAGCGAGTGAACCAAGGAAGGAATAGAAGCTCGCGATAGAAGCCAACGCCCTGTTGGTCGTGCTTCGTTCTCTGACGGCTTCGGCATCGACAACCGCGGTCACGTTCTCAGCCGGCGCGGTGTACCAGCGCGCAAATTTCGCGAGAACCTCGTTCGTCGCATCATCCAACGAGAGCCGAACGTCGGCGAGAAATTCTCCATACGCACGCAAGTCATACGCGGCCGCGCGCACAGTGTTCGGAGATCTCCCAACGTTCTCCAAATAGGCGAGGTAGCGATTGAATTCCGGGTGCAGCGTGTCATCGTCGGTCAGCACTGCCCATCGGGCCGGCACCCCAGCGCTGGTTCTGCCCATGACCTGTACTCGCATAGTTACTCCGTCTAGACACTTTTGCAATAATGTCTACGCGGAACCGTATCACAAGGGTTACGCTTCGGCATCAACGGTTTGAACACTCACTCGTAGTGCGAGGTTAACATCGGACTTTTAATCCGCGGGTCGTGGGTTCGAGCCCCACGGGGCCCACCACTTCCTCGTCGATCGAATCCTCGTCGGCCCGATCGAATCCTCGTCGGCCCGATCGTTCAGAGCGGCGTTGCTTCGTAGCCGAAGAATGCGGCTCTCGGGAGAATCTGACGCGACCGGAGCTGCGTCCGGTCCGCGGCGCTCAGACGCGAGACCTCGGCCGCATCGTCCCAGTTGTCGTCGATCGATGCCACCAACTGGTCGATGATCGCCCGTCCTTGTGACGCGCTGAGCCCGTAGGTCTCCGACTCGCCGACCAAGGCTGCGAAGTTCGACACCTTCGCTCCGGGGTCGCCCCGCCCGTATGCCATCGCTTGCGCGAACGAGTCGCCCGACCGCTGCCCTGGCGCAAGGTCGTACGCAGGGGTCAGCTCCAGATGTCTCCCGTCCCAGAACGCCGCATGGTTCCGAGCGCGGTCGTCGTTGTTGCTGATGGCGATGTTCATCGCGATACGCCGGAACAACTCCGGCCCCGCTCCTTCCCGGTCCACTCGGCCGGCGAGGACCGGCTCGGTGTGCCCCGGCAGCCACGTCCAGACGTACAGCTCCTCAGAAGTCGTCATCGACGTCTCCGCTCTTCGAAGCGCGAACTCGGCTGGGCAGCAGGGCGAGCATCTCCTCACCACGCTGACGACGGATCGCCAACTCCGCGCGATCGTCGATCCCGAAGAGTGGGACGCCGACGAGGTCGGCGAGGTCCATCATCGTCCCCACCGACGTCCCCCGGTGGCCGGCCTCCGCCGACAACACCGTCTGCTCCGAGACGTTCGCCCGGGCCGCGAGTTCCTTGGCCGTCCAGGCACGGTCACCTCGACCGCGCCGGATGAGCTGCCCCCAGATCGTGAGGGCATCCTGAACGTGCGGCCGCAGCGGCACCGATCGCTTTGCCACGCCCACCCCCTTAAAACATGCCTATGGACGCTCTAGAAATGTTTTATTGTATCAGAATGGCCGCACGGCAGGAGCGACGCCTGCGAATGAGCACCCCGACTGCACTTCGAACGGCACGACAGCGGCATCCGGAATCTCGGGGCGAGTACTCTGCCCCTATGGGAAGTCTCGAGTACAACAGCGCCCGTCCGGCCATCGAAGTCGATGACACGACGCTGGCGCATCTGAAGATCGTGATCGGCACGAAACTGCGGCGCCACGAGAGTTTCATGATGACGTGGCTGACCGACGACACCCTCCCGGCCGGGCGCCTCACGATCTGGATGCATCCGAGCATCCCGCTCATCATCGCCTTCGACGACGCCACGATGCCGGTGATCGACCCGAAGCGGATCGAGCACATGATGGAGAACCTGAACGCCCGTGGAGAACTGGTCCTGGATCAGCTCTCCTAGCCGCCTACCCCTGACCCCCGGACGCGAGCAGCTCGTCGCGCAACCCGGCGACGCCACCGGGCAGCGACTCCCCCGCGAGCTCGAACGTCGGCGCCTCGGGGCTCCCGCCCACAGCGCACACCGCGACGGTGTCCTGGCCGTCGAGCGTCTTGGGGATGACCACGAACCACAGCGCCGGCCGATCCAGCCACTCCGTGGTGGCCATGTCGGCGAAGTACGAGGCCTCCGGGGCGAGCGCCTGCGTCTCCTGCGTGCACAACGTGACGAGCTGGTCCATCGTGAACTCGCCCTCCGCGGACGCAGACGGGGTCGGCGTCGGTGACGGGGTCGATGTCGCGGACGGCGTCGAGGACGGACTCGCCGACGGGGACGGGCTCGGGGCCGGTTCGGGCGCGCAGCCCACGAGGAGCACGAGCGCCGAGAGGACGACGAGAGCAGAACGGAGGCGCATGTGTGGATGCTACCGTCCGCGCGACTCTCCACCCGCGAGCCAGGCCCGCTGGCGCCCCATCCCGTACCATCCCCTCGCCGTGGCGGCCACCCCCTTCACAGCCACCGCCCCTCCGGAGAGAGTCGAGTCACCCCCGAACACGGGACGACCCTCCACGAAAGGACGCACCATGACTCTCTCCGGCAACCGTGTGGCATTCCTGGCGACCGACGGATTCGAGGACAGCGAGCTCACCAGCCCCTGGAACGCGGTGACGGCCGAGGGTGCGAGTGCGACCCTGATCGCCCCGGCGGGTGCGGCGATCACCGGCAAGAACGGGCACGAGCAGGCCGTCGACCTGGTCTCGTCCGAGGCCACGGCCGATCAGTTCGACGCCCTCGTGCTTCCGGGCGGCGTCGTGAACGCGGATCATCTGCGTCTGGACAAGCCGTCGATCGCGCTGGCCCGCGCATTCTTCGAGCAGCACAAGCCCGTGGGCGTGATCTGCCACGGCGCCTGGATCCTGATCGAGGCCGGCGTGGTCGACGGCCGGACCCTCACGAGCTACCCGAGCCTGATCACCGATCTCCGCAACGCCGGGGCGACCTGGGTCGACGAGGAGGTCGTGGTGGACGAAGGACTCGTCTCGAGCCGCACCCCCGACGACCTGCCGGCGTTCAACGCGAAGCTGGTCGAGGAGATCGCCGAGGGCACGCACGCCGGCCAGACCGCCTGACCGGAGCGCTCAGGCGGTGCGCGCCCGGTGTCGACGCACGGCCGCGCGGTTGGCGCAGCGCACGGAGCAGAACCTCTGGCGACCGTTGCGCGTGACATCCGCGACCACGTTGGTGCACGGTGCGGCCTGACACCGCCCCAGCCGGTTCATCCCCCGTGTGACCAGGTGCAGCGACGTGCCGAGGCTGATGATCGCCCGCAGCACGAACGGCAGCGAGCGCACGTCGTCACGGTAGTGCAGGTGCCAGCCTTCGCCGTCGTGGTTCGTCAACCGCGGGTAGGCGGCCGCGGTGGCGAGTTGCGCGTTCAGGAGCGCGGCGCGCGCATCCGCGTCCGGCTCGTCCACGATCGCGAGCCAGTCGTCGATCACGAGCCGCACCTGCTCGTGATCGTCCGGTGCCGGCGGGAACGTCTGCGTCATGCCGAGTTCGATGGTGCGCTCCTCGATCCCCGCGCGGTCCGCAGGCCAGTCGTTCGCGAGCGAGGCCGCCAGCAGCACCGCGTATTCGCCGTAAGGGTTGAGATGCATAAGAGCATTACATCACGCTGGGTGCATGACCTCCACGAACACCCTCCCGATCCCCCGCATCCTGCCCCCTCGCCCCACGCACGAGCACGCGTGGCTCGTGGAGTCGCGGCATCCGACCAGCGAAGGGATCGTGCTCTACGTGCGCTGCGCGGACTGCGGCGCACGTCGCGTCGACCTGCAGCAGCACGCGCACACCCCGCCCATTGCCCTGAGCGCCGCACACGACTCGGCGCACGGCTGACTCAGACGACGACCACTTCGCCGTTCACCGGCACCCCGCGCTCGCCGTCGGCCCGCACGAACACGAGCGGGATCCCGCGCGCATCCTCCGAGAGCGACGTCGACACCTGCACGTGCACGTGCGGTTCCGTGCTGTTGCCCGAGTTGCCGCACTCCCCGAGCTGCGCCCCCACGGCCACCACCTGTCCAGTCCGCACCTGCACGCTCCCCGACCGCAGATGCGCGATGAGCACCACGGCATCCGGCACCCGGATGACCACGTGATTGCCCGCGATCGCCGGAGCACCCTCGCGGATGCGCGACGGCTGCGAGAGCGCGTAGACGATGAGCGCAAGCGGGGAACGGCGGGCCTCATGATCCGGCTCGCCGTCATGCACCGCGATCACCTCGCCCGCGATCGGGCTGAGGATCGGTCGACCGAAGCCGATGAACGACTCCGGCCGCTCCGTGCCGATCAGGCTCGCAATCGTGCGGGGAGCGCTGCGATCATCGTCCCCGACCGGCACGAAGTCGATCGCGTGCGAGGTACCGTACAGGGCGGTGCCGTGACTCGGGACCCGGGATGCCGGGCTGTTCTGCACCAGCCACCGCCCGGTGAAGGGCAGCGCCAGCTCCACGGCATCCGTTCGCGTCACTCGGTCAGCTCGATCAGTGTGCGCGTCGTCCGCAGGTTGCGCGCCGTGCCCGCGACGCCGAGCGCACGATCGAGCACCGCCCTGGTGAGCTTCGTGGAGTGGACACCGCCCTCGCCGTAGTCGATCCACAGGTCATCGCCGATGAGGGCGATGCGCTCCGTCGGCAGGAGGCGCTGTTCCAGGGCCTTGACGGCGCCCGGCGACGGAGTCCCTTCCAGGAACATCGCGTGCACGAACTTCACGTCCCCCTCCGGGAACGGCTGCGCGGACTCGGACGACACCAGCTGGGCGTGTGTGCGGTGGATGACGGGGGTGTCGACGCCGAACTCGTCCAGGATCGCCGCGCGCACCGCGGCACATGCGGCATCCGCCTGCCGGGGTGTCCGACAGATGATGTTGCCGCTGGCGATGTACGTCGACACATCGGCGAGGTCGGTCTTCTCGGCGAGCACCTCGCGGAGCCGCGCCATCGGGACGCTGTTGCGCCCGCTGACGTTCACGGCCCGCAGCAGCAGGACGCTGCGGCTCACGCGTCCGCGCTCTCGATCAGCTCGGCGCCGGCGTGCGCGAGCTCGGCCAAGGCCGCTGCGCTCGGTTCGATGGCGACGCCCGCGACGAGGTCGGTGAGGATCCGCACCCGCACCCCGTGCGCGATCGCGTCGAGCGCCGACGCCCGCACACAATGGTCCGTCGCGATGCCCACGACATCGGCGGTGAGCACACCCGCGTCCGTGAGGATCGTCCCGACCGTCTCCCCCGCTTCCGTGGAGCCCTCGAACATCGAGTACGCCGGCACGCCCTGCCCCTTCTGCACATGGTGCGTCACGGCATCCGTCGCGAGCAGCGGGTCGTACGCCGCACCATCGGTTCCCGCGACGCAGTGCACCGGCCACGAGTCGACGAAGTCCGGGGCCTCGGCGAAATGGCCGCCGTTGTCCCCCTGGGGATCGTGCCAGTCGCGCGAGGCGATGATCACGGCGTAGTCGGCGGCGCGCGCGGCCAGGAAGGTCGTGATCGCGGCCGCGACACCGTCGCCGCCCGTGACGGCGAGTGCGCCGCCCTCGGTGAAGTCGTTCTGCACGTCGACGATGAGAAGCGCTCTGCTCATGCTTCGAGGGTACGCCGCGGGGAACGGGAAAGGCCCCGTGATGTTCTTCGCCTCACGGGGCCTTTGGAGCCGCTTGTCAGAATCGAACTGACGACCTTTTCATTACGAGTGAAATGCTCTGCCGACTGAGCTAAAGCGGCGTGCGACGCGTGAGCGGCGCGATCACCGATATTACCCTGTCTCGCGCTCACTCGCGAATCGAGCCGACCTCACTCGCAGCGGAGACCGTCCTCCGGCACCACATCGTGGAGCAGGAACCCCTCGACGGCGTCATCGACGCAGGGGTTGCCCTTGTTGTAGCCGGTGTGCCCCTCGCCCACACGAGTGATGAGGACGCCCTCCTGGAGCTGGTCGGCCAGCGACTTCGACCACTCGTACGGCGTGGCCGGGTCGTTCGTCGTGCCGACGACCACGATGGGCCCCGCACCTTCGGCCGTGATCTCGCCCCGCGTGCCGGTCGGCGGGTAGGGCCACACGGAGCACGAGTCGGGACCGTTCCAGTACGGCGCGATCGTGGGTGCACCCTCGGCGATCTTCGCCTGGCTCGCCGCCTCGGCGGCCGGATCGTCTTCGACCGGGTAGTCCATGCAGTTGTAGGCGCGGAAGGCCTCGGCGGAGTTGTCGGTGTACGCGCCGTTCTCGCGGCCGTTGTAGAAGTCGGCGAGGAGGAAGGCGGTGCTCGGATCGCCCTGCAGCGCCTGGTCGAAAGCCTGCGTGAGGTAGCTCCAGCTGTCCTGCGAGTACAGGGCGGCGATGATGCCCGTCATCAGCGAATCCGCGCCGAGCATGCGGCCGTCGCTGTTCTTGAGCGGCGTGCGGTCGACGCTCGCCAGCAGTGCACCCAGGTCGGCCATCGCCTCATCCACGGTGCCGTTGAACGGGCAGCTTCCGGAGTCGAGGCAGTCCTTCATGTAGGCGCGGAGCGCGGATTCGAAGCCGAGAGCCTGCGTCGCGCCCACCTCGAGTCCGGGAACCGCCGGGTCGATGGCACCGTCGAGCACCAGGCGCCCCGCCTTCGACGGGTAGAGGTTCGCGTAGGTCGCACCGAGGAACGTGCCGTACGAGTAGCCGAGATAGTTCAGTTTCTTGTCGCCCAGCACCGCCCGGATCAGGTCCATGTCGCGCGCGGCATTGATCGTGGTGATGTACGGCAGGATGCCGCCGCTGTTCGCCTCGCACGCCTCGGCGAAGGCCTTGTGCGAGTCGAGCAGCTCGGCCGTCCACTCCGCGGTTCCGCGCGCAGCAGCCGGGATGCCATAGAGGTAGTCGTCCATCTGCGGGGCGTCGTAGCAGGTGACCGCGGTGGATGCGCCGACTCCGCGCGGGTCGAAGCCGATCACGTCGTAGTTCGCGATGAGGTCGGGGCCGACCGCGAAGTCGAGGCTGTTCTGGATCAGATCCACGCCGCTTGCGCCCGGGCCACCCGGGTTCGTCAGCAGCGAGCCGATCGCCGTACCCTCGGCGCGATGACGGACCACCGCGAGGCTGATGTCGCCTGCGCCGGGGTTCTCCCAGTCGAGGGGCGCCGTGACCTCGGTGCAGTCGAAGCCGACACCGCACTCACGCCATGACAGCTCCTGCGAATAGAAGGGCAGCAGGTCTTCCGCCACACCCTCGGTGTCGGGCGCGGCAGTCGTCGAGGGGCGCGACGACTGCTCGGGGATCATCGAGTACAGGCACCCCGACAGGACGACGGAGGCAGCGGCCAGCCCTGCGATGACCGCGGCGGCGCGACGCACACGGGAAGTCGGTCGATTGTTCACGGTTTCCTCCCGCTCGTGATCGTCACGAGCAAGCTCTCCAGTGCGAGCAGCGGGGCGACATTGCGCTCCAGCGACTGCCGCGTCTCGGCAAGGTGGTCAAGTACGACAAGAGTACGGGTCTCGGGCCATGCGGCCGCGAGCGCGGACAGCTCGGACCGCAGCTCGGCGTTGATGAGGTCGTCACCGCGGCCGAACTGCAGCATCACGACATCGCGGAACAGGGACTGCAGGTCGGTGAGCACGCGGTCAATGCCGTCGCGCAGACTGCGGGTGGCCCGCTTCTTCTGATCGTCTTCGAGCGCCGAGAGCTGCGTGCGCAAGGCCGGAGGGACCGCCTGTCCTTCCGCGACGCCGATGGTGCGCAGCAGCGACGCCCGCTCCTGCGCATCCCTCTCGGCGGTGAGCGCCTTCGCGTCTTCGGTCGCGGCCTGGATGATGCGCCCCGCCACCTCGACCGCATCGCCGACGCCGCGCACGCCGAGCACCGAGCGGAGCGTCTCGTCACGCCGACGCCGCGCGGCCTCGTCGGTCGCGAGGCGCTGGGCCATGCCGATGTGACGCTGCGCGTGACGCGCGGCCTGCTCGGCGACGCCTTCGTCGACGCCCGTGCGCAGGCTGATGAGACGGGCCACGTCGGCGACGTCGGGTTCACGCAGCCGCAGCGAGCGCACCCGAGAGCGGATGGTCGGCAGCAGATCGGCCTCGCTTGGCGCGCACAGGATCCACACCGTCTGCTCCGGCGGCTCTTCGAGGGCTTTCAGCAGCACGTTGGACGTGCGCTCGACCATGCGGTCGGCGTCTTCGACCACGATGACCCGATACCGCCCCGCCGACGGCGCGAAGTAGGACCGTTCGACCAGGCTGCGCGCCTCGGCGATCGTGATGATGACCTTGTCGGTGCGCAGCGCCGTGACATCGGGGTGGGTGCCCGCCAGAACCTGTCGCATCACCGCCTCGTCATCCGGGTGGTCGGCGATGAGCGCGGCGGCGAACGCGTAGGCGAGCGTCGAGCGCCCCGATCCGGGCGGGCCCGTGATCAGCCAGGCGTGCGAGAGCGCAGAGGGATCGGATGCCGCGTCACGGAGCGTGTCGACGGCAGCGTCCTGCCCCCACACATCCGCCCAGGGGAAGGGAGGGGCGTCGGTCTGGGGCATGCTCTCAGCCTAATCGGGACCGCTGACACCCGGACACGGGCGCGGTCAGTCGAGCAGGGCGGTGACCCTGGTGCGGATCTGCGCGGCGATCGTCTCCGGCGGCGCCGCGGCGTCGAGGACGAGGAATCGCTCGGGCTCCGCGGCGGCGAGGGCGAGGTAGGCGTCGCGCACGCGACCGTGGAACTCCGACTTCTCGGCCTCCAGCCGGTCGAACGGCTTGTCCGCCGAGTCGAGTCGGGTACGGGCGGCGGCGGGGTCGAGATCGAGCAGCACGGTCAGATCCGGTAGCGCACCCTCGGCCGCCCACAGCGACAGGTCGCGGATCTCGGTGGCATCGAGCACGCGCCCCGCGCCCTGGTAGGCGACGGACGAGTCGAGGTATCGGTCCTGCAGCACGATGTCGCCACGCTCGAGAGCCGGTCGCACGACCGTCGCGACATGGTGCGCGCGGTCCGCCGCGTAGAGCAGCGCCTCCGCGCGCGGGGCGATGTCACCGCGATGGTGCAGCACGATGTCGCGGATCAGCTGACCGACCTCGGACCCACCGGGCTCACGAGTGCGGACGACGGTGCGCCCGACGCCTTCGAGCCACGCCGCGAGCAGGTTCGACTGCGTGGTCTTGCCCGAGCCGTCGCCGCCTTCGAGCGTGATCCACACCCCGTGACCTGCGGTCACGAGTCCGCCTGCTCCGCGGCCTTCGCGGCAGCATTCGCGGCACGCGTGGCCGCAGCCTTCTTCGCCGCCGCCGACCGGGCGGCGGAGGTCGCCGCCGTGGTCTTCTTCGCCGGAGCCTTCTTGGCAGCAGGTTTCTTGGCGGGCGCCTTCTTGGCAGGAGCCTTCTTCGCCGCACCGCGCTTGGGTGCCGGTCCCTTCGCGCGCTTGTCGGCGAGCATCTGCACCGCGATCTCGAAGGTGATGTCCTCCACCTTCTGACCGCGCGGGATCGTGACGTTCGTCTCACTGTCGGTCACGTACGCACCGAACCGTCCATCGCGGATGCGGATCGGCTTGCCGCTGACCGGGTCGGCGTCGAACTCGGCGAGGGCACTGGATGCGCGACGCCCCGCGCCGTACTTCGGCTGCGCATAGATCTCCAGCGCCTGCTCCAGCGTGACGTCGAAGATCTGCGACTCGGACTCGAGCGAACGGGAGTCGGTCCCCTTCTTCAGGTATGGACCGAAACGACCGTTCTGCGCCGTGATCTCGTCACCGGACTCCGGGTCGACGCCGACCACGCGCGGCAGGCTCAGCAGCTTCAGAGCGGTTTCGAGATCGATCTCATCCACCGACATGGAACGGAACAACGACGCCGTACGCGGCTTCGGCGCGGCCTCCTTCTTCGCCCCGCGCTTCGGCTTGGGAGCCTCGACGACCTCGCCCGTGCTCTCATCAACCGCGGCGTCCTCCGACACCGGGTCGTTCTCCTGCACGTAGGGGCCGAAACGGCCGTCCTTCACGACGATGATCTTGCCGTTCTCGGGGTTCTCGCCGAGCACTCGATCGCCGGCGACGGGAGCGTCGATGAGCTCCTGAGCCTTCTCCGCGGTCAGCTCGTCGGGCGCGAGGTCCTCCGGCACGTTGACGATGCGCGGCTTCGCCTCTGGGTTCTCGGGGTCGGCGACCTCGAGGTAAGGGCCGTACTTTCCGAAGCGGAGCGTGGCGGTGTCGGTGATCGGCGTCGAGTTCAGTGCTCGCGCATCGATCTCACCGAGGTTGTCGACGACCTGACGGAGCCCGATGTGCGAGTCCGACCCGAAGTAGAAGGACTTGAGCCACTCGACACGGTTCTGCTCGCCACGGGCGATCGTGTCGAGATCGTCTTCCAGCGCGGCCGTGAAGTCGTAGTCCACGAGGTCGGAGAAGTGCTCCTCGAGCAGGCGTACCACGCTGAACGCGAGCCACGTCGGGACGAGCGCCTGACCCCGCTTGACGGCGTAGCCGCGGTCGAGGATCGTCTCGGGGATCGAGGCGAAGGTCGAAGGACGGCCGATGCCCTTCTCCTCGAGCACCTTCACCAGCGAGGCCTCGGTGTAACGCGGCTTCGGCGTGGTGCGGTGCCCCTTCGCCTCGGCGTCCGAGACGGCGAGCTCGTCGCCGACGACGACGGCCGGGAGCGACTGGTTCTCCGCCGCGTCCGCGTCCCCGCGCTTCTCGTCGCGGCCCTCTTCATAGGCCTCCAAGAAGCCCTTGAAGGTGTAGACGGTTCCGGAAGCCGTGAACTCGGCCTTCTTCCCCGCGGCGTCGACGGCGATCGTGACGGTGGTGGTCTCGTACTTCGCGTCGGACATCTGGCTGGCGACCGTGCGCTTCCAGATGAGGTCGTACAGGCGCTGCTCGTCGCGGTCGAGTTCGGACGCCAGCGATGCCGGGGTGCGGAAGTTGTCGCCGGAGGGGCGGATGGCCTCGTGCGCCTCCTGCGCGTTCTTGCTCTTCGACTTGTACACGCGCGGCTTCAGCGGCACAGCAGCGTCGCCGTAGAGGGCCACCGCCTGGCTCCGCGCCGCCTGCACCGCCTGGGTGCTCAGCGACGTGGAGTCGGTACGCATATAAGTGATGTACCCCTTCTCGTACAGCCGCTGAGCGACGCCCATCGCCTGCTTGGCACCCATCGAGAGCTTGCGCCCCGCCTCCTGCTGCATCGTGGAGGTCGTGAACGGCGCGTAGGGGCTGCGGGTTCCCGGCTTCGCCTCGACCTTGGTGACCGTCCCGGCTCCGGCGGCATCGACGGCTGCGGCCAGCGCGGCGGCTGCAGCCTCGTCGAGGATGACGACGGCCTTCTTGAGCTTTCCGTCATCGCCGAAGTCGGTGCCGCGGGCGAGCTGGCCCCCATCGACGCGGACGAGGCGGATCTTGAAGGAGGTGCCGGATGCCGCGGCAGCAGCATCGACGTCCCAGTACTCGGCGGAGGTGAACGCCATGCGCTCGCGCTCCCGGTCGACGATCAGACGCGTCGCGGCGGACTGCACCCGTCCAGCGGAGATGCCGGTCTTGACCTTGTACCAGAGCACCGGCGAGACGTCCCAGCCGTACAGACGGTCGAGGATGCGTCGGGTCTCCTGCGCATCGACGAGGTCGTGGTCGAGCTCGCGTGTGTTCCCGACCGCAGCCTGGATCGCGTCCTTGGTGATCTCGTGGAAGACCATCCGCTTCACGGGGACCTTGGGTTTGAGGGTCTCGAGCAGGTGCCAGGCGATCGCCTCGCCCTCGCGGTCTTCATCAGTGGCGAGCAGGAGTTCGTCGGCGCTCTTGAGGGCCCGCTTGAGCTCGGCGACCGTCTTGGTCTTGCGGTCGGAGACGACGTAGTACGGGTCGAACCCGTTCTCGATGTCGATGGAGTACTTCCCATAGGCCTGCTTGTCAGCGGCAGGGATGTCCTTCTTGTCAGCGAGGTCGCGAATGTGGCCGACGGAGCTGAGCACCTCGTAGCCGTCGCCGAGGTATCCCTGAATAGACCGCATCTTCGTCGGGGACTCGACGATGACGAGCTTCTTGCCTTCAGCCAAGGGTGCGTCCTTTCTTCGAAGCACACCATACACACCACTGTGTGGGGTCGTTCACAGTGAGCGAGGTCGCGCGGCCGTCATTGTCCCTCGGGTGGCCCGGCACGGGCGCGGGAGACGGCTGCGAGTCCAGCGTACGCCGCCTGCACCTCCACGGTCGCCACGAAGCCCTCGAGAGTGCAACGGGTCACGGTCGCACCGGACGCGGCGGCGACCTGGGCGGCGAGCGCGCACGGGTCGCTTTCGGCGGCCACCGCTCCGCTCGCAGCGTCGGCGGCGGCGAGCGCGGCCGCGTCGGCGGCACCGGCCACACGCTGCGCCGTCACCGCTGCCCCACCGACGGCCGCGAGGCCGAGAGAGAGGGCCGCCGCGACGGTCAGGACCCCCGCTGCGAGCGCCGCGCCCGCCATCAGAGGCCCCCGTCGAGTGCGCAGCTCGACGCCCGCAGCGGCAGATGGATCAGTGCGCCGAGCGCCACGTCGAGCGAGGAGGTGACGCACACCAGGTTCCCGGAGTGCGATGAAGACACCGCCGCCCCGGACACTGCTGTACGAACGACGCGCACGGCCTCCTCCTGCCCCTCACCCCGACCGAGCAGACGCGCGGCGTCAGCCGAGGCATCCTGCAACGCCACCTGGCGCGACGCGGCACCGAGGGCGCCGGCCCCGAGAAGGAGCACCAGCACGACCGCGGGCAGCGCGAGCGCGAGTTCGGCCGAGACCGACCCCCGCTCGCGCTCCTCGTCGACGCCGCGTCGGGCTCCTGCGCCGCGCGTCATGACACCGTCAACGCTCGCCGCACGAGGCCGGTGAGGATGCCGCGCACCTCGTCCGACCGCATGATCACGACCAGTAGCCCGGCGAACGCGACGGCGGCCATGGTCGTGATCGCGTACTCGGCCGTGGCCGCCCCGGTGTCGTCACCGAACAGGGCCGCCGCGCGACGCCGGTCCAGCATGGGGATGTTCGTCATGGTGTTCCTTCTTTCTCTGTGATGCGTGCGCATCGGGTGGATCTGGGGATGGGCCGGGGCTCACAGGGACAGCGGTGTCGAGGTGAGGACGCTCAGCAACAGCGGTGCCACGCCGAGCAGGAGGAACGCAGGGAGCGTGCAGACACCGAGCGGGATGAGCAGGCGCTGGGAGAGCTTCGCGGCACGGAGCCTGCCCTGCACCCTGGCCGCATGCCGGTCCTGGGCAGCAGAAGCACGGAGGAGCTCAGCCGCAGGCACACCGGCTGCGCGGGAGAGTTCCAGCACCGCCCGGACCCGCGCCTCGCTCCCACCCGTTGCCGAGCTCTCGGCGACCAGCTGCAGCGCCCGGCCGATGGAGGCACCGCCTGCCAGAGCGACCGCGACCAGCTCCGCTCGCATGCCCGGCGTGCCCGGCGCCGGTCGCGCCCGACGCAACAACCGCCCTGTCCACATCCGTGCCGCACCGACCAGTACCAGGCCGATGACCACGCAGGCCGCACCGAGCGGATTGCCGACTATGACACCGAGGGTGTCGAAGCCCAGGGCGAAGCCGAGGATCAGCCCGGCGAAGGGCATCCAGAGCAGCAGTCTCGCCGTGCCTGCAGGTTCGGCGAGCGCGATGCGCACGTCGTCGGCGGCGGATGCCGCATCCCGCAGGGTCTCTGCGATCATGCGCAGCACCTCGGCGAGCGGAGCGCCCACCGTCGTCGCGATCTCCCAGGCGGCGGCCAGATCGACCCAGGCGCCGCCTTCGGCCTCGATGGCGGTGAGGAGAGGAGCGCCGCGCTCGACTCTGTCGACCACGGCGACCGCGTGGGCATCGCCGGTGCCGGCGAGATGGCGCCAGGCCACGAGCGGCACAGCGCCGGCCTGCAGCAGCACCGCCAAGGTCTGCACCGACGTCGCCGCGTCTTCGATTCCGCCACGCTCCGTCCGTGATTGTCGGCGACGCCTCACCACGGCTGGACCTCCTCGATGCCGAGGCGCTCGCCCTCGATCACGAGCCGCCCTGCCTGGCTGATACGACGGACACCACCGGGTGCGCGGTCGAGGTGCAGCACCATCGTGAACGCGCTCACCGCCTGCCGCGCGAGCGCCACAGCGTCCATCCCGGCGAGGGCGCCGAGCGCTTCCAGACGGGCTGGGACATCACGCAGGCCGCTCGCATGCAGGGTGCCCGCTCCCCCGTCGTGACCGGTGTTGAGAGCGGTCAGGAGCTCGCGGACCTCTTCTCCACGGCACTCGCCGACGACCAGCCGATCGGGCCGCATCCGCAGCGACTCCCGCACCAGTCGGGCGAGTGTGATCGCGCCTGCACCCTCGAGGTTCGCCTGCCGCGCCTCGAGCGCGACATGGTGCGGATGCCGTGGCCGCAGCTCGGCCACGTCTTCGATCGTCACGATGCGCTCGTCGGGCGGGACCTCGGACAGCAGCGCCGACAGCAGTGTGGTCTTGCCCGTGCCTGTTCCCCCGGTGATGAGGATGTTCGCCCGCGCGGCGACCAGTCCGAGCAGCCAGCTCTGCTGACGCGCGTCGAAGGCTCCGAGCGCTGCGAGCGCATCGAGATCGGCCGCCCGCACCCGAGGGATGCGGATCGAGAGCGCGGTGCCCATCGTCGACACCGGGGCGAGGACCGCATGGACGCGGATACCGGAGTCGAGGCGCACGTCGACGCAAGGCGCCTGGTCGTCGAGGTGGCGCCCGCCGAGCCCGACGAGGGCCACGGCGAGGTCGCGCACCTCCCGCTCCGACGCCCGCCAGCCCGCGGCCGGCTCGGCGCCGCTGCCACGGTCGACGAACAGCCCGTCTGCGCCGTTGACGAACACATCCGTCACGGTGTCGTCGATATGGGCGCGGAGCGGACCGAAGGCGGAGTCCATCGACAGCGGGTCGCGAGGGGCGTCTACCGTGGTCGCGCCGGGCGCCGTTCCCCGGGGCTGGATGATGAAGGAATCGGTCATACCGCGACGGTAGGCGGCACCCCCGCCACACCAGAGCGGATGCGCCCCGATTCCTCGGTCGCTGTGCAGAAGCCGCGTACGCACTCACTCGTGGAGGGAGCGGCCAGGCACAATCGGAACCGCCGACCGGGAGCGCTCCCAACGGAAATGGGCGGCATCTCACGGGGGGAATGAGATGCCGCCCACGGCGGGCCACGATGGGGGGAATCGGGCGCGCCAAGGCCGGAATGAGAATTCGGCTGTCGTCGAGTGTACGCAAGGCAGTCGTCCTGACAAAACCAGCCCCACTACCGACTTTCGGCAGTATGCGATGAGGGTGCACGAAGATAGATTCACCCTGACCTGGTCGCCCCACCCCCGCTCGACCAGGTTCGCTTGACCCGAATGCCGCAAAGGAGCGCCTGCCGATGAGCAGCCAGATCGACCATCTTCTCGACGAGACCCGCAAGTTCCCGCCGTCGGAGGAATTCGTCGCCCAGTCCATCTCCTCCCCCGAGCTGTACCAGCGTGCTGCCGCCGACCGCGAGGCGTTCTGGGGGGAGCAGTCCCGGGAGCTCGTGCACTGGCACAAGCCGTTCACCCAGGTGCTCGACTGGAGCAACCCGCCGTTCGCGAAGTGGTTCGACGACGGCGAGCTGAACGTCGCGTACAACTGCCTCGACCGGCACGTCGAAGCCGGCAACGGCGACCGCGTCGCCCTGCATTGGGAGGGCGAACCGGGCGATACCCGTCGCATCACCTACGCCGAACTCACCGACGAGGTCAAGCGCGTCGCCAACGTCCTCGAAGGCCTGGGCATCGGGCAGGGTGACCGGGTCGCGATCTACCTGCCGATGATCCCCGAGGCGATCGCCTCGATGCTCGCGGTCGCACGCCTCGGCGCCATCCACTCGGTCGTGTTCGGCGGATTCAGCGCCGACAGCCTCCGCTCGCGCATCGACGACGCCGGTGCCAAGCTCGTCATCACCGCCGACGGCGGCTACCGCAAGGGCCGCGTCTCCGCGCTGAAGCCCGCGGTCGACCAGGCTCTCGCCGACCGCGGTGACGGCGAACAGCAGACGGTCGAGCACGTGCTGGTCGTCCGTCGCGGCGAGAACGAGGTCGAGTGGACCGAGGGCCGCGACATCTGGTGGCACGACGTCGTCCCCGGCGCCTCCGCCGACCACACGGCACAGGCCTTCCCCGCCGAGAACCCCCTCTTCATCCTCTACACCTCGGGCACCACGG
Source organism: Microbacterium sp. LB12 (assembly GCF_037150835.1). Lineage (NCBI taxonomy): Bacteria > Bacillati > Actinomycetota > Actinomycetes > Micrococcales > Microbacteriaceae > Microbacterium > Microbacterium sp. LB12. Next base: position 234,717 of record NZ_JBBCPF010000007.1, on the reverse strand, counting down.
GGAAGCCGAAGGGCATCCTGCACACCTCCGGCGGCTACCTCACCCAGGCGGCGTACTCGCACAAGTACGTCTTCGATCTGCACCCCGAGACCGACGTCTTCTGGTGCACGGCCGACATCGGCTGGATCACCGGGCACAGCTACGTCGCATACGGCCCGCTCGCGAACGGCGCGACGCAGGTGCTGTACGAGGGCACCCCCGACACCCCGCACCCCGGGCGCTGGTGGGAGATCATCGAGAAGTACAAGGTCTCGATCTTCTACACGGCCCCGACCGCCATCCGCTCCTTCATGAAAACCGGTCGCAGCATCCCGGCCAAGTTCGACCTGTCGTCGCTGCGCCTGCTCGGATCGGTGGGCGAGCCCATCAACCCCGAGGCATGGATGTGGTACCGCGAGGTCATCGGCGCGGGAGTCGCTCCCATCGTCGACACCTGGTGGCAGACCGAGACCGGAGCGATCATGGTCTCCGCCCTCCCCGGTGTCATCGCGACCAAGCCGGGCTCCGCCCAGGTTCCGCTGCCCGGCATCTCGATCGACGTGGTCGACGAGCAAGGCGTGGAGGTCGGCAACGGCGCGGGTGGACTTCTCGTGATCACCGAGCCGTGGCCGAGCATGCTGCGCGGCATCTGGGGCGACCCGGAACGGTACCGCGAGACCTACTGGGAGAAGTTCGAGGAGCAGGGCTACTACTTCGCCGGCGACGGCGCACGCCTGGACGACGACGGCGATCTGTGGCTGCTGGGCCGCGTCGATGACGTGATGAACGTGTCGGGGCACCGTCTGTCGACCGCCGAGATCGAGTCGTCGCTCGTCGCGCACGAGGCGACCGCCGAGGCGGCAGTGGTCGGCGCCTCCGACGAGACGACGGGGCAGGCCGTCGTGGCCTTCGTGATCATCAAGGAGAGCTACCTCTCCGCGCACGACCCGGCGGGCCTCGCCCAGCTGCTGCGACTCTGGGTCGGCGAGCAGATCGGCGCGATCGCCCGTCCGCGCGATGTGTACATCGTCGGTGAGCTGCCGAAGACCCGCTCCGGCAAGATCATGCGACGCCTGCTGCGCGACGTCGCGGAAGGCCGTGAGGTCGGCGACACCACGACGCTCGCCGACACCGCGGTGATGAGCATCATCTCGGCACAGGTGAAGTAGCCCGACCCGCTCCGGCCGCACCCGTTCCGGGACAGAAAACGCGCCTCCCCCGACCGGGGGAGGCGCGTTTCTCATCCTGCGGGCGGCAGAAGAGGAGCCTCAGGCGAGGAGGAAGGCCACCTCGACCTCGACCGGGCTGCCCAGCGGAAGCTCGGCGACGCCGACGGCCGCACGGGCGTGACGTCCTGCATCGCCGAAGATCTCGCCGAGCACCTCGCTGGAGCCGTTGATCACGCCGGGCTGTCCGGTGAAACCTTCCGCCGAGGCGACGAACCCGCCGACCCGGAGCACGCCGGCGATGCGGTCGACGCCGCCCGCCGCATCCGCCGCCGCCGCGAGAGCGTTCAGGGCGCAGGTACGGGCATAGACCTTCGCGTCTTCCGCAGAGACCTCGGCGCCGACTTTGCCGACCGCCGGAAGCGCACCGTCGACGAACGGCAGCTGCCCGGAGGTGTAGACGAGGCCACCGTGCGTGACGGCCGGGACGTAGGCGGCGACCGGTGCGGCCACGGCGGGCAGCTCGATACCGAGCTCGGTGAGACGGGCGGAGACGCTCATGCCTGACCCCCTTCGAACTGACGAGCGGCCTGTTCCGCGGCGGCGAGACCGGCGTTGGCGGACGCGTCCGAGGTCACGGGGCGCTTCAGGTAGGCGACGAGGCCGCCTTCCGGGCCCTGCACGACCTGCACGAGCTCCCAGCCCTGCTTGCCCCAGTTGTTGAGGATGGCGGCGGTGTTGTGGATCAGCAGCGGCGTGGTGAGGTACTCCCACGTGGTCATGGCACTCCTGTCGATCGGGGCACGGCACCGGAAATCCGGGGCGGGCTCGTCAAAGGCGGTATTCAGGGAACTCCCCTACGATCAAGCGTATGCCCCAAAAGAATCGCACGGTGAGAGGCGTGCTCGGCGGTCTCGTCGGGCTCGTCGGTCTGAGCGCCGTCGCCGGTCTCCTGGTCACAGCGAGCGTCACCCCCGTCCTCGCGATGACCGGTGTCGCAGGCACCCAGGCCCTCACCCTCTTCAATCAGCTTCCCGAGAACCTCAACCCGGGAACGCCGATGGAGCAGTCGACCATCTATGCGACCAACACCGACGGCTCGACCGTCGAGCTGGCCTCGTTCTACGAGCAGAACCGTGTGCCGGTCACCTACGACCAGGTCTCCCCAGTGCTGTACGACGCGATCCTCTCCAGTGAGGACAAGAACTTCTACAGCCACGGCGGCGTCAACATCGGCGCCACCGTGAAGGCTCTGGTCGACAACGTGCGCGGCACGTCGAGCCGCGGCGCCTCCACGATCAGCCAGCAGTACGTCAAGAACGTGCTGATCCAGCAGTGCGAGCAGGACGTCGACACCACGTCCGAGACCTACAACGACGATCTCCAGCAGTGCTGGCAGGACGCGACCAATGCGCGGGGCAGCAAGGGCATCGAGCGCAAGCTCCAGGAGATGCGCTACGCGATCCAGATCGAGAAGGAGTTCTCCAAGAACGACATCCTCCTCGGCTACCTGAACATCGCCAACTTCGGCGGCACGGTCTACGGCATCGAGGCCGCGGCCAGCTACTACTTCAACACCACCGCCGCCAACCTCACGGTCGCCCAAGCAGCCACTCTTGCCGGTGTAGTGCAGAACCCCAACACGTATCGCATCGACAAGCCCCAGGGCACGACCACGAACGCCAAGGGCGAGCCCGTCAACACCGCTGAGGACGGATACGCACTCACGAAGGATCGTCGTCATTACGTGCTCGGACGCATGCTCGCGGACGGCAAGATCACCCAGGCCCAGTACGACGAGGCCGATGCTTCCGCGATCGAGCCCTCGATCAACCCCCCGACGCAGGGGTGCGCATCTGCCGGAACCAGCGCCTACTTCTGCCAGTACGTGAAGTCGATCGTGCTGAACGACAAGGCCTTCGGCGAGACCCGGCAGGACCGCAACGACCTGCTGCGCCGCGGGGGTCTGAAGATCTACACCACGCTGGACTACCGGATCCAGAACCCCGCAGCCGAGAAGATGGCCGAGGTCGTCCCCGCCAACTACGACAACGACTACTTCGGTGCCGCCGGTGTCTCGGTCGAGGTCGGCACGGGTCGCATCCTGTCGATGACCCAGAACACCCAGTTCGTCGAGACGCCCACCGACGACCTGGCCCAGACGTCCCTCGTCTTCGCCGGCGACCAGGTGCACGGCAACTCCGGCGGCTTCCAAGTCGGCTCGGTGTACAAGCTGTTCACGCTGATCGACTGGCTGGAGAAGGGCCACTCCGTCAACGAGGTGCTCGACGGCACGGTCAAGACGAGCATGAAGTTCACGGCGGCCTCGTGCGGCGGTGGGACCATGACCGCCAACACCAAGGAGATCGGTAACTTCGGCGGCGGCGGCGGGCGAACGGACTCCGTGATGAACTTCACGAAGAACTCGCTCAACAGCGGCTACTTCGCGATGGCATCGAAGCTCGACCTCTGCGAGATCAACAAGGTCGCCGACCGGATGGGCGTCACGCTCGCCGACGGCACCAAGACCACGGACGAGAACGTGCCCTACGACGTTCTCGGACCGAAGAACATCTCGCCGCTCGCGATGGCCGGCGCCTACGCGACCGTCGCCAGCGGCGGCACCTACTGCACCCCGCGCGCGATCGACAAGGTGGTCGGCCCCGATGGCAAGGATCGCGAACTGCCCGCCTCGACGTGCACCCCTGGGGTCATCACCCCGGAGGTGGCAGCGACCGCGGCGTATGCTCTGCAGGGCGTCATGGGGGGTGGAGGTACGGGTCAGCAGGCGAACCCCAACGACGGCACTCCTCTCATCGGCAAGACCGGGACCCACGATCGCTGGTCGACCATGATGATCGAGTCCAGCACCAAGGTCACCACGGCAGTGTGGGCGGGCCGCTGGAAGGGTCAGTCCGACATCTACCGGAAGCGCGCGGGCGGATACCTGCTCAACGAGATGCGGTACCCGTTGGCGAAGGCAGCCCAGGCGGCCGCCAACGACGCCTACCCCGGAACCGCCTTCCCCAAGCCGGACTCGAACCTGACGCGGAACGTGCTGACCGAGGTTCCGAACGTCGTCGGCAAGACGATGGACGAGGCCAAGTCGATTCTCGAGACCGCTGGGTTCACGGTCGCCGAAGGCGCCCCGGTCGACAGTGATCAGCCGGCAAACATCGTCGCGGCCCAGACCCCGTCCGGGCAGGCTGCGAGCGGCACCACGGTCACGATCTCGCCCAGCAACGGGCAGGGGACGACCGTGCCGGGCAATCTCGTGGGCATGACGAGAGCGCAGGCCTCCGCAGCCCTGAGCGGGGCCGGCTTCCAGAACATCGAGATCGACAACTCCTGCAACCCGCCGAACGCGGTCGTGACCACGAGCGACCCTGCCCCGGGTACGGCGACCAGCAAGTCGACGAACGTGAAAGTGACGTGCCAGTAGGCGCTCGCCGGACGGCGCACCCGGCCCTCATCGCGCTCGGCGCGGTGGGGGCCGCGGGCGTCGGCGCCGCGATCTGGGGCATCGGCATCGAGCGATACCTCTTCACTGTGCGCGAGGCGTCGGCCGCAGCGCTTCCCCCGGGGTCGGCACCGCTGCGTATCCTGCACATCTCCGATGCGCACATGGCACCGTGGCAGCACCGCAAGCAGGACTGGCTGGCGTCGCTCGCCGAACTCGAGCCCGACCTGATCGTCAACACCGGAGACAACCTCGGCCACGAGAAGGGCCTGGACGGCATCCGCCGCGCCTTCGCCCCGTTCGCCGGCATCCCGGGCGTCTTCGTGCACGGATCGAACGACGTGGCTGCCCCGTCACCGCGCAACCCGCTGCGCTACTTCCTCGGCCCGTCCAAGAAGAATCACTCCCCGGCCCGTCTCGACACCGCGGCGATGGACCGCTACTTCACCGACGAACTGGGGTGGACTGGTCTCAACAACGGGGCGGCACGGCTGCGCGTCGCGGGTACAGATGTCGATCTCTTCGGCGTCAACGATGCGCACCGGGACTGGGACCGCCTCGACGTGCTGCCCGATGCCATCGACGCGCTCGGACCGCGCGATGCTGCGACTCCGGTGCTGGGCGTCACCCATGCGCCGTATCAGCGCGTGCTCAACGGGTTCATCGATCTCGGCGCGGACGCCATCCTGGGTGGCCACACCCACGGTGGGCAGGTCTGCCTGCCCGGATACGGGGCACTGGTGGCCAACTGCGACATCCCGCTGAAGCAGGCCAAGGGTCTCAGCACGTGGTCGCACGCCGGTCGCACGGTGCCGCTCAACGTGAGCGCCGGATGCGGGCACTCCATCTACGCGCCGGTGCGCTTCGCCTGCCGCCCCGAGGCGACGCTGCTCACGCTCACGGCACGGGACTGATCCCGGCCACGATTCGGTGCTCAGGAGATTTCCCTGTAGAATCGGAGGGTTGCAAACGGGGTGTGGCGCAGCTTGGTAGCGCGCTTCGTTCGGGACGAAGAGGTCGCAGGTTCAAATCCTGTCACCCCGACCAGTGACACCGGAAGGCCGCCCTCAGGGGCGGCCTTCTCTGTACCGGGATCGCGCACGAAGGGAACGCATGAGCTCTCTGCTCCCGCCGCCGCGCCGTTTCACCCGCGCCTTGGCGCTCGCCCTCGGCATCCCCTTCCTCCTGGCTCTCGCCGCCCTCACCCTCACCCCGTCGCGCGTCGAGGATTCGCTGCCGAACCTGCTCGATGTGGTGCTCGGCACGGCTCACCGACTCGGCTGGTCCTCACTGAACTTCGCCCGCCTGGAAGTCCTCGCGAACGTCCTGGTGTTCGTGCCGGTCGGCATCCTGGCCTTCCTCCTGCTCCCCCGCCGACTCTGGGGCCTCGCCGTGCTCGTGGGTCCCGCGCTGTCGCTCGCGATCGAGACCGCGCAATGGCTGGCCCTCCCCCACCGTGCGGCGACCCTGAGCGACGTGCTGGCCAACTCCGCGGGCGCGACGCTCGGTGTCGTCCTCGCCGTGCTGTGCACGCTCGTGTTCGCCCCACGTTCCTCCCCGCCCGCACCTTCTAGGCTGGAGGCATCATGACTGTGCCTGCCCTCGTCGCCTTCGACCTCGATGACACGCTCGCTCCTTCCAAGGGAGCCATCGATCCGCGGATCGCCGGGTTGCTGCGCGCCCTGCTGCGCACGGTCGACGTCGCCATCATCTCGGGTGGCAACGAGGCGCAGTTCCGCGCACAGGTGATCGCGCAGCTCGGCGATGCGGATGCCGCCGACCTCGCGCGGCTGCACCTGCTGCCGACGTGCGGGACCCGGTATCTGCGCCACGACGGCACCGATTTCGTCGCGGTCTATGCCCACGACCTCAGCGACGATGAGAAGGCCGGTGCGCTCGCAGCACTGCGCGAGGAAGCCGAGCGTCTGGGTCTATGGGAGGCCGAGCCCTGGGGAGACATCCTCGAAGACCGCGGCTCGCAGATCACGTTCTCCGCGCTCGGCCAGCAGGCACCCCGCGCCGCCAAGCACGAGTGGGATCCGACGGGCTCCAAGCGGGGCGCCCTGCGCGACGCGGTCGCCGCACGCCTTCCCGGCCTCGAGGTCCGCTCCGGTGGGTCGACGTCGATCGACATCACCCAGGCCGGGATCGACAAGGCGTTCGGAATGCGCCAGCTCGCCGCACGCACCGGCATCGCCTTGACCGACATGCTCTTCTACGGCGACCGGCTCGACGAGGGCGGCAACGACTACCCGGTCCTCGCGATCGGGGTGCCCTCGATCGCCGTCGACGGCTGGGAGGACACCGCCGACAAGCTCGACGCGCTGCTCGTGACGCTCTGACCCGCGCTCCCTCGCGCCGTGTCGCACGGTGGCCCTAGCATGGCGTCATGGATCCCCTGCTGATCGTCATCGTCGTCGCCGCGCTCACCAGTGCCGTGTGCTGGGTGCTCTCACTGATCACCCGCGACACCTCGTGGGTCGACCGCGCCTGGTCGATCGTGCCGGTCGCCTACGTCTGGATCTTCGTCGGCGGGGCGTTCGCGAACGGCGACGGCTCCGTGCGCGTCGTGCTGATGGGAGTGCTCGCGACCGCGTGGGGCGCGCGCCTGACCTTCAACTTCGCCCGCAAGGGCGGTTACACCGGCATGGAGGACTACCGGTGGGCGATCCTGCGAAAGCGCATGCGTCCGTGGCAGTTCCAGATCTTCAACCTGCTGTTCATCATCGTGTACCAGATGACGTTGCTCGTGCTCATCACGCTGCCTGCACTGGTGGCAGCCCAGAATCCCTCGGCGCTCACCGGGTGGGACGCCCTGTTCGTGGTGGCGTTCCTTGCGTTCCTGACGGGCGAGACCATCGCCGACCAGCAGCAGTGGACCTTCCATCAGCGCAAGAAGCAGGCGGGCGGCACGCTGGCTCCCGGCTTCGCGACCACGGGACTGTTCCGCTACAGCCGGCACCCGAACTTCTTCTTCGAGCAGGCACAGTGGTGGGCCTTCTACGCGATCGGCGCGACCGCGGCGGTGACGGGAGGTGCGGGTCTGATCGGAGGCGCGCTGAACCCCACGATCATCGGCGCCGCCCTGCTCACCGTGCTGTTCATCGGGTCGACGATCTTCACCGAGTCGATCACGGCAGCCAAGTACCCGGCCTACGCCGAGTACCGCCGCACGACCTCGATGCTCGTCCCCTGGCCGCCGCGCGCCCGCGCCGTGGCGCCGCAGTCCTGAGGATCAACGGGCGTCCGGCGCGGGCTGCGGCCGTGGTCAGCGGGTGTGCGCCTCTGCCGCGGCCCGGGCCACCGGCACCAGTCGCGTGAGCTGCGTCACGTGTCCCGGCTCGAGCTCGGCGAGCGAGGAGACACCCAGCAGCCGCATCGTGCGCTCGATCTCGCTGCGCAGGATCGCGATCGTGCGGTCGACGCCCTGGCGTCCACCGGCCATGAGCCCGTACAGGTATGCACGCCCGATGAGGGTGAAGTCCGCACCGAGGGCGACAGCCGCCACGATGTCGGCGCCGTTCATGATGCCGGTGTCGATCATGACCGTGAAGTCGTCGCCGACAGCCCGACGCACCTCGGGCAGCAGGTGGAACGGGATCGGCGCACGGTCGAGCTGACGGCCACCATGGTTCGACAGCACGATGCCGTCGACACCGGCGTCGCGCAGACGCACCGAGTCCTCGACGTTCTGCACGCCCTTGATCACGATCTTGCCCGGCCAGATGTCGCGGATCACCGCGAGGTCGTCGTAGCTGATCGTGGGGTCCATCGCCGCATCCAGGAGCTCACCCACGGTGCCGCCCGTGGTGCTCAGCGACGCGAACTCGAGCTTCGGAGTCGTGAGGAAGTCGAACCACCACCACGGCCGCGGAATCGCGTTGATGATCGTGCCGACCGTGAGCTGCGGCGGGATGCTGAAGCCGTTGCGCTTGTCGCGCAGGCGCGCACCGGCGACGGGGGTGTCGACGGTGAACTGCAGCGTGTCGAACCCGCTCGCGGCGGCCCGACGGGTGAGCTCGTACGAGATCTCGCGGTCGCGCATCACGTAGAGCTGGAACCAGTTGCGACCGCGCGGGTTCGCGGCCTTCACGCCTTCGATCGAGGTGGTGCCGAGAGTGGAGAGGGTGAACGGGATGCCCGCGGCTGCAGCTGCCCCGGCTCCGGCCACCTCGCCCTCCGTCTGCATGAGGCGCGTGAAGCCCGTGGGTGCGATACCGAAGGGCAGCGCCGAGGGGCCGCCGAGGATCTCGACGGCCGTGTCCACGTCGGGCGCCGGGCGCAGGATCCCGGGGTGGAACTCCACGTCCTGGAAGGCCTGGCGGGCGCGGGTGAGCGACAGTTCGCCCTCCGCGGCACCGTCCGTGTAGTCGAACGCGGCCTTGGGCGTGCGCCGCTTGGCGATCAGGCGCAGGTCGTCGATCGTGAGCGCGGCGTCGAGGCGGCGCTTGCGGCCGTCGAGCTCGGGCTTCTTGAACTTCATGAGCTCGAGGAGCTCGGCGGGGTTGGGGAGCTGGCGCTGCACCATGATGTGCCTCTCAGTTCTTCGGGTGGAGGTCGCGGGTGAGGCCCGCGGACGTGTAGTAGCCGGTGATGTGCGCATGCACGAGTGCCCGTGCGGCATCGACGTCGGCGGCGTCGATCGCGGCGACCAGGGCGTGGTGCTCGGCGCGGAGCCTGGTGGCCATCGCGTCCCAGTCCGGGATCGCAACGACACCCGCCTGCACATACGACTCGATCGAGGAACGCAGCCCGGCCATCATCGCCGCGATCACCGTGTTGCCGCTGGCCTCTGCGAGGGAGAGATGGAGCTGGGCGTCGAGGGCGAGGAACTCGGATGGCGTGAGGTCGGGAACATCCATCGCCGCGAGTAGTTCGTGGGCGTACGTCGTGTCGCGGTCGGGTGCGGCGGCGATGGCCGCGAAGACCGCGTCTTCCAGCACCAGACGTGTGCGCACGACGTCGTCGAGGGGGAAGCCCTGCGCCGCGACCTGCAGACGCAGCAGCGCCGACATCCCGCCGGTGGGGGTGGCGATGACGATCGCGCCGGATTGCGGACCGGATCCGGTCGCGGTGCGGATGAGTCCCATCACCTCGAGCACGCGGAACGCCTCCCGCACGCTGGAGCGTCCGACACCGAGGTCGGTCGCGAGGTCGCGCTCCGAGGGCAGCCGGTCCCCCGGACCGAGGCGTCCGTTGAGGAGGTCGCGCTCGATGTGCTCGAGCACGAGGCGCCATGCGCGTGCCGGCTGGTCGGTCATCGATCCTCCTGTGGTCAGACCACAGAGTATCGCGTGTGGTCAGACCACGCAAAACCCCCGGCCCCGCTCGCCGAACCACCCCCTAACACGCGACCCACCCTCTTGCGAGCACGCGCAAGGGGGTGGGTCGGAGGAGGGAGAGGGAGGGAGGAGGGAGGGCGGGGTCAGCCCAGGCGTCCGCCGGACTCCTCGAGGTAGCAGGCGCCGCACAACGACTCGTAGGTCGTCACCTCGGGAGACGCCGAACCGATCGCGCCCTCATCGATCGCGACCTGGTCGCCGTCGAACACGAACCGGCCACCGACGACCCGACCGTTGAACACGGCCTTGCGGCCGCAGCGGCAGATCGTCTTGAGCTCCTCCAGCGAGTGCGCGATCGCGAGCAGTCGCGCGGAACCGGGGAATGCGTGAGTGAGGAAGTCGTTGCGGATGCCGTAGGCCATCACCGGGATGCCGTCCTCCACCGCGATGCGGAAGAGATCATCGACCTGAGTCGGCGTGAGGAACTGCGCCTCGTCGATGAGCAGGCACGCCACATCGCTCGGCCCTTCCGGCAACAGCTCATCCGAGGAATGCCGCAGACGCTCACGGTGCACGGCGAACAGCGCGCGCGCATCGTCGTCGGGCGCGATCAGGAAGTCGACCGGACGGGTGACTCCGAGCCGGCTCTCGATCTCCGAAGCACCCTTCGTGTCGATCTCCGGCTTCGCCAGCAGCACCCGCTGCCCGCGCTCCTCGTAGTTGTAGGCGGCCTGCAGCAGGGACGTCGACTTGCCCGAGTTCATCGCGCCGTAGCGGAAGTAGAGCTTCGCCACGGTGCGACCTCAGACGTTGATGCCGAGAGCGGCGGCCGTCGCCGTGGTCGATTCCTCCGCGAGCGCCGCATCGTCGTTCAGCTTCTCGCCGAACGTCGGGATGAGCGCGCGCAGCTCGGGCTCCCAGCCCGGGTACTCCGCAGGGAAGCACTTCTTGAGCAGGTCGAGCATGATCGGCACCGCCGTCGAGGCCCCGGGCGAAGCACCCAGCAGACCCGCGATCGATCCGTCAGACGCCGCGACGACCTCCGTGCCGAACTGCAGGATGCCGCCCTTCTTCGGGTCCTTCTTCATGACCTGGGCGCGCTGTCCGGCGTCGATGAGAGTCCAGTCCTCATCCTTCGCGGTCGGCATGAACGTGCGGAGGCTGTCGACCTTCTTCGCGTGGTTCTTGAGCAGCTCACCGATCAGGTACGTGATCAGGTCGGGGTTCTTGACCGCGACCTGGAGCATCGGCAGCAGATTGTGCGTGCGCACCTGCGACACGATGTCGAGCATCGAGCCGTTCTTGAGGAACTTCGGGCTGAACGTCGCGAACGGCCCGAACATGAGCGACGCCTCACCGTCGACGACGCGGGTGTCGAGATGCGGGACCGACATGGGCGGAGCGCCGACCGAGGCCTGCGAATAGACCTTCGCCTTGTGCTGCGCGACGATCGTCGGGTTGCTGGTCTTGAGGAACTGCCCGCCGATCGGGAAGACGCCGTAGCCCTTGATCTCGGGGATACCCGAGTTCTGCAGCAGCTTGAGCGCCCAGCCACCGGCCCCGACGAACACGAAGCGCGCCCTGACCTCGTTCGGCGTGTGCCCGATGCTGTTGCGGTACTTGACCAGCCAGGTGCCGTCCTTCTGCTTCTTCAGACTGCGCACCTCGTGGTTCGTGCGCAGCGTGACGCCCGACTCGGTGAGGTGGTCGAACAGCTGGTGGGTCAGGGCGCCGAAGTCGACGTCGGTGCCGGCCGGCACGCGCGTCGCTGCGAACGGCTCACCCTTGCGGCGCTGCTGCATGAGCAGGGGCGCCCACTTGTTGATGACTCGGGAGTCCTCGCTGTACTCGATGCCTGCGAACAGGGGCTGCTCCTTGAGCACCTCGTAGCGGGCCTTGAGATACGCGACATCCTTCTCGCCACGGACGAACGTCATGTGCGGGGTCGCGTTGATGAATGTCGACGGCGCGTCGAGCACGCCCTTCTCGACCAGCGACGACCAGAACTGGCGGCTCTGCTGGAACTGCTCGTTGATCGACACCGCCTTGGCGGGGTCGAGGGGCGCATCGCCCTGCTGCGGCATGTAGTTCAGCTCGCACAGGGCGGCGTGGCCCGTGCCGGCGTTGTTCCACGGGTTCGAGCTCTCCTGAGCCACCTCGGAGAGTCGCTCGAAGGCGACGATCTTCCACTCCGGCTGCAGCTCGTGCAGGAGAGTACCCAGGGTGGCGCTCATGATGCCACCGCCGATCAGGACGACATCGACGTTTTCAGTCACCGAGCCAGTCTAGTTCGCGGGCGCGCCGCCGCAGACCATGCGACGGCGTCCCACCAGACCGCTTCCGTATGAGGGTATGCGGTCAGGCTATGACGGCGAGGCGCTCGGCCAGGATCTCCGCGATCTGTACCGCGTTCAGCGCAGCACCCTTGCGCAGGTTGTCGTTGCTGAGGAACAGCACGAGCCCCTTGCCCTCCGGCGCGGACTGGTCGGCGCGGATGCGCCCCACGAAGCTCGGGTCCTTGCCCGCGGCCTGCAGCGGCGTCGGGACCTCGTCGAGGACGACGCCGGGGGCTGCGCTCAGCACCTCGCGAGCACGCTCGGGCGTGATATCGCGGGCGAACTCGACGTTGATGGAGAGCGAGTGGCCCGTGAAGACCGGGACGCGCACGCAGGTACCGGCGACGCGGAGACCCGGCAGCTCGAGGATCTTGCGGCTCTCGTTGCGGAGCTTCTTCTCCTCGTCGGTCTCGTTGTCGCCGTCGTCGACGAGGTTGCCGGCGAAGGGGATCACGTCGAACGCGATCGGGGCGATGTACTTCTCGGGCTCCGGGAAGTCGACGGCCGAGCCATCGTGGACGAGGCGGAGCGTGTCACCCTGCGCGAGGACGCCCTCGACCTGGCCGAGGAGCTCCTGCGCCCCGGCGAGACCCGAACCCGACACCGCCTGGTAGGTCGACACGATCAGACGCTCGAGACCGGCTTCGGCATCCAGCACCTTCAGCACCGGCATCGCGGCCATGGTCGTGCAGTTCGGGTTGGCGATGATGCCCTTCGGGCGCTCGTCGATCGCGTGCGGGTTGACCTCGCTGACCACGAGGGGCACCTCGGGGTCCATGCGCCAGGCGCTGGAGTTGTCGACGACCACGGCGCCCGCAGCGGCGAAACGCGGCGCGTAGGCACGGCTCGCGGTGGCACCGGCCGAGAACAGGGCGATGTCGATGCCCGAAGGATCCGCCGTCTCCACGTCTTCGACGATGACCGTCGCGCCACCGAACTCGATCGCCGTGCCCGCAGAACGAGCCGACGAGAACAGACGCAGGTCGCGGATCGGGAACGACCGCTCGGCGAGAATCTCGCGCATCACGGTGCCCACCTGGCCGGTGGCGCCGACGATGGCGACGGAGAGTCCTGATTCGGAGATGCGGGTCATGATGTTCCTTGGCGTCGTGCGGTACTGCGTACGAGGCTTCGGGCGCGGCGTCGGGGTGCTGAGGCTGCGCCTGGCGCCGGTGGCAGGGTTTCGGCGAGTCTACCGCGACCGGGTGGGGCGTTGCCGCGTGGCCCCGACCTCCTGCCCGGTCGGCAGGAATGCGGTGACGGATGGCAGAGATCAGCGGCCGGTGCCGGCGTGCACCGTGGCCTCGGCGTCGCCGTCGAGCCCGTAGGCGGTGTGCACGGTGCGGGCCGCCTCGGTGAGGTCGGTGTCGCGCAGCACCACGGAGATGCGGATCTCGGAGGTCGAGATCATCTCGATGTTGATGCCACCCGCCGACAGCGCCTCGAACAGCGTCGCCGAGACACCCGAGTGCGTCCGCATGCCCGCGCCGACCACCGACAGCTTGCCGATCTGGTCGTCGTGGATCAGGTTCTGGAAGCCGACCTCGGCCTGATCGCCGGCCAGCGCCTTGAGCGCTGCCGCCGCATCGGCCTTGGGGACCGTGAAGGAGATATCGGTGCGTCCCGTCGCCGACACGTTCTGCACGATCATGTCGACGTTCGCGCCGGACTTCGCGACGATCTTGAAGATCTCGGCCGCCTTGCCCGGCACGTCGGGCACGCCCGCGACCGTGATCTTGGCCTGGCTGAAGTCGGTGGCGACGCCGGCGACGATCGGTTCTTCCATGACTGCTCCCTCGGCTTCGCGAGGGTTCTTCATGCCCTCGCCCAGAACGTAAGTGCCCTCGGACGACGAGAAGGTCGACCGAGCGTGAATCAGGACGCCGTGACGGCGTGCGTACTCGACGGCGCGGATGTAGAGCACCTTGGCGCCGTTCGCGGCCAGCTCGAGCATCTCCTCGCTGGAGACGTGATCGAGCTTCTGCGCCTTCGGGATCACGCGCGGGTCGGCGGTGAAGATGCCGTCCACGTCGCTGTAGATCTCGCACACGTCGGCGTCGAGCGCGGCCGCGAGCGCGACGGCGGTGGTGTCGGAGCCGCCGCGGCCGAGCGTGGTGATGTCGCGGGTGTCGCGGTTGAAGCCCTGGAAGCCTGCGACGATCACGATCGCACCCTCGTCGAGAGCTTCGCGCAGGCGCACAGGGGTGACATCGACGATGCGAGCCGCACCGTGCTGCGAGTCGGTGATCATGCCCGCCTGGCTGCCCGTGAAGGAGCGCGCCTCGAAGCCCATCGAATGGATCGCCATCGCCAGCAGCGCCATCGAGATGCGCTCTCCGCTGGAGAGGAGCATGTCGAGCTCGCGCGGAGCGGGGATCGGCGCGACCTCGTTCGCGAGGTCGAGCAGCTCGTCGGTGGTGTCGCCCATCGCGCTGACCGCCACGACCACGTCGTGACCGGCACGGCGTGTGTCGACGATGCGCTTGGCGACGCGCTTGATGCTCTCTGCGTCGGCGACGGATGAGCCGCCGTACTTCTGCACGATGAGGGCCACGATCACTCCCTGGGATGACGGGCGGATCCGCCCACGCTCATTCTACGGAGCGTCCGTATGCTCCATTGCGCATGTGTCACGACGCCCGGTGGTGCGCGCGCGGGGAGGAATCAGAGAGCGGGAGGGAGCGCCTCGGGCGAGACCGGGCGGAGACGACCGCCGGTGGCCGCGAACCAGCAGCCGACGATAATCAGCGGGAAGCCGAGCAGCAGACCGGGGGTCAGCGGTTCGGCGAGGACGATCGCGCCGAGGACGATCGCGACCACCGGGTTGACGTAGGTGAACAGCGGCGCCCGTACCGGACCCACCTCGCGGATGAGCGCGAAGAACGCCAGGAACGCCACGGCCGTGCAGATCACCGCGAGCGCGAGGAGCGCCGCGATCGACGGCAGCGTGGGCACCTGGTGCTGGGTGAGGAGGCCGATCGGAAGATAGACGATGCCGATCATGAGCAGCGACAGCGTGATGGTGCCCAGCGAGGGGACGTCGTTGAGCTTGCGCGCCACGATGAAGGGGGCGATCGCATAGAGCACCGCGACCAGCAGCACCTCACCCGCGGCGAGCAGGCTCACCTCGCCGCCGAAGAGACCGGGGCCCGCGACGACGATCGCCACGCCGATGAATCCCACGAGCAGACCGATGCCCCTGGCGGGCCGCAGCACCCCGCGGTCGCCCCCGCCGAGCGCGATCAGTGCGGCGAACAGCGGAACCGTCGCCACGAGCAGGCCCGTCATCCCGGACGGCAGCGTCATCTCGGCGTGGCCGAGCAGCAGGAACGGCCCCGCCATCTCGACCGCCCCGAACGCGAGCACCCACGGCCAGTGCTTCAGCGCCGCGCGCAGGGCGCCGCTGCGGAGGGCGAACGGCAGCAGGAGCAGCGCGGCGATGAGCGTGCGCCCCGCCACGATCGCCGGCGGCGAGAACGACTCGACCGCGACACTGATGAACAGATACGGCACGCCCCACAGCAGCGCCATCGCTCCGAAGAGCAACCATCCTCGACGCGAGAAACCCGCGTTCGGGCTCACAGGATGCGCCGACCCTCGAACGCACGCCCGAGCGTGACCTCGTCGGCGTACTCGAGATCGCCGCCGACGGGCAGCCCCGAGGCGAGGCGCGACACCGTGATCTGCATGGTCGTCAGCAGACGGCTCAGGTAGCTCGCCGTCGCCTCCCCCTCGAGGTTCGGGTTGGTGGCGAGGATGACCTCCTGCACCGTGCCGTCGGCCAGACGGGTCATGAGCTGAGCGATGCGCAGGTCGTCCGGGCCGATGCCCGCAATCGGGCTGATGGCCCCGCCGAGCACGTGATAGAGCCCGCGGAACTCCCTGGTGCGCTCGATCGCGGCCACATCCTTCGCGTCCTCCACCACGCAGATCAGTGCCTGACTGCGGCGCGGGTCGCGACAGATCGCACAGCGCTCCTGCTCGGAGACGTTGCCGCACACCTCGCAGAACCGCACGCGGGCGCGGATCTCGCTGAGCAGCTCGGCGAGACGCGCGACGTCGAACGTCGGCGTCTGCAGAATGTGGAACGCGATCCGCTGGGCGGACTTCGGACCGATGCCGGGGAGCCGACCGAACTCGTCGATCAGTTCCTGAACGATTCCGTCATACATCAGGAGAACCTCGTCGGGGGCTCGTAGGGCTCTTCGCGCACGAACGTCGCGCCGAGCACCTGGCGGATCACGGCCTCACCGTAGCGCTGCACTCCCCCGACGGAGGGCGAGCGCTCGACGACGACCGGTGCCGCGGCGGCGGCGCGCTGCGCCTGTGGAGTCGGCGCGGCGGAGGGAGCCGGCGGGGTGGAAGGAGTCGGCGCGGCGGAGGGAGCTTGCCGCGGCATCGGCGGCTCGTACGCCGGATCGTACGGGGGCTCGTCGTCGTAGGCCGGGGCGTCGTCGTCGCCGGGGAGCGGAGGCTCGTCGCGATCGATCGCACCGTCGGACGGCGGAAGCGGCGCAGATGCCGCGGCCTCGACCTCCTCAGGTTCGTCGTCGACCGGCAGCGGCGGCGCAGGCGCCGGCGCGCTCGGGTCGGTGTCGTGCGTCGTGGGGATCGGCGCGACCGCCCACTCCGTCACCGCCGATGCCGACGCGCCACGGGTCTGTGAGCGGGGAGAACCCGCTGACGCAGGCTCCGATGCGGGAGCGGCGTCGGCCGGTGCCGAAGAACCGGATGCCGCGGGCTGGCGCGGGGCACCGCCGGCGGGCATCGGCGCGGGAAGGTACTTCACCTTGACGCCGAGCTCATGCTCGATCGCGGATCGCAGGTGATCGGACGGCCCGGAGCCCGGGGTGTTGCCCTTGAACTTCGCGACGTCGTGCTGACTCGTGAACCCGAGCGTCAGCACCTCGGTGTCGGTCACGTAGGCGAGCGGCTGCACGGCCGTGGCCAGCAACCAGGACGTGCGGCTGATGCCCTCGAGCCGGGTGAGGACCGCCGGCCAGGATGCCGAGATGCGCTCGAACGTGACCGGTCCCTGCGGGACGACGGGTTCGGGCGCGGCAGCCGGGGCCGGTGCGGCCGCTTCGACGGGCGGGGCGGTCGGTGCCGCCGCCGGTGCCGCCGGAGCAGCCTCCGCGGCGATGGCGGGCGTAGGTGTCTGAACGGGCACAGGTGCCTGAACGGGCGCAGCGGCGACGGGCGTCGACGGCACGGGTGCGGGCTGCGCGGGAGCAGGTGCCGTCGCCGATGCGGGCCCTGTCCGGGCCGGGGCGGAAGCGCCCTCGACGGATGCAGCCGGGGCATCCGTCGCGCTCGCGAGGACGCGAGCGACCATGAGTTCGAGGTGCAGGCGCGGTGACGTCGCACCCGACATGTCGTCGAGGGCGGCGCTGACCACATCGGCTGTGCGCGACAGACGCGACGCACCGAACGCCTCAGCCTGACGACGCATGCGGTCGAGCTCGTCGTCGGCGATCCCTCGGAGCACCGCGGAAGCCCCCGCGCCGACAGCGGCGATCACGATGAGGTCGCGCAGACGTTCAAGCAGATCATCGACGAAGCGACGCGGATCCTGACCCGTCTGCACGACGCGGTCGATCGCGGGGAACGCGGCAGCGGCATCGCCCCCGGCGAGCGCGTCCACGATCTCGTCGAGCAGGGCGGCATGCGTGTAGCCGAGCAGCGCCACGGCGCGTGCGTAGCCGACGGTGACGGTCTCGGATCCCGCCGGGGAGTCGGAACCCGCGATCAGCTGGTCGAGCAGCGACAGCGTGTCACGCGGCGACCCTCCGCCCGCGCGGACGACGAGAGGCAGCACGCCCTGCTCGACGATCACACCCTCCTCGGCGCACAGCTTCTCGACGTACTCGAGCATGGCCGCGGGCGGCACGAGCCGGAACGGGTAGTGGTGGGTGCGCGAGCGGATGGTGCCGAGCACCTTCTCGGGCTCGGTGGTCGCGAAGATGAACTTCACGTGCTCCGGCGGCTCCTCGACGAGCTTGAGCAGCGCGTTGAACCCCTGCGGGGTCACCATGTGCGCCTCGTCGAGGATGAAGATCTTGTACCGGTCGCGGCTGGGGGCGAACGTGGCCCGCTCGCGCAGGTCGCGCGCGTCGTCGACACCGTTGTGACTCGCGGCGTCGATCTCGACCACATCGAGCGATCCGCCGCCGGCACGAGACAGCTCGACGCAGCTCGGGCACACGCCGCAGGGCACGTCGGTCGGCCCCTCGGCGCAGTTCAGGCAACGGGCCAGGATGCGGGCAGAGGTGGTCTTGCCGCAGCCGCGAGGACCGGAGAACAGGTAGGCGTGGCCGACCCGGTCGCCGCGCAGCGCCGTCATGAGCGGATCGGTCACCTGCGACTGCCCGATCATCTCGCCGAATGCTTCGGGGCGGTAGCGGCGGTAGAGGGCTGTGGTCACCACACCAGCCTACGGCGTGCCACCGACCTTCGGCGGGCCGGCCTCCTCCCGGAAGCCCGAGCCACCCCCTTTCATGCGAGCCACCCCGTTGCGTGCGCACGCAACGGGGTGGCTCGCGCAGAGAGGGGTGGCTCGCGCGGCGAAAGGCGGAGAAAGAGAGACCGGTCAGTCGATCGGCTCGATCACCGGGATCGTCGTCGTGATCACCGGGACGGACGCGGACATGCGCGTGCCGTCCTCGCGTCGGGCGTCGGCGAACTGACGCAGCGTGGGTCGGCCCGGGATCAGCGGCCCCTGATCCGCGAGCGGCACCACGACCTCGGCCTCGGTGGTCGCGATGTACGCGGTGTCGCGCACACTGAACGGCACGGGAGGACCACTGCGCACCTGCACGCGCAGCTCGTCCTTCGTCACGGTGACGTGCAGCGTTGACCCCTGCCACTGCAGCGGGAACGACAACGACGGCCACGCCGCGGGCAGCCGCGGGTCGAAGCTCAGGTCTCCGGCGTAGTCGCGCATGCCGCCGAAACCGCACACCAGGGCCGTCCACACCCCACCGGCGGAGGCGACGTGCACGCCGTCGGCCGCATTGTGGTGCAGGTCGTGCAGATCGACGAACAGCGACTGCTCGAAGTACTTCTGCGCGAGGTCCTGGTAGCCGACCTCGGCCGCGAGGATCGACTGCACGACCGCGGAGAGCGTCGAGTCTCCCGTGGTCAGCGGGTCGTAGTAGTCGAAGTCGGCCTTCTTCTCCTCGGGCGTGAAGTGATTGCCCTGCAGGAACAGCGCCAGCACGACATCCGCCTGCTTCAGCACCTGAAAGCGGTAGATCACCAGCGGGTGGAAGTGCAGCAGCAGCGGACGCTGCTCGGCGGGGGTGTTGGCGAGATCCCACACCTCGCGCTCCAGGAACAGGGAATCCTGCGGATGGATGCCCAGACCCTCGCTGTACGGGATGTACATCGCCTCCGCGGCTCGATCCCATGCCTCGGCCTCGCCGGGGCCGAGGCCCGTGCGGTCGACGAGCTTCACGTAGTCGTCGGGGTAGCTCTCTCTGATCTCGCGCACGATCTTCGCGGCGTAGCGCAGGTTGTAGCGCGCCATGACGTTCGTGTACAGGTTGTCGTTCACGACGGTCGTGTACTCGTCGGGACCGGTGACGCCGTGGATGTGGAACGTCTCGATCCCGTCTCCCGCACCGGCCTCGCCGACCAGGCGCGAGGCGCGCCAGAACCCCAGGGTCGCCCACAGGCGCGCGGTCTCGATCGCGATGTCGGCGCCCTCGCGACGCAGGAACTCCTCGTCCCCCGTCGCACGCACGTACTTGCCCAGCGCGAAACTGATGTCGGCGTTGATGTGGTACTGGGCGGTGCCGGCGGCGTAGTACGCCGAGGCCTCCTCGCCGTTGATCGTGCGCCAAGGGAAGAGCGCGCCCGCCTCGTTGAGCTGCGCGGCACGGCGACGCGCGGCGGGGAGCATCCCGACCCGCGCGCGCAGCGCGTTGTACGCCCACCGGGGCGACGTGTAGGTGAGGAACGGGAGCACGTAGATCTCGGTGTCCCAGAAGTAGTGCCCGCTGTACCCGGATCCGGACACGCCCTTCGCGGGGACACCGGCTCCGTCGGCACGCGCCGAAGCCTGGGCGAGCTGGAACAGGCACCAGCGGGTGGCCTGCTGCAGGTCGTCGCGTCCGCCGATCTGCACGTCGCTGCGCTCCCAGAACGCGTCGAGCCATTCGCGCTGGCGCCGGAACACCGTCTCGACGCCTTCCTGTGCGGCACGGTCCAGGGAACGACGGCAGCGGTCGACGAGCTCGCGCGGAGGCACGCCGCGGGACGTGTGGTAGCTGACGAGCTTGGTGACCGTGATCGGCACGCCGGCCTTCGCCTGCACCCGGAAGACGTTCTTCGCGATGTCGGGCTCGACGAGCGTGCGGGCGTTGTACTCGTTCTCGGTCTCGACGATGTGATCGGCGACGACCGCCACCGTCATCCCGGAATCGGCGACGCGGTAGGAGAGCGCGGAGCGCAGTCCGTCCTGCCAGTGCTCGGCCGGCTCCAGCACGCGATCGGCGATCTTCTCCGCCTTGCGCGGGTCGAATGCGGCGGCCTTGGTGCCGATCGGGGTTCCCGCGTAGACACCGGCGCCGTCCTGCCGGTTCAGCAGCTGGCAGCTGATCGTCACCGGAGCGTCGGCGTTCTCCACCACGACCTCGAGCCGCAGCACCGCGAGATGGCGCTCCTCGAAGCTGACGATGCGCTCGTCGCGCATGCGCACGCGCTTGCCGGACGGCGTCTCCCACACCACGTGGCGCGTCAGCACGCCGGTGCGCATGTCGAGCGTGCGGCGGTACTCGCGCACGTCGGCGTCGTCGAGCGAGATCGGCTCGTCGTCGACGTACACGCGCATGACCTTCGCGTCCGGGGCGTTGACGATGGTCTGCCCCACCTCGGCGAAGCCGTACGCCTGCTCGGCGTGGCGGATCGGCCAGGTCTCGTGCAGGCCGTTGATGAAGGTGCCGTGCTCCTGGGCGCCGCGACCCTCGATGTGGTTGCCGCGCAGACCCAGGTAGCCGTTGCCGACGGAGAACAGCGTCTCGCCGACGCCCTCCTCCGAGTAGTGCGTGTCGATCAGTCGCCACGGGTCGACGGGGAAGCGGTCGCGGTCGATCATGCGGTCTCCGGGATGTCGGTGCGGGTGTCGGTGCTGTCTTCGGGGAGGAGCAGGGCCAGGTCGTCGACGACGACGGTCGCCCCGGCCGCGCGGAGGGCGTCGGCGCCGGCCCCGCGGTCGACGCCGATCACGGTCGCGATGGCGGCTGCGGACGCGGAGGCGACGCCGGAGGTGGCATCCTCGACCGCGACGGCGCGAGCCGGATGCACTCCCAGAGTGGTGGCGCCTGCAGCGAACATGTCGGCGGCGGGCTTGGAGGCGAGTCCCTCGCGTTCGGCGACGACTCCGTCAACGACGATGCGGAAGAAGGAGCGGATGCCGGCGGCGCCCAGCACCTCTTCCGCGTTCTTCGAGCTCGACACCACGCCGAGCGGGATGCCGGCGGCGTGCAGGCGCTCCACGAGAGCGAGCGAACCGGGATACGGCGCGATGCCCTGACCCCGCAGCGAGTCGGCGAAGGCGGCGTTCTTGCGGTTGCCGATGCCGCAGATGGTCTCCTCCGACGGATCGTCGTCGACCTCGCCCCACGGAACCTCGACATTGCGGCTGTGCAGCAGGCTGGCGACCCCGTCGTAGCGCTTCTTGCCGTCGACGTAGTCGTAGTAGTCGGCGTCGGTGTATGGCGGCTCGATGCCCCAGCGTGCGAAGACCTCGTCGAACACGGCCTGCCAGGCGCGCATGTGCACCTCGGCCGTGGGGGTCAGCACGCCGTCGAGGTCGAAGAGCACGCCGTCGGCGTGGAACAGGTCGGGCAGTGCTTCTGGCACAGAGCCTCCAGGAGAAGGGCGATCGTCGGGCCGGCACCTCTCCGTGCCACTGTGCCAGCGTAATGCGGTCGCGCGCCACGGGGTAACCCCCGCGGACGGATCAGAGCAGCTCGGCCGTCTGCCGCGCGATCTGCAGCTCCTCATCGGTGGGCACGACGAGCACGGCCACCGGCGAGGCGTCCGTGGAGATGCGGCGGATGCCGCGCTCGCGCGCCTCGTTGCGGACCGGATCGATCTCGACTCCCGCGAACCCGAGCGTCGCCATCGCGGCCGCCCGCACCGGGGCCGCGTTCTCGCCGACGCCTGCCGTGAAGGAGATGACGTCCACTCCCCCGAGCTGGGCGATGTACGCGCCGGCGTAGGCGCGCAGGCGGTGCACGTACACGTCGAACGCGAGCATCGCGGCCTCGTCGTCGGCATCAACCCCGGCGAGGATGTCGCGCATGTCGCTGCGACCGGCGAGACCAGCCAGACCGCTGCGGGTGTTGAGCAGCGCGTCGAGTTCGTCGATCGAGAGGCCGGCCCGTCGAGACAGGTGCACGAGCGCCGCGGGATCGATGTCGCCGGAGCGCGTGCCCATGACGAGTCCCTCCAGCGGCGTGAGTCCCATCGAGGTCTCGACCGAGCGGCCGCCGTCGATCGCGGTCACCGACGCGCCGTTGCCGAGGTGGAACACCAGCTGTCGGAGCCCCGCGAGGTCGCGGCCGAGGAACGCGGCGGCCGACTCGCTCACGAACTGGTGGCTCGTGCCGTGGAAGCCGTAGCGGCGCACCCGGTGCTCTGCGGCGAGCGCGGCGTCGATCGCGTAGGTGTAGGCCGCGGGCGGGAGCGTCTGATGGAACGCGGTGTCGAACACGGCCACGTGCGGCACCTCCTCGAACACGGCACGGGCGGCGAGGATGCCGGCGAGGTTCGCGGGGTTGTGCAGGGGCGCGAGCACCGCGAGCTCCTCGATCTGGCGCTCCACATCGGCGTCGATCAGCGTGGGGGCGTAGAAGCGCGCGCCGCCGTGGACCACGCGGTGTCCGACCGCGACGGGACGGTGCTCCTCCAGCGAAGGACCGTGAGCCGCGAACTGCTCCCGCATGACCTCGAACGCCCCGGCGTGATCCGCGATCGGGCGATCACTGCGATAGGTCGCGTCGAGCACGGTCGGCATCGCGTCGCCGTCGGCCGCGGGACGCACCGTGTGCGCGACCGGACTGGCATCCTGGCCGATTCGCTCGATGAGCCCGCTCGCCAGCAGGTTCTCCTGCTCGATGTCGATCAGACTGTACTTGAGCGAAGAGGATCCGCTGTTGATCACGAGGATCGCGCTCATGCGGAATCTCCCTGCGCCTGGATCGCGGTGATGGCGACCGTGTTGACGATGTCGTCGACCAGCGCCCCACGGGACAGGTCGTTGATGGGCTTGTTGAGCCCCTGCAGGACGGGCCCGATCGCCACAGCCCCGGCGGAGCGCTGCACGGCCTTGTAGGTGTTGTTGCCGGTGTTGAGGTCGGGGAACACGAACACCGTCGCCCGCCCGGCCACCGCGGAATCGGGGAGCTTCGCCTTCGCGACGGCCGCGTCCGCCGCCGCGTCGTACTGGATCGGCCCCTCGACCGGCAGCTCCGGCGCCCGCTCGCGCACGAGCGCGGTCGCCGCGCGCACCTTGTCGACATCGGCGCCGGACCCAGACTCGCCCGTCGAGTACGACAGCATGGCCACGCGCGGGTCGATGCCGAACTGCCGGGCGGTCGTGGCGGACGAGATCGCGATGTCGGCGAGCTGCTCGCTGGTGGGATCGGGGATCACGGCGCAGTCGCCGTACACGAGCACCCGGTCGGCCAGCGCCATCAGGAACACGCTGGAGACCACGTTCACGCCGGGCTTGGTCTTGATGATCTCGAACGACGGACGGATGGTGTGCGCGGTCGTGTGCGCGGCGCCCGAGACCATGCCGTCGGCGAGACCCAGGTGCACCATCATCGTGCCGAAGTAGGAGACGTCGGTCACGGTGTCGGCGGCCTGCGCGAGCGTGATGCCCTTGTGGGCTCGCAGACGCGCGTACTCGGTGGCGAAGCGTTCGACCAGCGCGGGGTCGGTCGGGCTGAGCACCTGCGCGGCGGCGAGGTCGACGCCCAGTTCGCCGGCACGGGCGCGGATCGCGCCCTCATCACCCAGGATCGTCAGGTCGGCGACCTCCCGGGCGAGGAGTGTCGCGGCGGCCCGCAGGATGCGGTCGTCGTCACCCTCCGGGAGCACGATGCGTCGGCGGTCGGCGCGGGCACGCTCCATGAGTCCGTACTGGAACATGAGCGGCGTCACGACATGGGATTCCGCGAGCCCCAGCTGCGTCGTGAGCTCGGCGATGTCGACGTGCGCCTGGAACAGCCCGAGCGCACGGTCGTACCGGGCACGCGAGTCCACCGAGATGCGCCCGCGGGTGCTCATGACCCGCACGGCCGTGTCGTAGGTGCCGAGATCGGTCGTGATGATCGGCACGGAGGATGCGAAGCCGTCGAGCAGCTGCACGATCGGCTCCGGCAGCGGGAACGGTCCGTTGAGGATGATGCCGGCGATGCGCGGGAAGGTGCCGGAGGAGTCCGCGAGCAGAGCGGCCAGCAGCACCTCGGTGCGATCGGCGGGGATCACCACGACCGCTTCCTCGGTGAGCCGCGGCAGCACGTTCACCATCGACATGCCGGCGACGACGATGGTCAGCGCCTCGCGGGTCAGCCGGTCGTCGTCGCCCTGGAGCAGCTTCCCGTCCACAGCCGCGAGGATGCCCCGGATCGACGGCGCGACGAGGGCACGGTCCTCCGGGATCGCCCATACCGGGGTGCGCTCCCCGGGCAGCGCCGACCGGACGGCGTCGATGATGGCGTCCAGGGACTCGGGGTCGGCCCGGTTCACGGCGACCGCGAACAGCTCCGCCCGTTCTGCGGCGAGCTCGGACAGCGCGAGCGCGGCGATCTGCGCGATCGCCGCGGCGGGACGCGCGGTGGTGGTGCCGAGCTGCTCGGCCTGACGCTGCTGGTCGCGGCCGCTCAGCACGAGCAGCACCGGGGTGCCCAGGTTGGCGGCGATGCGGGCGTTGAATCCGAGCTCGGCGGGGCTCGCGACGTCCGTGTAGTCGCTGCCGATGATGACGACGGAGTCGCACTGCGCCTCGACGGCCTTGAACCGCGCCACGATCGTCGAGAGCGCTGCCTCCGGGTCGGCGCGCACATCGTCGTAGGTGACGCCGATGCAGTCCTCGTAGTCGAGGTGCACGCCGTCGTGCGCGAGCATCAGCTCGAGGATCTCATCACGCGCGGTGACCGAGCGCGCGATCGGTCGGAACACCCCCACCCGCGGCGAGACGCGCATCAGGGCGTCGAGCGCCCCGAGGGCGATCGTCGACTTGCCGGTATGGCCTTCGGCCGAGGTGATGTAGATACTTCGCGCCACGATCCCAGCTTAGGCGGGGCGTCCCCCGGTCCGCCGGGCGTCATCCCGGAACAAAGGCGACGACCTCACTCGCAGGGGCCGGACATAGCATCGACGACGGCTGTGGCATCCGTCTGGAATCGCGCGTAGTAGTCCTGGTCGGTGTTGATCTGCACTCGGTGGATCGCGTGGGAGGGCGCCATCGTCTGCCAGTCCGGGAGCCGCCCGAGCCGGTCGAAGAACAGCGTCGCCGCGGTCGCCGGATCCATGCGCTGCTCGACGCTCCCCCACCAGTCCTGCTGCTGGAACAGCCCGATGCTGGAGGTGCGCGAGCCGTCCGGGTTGGTGAACCCGCTCGTCTCCCAGTCGCCGTAGTCGATGTTGCGCAGGCTGCTCTCGCCCATCGCAGTCATGACGCCGAGGATCTGTCCGTCCCGCGCGAAGCCCAGGGTCTGCGCCGTGCGGATGATCGTCGCGGCGTTCTCGAGCTGTTCGCCATGCCACCCCTCGATCCCCGCCTCGGGGAAGGTCTGCGGCTGGTCGATGCAGAGGGGCGCGGGGTCGCGCGCGAGCCCCAGCGGAATGAGCGCGAGCAGGCCTCCGAGGACCACGACCGCCCCGGCCGAGAGGAGCACGCGCTGCAGGATCTTCCGCCGTCGCAGGCGCGCGGCGGTCTGTCGCCGGGTGGCCGGCCGACGACGTCGCGCCGTGCTCCTCTTCCGCCGTGCCGCGGGCTTCTTCGCGGGTGCGCGCTTCGCCCGCGACGGCACCCGCCCCGCGCTCATGAGGTCAGGGCGCCGCGCTCGGCCCGCGGTCGCCGCCCGACGAACGCGGCGACGCCGCCGCCGATCGCGCCGAACAGGTGCCCCTGCCAGGAGATCCCCTCGGCGGCCCCGAAGACCCCGGCGAGCATGGATCCGCCGTACAGGGCGATCACGACGAGCGCGATCACGGCGTACAGGATGCGATGGGCCACACGCCCCGGCGCGAAGACGCGCATCACCACGTAGCCGAAGTAGCCGAACACCAGGCCGGACGCCCCCACGGTCAGTGTGCCGGGAGCATTCACCACCCACGTGCCGATCCCGCCGATCACTGCGACGATGGCGGTCACGGTCCAGAACCGGCGGGCGCCCTCGACCGCGACCAGGCAGCCGAGCACCAGGAACGGCACGGAGTTCGCGATCAGGTGCTGCCAGTTCGCGTGCAGGAGCGGACCGAGCACGATCCCCCCGAGTCCGGAGACGTCCCACGACCGCAGACCGAAGCCGGTGAAAGAGCCGGGGAGGATCGCATCCGCGAACTGGACGACCCACATCGCGACGAGCAGGAGCACGGGCGAGGCGAATCGGCCGAGCGGGTGCTGCGCCTGGGGCGCCGGGGTGACGGTCACCGGACGATTGTCGCAGGTGCGGCTGACGGTCGAGTGTGTGCGGGGAAGCGCCAGGGTAAAGAACGCCAGGGCAAAGAAAATGACCCTCCGCGCACCCAGCAGAGCCCGGTTACCCTTGCTGCGTTTCCGCCCTGGGGGAATTGGCCTGGATGCCGCCACGCGGAGAGCCGTATCCATCCTAACCCGATGCGCGCGGTGGTCCGAACCGCGCACGTCCCGGCCCGCATCCTCTGGGGAACCTGCCAGAGCCGTACCCCTCCCGCAGGGTTACGATCGAGTAACGCACCGCAGCGCCGACGCGAGAGGGAACGAATGCCCGAGAACTCCCCCCTGATCCCGGTGACGATCGACGCCGACCGCTTCGCCGCGCAGACGTCGGCGATCCTCGACTCCATCGGCCAGGTCATCGACGGCAAGCCGGATGCCGTGCGCAGCGCGCTCGTCTGCCTCCTCGCCGAGGGACACCTGCTCATCGAAGACGTGCCCGGAGTCGGCAAGACCATGCTCGCCCGGGCGCTGGCCGCCAGCGTCGACGCGACCGTGCGCCGCATCCAGTTCACCCCCGACCTGCTCCCCGGCGACGTGACCGGGGTGTCGGTCTACAACCCCGTCGACCGCGAGTTCGAGTTCAAGCGCGGCGCCGTGTTCGCCCACATCGTGATCGCCGACGAGATCAACCGCTCCTCGCCCAAGACCCAGTCCGCGCTGCTGGAGGCGATGGAGGAGGGCCAGGTCACGGTCGACGGCTCCACACACCGGCTGCCCGAGCCCTTCCTCGTCGTCGCGACCCAGAACCCGCTCGAGATGGAAGGCACCTACGCACTGCCCGAAGCCCAGCGCGACCGCTTCATGATGCGCATCTCGATGGGGTACCCGGATGCAGCCGCGGAGGCGCTCATGCTCCGTCAGCGCGACGTCGTCAGCCCGCTGTCGGCCGTGTCGCCCGTGGCCGACGCCGCCTCCATCGCCCAGCTCATCGCGTGGGCGCGCGCCGTCCACGTCGCACCCGCCCTCGAGGAGTACACCGTCGCACTCGCCCAGGCCACCCGGGTCGACCCGAACCTGCATCTCGGGGCGAGCCCCCGCGCCACACTGCAGCTGGTGCGCGCCGCGAAGGTGTGGGCAGCGCTCGACGGACGCGACTACGTGATCCCCGACGACATCACCGCCCTGATGATCCCCGTGCTCGCGCATCGGCTGCTTCCCGCCCGCGGCGCGCATCGCGCGGGGGCGCAGCCCGTCGAAGCCGCGCTCTCCCAGATCGTCGAGCGGGTGCGGGTGCCCGTGGCGACCCGTTCCTGACCGAGACCATCATGCGACGACGCCGATCCCTCACCGCCCGCGGCGCCGGTGCACTCATCGCTGCACTGGGCTGCGTGATCGCCGCCAACCTGCTCGGCGCCCGCATCCTGCTCTACATCGGCGTGCTGCTGGCCGTACTCACCCTGTTCTCGCTGCTCGCGGTGCGCCTTCCCCGACGCTCGGGGACCGTCACCCGGCAGATCTCCACCGATCTGCTGACCGTGTCGGAGACCTCGCGCGTGACCGTC
The DNA here is from genome assembly GCF_037150835.1 of Microbacterium sp. LB12. Classification (NCBI taxonomy): domain Bacteria; kingdom Bacillati; phylum Actinomycetota; class Actinomycetes; order Micrococcales; family Microbacteriaceae; genus Microbacterium; species Microbacterium sp. LB12. The sequence continues at coordinate 206,273 of NZ_JBBCPF010000007.1, read as the reverse complement.
CGCTTCGCCGTGAAGGCGCTCCGCGTGCCTCGCGGACTGTGGCACGACACGCTTCCCGAGGCGGTGAGCGGCGACGCCGGCGGGGAGTACCCCCCGCAGACCGGCCAGCTCACCTACCTCATCACCGGTGTGCGGCGCGGGGTGTGGCCGCTCGGTCCGCTCCTGCTGCGCACCGTCGACCCGTTCGGCCTGGCGCAGCGCGAGCAGTCGTTCGGCGACACCCGCAGCGTCACGGTCGTCCCTGAGATCTTCGCGCTCGCCCCGCTGGCCGTGCGGGTCGGAGCGGCCGGAGGCACGGCGCACACCTCCTCCACCCGACTCGGCCAGGGCAGCGACAATCTGTCGCCTCGCGGCTACATCCCTGGCGACTCGATGCGGCGCATCCACTGGCGGGCGACCGCGCACCGCGGACAGCTCATGGTGCGCCAGGAGGAAGAGGAGTCGAGCCCCGACGCGGTCGTCGTGCTCGACCGCAGCAGCAGCCGTTGGGAGACACCCGGCATCGATGCCGACCCCGCCTTCGAAGCCGCCGTGTCGCTCTGCGCCTCCGCCGCTGTGCACCTCGCCTCCGAGGGCTACAGCGTCGACGTGATCGACAGCAGCGGGGCGCTGCTCGGAGCGCTGCGCGGCCATGAGGACGACCGGGACGGTCTGCTCGTGGCGCTCGCGATGGTCGCGCCGCGCGGAGAGAGTCGCGACCTGGCCTCGCTGATCGGAGGGACCCCGCCGGGCCCCCTGCTGTACATCACCGGTCGCCTCGACGAGGAGGACGCCGCGCTGCTGCGCCCGGCCGGAGCGACCGCGCCGATGCTGTTCAGCACCGAGCTGCTCCCCGGCGCCGCCGACGCCTCCGCCACGCACGGCTGGACGGTGACGCCTCTCGGCCCGGACATCGCCGAGGCCTGGGAGGATGCCGTGTCCGCACGGATCGGAGTCGGCGATGTTCCGCGCTGAGCGTGCGCCGTCCACCGCGCCCGCCGCCGCCCCGCGGCCTCCGCAGTGGCATCGGGACCGGGAGGAGCGGGTCGGCGTGGTCGGGTCGGGGGCGCTCGCCGCCACGGCCACCCTCGTCTCGACGTGGCCGTTCACCGCCGTCATCTCTCCCGGCATGTGGTCGCTCACCGTCTTCTTCGTGATCCTCGCCGTGGCGGGCACCGGGATGCTGGTGCGCCACCTGCTGCGTCGTCGCGCCGCATGGATCGGCGACGTCGTCACGCTCGGCGCGCAGATCCTCGTCGCGATCGCCGTGCTCACGCAGCTCACAGCGGGCGACACCGCGATCCTCGGGATCATCCCCACCTCGACCTCGATGGCGCTGTTCGGCGCACTCGGCGCGACCGCCTGGGAGGCGATCGTGTTCGGCTCCGCTCCGCTGGATCCCTCCCCCGCACTCACGGCCGTGATGGGCGCGGGCTTCGCGGTCGTCGCGATCCTGCTCGATCACCTGGTCGCGCATCGCTCGGCGGTGCTGGCGAGCCTGCTCGTGGGCGCCGTCGGCGCTGCACCGATGATCATCACGCTCGGCGACACCAACGTCGTCTGGTTCGTGATGTTCGCCGTGATCGCGCTGCTCCTGTTCCGGTACACCGCGCGCCAGCATCCGGAATCGCCCCGCCGATCGTCGACCTCGGTCGCCGTCGGCGTCGGGGCGGCGGCGCTGGCGACGACGCTCGTCATCGCGCCTGCGCTTCCGGTCGCCACCAGCATGGCCGGCAACGGCGTGGGCGTGACTGTCGACGCCTCGTTGCGCCTCGGTGACGACCTGCGGCAACCGAACCCGGTCGAGGTGCTCACCGTCGCCGCGAAGGGCGACAGCGCCCCGTACCTGCGCCTGACGACGCTGTCGCGTTTCGACGGGCGCGTCTGGCAGCCCGACGAGGGCGACCTGCAGGCGCAGAGCGAAGGATTCGGCACCCCGGAATGGGGTGAGGACATCGCGACAGAAGAGCTGAACACCTCGGTGCGGGTGCTGCGGATGTCGAGCTCCTGGCTTCCGGTGCCGTATCCGGCCACCGCGGTGCAGGGGCTCAGCGGTTCGTGGCGCGTCTCGCCCGACAACCGCACGCTCTTCTCGCGCACCGCCGATGCGGTCGGCAACGACTACACGGTGACCTCCTCACGGATCATCCCCACGCTCGAGCAGATCCGCGCCGTCGATGCCGCAGCCCCCGTCGTCGATCCCGATGCCGAACCCGTGGACCTTCCCGCGATCATCCCGCAGCTCGCCGCCGAGGTCACCGCCGACGCGACCACCGACTACGACCGGCTCGTGACGCTACAGAGCTGGTTCCGCTCCCAGTTCACCTACTCGCTGGAGACACCGGTAGAGGAGGGCTTCGACGGTACGGGCGCCGACGCCGTCGCGCAGTTCCTCGACGTGCGGTCCGGGTACTGCGTGCACTTCGCCGGTGCGTTCGCGTTGATGGCGGAGAGCCTCGACATGCAGGTGCGGATCGTCGTCGGGTACCTCCCCGGTGCGAAGACCGACGAGAAGCGCGGCACCGAGTCGGTGTTCTCGGTGACCAGCGACCAGCTGCACTCCTGGCCCGAGGTGCTGTTCCCCGGTATCGGGTGGGTGCCGTTCGAGCCCACGGCGTCGCTGGGCGTGCCCACGGCGTTCCGGGCGGGTGTGACGCAGAACGGCGGCGGCTCGGATCCGTCCGCGCCCGCGCCGAGCAGCGCGCCGAGGCCCGAGGAGACGACCGACCCGCAGGCCGACCGTGGCGAGACCGAGAACAACTCGTCCGATGCTGCGGCCGCACGTCGCATCGACCCGACGCCCGTGACCGCGATCGCTCTCGGGGTCGTGGTGCTGCTCCTGCTGCCCGCGCTCATCCGCCTCGTGGAGCGCCGCACGCGCATGCAGCGTGCCCGCCGCGGCGACCCGGCCGCCGCGTGGGCCGAGCTGCGCGACACGCTGATCGACCTACAGCTGCCCGTCTCCGACGCGGACACCCCGCGCATGCGGGCGGCCGGTCTGGTGCGCGAGAACGGGGTGGACGCAGGTGCGCTGCGACGTCTGACGGACGCCGTCGAACGGGCGAACTATGCGGAATCGGGGGTGGTGGACGACGACCTCGCCGGGCCCCTGCGCGAGGTGATCCGGAGTCTGCACCGCAGCGTCGATCGAGGGACGAGGCTGCGCGCCGCGGTGCTGCCGCGGTCGCTGTACGCGGTGCGGGCGGCCGAGCCGGGCACGGCCACCTGACCGCGGGCGCGCGTTCCGCCTGGGCGAGTGTCAGGCTGCTGCGTGCACGGTGCAGGGCACCGCGACGCAGGTCTCGCACACCACGAACTGCGAACGGCACGAGAGGTCGGGGCAGTTCGCGGTGCGATTGGTCGAAGCACCGCACCCCACGCACTCCCCGATCACGCGGGCATGGTCGGAGAAGTCGACGGAGCCGCGGCCATCGAAGACGTACAGCGATCCGTCCCAGAGCCCGTCATCACCGTACTTCTCGCCGTAGCGGACGATCCCGCCTTCGAGCTGGTACACCTCGCCGAAGCCGCGCGCCGTCATGAGGCTCGACAGCACCTCGCAGCGAATGCCGCCGGTGCAGTACGTCACCACGGGCTTGCCCTTGAGATCGTCATAGGCGCCCGAATCGAGCAGCCGCACGAAGTCCCTCGTCGTCTCGGTGTCGGGGACCACGGCGCCGCGGAACCGACCGATCTGCGCCTCCAGGGCGTTCCGACCGTCGAAGAAGACCACGTCGTCGCCGCGTTCGTCCATCAGGGCGTGCAGCTCTTCCGGCGTCAGCCGCGTGCCGCCACCGACGACACCGTGCTCGTCGACGCGCAGTTCGCCGGGTGCGCCGAACGACACGATCTCGTCACGCACCTTCACACTCAGCTTCGGGAAGTCGAGGCTGAGACCGACGGCATCCACTCCCGTCCCCTCGCTCCACTTGATGTCGGCGTCGGCGAACGGGGCGTACGCGCGGAACGACCGCGACCACTTCTTCAGCGCGCGGATATCGCCGCCGAGCGTGCCGTTGATCCCGTCCTTCGAGATGAGCAACCGGCCGCGCAGACCGAGCGCCTCGCCGAGGTCGCGCTGCCACACGCGGATCGCGTCGGGGTCGGCGAGGGGCGTGAAGGCGTAGAAGAGGACGATCTTGGGGGTTGCCACCCTGGGATTTTACGCGGTGCGTCTGTGCCGGCACGTCCGTCCGGTGCGGCCACCTAGATCGCACAGTGCCGCCGCGTTCGGCGAATCCGCGGAAGAAGCCGCGGAGCCAGCGGATGCCACCGAGGTCCAGCCCGTTCGCCGGCTCGTCCAGGATCAGGGTGCGCGGGGAGCCCCGCGCGGCACGATGAACGACAGATCCTCCGCTGCGGTCTGCTGGCCGTACCTCTTCGTGAGTCCTCGAACCTCGATGGCGTGATCGTTCATCCTCATCCCTCTCCTACCTCTCGTTCTGCAGGGTCGACAGGGGTGCCGGTGGGACGCGCGTAGTACGCCCAGGGGAACCAGGCGCCGCCGATCTTCTGCCAGCCGTCGGCTTCGAGATCGTGATGGCCAGCGAACACGCTCACTCGCTTGTGCTGCCACTGTTCGTCGGACGGAGCCAGTTCGTGGAAAAGGGCGCCGAATCCCACCGAATGCCATCCGCGCCGCCCTTCCTGCGCGAGTCGCTCCATCTCGGTGAACGCGGTGACGGTGATGACCCGACGCCGCGAGGGGTCGACCGTCGGCGCAGGACGACCGAAACGCTGCTGTGCGGCCTGCCGCGACACATGTACCGTGTCGCCGATCTGCCCCCACGTCATGCCGACTGCACGTGCCGCGTCGACGGCACTGCGCAACGTATCGTCCGCTTCTTCAGAGATGTTCGCGAGGATCGCGACGAGGCGCAGGTGAGCCAGGGGCTCTTCGCTCAAACGGTCGTCCAGGCCGGGCTCGATCTTCGCGATCGTCTCGGCGAGCCCCGCACGGATGGTGAATTCCATGTCTGCCATACCGTCAACCTTAGGTTGACACGATTTGCAATGTCAACCTTGGCTTGACGCCTCGCTCTTGGGCTCTCGAGCCCCGCTGGACGTCGCCCGCGGCCGACTCAGAGCCTGTCCCGGTGGCGAACCACGAGCACCGCCAGCACACCGAGCCCGAGGAACCACGCAGCCAGGAGAGCCGCGGTGCCGGGGCCATCGAGCCCGCCGGAGGACACCCCCGCGAGAGACAGCAGTACGGGGTGGGGCAGGAACTCGGTGACACGAGGGGGCGCTCCGGCGAAGAGTTCACCGGGAACCAGCGACAGTGGGACGACGAACAGGACCAGGATGGGGCTTCGCACGATCACCCCGATGAGGTATCCCCAGAACCCCGCGCCGATGACCGCACCGACCGACCGCACGGATATTCCGGGCTCCATCAGCACCTCCCCGGAGACGCCGAAGGACACAGCACCGAGAAGGGCCACGCCGACCACGCCGAAGAGAGTGCTGGCGAGGACGCCTGAGAACCCGCGCGCGACGAAGACGTACAGGGCGGAACCGCACACCAGCTCGCGTGCCAGGACCCCGGTGCGGGCGGCCAGTGCGACCGCCAGCGCGCCCAGTAGCGCGGCGAACAGGAGCAACCCGCCGACCGCCGACGAAGCCACTGCGTCCAAAAGCGCGCGACGCACGGGCGACGGCGCCTCGCGGACTTCCGCGGGGAGCGACGCAGCCAGCGACACCGCCGGCAACACCGTCAGCAGCAGGAACATCCACGGCAGCGCGTCGCCTCGGAGGCGCCGCAGCTCGGCCGAGAGCGCCCTGATCCATCGTCGTCGGTCCACCGCGAGCACGATGTCCCCGATCACGGTCACCCGTCCCGCCGCCGCACCACGACCGCGGCGAGCGCAGCCGATACGGCAGCCCACGCGAACAGGACGATCGCACTCCCCCACCAGGGCAGCAACCCGTCGATCGGCGCTCCCGTCACGCCGGCGAACGCCCCGACCGGAAAGAACCGCTCGACCTCCGGAGCGGAGAACAGCAGCGGAAGCTCGATCATCAGAGGGACCATGAGGACGAGACCGGACACCGCGTAGTAGTTCCGGAGGATCCATCCAGCGGCCGCCCCGATCACTCCGCCGCAGACCGCCGCGAAGAGCGACCCGCCGACGATCGTCCACCACGCGCCGTCAATCAGCGTCTGCCGACCGTTCGTCGCGAGGACGACAGCGGTCACGCCCGCCCAGACGACGACTCCGACCAGGCACAGCCCGGCGCTCGTGACCGCGCTGGAGATCAGCTTCGCCGCGAAGACCTTCCTGAGCGAGGAGATCACCACCGTCCGCGGCATGGAGTGGTAATAGAACTCAGGCGAGACCGCATAGCTCCCGAGGTACATCGCCACGATGCCGACGGAGGCGATCAGTCCGAACACCATGCGCGTGGCCATGCCGTCGTCGAGCGCGCGCAGACCGTCGAGGGGCGGCCCCAGGCTCAGCGTCAGACCTGGGATCAGGATCACGAATGAGGCGACACCGAGCATCGCGAAGCCGCTGATGCTGCGCAGGAGCTCGCTCTTCAGGACCTCAGACACGGAGCGCCCCACCTTCGGCGCGATCGATCAGTTCGAAGTAACCTTCCTCGAGCGTGGAAGCGCCACCCGACGTCAGCGAGGCGAGGGGACCATCGAACAGGAGCGTCCGTCGCATCACGACGACCCGATCGACGGTGTGCTCCAGCTCCGCCAGTTGATGGCTCGAGATCAGGACGCTGCCTCCACTCTCCACGAACGAGCGGAGGAAGACACGGAGCCAGCGGATCCCACCGGGGTCGAGGCCATTGGCGGGCTCGTCGAGCACGAGGAACTCGGGATCGCCGATCAGGGCCGTCGCAAGTCCCAGGCGCTGACGCATCCCTGTCGAATAGCTACGCACCCGCTTTCCCGCATGCTCCGTCAGGCCGACCTGCTCGAGAACGTCATCGATCCGGGAACGCGGCATGCCGACGGCGAGCCGATAGACGTCGAGGTGGCGACGAGCGGTGATCCCGGTCTCGAAGCCCAGGCCGTCCATGTGGACGCCCACCCGGCGTGCGGGATTCGGCAGCGTCCCGAAAGGTGCACCGAACACCCTCGCCTCCCCGGAGGTCGGGCGCAGCAGGCCGACCAGCCCGCGCATCGCGGTGCTCTTGCCCGCACCGTTCGGGCCGAGAAGACCCACCACGGATCCTGCCTGCACCGTGAAGCTCAGATCCCTGACGACGGCATCGCCTCCGTAGGCTTTGCTGAATCCATCGAAGCTGGCGACCGTTGTCATGGTTTCACTCCTCGGGTGGTGGGTCGGGTGACACGGACGCGGCCGATCAGCCGGTCCGCGTGGAGATGGATCAGCGGGACGAGGTCGGGGTGAGCGCCTCCGTCGGCACGCGTGAGCAGCTTGGTCAGCACGTACAGCTGCGACACCACACCGTCCACGCTCTCCAGATCGTCGCGGAAGCGCCGCGTGAGCTCGGCGGCCACGGTCGGCACGTGCAGTGCATGGCAGAGCAGGAATGCGGCGTCGTATCCGCGAGGCGCGAGCCCCCAGGCCTCCCAGTCGACGATCGCGAGAGGCCGGGCGTGCAAGTTGTTCCAGTGCAGGTCGCCGTGGCTTGCCTGCCACCTTGCCGGGTCGATGTCGACCTCGTGATCGAAGAACACGGCGATGCGACGGCGCACGCTCACGGGATCGAGCGCAAGGCGGTCGGTCGGTGTGGCGGAGATCGCGGCCAGAGAGTGCTCCAGCGCCTCCCACCATCCCGCTTCGAGATCGGGGTCTCGCCGCAGTTCAGCAGTCGGCGCGCACGGCGAACCCGGCACCAGCGTCATGAGCTCCGCGCGCAGCATGAGTGGACCTTCCCGCCACTCGCGCACCTCGACCAGATTCGGCTTCTCCGTGATCCGGATGACACCGGCGTCCTGGTTCCCCATCCACCACATCCCCCGCGCCCATTCGGGACGCGCCCAGACGATCCGGACCCACAGGCGTTCCGTGCCCCGCATGACGGCGGTGCCGATCGACCGGTCGCGCCAGCCGTACACGGGATCCGCGTCGATCCGCACATCCAGTTCTCCGGCGGTCTTCGACAGGGCATCACGGAGGATCCGACGAAGTTCGGTGCCCTCTCCCGATGTCTCGGACATCACGACCACCCCGATCCGAGCGCTGAGAGCGGACGGATCAGGAAGACATGCCAAAGCCAGCTCCCGATCATGGGTGAGCCGGTGTCGGCGTACTCGGCCCTCCCGCACTCCGGGAGCCCTCCGGCGCCTGGTTCGACGTCGACCAGCGATATGGTGCTGACGGGCGTGGTGAGGGTGCTCTGAGTGAGCGGCACGAGCGCGGCGAGGTCCACCGTCTCGCGCTCGGGCTCGCCGCCCCCGACCGTCCCCGTCCCCACCGTGGAGCGCAGTACGATGCCGTTGCTCTCCAACACGATCGGGGTGCCCGGGCCCGGAAGCTGGTCTGCGCTGCTCGCGACGAGCCGGACCGTCCCGCCCGCGGACGAGACATAGCCGACTTGGATCATCGGATGGATCGGGATGAGGAAGAGTGCGACGACGGCCAGGGCCGCGCCGACAACCGTGGTCCCGACGATCCTCCGCGGCTTCGGGCTCCTGACCGCTGTGGCACGGACGCCCCGCGCCACGCCGGCCCCGGCGACGACGAGTACCAGCGCCAGCGTGAGCAGGTACGCGGCGGCCGGCACGGTCCCCATGCCTGCGACGGTATCCGCGGACCGATAGAGCATGTACCCCACGAGCAGCACCGGAAAGACCCGGCATCCCACTCCGTATGCCACGAACATGGCGTGCCTGGCGGTCGCTGTCCTCCCGGTGTGGTCGCGCCGGGTTCCGAGCAGGACGCTTCCGAGCACCTCGGACGCCTCGCGCATGGCCTCGCGACGCAGATGCGGTCGATCCAGAGCCGACATCAGCGCGAGGTATCCGTCGAGCTGTACGAACGGAAGCAGGTTGAGCACCGCGATCACCACGCACGAGAGTGCGTAGAGCACCAGCACGACGTGTGCGGGCGGCGCGGAGACCCACCGGGAGGCGAGCATCGCGGCGGCTGCACACACGAGGTGCACCGCAGGCCCGGCGAGGGCGACGGCGACCCGCTGACCACGCCGACCGAGACGCCAGCCGTCGGTGACGTCGCAGAAGAACGCGGGAGCGAGGTAGAACAGCATCGCCCCGATACGCCGCGGGACGCCCCCGAAGCGGCTGAGGGTCGCCCCATGACCGATCTCGTGCATGAGCGTCGTGAGCACGATCGCCGAACTGAGGACGAACACGACCGGGAGGGGCACTGGCTGGCGGAGCACGCCGGCGATATCGTCGGCGCCGACGATCGCCGCGATCATCCCCGCGGCGACGATCACCAGCGCGCCGACGGCTCCCGCCCGGCCGATCAGGATCCGCGTCGCCGGACGCAACGCGGCGAACAGGACGCTCGGATCGCCGACGCTGAGCTGCACGGTGAGCGGAGGACGGAACCGCAGGCGTCCTGATCCTTGTTCCGTCCGACGTCGCGTGGTGCCGTCGAGCATGCCTGCGGTCGCGAGGCGCTGCACGATCGTGTCGACGTCACTCGATGTCCACGGCGGTCCGAGATCCTCGGCGATCTGCGTGACCGTGCGTGCACCGGTGAACCGACGCGCCGCCTCCGCGACCGGCGCCGATACCCGCGCCCTGGGCACGCCTTCGTCGGCGATGATCCATGCACCACGCTCATCGATCGGTTCATCGACGGTGATGCGTGCGCCGAGCTGCGGCCGCAAGGAATCCGCGGAGGTGCGGGCGGCCTGACCTTCCCCTGCCTCGTCGGTCACAGGCCGCACTCGATCATCGATATCGCCGGCCCCTCCGCCGCGACCCGCACCGGTGTCGTGTCACGCACGGTCAGACCTGCCTCCCGCAGTTCCTCGCACAGCTGCCGCGCACCGAGCAGGTGCACGCGCGAGGCGAACACTTCCACGTCGAGGAGGTCAGCACGGCGGTGAAGGCGCAGGATGCTCACGTCACGATGACCGGCGGAGACGTCGCGCTGTTCCCCCAGGAGGACGACGTCCGTCTCGTCACCGGGCAGGGGGATGACTCGCGCTGCGCCCTCCCCAGTGTCGGATTCGTCCGTTCGCACGGAGACGAGGAAGGTTCCGTCGGGAGCCAGATGCCGCCGCACGGCGCCGAGCAGTGTTCGACGCGCGTCTCGTGCTAGCAGCGAGATCGATGTGGTCCCGAGCACGATGAGGCCGAACCGTCCGCCCAGCTCGAAGTCGCTCATGTCACCGACGCGCGAACGGATCGTGCGCACGCCTGTCCTCTCGGCACGGACGCTCAGCAGTTCGAGCATCCGCGGCGAGTTGTCGAGCGCCACGACCTCGCGCCCGAGACGGGCGAGCGGGAAGGTGAACCGCCCGCTGCCGCACGCGAGCTCGAGGATCCTCCCCGTCGTCCGGCGGCCGGCGCGCAGGATCTCACGCACCTCGCTGTCGTCGCCGCGTGTCATCGCGTCGTAGACCTCCGAGCCGCGGTCGCCGTAGATGTCGCCGACGGGCGTTCCTGGAGCGATGACCGCGAGCAGTCGGGCCGCGGATCCGTGGAGATGTGTCATGAGACGAAGACGTCCTTCATTCGTGGGGGGGACACAACGGGCGCCACACGTCGAGATGTGGCCCCCGCTGCATCCTGCGTCAGGTGATCGCGGCTGCGGCGCCGATGATCATGATGATGTCGCCGACGATGATGTACCACGGTTCGGGTGCGTCCATCGCCTCGATCTCTTCGAAGCTCAGATCCATGTGCTCACCTCCTCCCGAGGGTCTTCGAGCGTCGACTCGGTGCCGCTCAGGTGACGGCGAGACCGATGAGGCCGACGACGACGCCGATCTTCACGGCGGCGTACCAGGTCCAGAAGTCAGGGGTGTCCATCGACTCCAGCTCTTCGAAACGGAGGTCGTTCGAAATCTCCATGCGCATTCACCTCCTCTCCTCTGTCGCGATGGGGCACCCAGTCGTCAGGTCACCGCGGCGCCGATCGCGACGATCGCGATCCCGGTGAGAACGCCGTTGACGAACTCGCTCCATTCGCTCGGCGCGTCCATCGTCGAAAGCTCTTCGATGCGGATGTCGAGTGGTGTGGTCATGTGTGTGTCACCTCCTCTCGCACGGTCGCGGACAGGCTCGCCCCTCGAGGGAAGGACGCCGCGAGGATCTCCGCCACGGCGTCCGGCTCGATGCGGCCGAGGGCGGGAAGCGACCCGCCCCAGGAGGAGTGGATCCGCTCGACTGTCTCGCGCAGCTCCGATTCGGTCGGCCGCGCTATCGGACGAAGCCCCCAGCGGCCCAGCAGCAACGGAAGACCCTCCCGAGGATCGGCGGGGAGTCCGGCGATCACGTCGCAGAGCCACGACCACGCCAGCGCGAGCCTCTCGGCGAATCCCCACCGTTGGTCGCCATCGGCGATACGCCTCCAGAGCGCAGGCAGGATCGCGACCGTCGCCGGCATCTTGCGTGTGCCGGTCACCCAGGAGAGTTCGTTCGCGAGGTACCAGTGCTTCGCCGCGTAGCTGCGCCGACCGATGAGCGCCCAGCTGCGGTGGCTCGCCGCGCTGAGTTGCGCCGCGAGCAGGCGCTCCTCCGGGCTCAGGAAGCCGATCCTGAGCTGTTCCGCCAGCCGTGCCGCCCGGCTGACGATCGCCTCGGCATCCGAATCGGCGGCGAGGTCGCCCCCGCTCCCGATGGCCGGCCCCAGGATCCGGAGGATGATCTCCCACAGGCCTTCCATCTGCATCGAGCGCGACAGCGTCGCGGTGAGCACCGGGTCGAGCACCGCATGATCGGGGAGAAGACCCTCGCCGAAGATCAGCCTTCGCCCCGACGCAGTCGGCAGGCATGCGACTCTGCTCGCCTCTGACCCGGTGCCGAATGTGGTGGGCACGGCCAGAAGCGCAAGCTCCGTCGCCGATCTCGACGCGATACTCGGGAGGCGCACGAATCCGCTCCGCGGAACCAGCCTCTGCAGCGGGGTCGCGAGGCCGGGATCGACGAGGAGCAGTCGGACGATCTTCGCCGCGTCGAGCACGGTCCCCCCGCCCACGGCCACGACCGAGGTCGCCCGCCGCCCCGACTGGATCGCCCGCGGCACCAGCATGACGTCGGTGCTGCGCGCATCCACCTCGATCTCCACGGCTCCCGGTGGCAGCGTGAATGCCACCGGGTCGACAGCCGCGTCGCGCAGCACGAGAGGACGGCCACCGAGACGAAAGCGGTGGAAAGCGGCTGCCAGTGCCCCCAGACCGGCGGTCACCCGCAGCGGATCGTACGACTCCGAGATCGACATCATGCGGTTACCTCGCTGTCGTCGAGGCCGCGCAGCACCGCGGTCTCGAGCTCGTCGAGATCAGCCGCTGTGTAGGTGAATGCAGGAACCAGTTGTATGCAGCTCGGTCCCGGCTGCGCGATGGCGCCCGCCTGTCGGATCGATCCCACGACCTCCGCGATGTCCGGGCCGTCGAGCGGGCGTCCGTCGCGAGCCAGGACGACGGCGCGGAAGCAGCCCGCACCCCGGGTTCCGATCACTCCCGGATGCGCGGATATCCGCGCGATCGTCCGATCGAGGTCGTCCGACAGGTTCCGCGCCATTCCCACGGCGTCCATGCGCACGAATTCTGACAAGGTGGCGAGGATCGCCGCGCACGACGCCGGAGTCCCCGCTTGGGTCTCGGCGTGTACGAAGATCGCATCGCGACGGTCGAAGACGTCGCAGAGTTCGGCGGAGACGAGGGCCGCCGACGCCGCCGCAGCGCCGTTGGTGAGCGCCTTCGACAGCAGGAGTACGTCGGGCGCCACCGGCCAGCGAGTCGAAGCGAAGAGCTCGCCAGTGCGCCCGAAGCCGGTCGCCACCTCGTCGGCGACCAGCACGACGTCGAACGCGGCGCGGACGTCGGCGACGGCCGCGAGGAAATCTTCGTCGAGCACGAATCCGCCCGATCCGAGTATCGGTTCAAGCACCAGCGCTGCGATCCGATGCCCTTCCCGGGCGAACAGCGCCCGCAGTTGTGCTCCGCCGTCGTGCGGTGAGACGTGACGGATGTTGCGGCGATCGACGCCGTACACGGATTGCCCCAGTGCATCGCCGCTGAGTCCGAGGGCTCCGTAGGTCAGGCCGTGGTATCCGCCGTTCAGGCCGACGATGATGTTCTGATCCGGTCGGCCCCGGAGAGCGGCGGCCTGACGGACGAGCTTCATCGTCAGATCGTTGGCTGCTGCGCCGGAGGTCGCAAAGATCACGCGGGCGTAACGGCCTGCGGTGAGGGCGAGGAGCGCCTCCGCCGCCTCACGCGCGTAGGTGTGCGATGAGCGGAAGAGTGAGAGGTACGACGCGGAGCGGAGAGATTCGCCCACCGCCTCGGCGACCGCGAGGTTGCCGTAGCCGAGCGGGACGTTCCAGAGCCCGCTCGTGGCGCACAGCATCGACCGCCCGTCCGCCGTCGACACCCGGACGCCCTCGGCACCGACGGCAAGCGCCTCCGCGCGCCCCCAGGTGCTGGGCGCCGTCAAGCTCTCCCAGAGGGCGGTCGGGGCGCTGCTCATCCGCCGCTCCGCTCGCTGTTGCACGTCACGCCGAATCGCCCGACGTCGCGAGGAGGTCGAGCCCTACGCCGGCGAACCGCTCGCGGATCTCGCATACCGCCACCATCGCCGCATTCGTCCGTCGCCCGAGCTCGGCGGCGAGCAGAGAAGCCGCGGCCGATTCGTCTCCGGTCGCGATCAGGCACTCCACTCCGCGCGCAGCATCGGCCCCCAGCCGGAACCGCCTGCGACTCGACGGATCGATCAGCACGTATTCCTCGCCGTCACCTGTCAGCAGGTACGGCGCATCCGCGGAGACGATGCCCGCGGGCGCCGGGAGTTCGTCGAGCGCCGGCACGAGGTGTCCGCCGAAACCGGAGATCGCCGGGCGTGCGGGCACCCCGTCCCACTGCCGCAGCAGGTCGACCGCCGCCACGTACCGCGCGAGCCAGGGCCTGTCGTCGAGGTCGGCTTCGAGGGTGCCGCGATCGACGAGGCGCGCGAAGGCCCGCCCTCGCCCGGCACCTTCGATCGCGCGTGCTTCCAGGTCCGCTCGCGCGTCCCCGACGACGCCGAGCAGGAGTCCGTCCGGACCGTCGCGATACTCACCACCCCGCGTCACGTGCACGCGAGCGAGCGAGCCTCCGGCGGGGTCGGCGCCGAGAAAAGAGGCCCGGGAGTCGAGCAGCACGGCGCTGCTCAGGAGCTGGTCGACGAAGACGCCGGACTCCCGGGCCATGTCGGCGTCGCTCAGGAACGCGGCCACTCCCTCGGCACTCGCCTGGCGGATGACGGTGAGCCCGACGATCGAGATGAAGGGCGCCGCGACGTAGTCCTGCAACTCGAACGTGTGCCGGCCGTCGAGGATCATCTCGTCGCCGGGCTCGCGGAAGGCGCCGTCATAGCCGACGACTCGCGGATCATCCTGCCGCCCCGAGTCCGCCGGAGCGAACACGACGTCGCCGGGCCCGGTCTGCCCCACCACGGCCTCGACATGCTCTCCGGACTCGACGAAGAACACCGCCCCTTCGACGATCGCCCGTCTCCCACTGACGTACTGCTCGAACGCCGTCGCCGTGCGATGGCTGCTCCGTGGCGCCGTGGTCGAGCTCACCTGCATACTTCCCCCAGAGAAACGTGGTAACCAATCGAAGACGATGCGTCCTCATCCGAGGCTATAAACGTCACGTGTGACATGCAATATAATGCGAGCGGGACACAAGGATGTACCTTCAGCGCTCTGTCACGTGGCACGCGGTCGATCGGATAGGATGGACAGGTTGTTCCCTGGTGACGTGTCCGAGCGGCCGAAGGAGCACGCTTGGAAAGCGTGTGTTGTGCAAGCAACCGCGGGTTCGAATCCCGCCGTCACCGCCAGACACGAAAAGAGCCTCCGCGCCAGCGGGGGCTCTTTCGTGTTTATCGAGCACTGGTCACAAACCGAAAGAGCCCCCGCATCCGCAGGGGCTCTTCGCGACTCTTCCGACGTCAGCCGTCGAAGCGCACGCCGTAGATCTGTCCGCCGGGGTCGGCGGGAAGCAGGGTCATCCCGATCCGCTCGTAGAACGCGGCCGCCGCGGCGTTGTTCGGGTCGATCCCGAGGTGCAGTCCGCGCACGCCGCGACGGGTCAGCTCGGCGAACAGCGTCTGCATGAGCTGCCTTCCGAGCCCCTGCCCCTGCATCTCTGGCAGCAGGTCGATGTGCAGGTGCGCCGGGTGGTCGACCGTGTTGGGCTCGATCCCGGGCGCACGGCTGTACCCGTAGTCGACCATCCGGTCCTCGCGCGTGACGATCTCGGCGGGTCGCGGATACCGCTCGGCGAGCGCGGGCCACCACTCGTCGCGGAACCAGGTGTAGAACGCGTCGGTGTCGTCGGTCGCCACGATGTACCCGATCGTGCGCTCGTCGTCGCTCTCGACCACCCAGGCGAGGTCGGGGTGCCGCTCGGCGTAGGGCACCGCGAACAGCTCCCCCCACAGGGCATCGTCCGACAGGATGCCGGTCGCGTCTCCGCCGGCGTCGGCTGTCTTCACGCAGATCTCGTACAGCGCGGCACGATCGGTGGGGCGGTACGGACGGATGCGGGACACGACGACTCCTCTGGACGGATGGGGTTCCGTTCAGCCTATCGGCGCTTCGATCCCGCTCTTCGTCCGCTGGATCCAGGGCAGCAGACAGGCGGCGAGCACCAGTACGACGCCGGCACCGACCAGCGCTCCGCCGAGGGTGTCGCTGGCCCAGTGCACCGAGAGGAAGGTGCGTGAGAGCGCCATCGCGAGGACCCATGCGGCACCGACGATCGCGACCCACACCCGGGGAAACAGCACCCAGAGCACGAGCGCGATGGTCGCGGCGTTCGCGGTGTGCCCCGACGGGAACGACCCGTAATCGCTCACGACCAGCATGTCGTCGGGCCGCGCACGGCCGAAGAGCTGCTTGAGCAGCTGCACGGCCCCGGCGCTCGCGGCGAAGCTCAGGGCGGCGAACACCGCGCCCCGCCAGTGACGTCCGAGCACGAGCGCGGCGATGGTCAGCAGCGGCACCCCGAGGATCGCCACCCAGCCGCCGCCGATCCAGTTCAGCACGAGCGCGAAGTCGACCATCCCGTCGGCGCGGGCGGCGGAGATCGTGTCGTTCCACCAGCGGTCGAAGCCGGGTGTCTGCGGGTAGGCGAACACCACCAGGGCGCCGAGCGCTGTCGCGAGCGCGAGGAGGCCCACTCCCCACCACAGCAGCATCCGCCTGTTCATCGTCCCATTCTGTCGGACGACACCTGAAGACTCAGGGAGCGAGCATCCCGACCGAGCGCGGACGCACGACCAGCCACAGCGACAGAATGCCGATGGCCGCGCAGCCGACCATGACCGAGGCCATGGTGGTGGCGGTGATCCCGGCGTCGTGCGACAGCCACCCGACCACGGGCGAGATGAGTCCGGCGACACCGAAGTTCGTCGCACCGATGATCGAGGCGGCGGTTCCTGCGGCCTTGCCGTGGCGATCGAGCGCCAGCACCTGCACGTTCGGGAAGGTGAATCCGCACGCGGTCATGAAGACGAACAGCGGGACGATGGTGCCCCAGAGCCCGAGACCGAGTTGATCGGTGACGATGATCGCGATGCCCGCGAGCAGCAGCACCGCGGTTGAGTAGGCCATGACCCACTGCGGTCCGAAGCGTGCCGCGAGGCGGGAGGCGGTCTGCACGCCGACGACCACGCCGAGCGAGTTCACGGCGAACAGCAGACCGTACTGCTGGGCATCGAGCCCGTGGGTCACCTGGAACAGGAACGGCGAGGCCGACAGGTAGGAGAACAGGCCGGAGAACGTCATGCCGCCGATCACCAGCACCCCCAGGAACACCCGGTCGGAGAGCACGGAGCGGTAGCGCTGCAGCATCGTGGCGCCGCCACGGTCCTGCCGGCGGGCAACGGGCAGCGTCTCCGGGATGAAGAGGATCGTCGACAGCAGCATCACCACGCCGTACGCGGCGAGCACGCCGAAGATCCCGCGCCACGGCATGAGGGTGAGCAGCCAGGAGCCGATGAGCGGTGCGATGACCGGCGCGACGCCCGACACCAGCGCGAGGCGGGAGAGCATGACGACGAGTCGGCGTCCACCGAACAGGTCGCGCACGATCGCCATGGCCACGACTCCTCCGGCCGCGGCGCCGACGCCCATCAGTACCCGGGCGGCGCTGAGCAGTCCGAGGTCGGGGGCGAATGCCGCGCCGAGACTCGCCAGCACGTGCAGAGCCGTGACCGTGATCAGCGGGATGCGCCGACCGACCTTGTCGCTGAGCGGTCCGACCACGAGCTGGCCGAGGGCGAAGCCGATCATCGTGCCGGTCAGGGTGAGCTGGATCGCCGCGGCCGTGGTCTGGAAGTCCTGCTCCAGCACGGGGAACGCGGGAAGGTACAGGTCGATCGTGAACGGCCCGAGGGCCGTGAGCGCGCCGAGCAGGATGATGTACAGCGTACGTCGCCCGAGGGAGATCGCGTCGCCGGGGTGCAGCATGATCGGCGCGGTCGCCGGGTTCGCCCCGAGCGTGCGGATGGCTCCGGTCGCGGTCGACGTGCGGATGCTTCCGGTCTCGGTGCGTTCGGGCTGCGGGATCGTGGTGTCGTCGTCGGCGGGGTGCTCCGGCTGTGCGGGGATGGAGTCAGTGCGGGGAGCGTCGGACACGACGTCCTTCCAGAGTTCGGCGGATGCGTGGTCGAATCGATTCGCCACGGGAACCCTTCATGTTACCGCCGCCCCGCGTCCCACCGTCCGTCCCCGCCGTCCACCCCGCGCGTCACGGGATCGATACCGCTCCCCCAGACCGCACCGCGGGATCAAGAACGCTCCCCCGGAACCCTTTTCCGGCACGTTTTCGATCCCGCCAGGCGTTCGCGAGGGACCGTGGGAGTCAGGAAACCGTGCGCGGAAGAGCGTGCTCGAGGTCGGCGATCAGGTCGTCGACGTCCTCGATGCCGACCGAGAGCCGCACGACGTTCTCGGGCACCGCGAGCTCGGTGCCCCGCACCGACGCGTGCGTCATGTCCGGCGGGTATCCGATGAGGGACTCGACGCCGCCGAGCGACTCTGCCAGCTGGAACAGCGAGGTGCCCTCGGCGAACGCCCGTGCCGCATCGGCGCCCGCCGCGAGTCCGAGCGAGAGCATCCCGCCGAATCCGCTCATCTGCGTCGCGGCGATCTCGTGCCCCGGGTGCGAGGCCAGTCCGGGGTAGTACACCTGCGCGAACTCCGGCCGCGACGACGCCCATTCGGCGATCGCCTGCGCGTTCTCGGAGTGCTGGCGCATTCGCAGCGCGAGCGTCTTGATACCGCGCGTGGTGAGCCAGGCGTCCAACGGCGCCGATACCGCGCCGACCGCGAACTGCTGGAACTTCACCTGGTCGACGAAGCGGTCGTCACCGAAGACGACGGCACCGCCGAGCACGTCCGAGTGCCCGCCGAGGTACTTCGTCGTGGAGTGCACGACCAGGTCGGCACCGAGGGCGAGCGGCTGCTGCAGCGCGGGCGAGGCGAAGGTGTTGTCCACGACCACGATCGCACCGGCCGCGTGCGCGATCTCGGCGGTCAGCGCGATGTCGACGACCTTCAGCAGGGGGTTGCTCGGCGTCTCCAGCCACACGATCTTCGTCTCGGGGCGGATCGCCGCGCGCAGCACGTCTCCGTCGGAGAGCTCGACCGTGGTCGTCTCGACGCCCCAGGGCGCGAGCACCTTCGTGAGCAGCCGGTAGGTCCCGCCGTACACGTCGTTGCCGAGCAGCACATGATCGCCGGGCTTCAGGATGCCGCGCAGCAGCGCATCCTCCGCCGCGAGTCCCGAGGCGAAGGAGAGCGCACGCACGCCGCCTTCGAGCGCGGCGAGCTGCGTCTCGAGCGAGGAGCGCGTGGGGTTGCCCGCACGGTTGTACTCGTATCCCTCGCGGAAACCGCCGATGCCGTCCTGCACGTGGGTCGATGCCTGGTAGATCGGCGGGATGATCGCGCCCGTGGTCGGGTCGGGCGCCTGTCCCGCATGGATGGCTCGGGTGGCGAAAGCGTGGTCGGACATGCCTCTCAGCCTACGTCCGCCCTCACGGCGGTGGTCGTCCCGTTACGTCCCGCGTCCGTCGACCCGTCGTCTCAGCGCGACAGGTACGCGAGCAGGTCCTGCCGGGTCAGCACGGTGTACGGCTTGCCGTCTTCGGTGACCAGCAGCGCGTCGGCTTCGGCGAGCGCGGCACGGGCCTGGGCCACGGAAGCATGGATGCCGACGAGCGGAAGCCGCTCCCCCACGTACGAGCCGACAGCATCAGTCGGGTTGGCCTCACCGCGGAACAACAGGTCGAGCAGCCCCTTCTCGTCGACGGTGCCGACGACCTCGCCCATCATGACGGGCGGCTCTGCACTGAGCACGACCAGCTGCGACACGTCGTACTCGGTCATCATCCCGATCGTCTCGAGCACCGTGTCGGTCGGGTGCGCGTGCACCAGGTCCGGGATGCCGGGGCCGGGCGCCTGTGCCTGCCGCACCGCGCGGGCGGCCAGCACGTCGGAGACGGTCTCCCCCTCCTCCACATCGCTGAAGCCGTAGGAGCGCATCCACCCGTCGTTGAAGATCTTGGAGAGGTAGCCGCGTCCGCCGTCGGGCAGCAGCACGACCATCACCGCATCGGTGGGCAGCTCCCGGGCGACGCGCAGCGCTCCGACGACAGCCATCCCGCTCGATCCGCCGACGAGGATGCCCTCTTCGCGCGCGAGGCGGCGGGTCATCGCGAACGCCTCCGCGTCGCCGACGGCCACGATCTCGTGCGGCACGGTCGGGTCGTACGAACCAGGCCAGATGTCCTCGCCGACGCCCTCCACGAGGTACGGGCGACCGGTGCCGCCGCTGTAGACGCTGCCTTCGGGGTCGACGCCGATGATGCGCACGCGCTCCTCGGAGACCTCGCGCAGATACCGCCCCGTGCCCGTGATGGTACCGCCCGTGCCGACGCCTGCCACGAAGTGCGTGACCGTGCCGTCGGTGTCCCGCCAGATCTCCGGTCCCGTGGTCTCATAGTGGCTGCGCGGCCCGTTCGGGTTCTCGTACTGATTCGGCTTGAACGCACCGGGGATCTCGCGGGCGAGCCGATCGCTCACGCTGTAGTACGACTCGGGGCTGTCGGGCGCGACCGAGGTCGGGGTCACCACGACCTCGGCACCGTAGGCGCGCAGCACGTCGATCTTGTCCTCGCCGACCTTGTCCGGCACCACGAAGACGCAGTTGTACCCGCGCTGCTGGGCGACCAGGGCCAGGCCCACGCCGGTGTTGCCGCTGGTGGGTTCGACGATCGTCCCACCGGGCTCGAGGTCGCCGGCGGCTTCGGCGGCGTCGATGATGCGCGCCGCGATCCGGTCCTTCGACGACCCGCCGGGATTCAGGTACTCGAGCTTCACGAGCACGGTGCACGCGACGCCCTCGGTGACGTGCTGCAGCTTCACGAGGGGCGTGTCGCCGACGAGGTCGACGATCGAGTCTGCGTACTTCATGACTTCAGGGTAGACGCGCGGATGCCGCGATCGGGGCTGTGTTGCACCCGACCGCGGCATCCGTTCTCTCGAAAGGCCCCCGGTGTCTTTCGGAGGTCAGCCCTTCGTCGATCCGGCCAGCAGGCCGCGGACGAAGTACCGCTGCAGGGCGAAGAACACGATCAGCGGCACGATGATCGACACGAAGGCGCCGGCGGTGAGCAGGTACCAGTCGTTGCCTCGCGTGCCGGTGATCTCGGCGAGCAGCTTCGTGATCGGCGCCGCGGCACCGTCGGCGAACACCAGCGCCACGAGCAGGTCGTTCCACACCCACAGGAACTGGAAGATCGCGACCGAGGCGATCGCCGGCATCGTCAGCGGCAGCACCACGCGGAAGAAGATCTGTCCGCGGGAGGCGCCGTCGACACGCGCGGCCTCGATGATCTCTCCGGGGATCTCCGACATGAAGTTGTGCAGCAGGTAGATCGCCAGCGGGAGCGCGAACATCGAGTGCGCGATCCACACCTGCGCGTAGCCCGACGAGGCGTCGAGCGGCAGAGTGACCGGCACGCCGAACAGCACGATCCCGCGGGAGAACGAGCTCAGCAGCGGCACCAGGGCCATCTGGATCGGCACGATCTGCAGGGCGAACACGAAGATGAACAGCGCGTTGCGGCCCTTGAAGTCGATCCAGGCGAACGCGTAAGCCGCCATCGACGCGATCATCAGCGGCACGACGGTGGCCGGGATCGTGATCGCGATCGAGTTGACGAACGACTCGAGGATCGTGAGCTGCGTCGTGCCCGACTGCAGCACGTCGACGTAGTTCTCAAGCGTCACCTCCGGGTCGGCGAAGAACGTCCACCATCCGGTCGTCTGGATCTGATCCCGCGGCCGGAACGACGAGATGAACAGGCCGAGCGTCGGGATCGTCCACAGGAACGCGATGACGATCGACGCGACCGTCGCCCAGGGGCGGGACAGCCGCTTGCGTGCGCGGCCCGCGGCGCCCTCGAACCCGCCACCCGTGGTGATCGCGCGCGTGCTGAGGGCGGTGTCTGACTTCACGGTGTCGGTCATCGGATCTCCCGCTGCTTCTTGATCTGGCGCGCGTTGTAGATGACGATCGGCAGCACCAGGATGAACAGGATGACGGAGAGCGCGGCGCTGCGCCCCGCCTCGAACTTCGAGAACTGCGTGTACATCTCATTCGCGAGCGTCGAGGTGCCGTAGTTTCCGGCCGTCATGGTCCGCACGATGTCGAACACCTTCAGCGAGGCGATCGAGATGGTCGTGAGCACCACGATGAGCGCTGGGCGGATCGCCGGGACGGTCACGGAGATGAACCGCTGCCACGCGTTCGCGCCGTCCAGTTCCGCGGCTTCCAGCAGCTCGGCCGGGACGCCCTTGATGGAGGCCGACAGCACCACCATCGCGAAACCGGTCTGCACCCAGATGAGCACCACGATCAGGAACAGGTTGTTCCACGGCTCGTTGAGCAGCCACTGCTGCGGCGCGCCGCCGAACCACACGAGGATCTGGTTGAGCAGACCGATCTGCTCGTACTGCGGACCGCGGTACTCGTAGATGAACCGCCAGATGATGCTCGCGCCGACGAACGAGATCGCCATCGGCATGAAGACGAGCACCTTGTAGATCTTCTCGCCGCGGGTGCGGTCGATGAACACGGCGTAGGCGAGACCGACGATCGTGGAGACCGTCGGCACCAGCAGCACCCAGATGATCGTGTTGATCACGGCGGTGACGCCGTCGGACTGCGTGAAGATCCACAGATAGTTCGACAGGCCGACGAACTCCTTCCCCGAGGAGTTCATGAACGACGCGAACATCGTCTGGATCGACGGCAGGATCAGGCCGACGAGCAGGAGCAGCAGTGCCGGCGCCATGAACGCCACGAGCTGGATCAGGTAGCCCGCGCCATCGCGGGAGCGGTAGTCCAGCCAGAAGAAGAGGGCGCCGACGAGAACCGCGACCCCCATCGCCCAGTAATAGGAGTTGAAGAAGAACATCACGGCGAGCGGGATGAGAAGGCACATCGCCAGTCGCACGAAGGTGTAGAGCGTGCCCCTGCGCGGAGCGATGTCCACCAGGAGCAGGATGACCGCCACGACCACCGCGAAGGCGATGACCACGGCGACGGCTTGGAGGACCGGCGGGAGCTGGCCGATCCACTGGAAGAAAATAGTCGCGTTCACGGATTCCCCTTCATCACGCGGACCGGATCATCGGCGTGCACGTCGATGTGCACGCCGGGAGAGCAGAGGGGCCGCCCCGCTGCGGGGCGGCCCCTCCCCCCAGGATCAGCTGGACGGCCAGCCGGTCTGGATCTGCGTGAGCACCTCATCCGTGGAGGTGCCGTTGACCCACGCGACCATGCCCTTCCAGAAGGTGCCGGCGCCGACGGCACCGGGCATCAGGTCGGACGCGTCGAAGCGGAAGGTGGTGTCCGGGTCCTGCAGGATCTTGATGGTCTCCTGGAGGATCGGGTCCTTCGCGTTCGCCGGGTCGAGGCCGTTGTTGGCCGAGGTGACGCCGCCGAGGCTGACGCGACTGTTCGCCCACTCGGGGCTGGACAGGTACGCGAGCACCTTCTGCGTCGCTTCGGAGTCGCTGAAGCCGCCGACGATCTCACCGGCGCCGGTCACGGCCGTGTCGCCCTCGGACTCGCCCGGGAGCATGAACGCCCAGACGTCGCCGTCCTCCGCGACCTTCGTGCCCTCGGGGAAGAAGCCCGACAGGAACGACGCCTGGTGGGTGAGCGCGCACTTGCCCTCGGCGAGAGCAGGAGCCACGTCACCGAACGCGGTCGAGTTGATCGAGCGCACGTCACCGAAGCCGGCGTTCACGTTGGCCGGGTTCAGCAGGATCGAGCCGACCGAGTCGAACGCCTTCTTGATGTCCGGGTCGGTGAACTTGACGTCGTTGGTGACCCACTTGTCGTAGACCTCGGGGCCGGACTGACGCAGCACGTAGTCCTCGACCCAGTCCGTTCCCGGCCAGCCCGTCGCCGTGCCCGACTCGAAGCCGGCGCACCACGCGGGAGTGCCGGTCGCCGCCTGGATCTTGTCGGTCAGCGCCGTCATCTCGTCGAGCGTCTTCGGAACCTCGACGCCCCACTCCTTGAACTTCGCCGGCGAGTACCAGATCCAGCCCTTGACGTTGGCCATCAGCGGCGCACCGTAGAAGGTGCCGTCGACGGTGCCGTAGTTCACCCAGTCCTCGGTCCAGTACTCGTTCGCGTTCTTCTCGACGTCCGCGGGAGCAGGCTTGAGGTAGTCGCGTCGGGCGAAGTCGGCGAACAGGCCCGGCTGCGGGAAGATCGCGATGTCGGGCGGGTTTCCGCCCTGTGCGCGGGTGCCGAGCTGCGTTTCGAAGTCCTGGCTGCCCTCGTACTTGATGGTGATGCCGTTCTCGTCGGCCCAGTCCTTCCAGGATTCCTGGAGGAGCTTGGCCTCGTCGTCGACGATCGTGCCGTAGATCGTGACGGTGGAACTACCGCCGTCGCCACCGCCAGTGCTGGGTGCTCCTCCGGGAGCCCCGCAACCGGCGAGCGCGATGCCCGCGACCCCCAGCAGGGCGAGCGGCGCGAAACGCCGGGAACGCTGTGACAGAGCCATGTGAATTCTCCTCTTCGAGTACAGGGTCCCTCCGGATTGACGCCACCCCGCGGCATCGTTCGGGAACCGATTCCAGGCCAACATACTGGCGGGTCGCTTCCCGGCACAACACGCAAGTGTCACAAGCTGACAACCATTCCTCGCGCTTGTTCGTCACCGATGGGAGCGCTCCCTCGCCGCGGGTATGGAACCGGTTCCTTTTCCGGCGTGCACCCGCTACGCTGTGACCCGGCGCGGCCCCCACCGCGCCGCGTCCACGCACTCGCGTGATCAGGTCGAGGAGGACCGATGAGCACGATCGCGGATGTCGCGTCACGTGCCGGCGTGTCCAAGGCGACCGCGAGTCGGGCCCTGAGCGGACGCGGCTACGTCTCGGAGGCCACCCGTCAGCTCGTCGAAGACGCGGCGCGCGACCTCAGCTATGTGGCGCACTCCTCCGCGACGAGCCTGGCGACCGGGCGCACCCAGACCGTCGGCGTCGTGATGCCGCCCGTGGACCGGTGGTTCTTCGCCGAGCTGCTCGCCGGCATCCAGGAGGCGCTGTTCACGCTCGACTACGACCTCGCGCTCTATGGGGTCCCGGAGGGGTCGCAGACCAGGGAGCGCCTGTTCGAGAGCGTCCTCCCCGGCCGTCGGTTCGACGGGATCATCGCGGTCGGCATCCAGCCGAGCGCCAGGGAGCTCGAGCGACTGCAACGGACCGGGCGACCGCTGGTGAGCGTCGGCCCGTACAGCGAGGGGTCCAGCGCGGTGTCGATCGACGACACCGCCGCGGCCCGCATCGCCACCGAGCATCTGATCGAATTGGGGCACACCGACATCGCCTTCGTCGGCGGATCGACCGATGCAGCCGAGTTGAGCTTCGGCGATGCGCGGCGGCTGGACGGGTACCACGGGGCGCTGCAGGCTGCCGGTCTCGCGGCCCATGCCCGCGTGGCCGGAGCAGCGCCGACCATGCCCGGCGGCTACACCGCGGCGGCCGGACTCCTCGGCGACCGACGACGTCGCCCGACCGCGATCGTCGGCGTCTGCGACGAGGCCGCGATCGGCGCCATCATCGCCGCCCGACGTCTGGGCATCGCGGTGCCGACCGAGCTCAGCGTGGTCGGCATCGACGACCACGAGCACGCCGACATGTTCGCCCTCACCACGATCGGACAGTCGCCGCGGGAGCAGGGCCATGAGGCGGTGCGGTTGCTGACGCAGCGGATGGATCACCCGGATGCACCGCTGGAACGCATCGACGCCGCATCCGCCCTCGTGGTGCGCAACTCGACGGCCCCGCCGCGCTGATCCGACGAGCCCTCGAACGCACGGCCCGGAAACGCACGAAGGCCCCGGGAGAACCCGGGGCCTTCGATCAGAAACGCGTGAGCGTCGCGATTACTTGAGGGTAACCGTCGCGCCCGCCTCTTCGAGAGCAGCCTTGGCCTTCTCGGCGGTCTCCTTGTTCGCGCCCTCGAGCACGGCCTTGGGAGCACCGTCGACGACAGCCTTGGCCTCGCCGAGACCCAGCGAGGTGAGCTCGCGGACGGTCTTGATGACCTGGATCTTCTTGTCGCCAGCAGCCTCGAGGATGACGTCGAAGGAGTCCTTCTCGTCCTCGGCCTCTGCAGCGCCTGCGCCACCCGCAGCGCCGGCGACGGCGACGGGTGCAGCAGCGGTGACCTCGAACTTCTCCTCGAACGCCTTCACGAAGTCGTTGAGCTCGACGAGGGTCAGGCCAGCGAACTGCTCGAGCAGCTCCTCAGTGGAAAGCTTCGCCATGATGTATCTCCTAGATAGATGGGGTTGTTGTACGAGAACGTCGGACGCTTACGCGGCCTCGGCGGTCTCGAGCTTTTCGCGAAGAGCGTCGATGGTGGCGGCAGCCTTGCCCATCGTCGCCTTCATCATGCCCGCAGCCTTCGCAAGCAGAACCTCACGGCTCTCGAGCGAGGCGTACTTGTTGACCTCGTCGGCGGTGAGGGCGTTGCCCTCGAAGATGCCGGCCTTGATCACGAGAAGCGGGTTGGCCTTGGCGAAGTCACGCAGAGCCTTGGCGGTGGCGACGAAGTCACCGTGCACGAACGCGACAGCCGACGGACCCTTCAGGTCGTCGTCCAGCGCGGAGATGCCAGCCTTGTTGGCGGCGATCTTGGTCAGCGTGTTCTTCACCACGGCGTACTCAGCGTCCTGACGGATGCTGTTGCGCAGCTCCTTGAGCTGGGCAACCGTCAGACCGCGGTACTCGGTCAGCAGAACGGCAGTCGAGTTCTCGAATGACTTCGTGAGCTCGGCGACCGATGCATCCTTCTGCGCCATGGTCACTCCTTGGTGTGTACGAGGCGCCGCACGGTGGTGAGGCGCCGACCTTGACCACCTGCAACAGAAAAGCTCCGGCGCAAGCGCACGGAGCTTTGGAAAGTTCGTGTCCTGCGCGGGCCCCTGCGATGCAGAGCTTCGATCCTGTGCACTCACGCGCACACGATGACCAGCGGTCTTCGGTTACGAACACTCTACCTCACCCCCACTCCTCCCCCAAATCCCCTCTCCCCTCCCGCTCTCCCCCTCCCGCTCTCCCCCTCCCTCCTCGCGTCGCCGAGTGCACGAGTTCTCGCCGAGTGCACCGCTTCGTGACGCTGAGTAGTCGTGCACTCGGCAGCTCGTCGTGCACTCGGCGACGCCTGGGGGAGGACCGGGGGACGGGGGGACGGGGAGGACGGGGAGGACGGGGGCGGGGGGGGGGGAGAGAGGGGGTCACGGTGGGGTGATGCGGAAGGAGGCGAGGCGGGCGGCCAGAGCAGCCGGAGAACCGATGTGCTCTGACCCCCAGCGAGCAAAGCGCCACTGCGTCTGACCTCGAATCCAGTCCTCCCGCTGCTTCTCGGCGAGGAGAACCTGCTCCAGCGTGCGCCCGGATCGCAGCGCCTCGTCGAGGTACTTGGACTTCCCGTCGAACTCGCCGAAGCTCCGCACATCATCAAGGCCGAAGTCGACGAAGTACGGACGCCCATCCGGACCTTCCACCCGTACCTGGAGGTTCGGCGCGGCGAAGCCGAGTGCTCGCAAGTGGAGGCGACTGACGCTCTCGCCGGGAAGCTGTGCCCGTCCATCCGCGAAGTCGGCGACCCATCGGGCCTGGCGGATCCCCCTCGCCCCTGTGCCCTCGCGCAGTCGCCGTGCGAGTTCGGCGCGCCAGGAGACGACGGCATCCACATCCCACTCCCGCACCCGTTCTGCCATCTGCCGCTCGGCCGCATCCGCCAAAGCCACGGATGTCGCCAGGGGCACGGTCCGGATGAGGTCGAACACAGTGCGTGACAGTGACGTGCAGCGGATACCCCCGCGCACGGCGACATCCGCCGGCGGAATCGGTGCGAAATGGCGGAACACATCTGGTGCGCTCGAAATCCTCCTCGGTGTCGGTGCCGTCATATGCACACGGACGAGACGCATCGCCCACAGCGGCAGCCCCCAGAGCACCGCCGCCGAGGTATGCGACATCACTGCCGGTCCACTCGCGTCACGAGCCACCGCGATCACGTGCGCCCGATGCTTCTCTTCCGGCCACAGCGCTGCATGCTCGGCGGCATCCATGAACCACCCGCGACGAATCGGACAGAGCACGACCTCCTGCACGCCGACCGCGATGCGCCGATCCGTCCATCCGTTTCGGAGAAGATCCGTCCGCGATCGGACGAGCTGGGTGAGGGCAGGCGCGGTCGTCGGCATCCCTCATGGTTCCGCGGCCACCAGCCCTCAACACCTTCTCCCCCGCCCGAGCCCCACATCCGCGCTTTCCTCCGCGTTGTGCAGGAACGGTGCCCCGTGCACCCCCACCTCCCAACCCTGCCGAGTGCGCGGGAAGCTGCCGAATGCACGGGATCTTCTCGTGGAAATGCCGTGCACTCGGCAACAAGCCGTGCACTCGAGGGAAGGAGGAAGGGGCGAGACGGGAGGGGCGAGGGGGGCGAGGGGGCGGGAGGGGCGGGAAGGACGGAGCGGGAGGGGGGAGGGGGGAACGCGGGCGGCGTGGGAGGGAAGGTGGGGTCGGCGGGCGGGGTTAGAGTCGAAGGGTGACCCCGGAACTCGCAGCACGCATCGTCGCGGACTCCCGCGACCGCGTGGCCTGGATGCGAGCACGCTCACGGGGAATCACCGCCACGGACGTCGCGGGGCTCACGTCCGAGAAGTCGATCGCCCGCGCCGCCGATTCGAAGCTCGGCGGCGGCCCGCGCTTCGGCGGCAACGCCTACACGGATCACGGTCGGCGCCGCGAACCCGAGATCGCCGCCTGGGTCGCCGCGACCCACGGCATCCTCCCCTCAT
The DNA here is from genome assembly GCF_037150835.1 of Microbacterium sp. LB12. Taxonomy (NCBI): domain Bacteria; kingdom Bacillati; phylum Actinomycetota; class Actinomycetes; order Micrococcales; family Microbacteriaceae; genus Microbacterium; species Microbacterium sp. LB12. The sequence continues at coordinate 177,769 of NZ_JBBCPF010000007.1, read as the reverse complement.
CCGCGCTGTTCCGCGCCGAGGTCGAGCACCGCCACCTCGCCACCCCCGATGGCATCGCGGTCGATGCCGACGGACGCGTGAAGCTCGCCGAGATCAAGACCACGAACAAGGCGTTCCGCGGCATCCCCCGCACCTACCTCCGCCAGGTGTGGTGGCAGCAGCATGTGCTCGGCGCCGAACGCACCCTGTTCGTGTGGGAGGAGCACGTCGACTTCGCGCCCGTCCACGACGAGCCGCGCTGCGTGTGGATCGACCGCGACGACCGGGAGATCGCCAAGCTCGTCGGACTCGCGACCGACCTCATCGACGAGCTCTACCGCCGCACCACCGGGCAGCAGGTTCCGAGTCGCACGGCGGATCCGGCGGCGAGTCGCCGCGAGCAGCTTCGCGAACGCGACGCCTTCCGCGCGCTCGCCCTCGCCGAGTGACCGGCACCGTCTGACGCGCCCGATGCGCTAGGTGCAGGTGTTGTTGCCGCCGAGCCCGAGCAGACCGCCGACCGAGAGCGTGCGTGTCGCGGCCGCAGACGCCCACGACGTGCCGGCGTAGATGGATTCGACCTTGACGCTGTTGGTCGAGCCGAGCAGGCTGCCGAGCAGCGTGTTCAGCAGTCCGGAGCTGATCGTGGACGAGTAGGTGTACGGGCCGGCCCCGCTCTGCGTGACGTTGGTGTTGTCCACGACGACATTGTTGATGGACAGACGCTGCTGCACGGTCAGATAGGGCGACGTCCAGGTGATCGTGAAGCCGGTGAAGGTGCCGAGGAAGCTGGTCACCGTGCACGACGTGACCACCGGGGTCGCCAGGGTGGCCGCGGTGAACGTCTGCGCCGCGTACTCGCTGTCGGTGAAGCTCGCATCGGTCTCCTGCACCGCGGGCGCCATGCCGAGGCCGACCAGCAGCGACAGGCCGGCGGCTGCCGCCAGGATGCGTACGCGACCCGGCGTCCTCATCGCCCCGGCTCCTCGTCGAGAGCCGCACGCCGACGCCTCACGGCCAGCAACGCACCCCACACCAGAAGCACGACGCCGGCGCCGATCACCCAGGGAGTCCCCGGCGGCAGCCCGGTCGTCGCCAGGCCTCCCGCGTCCACCGGCACCCCGGGCGTCGCGACTCCCCCACCCGGACTGACACTCGCGACCTCGCCCGCACCCCGCGCATGCACGACCACATCGGTACTGCCGGAGTCGTCCGCGGGATCGAGGACGATGGCCAGGCGCACGTGGGCCGTCTGCGTGTCGGGGATCGACACGAGCGGAACCTCGACACCGTCGCGCGGGATACTCCACGCGGTGCGCAGCTCGGTCTCGCCTCCCGGACATCCGGTCGCCGTCCATTCCTGCAGGCACATCGCGACATCGACGAGCAGGTGCGCGTCGCCCGTCGCACTGACCGCGATCCGCACGACACCAGGATCTGGGGCGTCCGCGCTGACGGCGACATCCCACCGCACGGGTTGCCCAGGAAGCAGGCTCCCGGCCGCCTCCCAGTCGGCCACCGACACCAGCCGGAGCACGGAGCCCTGGATGATCTGCGTGGTCGGCGCCGCCCAGGCGGGACTCGGCGTCGCGACCACGACGATCGCGAGCAGCACGACGGCGAACGCGCGCCTCATGGCCCGTCCCCCTCACTGCCGGATCCACGTCCACGCGCCCTGCGCGGCCAGAAGGCCCACACCACGAGGGTCGTCGCCGCGATCGTCAGACCGCCGAGCACGAGCGGGTTGCCCATCCCGACGATGAGCAGCGCGATCCCGGGCACCGAGAACAGCACACGCCGCACCGACGAGACGGTGTAGGGGAATGCGTCGTCGGCGGCATTGGCATCCCCGCGCATCGTGATGACGCGCTCGTCCGCGCTCACACCCGGGGAGATCGAGGCGACACGGTGGGTCACAGGCAGCTCCCCCGCCCGGTCGACCGTCACGACATCGCCGACCGCGATCTCGGTCGCGGGTACGCGCTGCACGACGGCCACGGAGCCTGCCGGGATGGTCGGCGACATCGACCCGGTACGGAACATGATGAGTGTGATCTGCGCCGTGAAGGCGAGCACGACGAGCACGATGCAGATCGCGCCGGCCACCGCGGCGAGCCAGAGCAGCACGTCGCCGATGATGCTCCCCGGACGAGATCGTGCGCGCGTCGATGCCAGGGCGGAGCTGATCGCCGCGGGCGACGGCGTCTGCTCCCGCAGGCTGCGTCGCGTCGTCGGCGTCGTCATCTCGCGCCCTCCTGTCCGTCCCGTCCGCGCTAGGACGAGGTCCCCTGGATCTGCCACGTCTGCGACATCGTGAGCCCCTGCGCGGCGTTCGGCGCCGTGGTCGGGAGCGTCACGGCGAAGCAGTAGTTCACCTGCGCCCCGCCGTTCGCTGTCACGACCTGCGTGGTCGCACCGTTCGCGGTCAACGCCGCCCCATCCGCGACGACCGCCGTACCCGCGGCGTACGTCGTCGCATTGCACGTGGTGCCGCTGATCGTGCGCACGCCGTAGGTGAGGTACGTCGCGAGTCCCGTGCCACCGGGAGTGCCCGCGGTCAGCTGCAGGGTTCCCGCGACCGAGGGGTTCGCGGTCTTCACGCTGAACAGCGCGTAGGTCGCGTTGCCCGGAGCCATCGCGGTCGGGGCGAGCTGGAAGTTCAGCGCCGCGGCTGTGCCCGTCGTCGCGTGGCTCGAGAACGTCGCACCATCGACGGCGCCCACGATGTCGAACCTGCCAGCGGTGAAGCTGGCGGATCCGTACTCGGAGTCGTTCCAGGCGGCGAGGGTGGCGGCAGCACCGATTCCGAACACGAGCCCGCCCGCGAGCACGGCTCGCAGTCGGCGGGAGCGCAGCCGTCGCCTCTCCCGCATCGCTCTGCGGGTGACCATCACATGCTCAGTTCGTCGAGGTCGCCGTGAACTTCCAGGTGGCGTTGGTCACCAGGCTCGGTGTGAGCGCGGCATCCGCCGTCACCTTGAAGCACAGCTGCACCGCGGTGCCGGGCACGGCCGAGGTGCCACCGGCGGTCAGCGGCACCGTGGTCACGCCGGTCTGCGCGTCGAGCGTCGCCCCGGTCGCGATAGGAGTGCCCGTGGCGGTCGCGGCGTTGCAGGTCGCCCCCGGTGCGAGCTGGTAGATCGAGTACGAGAGATGCCCGGAGTTCGAGGTGCCGGCGGCGTCTGCGGTGGTTCCCGCGGCGACGAGGTTCGCGCCGCTCGTGGTGCCGGCGGCGAGCCGCACCCAGAACCCGGCATACACCGAGCTGGTGGGCGACATGTTGCCGACCAGCCCCGCGGGCAGAGTGAACGCGAGCGTCGCCGCGGTGCCGGTGGTCGCGTGGTCGCTGTAGGCGGTGCCGTCCGTCGACCCCTCCAGGTTGAATGCGCCGGCGGTGAAGGTGCCGTTCGCGAACTCGGAGTCGTTCCAGGCGGCGAGCGTGACCGCGACGCCCACTCCGAGCACGAGCCCACCTGCGAGCACTGCGAGCACCTTGCGCTGTGTTGCCTTGGTTGCCATATCCGTTCCCCCCTCAGGAATCAGTGACAGGAAGGCGGTTCGACGAGCGGAGCTTGGGGAAGCCTCCCGTGTCCTGGCATCTTCTCCGACCTCATCAGGGATAAACAAGGCGATTTCGCGCAAGAGATTCGCTCATTCCGCGCAGAGGGCGCGCCCGAAGGGGAATCGTTGACGAAGATCAACCACCCGCGTATAGTTGACGCAGTTCAACCATCTCGTGCGCGCCAGTGCTGTCGCGGCATCCCCACCCTCGACTGCGAAAGGTCCCGCATGACCACGGATTCTCCCGTCAAGATGACGCATCGCCAGGTGCTCGAAGCCCTCACCGGCCTCCTGCTCGGCATGTTCGTCTCGATGATCGCCACCACGGTGGTCTCCACCTCGATGCCCGTCATCGTGCACGACCTCGGTGGCGACCAGGCCGCCTACACCTGGGTCATCACGGCGACGCTGCTCACCACGGCGATCTCCACCCCGATCTGGGGCAAGCTCGCCGACCTGTTCAACCGCAAGCTGCTGATCCAGATCGCGATCATCGTGTTCGTCGGCGCCACCGCCGCAGCCGGCTTCGCGCAGGACACCAACGCCCTCATCGCGTTCCGCGCCATCCAGGGCATCGGCGGCGGCGGTCTCGCCGCCCTCAGCCAGGTCATCATGGCCGACATCATCAGCCCGCGGGAGCGCGGCCGCTACATGGGCCTGTTCGGCGCGGTCATGGCCGTCGCCACCGTCGGCGGCCCGCTGCTCGGCGGATGGATCACGGATGTCGCGAACTGGCGCTGGAACTTCTTCGTCTCGCTGCCCTTCGCCGTCGCCGCACTGATCATCCTGCAGAAGACGCTGCACATCAGCACCGAGCGCACCCGCAAGGTGTCGATCGACTACGTCGGCATCGTGCTGCTCTCGGCGGCGGTCTCGCTCATCCTCATCTGGATCACCAACGCCGGTTCGACCTTCGACTGGTGGAGCACCGAGACCGTCCTCATGGTGGGTGGCGCGATCGTCGCAGCCATCGCCTTCATCATCGTCGAGCTCAAGGTGCGCGAGCCGCTCATCCCGCTCACGCTGTTCAAGGGCCGCACGTTCACCCTGTCGGTGCTCGCGTCGATCTCCATCGGCGTCGCGATGTTCGGTACCTCGGTCTACCTGGCGCAGTACATGCAGCTCTCCCGCGGCGCCACGCCGACTGAAGCCGGGCTCATGACGCTGCCGATGATGGCGGGGCTGCTGATCTCGTCGATGGTCATCGGCCAGCTGGTGACGCGCTTCGGCAAGTGGAAGGGCTACCTGATCCTCGGGTCGGTGCTGCTGATCGCCGGATCGGTGATGCTCTCCACGCTGCACTACGACACGAACTTCTTCCTCGTCTCGGTGTACATGTTCGTGATGGGCGCCGGCGTCGGCATGACCATGCAGAACCTGGTGCTGATCGTGCAGAACGTCGCGAAGCCCAGCGAGATGGGTGTCGCGAGCTCGGGCGTCACGTTCTTCCGCAGCCTCGGCGGCACGATCGGCGTCTCGGTCATGGGCGCCGTGCTCGCCAACAGCCTCACCGGCCTGTTCACCGATGGCAAGGAACGCCTGGGCACCGCGATCGCGAAGCTCGGCGAGAAGGGCGCGGAGGTCGCAGCCCAGCTCTCCAGCGGCACGCTGCCCGAGGTCCGTCTGCTGCCCGAGCCGGTGCGCTCGATCATCGAGGACTTCTACGCGCAGGCCATCTCGCACGCCTTCCTGATCGGCATCCCCCTTGCCGTGCTCAGCCTCATCGCGATCCTGTTCCTGCCGAACCGTCCGCTCACCACGATGACGACGACGGAGCGCGCCGAGGCGGACGCCGCGAAGAAGGTGCCCGCGGACGACGTCATCGACGAGGCGGCGGATGTCGCCATCGCCGACGCGACCGCCCTCTCCGGCGCACCGGTCACCGGCAGTGTGACCGTGATCGACCGCGCGGGCGACAACGGCGACGCGACACCCGATGTCCGCCGCTGATCACACCCCCGACACCCCGGAGGCGCGGGCCGAAGCGGTCCGCGCCCTCGAGGCGGAGTTCAGCGAGCTGATCACGCACTTCCGTCGTGTGATCACCGAGAACGCGAACCGCGTGAGCCCCGGCCTCCTACCCGGCGCCTACAAGATCTTCACCACGATCGCGCGGTGCGACCGTGTCACGGTCTCGACCCTCGCCGAACGGATGCTCATGGACAAGGGGCAGGTCAGTCGGATGGTGCGCGAACTCGAGGAACTGGGCCTGGTCGAGCGGTCCGCGGATCCCTCCGACGGCCGCTCGTTCCTGCTGCAGCTCACTCCTCTGGGTGCCGAGCGTTTGGCGGCGGCCCGCTTGCCGCAGGAGGGTCTGCTGCTGCAGACTCTCGCCGACTGGAGCCTGACCGACATCGGGAACCTCACCCGGCTGCTGCACGCCCTCGGTTCCGGGGTGACGCCGGGGTCGACCGCGACCGCCTGACCGGAGCGACGCCGAGCACCGCACGCGCCTCGGCCGCGATCTCCTGCGCGATGGTGTCGAGCAGCTCCGACCGCAGGTTCCACTGCTGCCAGTAGAGCTGCACTCGCAGCGTCGGGCCGCCGAGCGGCACCAAGCGCGGCGACTCCTGCAACAGCGGCACCATCCCCCACCCGAGCCCGAGCTGGACGGCGAGCGCGTAGTCGTGGGAGGCCGGGACGTAGTGCCGGGGCACCCCCTCCTGCCCGACCGACATGGCCCGCAGCCACTCATGCTGCAGGGTGTCGCGACGGTCGAAGTCCACGAAGGGCGCGGCGGCGAGCGCCTCGGTCGTCACGCCCTCGGGGAACCATCGTGCGGCGAAACCCGGTTCCGCCATCGCGCGATACTCCAGCACACCGAGCGGTGACACCGAGCATCCGGCCACCGCCGCCTCCTCGCTCGTGACGGCGGCCATGACGGTGCCGGACTCCAGCAGACGCGCCGTGAAGTTCTGGTCGTCACGGTGCAGATCGAAGTCGATGTCGTGGGCCGCCGAGAGGCGCGCGAGCGGGGCGAGGAACCAGGTCGCCATCGAGTCGGCGTTGACGGCGAGCGGGATGGTGATGCGCGAAGCCTCGCCCGCCTCGTCGATCCCCACGCCGACGAGTGCGTCGTGCTCCAGCAGTGCGACCTGCCGGGCCAGGCGCACGACGGCCTCTCCCGCCTCGGTCAGCCGCGCCGGCTTGGTGCGCACAACCAGGATGCGGCCGAGCTGCTGCTCCAGGGTCTTGAGCCGCTGGCTCACCGCCGACGGCGTGATCCGCAGCCGGCGCGAGGCGGCGTCCAGGGTTCCCTCGTCGACGATCGCGGCGAGGGTGGCCGCGAGTTCCGGATCGATGCGCACATTAGTGATGCTAATGGTTCGGTAGGAATCATTGCTTCAGCTCATGCCGCTGGATTCCTAGGCTGGGTTCATGCTCACCGTTCTCGCCGGTCTCGGCCTCGGCCTGTCCCTCATCGTCGCCATCGGCGCACAGAACGTGTTCGTGCTGCGTCAGGGGATCCGTCGCGAGCACGTGCTCGCGGTCGTCGTCATCTGCGCGCTCTCCGATGCCGCCCTGATCGCCGCCGGTGTCGCCGGTCTCGGCTTCGTGCTCTCGGCCGCCCCCTGGCTCGTCGTCGTCGCACGATGGGCGGGAGCACTGTTCCTGCTGAGCTACGGGATCCTCGCCGCGCGCCGCGCCTGGCGCGGTGGCGAGGAGCTCGACGTCGACACCGCGGACTCCGTCGGCACCGAGTCCGCCGCCGCAGGCTCGACGCTCACCCGTACACGTCTGGCACCCGTCATCCTGACGACGCTGGCCCTGACCTGGCTCAACCCGCACGTCTACCTCGACACGGTGCTGATGCTGGGGTCGATCGCGGCCACCCACGGCGATGAGCGCTGGCTCTTCGCGGGAGGGGCGATGGTCGCCAGTCTCCTGTGGTTCACGGCGCTCGGCTTCGGCGCGCGCTATCTCGGCCGCTGGCTGCGCACTCCGCGCTCGTGGCGCATCCTGGACGCCGTGATCTCCGTGGTGATGATCTCGATCGCGATCAGCCTGGTGCTGCCGGTGCTCGGCGGCTGACGCTCAGGCACCGTCGATCTGGGCGAGCCGCGCGCGCACGAGGCTCTCGAGCACCTCATCCGGGATCGGGCTCTCCGGCTGGAAGCGGATCGTCCCCTTGTCGACGCTGACGCCCGGATGCCCCTCCAGGAGTGGCGCGACCGCGGCGACGGCATCCGGGCTGAACGGGTAGATGCCGATGTGCTTCTTGGCCCGCATCACCGAGAGCAGGGGCTTGCCGGCGTACACGAGCGCGGGCATGCCGTAGCCCTTGCCCTGCTCGGCGGACGGCGCCTCGCGGCGGGCGATGGCGTAGATCCGGTCGATCGCGTCACGATCCGCCGGGGTGAGGTCTGCGAGATAGTCGTCGATGGTGTCCACGACCGCATCCTGTCACCGATCAGCCCCCGCGGCGAGGATTCGTGGCGTCACGCGCCGTCGAGCGGACGGAGGATGCGCGTGAGGAACCGCTGCGTGCGCTCGCGCTGCGGCGCACGGAAGAGCTCGGCGGGCGGACCCTGCTCCACGACCACGCCGCCGTCCATGAACAGCACGTGGTCGGCGGCCTCGCGCGCGAAGCTCAGCTCGTGGGTCACGACAGCCATGGTCCAGTTCTCGTCGGCGAGCTCCTTGATGACCAGCAGCACCTCCCCCACGAGTTCCGGGTCGAGGGCACTCGTCGGCTCGTCGAAGAGCAGCAGGTCGGGCTTGAGCGCGAGCGCACGCACGATCCCCACGCGCTGCTGCTGTCCGCCCGAGAGCTGGTGCGGACGCGCATCCGCCTTGTCGGCGAGGCCGACACGGTCGAGCAGCACCAGCGCCTCGCTCACGACCTCGGCCTTCGGGCGACCCTGCACGCGCCAGGGTCCCTCGATGACGTTCTCGAGCACGGTGAGGTGCGGGAAGAGGTTGTGATGCTGGAACACCATCGCTGAACGATCCCGCAGCGCCAGCCGCTTCTGCTTCTGCACGCGCGACGAGGGCTTCACGTCGGGGGCGAAGTCGATCTCCGGGCCGCCGTCGACCACGATCGTGCCGGCGTCCGGCGTCTCGAGGCCGTTGAGCGCGCGGAGCACCGTCGTCTTGCCCGACCCACTAGGCCCGATCAGCACGACCACCTCGCCGCGATGCAGTGTCAGATCGATGCCGCGCAGCACCTCGTTGTCGCCGAAGCTCTTGCGCAGGCCACGGGCGGTGAGCAGCGCCTCGGGCGCGTTGTCAGTGGGCGACACGACTGTCCAGCTTCCTCTCCAGCGCGCTCTGCCCGAACGACAGCACCAGGCAGAACACCCAGTAGACCAGCGCCGCGGCGAGGTAGAGCACCATGAACTCCAGCGTGGTCGAGGCGATCTGCTGCGCCACCTTGAACAGCTCCGTCACCAGGATGAGCGAGGTGAGGGAGGTGTCCTTCACGAGTGAGATGAACGTGTTCGACAGCGGGGGCACCGACACCCGGGCGGCCTGCGGCAGGATGATGCGCGTCAGCGTGTGCGTGCGGTTCATCCCCACCGTGTACGCGGCCTCCCACTGCCCCTTCGGGACGGACAGGATCGCGGCGCGCACCACCTCGGCCCCGTAGCCGCCGACGTTGAGCGAGAGCGCGATGATGGCACTCGGCCACGGGTCGAGGGTGACGCCGATCGACGGGAGTCCGTAGAAGATCACGAACAGCTGCACGAGCATCGGCGTGCCGCGGATGACCGAGATGTAGAAGCGGGCGACGCCCGATACCACCGGGTTCACCGAGATCCGCATCAGGGCGACACCGACGGCGATGATCAGCCCCAGCGCGAAGGACACCAGCGCGAGGGGCACGGTCGCCGTCAGACCCGCCCAGGCGATCGGCCCGAGCGAATCGAAGAACAGCTGCCAGGGGTTCTCCATCGACTACTGGGTGACGTCTTCGCCGAAGTACTTGTCGCTGATCTTCGCCAGGGTGCCGTCGGCGCGGAGTTCGTCGAGGGCGCCGTCGACGGCTGCGACGAGGGCTTCCTTGTCCTTCGTGAACACGAACGCCTGCTTGCCGGCCTCGTCGGTCTCCGCCGCGATCTTCAGACCGGACGGGCTGTTGGTCTTCTCGTAGTCGAGGAACGTCAGCTTGTCGTTGATGGTCGCGTCGACGCGGCCCTGGCGCAGGAGCTCGACGGCCTGTGCCCAGCCCTCCACGCCTTCCACGTTGGCGCCCGAGTCGGTGGCCAGCTCGTACCAGTTGCTCGTGAGCGACTGCGCTGTGGTCTTGCCCTTGAGGTCGGCGAACGACGAGATCGAGTCGTCATCGTCCGCGACGACGATCACACCGGGCGAGACCGTGTACGGCTCACTGAAGAGGTACTTCTTCTCGCGCTCGTCGTTGATCGAGACCTGGTTCGCGATCACGTCGAACCGGCCGGCGTCGAGTCCGGCGAAGATCGCGTCCCACTGCGTCTCCTGGAACTTCACCTCGAGGCCCAGCTTGTCGGCGACGGCCTGGATGATCTCGACGTCGAAACCGGTCAGGTCGCCGGAGCCCCCGTCACCGTGGAAGCTGAACGGACGGTAGGTGCCCTCGGTCGCCACGGTGAGCGTGCCGTCCTTCACCAGACCGAAGTCGGAACTCGCGGAGCTCTCGCCGCTTCCCGACGTGCTCGCGGGCCTGCTCGAGCCGCTGCAGGCGGTGAGGGCCGCGGCGACGACGACGAGTGCGGTGGCGGCGATGAGACGACGGGACATGGACCCTCCTGGGGGTGAGAAGCGCGGTGCGAGTTTACGCGACCGTCGCGAGAACTCCCTCACAGTACGCGGCGCACCGCCGTTCACCGCATCCGATGACGCTCCGTTTCAGCGGGCTTGCCCGGGGACGCAGAAACGCCCCCGGGCGGACCCGGGGGCGTTTCGGTGAGTCAGACTCAGATGGCGTTGACGTCCAGCGGGATGCCGGGGCCGAACGTGGTCGACACCGCACCCTTCTGGATGTAGCGGCCCTTGGAGCTCGACGGCTTGAGGCGCACGATCTCCTCGAGAGCTGCGTCGATGTTCTCGTTCAGCTGCTCGGCGGTGAAGGATGCCTTGCCCACGACGAAGTGCACGTTGGCGTGCTTGTCGACGCGGAACTCGATCTTTCCGCCCTTGATCTCCTCGACGGCCTTGGCCGGGTTCGGGGTCACGGTGCCGGTCTTCGGGTTCGGCATCAGACCACGCGGTCCGAGCACCTTTCCGAGACGACCGACCTGGCCCATGAGCTCCGGGGTGGAGACGGCCGCGTCGAACGCGGTCCAGCCGCCGGCGACCTTCTCGATGAGCTCGGCGCCGCCGACCTCATCGGCGCCTGCGGCGATCGCTGCCTCGGCCGCGGGGCCGGTGGCGAACACGATGACGCGGGCGGTCTTACCGGTGCCGTGGGGCAGGATGACGGTGCCGCGCACCATCTGGTCTGCCTTGCGGGGGTCGACGGCGAGCTTCAGCGCGACCTCGACGGTCGAGTCGAACTTCGACGAGCCGGTCTCCTTCGCGAGGGCGACAGCCTCGGACGGGGTGTAGAAACGGTCTGCCTCGATCTTCTCGGCGGCAGCCTTGTAAGCCTTGGACTTGGTAGCCATGATTATTCTCCTCAGCCCTCGACCGTGATGCCCATGGAACGGGCGGTGCCGGCGATGATCTTCGAGGCGGCCTCGATGTCGTTCGCGTTCAGGTCGGCCTGCTTCTGCTCGGCGATCTGACGGACCTGGTCCTTGGTGATCTTCGCGACCTTGACGGTGTGCGGGGTCGCGGAGCCCTTGGGGACGCCGGCGGCCTTCTTGATGAGCTCCGCAGCGGGCGGGGTCTTCAGGATGAACGTGAAGCTGCGGTCCTCGTAGACGGTGATCTCGACGGGGATGACGTTGCCGCGCTGCGACTCGGTCGCGGCGTTGTACGCCTTGCAGAACTCCATGATGTTGACGCCATGCTGACCGAGCGCGGGGCCGATCGGCGGCGCCGGGTTGGCTGCACCGGCGTTGATCTGAAGCTTGATCAGGCCGGTCACCTTCTTCTTCGGTGCCATTCTCTTTCCTTTCGTCGAATCGGATGCCGGGGCATCCGCTTCTCCCACGGATCCGGCATCTCCGGATCGTGGTCGTCTCTGCGCACGCCGAAGCGCCGCACAAACCACACAAGTCTACCCGATCAGGACGGACCCCTCCGCCACCCACCGATGCGGGATCGAAATCACACCGGGCGGGCACGTCTCCGGCACGTTATTGAACTGGCGAGGAGGAGAAACGCCCCGCCGGGCGGACCAGCGGGGCGTTCTGTGCGAGAAGTTGTGTGTCAGATCATCTTGGTGACCTGGTCGAACGACAGCTCGACCGGGGTCTCGCGCTCGAAGAGGGAGACGAGGACGGTGAGCTTGCCGCTCTCCGGCTTGATCTCGCTGATCGAACCAGGAAGACCCGCGAACGAGCCCTCCTTGATCGTGATGGTCTCCCCGACCTCGAAGTCGACCTCGGCCGGAAGCGGACGAGCGACGGCGACGCCGCCCTTCGACGCGATGTTCTTGGCGGTCGGGACGTCCTTGACCTCGACGAGCGACTTCAGCATGTTGAAGGCCTCTTCGAAGCGCAGCGGCGTCGGGTTGTGAGCGTTGCCCACGAAGCCCGTGACACCCGGGGTGTGCCGCACGACCGACCAGGTGTCTTCCGTGAGCTCCATGCGCACCAGCACGTAGCCGGGGATGCGCACGCGGGTGACCATCTTGCGCTGGCCGTTCTTGATCTCGACCACGTCTTCCATCGGGACCTCGATCTGGTAGATCTCGTCCTCGACCTCGAGCGTCGACTTGCGCTGCTCGATGTTGGCCTTCACCTTGCGCTCGAAACCGGCGTAGGAGTGGATGACGTACCACTTGCCCGGAAGCATGCGGAGGTCCATGCGGAACGCCTCGTACGGGTCCTCCTCGGAGTCCTCGTCGTCCGAGGAGTCCTCGTCGCCGTTGACGTCCGGACCGTCGTAGGGGGTCACTTCGTCGGCCGCGGCTGCATCCAGCTCGGCGACCTCTTCGGCCACAGATTCGTTGAGGACCTCAGCGGCAGCCTCAGACTCAGCCGCTTCGTCCAGGTTGAGAGCGTCGTTCACGATCGCGTCCGCCTCCGGGTCGTCGATGTCGATGTCGGTGTCGTCCGTGTCATCCTGTTCGCCGTCCTCATCCTCGACGTGGACCGCGACGTGCTCGGCCGAGGTGACCGAGAGCTCTTCCTCGGCGAGCACGTTGCCCTCCTGGGCTTCGTCTTCCTCGCTGGACTGCTCTGCGGCGGTCGCCCAGTCGGCGTCGTCGGAATATCGTTCAGACACGTTGTTTCTTCTCCATAGCTGCGGCCGGGACCGCGGGGGTCATCAGCCAGGGATTCCGAACACCCAGTGCGTCACGAACGCGAACAGCGTGTCCAAGCCGTAGACGATGCCCATGACGATCAGAACGAAGACGAGCACCACCCCGGTGAACTTGAACAGCTCCTTGCGAGTCGGGGTGACGACCTTGCGGAGCTCGGCGATGACCTGGCGGATGAACAGGGCGATGCCCCCGAAGAACCGGGAGAAGGGGTTGCCCTTCTTCTCGCGGGTGGCGCCGGCCGCGATGACCTCGCCGCGCGGTTCGTCCTGATCCATCCTGAATGTACCTTTCGTGTGTCAGCGTTGCGCTGACGCGCAGGGCGGACAGGAATCGAACCTGCAACCTGCGGTTTTGGAGACCGCTGCTCTGCCAATTGAGCTACCGCCCTAGAGACCGGGAGGTCTCGGGGTGTCTTCCCCACCCTGTCACGATCCCGCGGTCCGTGGACCCCAGGCATGGCGAAAGAATGCAGAAAACAACTGCCCCACAAGCATACGGCATCCATCCGGTGCTGCCGAACCGGGATCGCGAACCGCCGTTGTTGCTAGGCTCGGCGAGCGGAAGCAGGGGGAAAGGGGCGCGTGTGAGCGCGGATGTGCAGCAGTTCCAGGTGGATCTGCGCGGTGTCGTGGATCTGCTCAGCAGACACATCTACTCCAGCCCCCGGGTGTACCTGCGCGAACTCCTGCAGAACGCGCGCGACGCGATCACCGCCCGCCGCGAGGTCGACGGCGGGGGCGGTCGCATCCGGATCACCCCGCTGACCGCGGAGAACGGCGAGTTCGTGCTCCGCGACGACGGCGTGGGCCTGACCGCGACCGAGGTCGCCGACCTGCTCGCCACCGTGGGGCGCAGCTCCAAGCGCGACATCTTCGACCTCCCCCGCAGCGACTACCTCGGCCAGTTCGGCATCGGCCTGCTCAGCTGCTTCATGGTCGCCGACACCATCGTGATCCGCTCCCGCAGCGCCCGCGGAGGCGCCTCGGTCGAGTGGACCGGCAGCGCCGACGGCACGTTCCAGGTGGCCGAGATCGACGAGGAGCTGCCGATCGGCACCAGCGTGCACCTCGTGCCGCGCTTCGACGCCGACGAGCTGCTGCGTCCGGCCGCCGTGCACGAGCTGGCGACGACGTTCGGCGAGTTCCTGCCCGTGCGGGTGACCGTGGACACGCCGACCGGCGACATCGACATCACCAGGGATGTGCCGTTCCTCGAACCGGCGCGGGACCTCGACGGCGCGGTGCAGTACGGTCGCGACCTGCTGGGGGCGAGCCCGCTCGACATCATCGAGCTGACCGAGCCCGCCACGGGCACCCGCGGCCTCGCCTACGTGCTGCCGTACGCCCCGCCTCCCGGTGCGCGCCAGGCGACGCGCATGTACCTCGGGCGGATGCTGCTCTCCGAGCGCGTCGACGACGTGCTGCCCGACTGGGCCTTCTTCGTCCGCGCTGTGATCGACTCCACCGGACTCGCCCCCACCGCGAGCCGGGAGTCCCTGGTCGAGGATGCCGCCCTGGAACGCGTGCGCGAGCAGCTGGGCGCCGGAATCCGCCGCTGGGTGCTCGAACTGGGACTGCGCGAACCGCACCGGCTCGCCCAGTTCGTCGCGGTGCACGAGGTGGGCCTCAAGTCCCTGGCGCGCCACGACGAGGAGCTGGCGCACTTCATCTCCCGCTGGCTGACCGTCGAGACCACGCACGGCACGCAGCGGATCGGCGAGCTCGTCGAGCGCTACCCGCACATCCGTTTCGCGCAGACCGTGGACGAGTTCCGCCAGGTCGCCGGCATCTCCCCGTCCGAGGAGGTGCTCGTCAACGGCGGATACCTCTACGACGCCGACCTGATCCGCATGCTGCCCGACCTCTACCCGCACGTCACGGTCGAGCAGGTCGACGTCACGGGAGAGCTCGATCGGCTCGATCCTCCGCCCCTCGACGACCGCGACGCCGCTGTGGCCCTCGAGACGCGCGCGGCCGCCGTGCTCGCAGCATCCGACTGCTCGGTCGTCGTGCGGTCGATCGACCGGCCCGACCTCGCGGGCCTCTACGTGGCCGACCCCGAGGTGCTCCGCACGATCGACCGCGGGCGCACCAAGGGCGTCACCGGCTCCCTCTGGGGCGGCGTGCTGGACCGCATCGACCAGACCCTCTCCTCCGCCCGGGAGGACGACCTGCGCGCCCGCCTGTGCCTGAACTGGTCGAACCGCGTCGTGCGCGCCCTCGTGCAGGTGCAGGACGACGCCGTGTTCGTCCGCACCGTGCAATTGCTCTACATCCAGGCGCTGCTCGCCGGGCATCATCCGCTCGCCGATGCCGACCGGGCGCTGATGACCAGCGCCCTCGCCGATCTCGTCTCGCTGTCGGCCGGACTCGAAGGGGACAGCATCCCCTTCGGCGACGCCCGCTGACGCTCCCCCGAAAGGTACCCCCATGGCACGTCCGAAGAAGCGCTTCCAGCAGCTGATCGAAGAGATCGACCGCACACCGTGGGGCCCCGCCGAACAGGCGCTGGTCTCCGAGGCTGTCGCTCTGGCGATGGAGATCGGCGACGAGCGCCTCGAGTACGAGGCACGGATGCGGCAGACGGCCTCGGCGAACATGGGCGGCGCCACCGACGTCATGCTCAACTCGTTCGCGTGGTGCCTCGCGCATCACGATGCGGATCCGCAGCGCTTCCCCGCCGACCTCGACAACGGCGGCGCCGACCTGATGTGGCAGTTCAAGTGGATGGCGTCGTCGCTGCGTTCCTCCCCGGCGTTCTCGCAGGAGCAGATCGCGGCGGTGCTCGACGACATGGAGGCGCACTACCGCGCGGCGGGACTGGGCCTGAGCGGCGTGCTCACCGCTCGCTTCGAAGATGCGTGGGACGCCGGACGGATGGATGACGCGGAGGCGCTGCGCGTGCAGCTGGAGGCGACGCCCCGCGACGAGCACAGCCACTGCGACGCCTGCGGTCGCAGTCAGATCGCCGGCTTCTTCGCCGACACCGACCGCGACGCCGAGTCGATCGTCCTCGTCGAGGAGATGATCGAGGGCGGCTTCTCCTGCGGTGAGGAGCCGGAGCACGCGCTCTCCCGTGTGCTGCTCCCCTACCTGCGTGCTGGGCGCTTCGACGAGGCGAAGACCGCGCACCTGCGCAGCTACCGGCTGGCGAAGGACAACCCGGACAACCTGCGCATCGTCGCCAACAACATCGTGTTCGCCGCCCTCACCGGCAACGAGGCACGCGCACTCGCCCTGGTCGAGAAGCACATCGCCTGGCTCGCGCACGACGGACTCAACGTCGACGCGCACTTCGCCGCCCTCGCCGCCCTCGCCGTGGCCCTCGACCGCGTCACGGCCGCCGGGCACGGCGACACCCCCGTGCGCGGCGCCGACTCCCCCGCCCTGGTGCCGTTCTTCGGCGAGCACGACGGCGGATGGAACGCGGCCGACCTCGCGGCAGCCGCATGGGCGTCCGCGGATCGGATCGGCGCGGCATTCGACGAGCGCGACGGCACCGACGGGCATGCCAGGAGCCTGGAGCGGATGCGGGCGCTCCGCGGCGAGCAGTACGACGTGCCGATCCGCTCGGACGCCTTCGTCGCCACGGCACCCTCGATCACCCCGACCGACGCGGACGGCTGGTTCGAGCGCGCGATGCAGCTCGCCCAGTACGGCGCCGAGCACGAGACCCTCGAAGCCCTGCCCCGCGCGTTGGACGTCGACGACCCCTACAAGCGCGCACAGCTGCTGTCGATGCGCCTCGGGATCCTGGTCGCCCTGGACCGCGCCGACGAGGCCCTGGCGCTGCTGCCGGAGCGCGTCGCGGCGCTGCGGGCGGCCGGGCGCGAGGTGCAGGCCGACGTCGAGGAGCGTCTCGGGCTCGCCACATTCGGCCTGAACACCCCCGAGACGACGGCGGCGCTGGAGGAGGAGATCGCGGTCTCCGACGCCCTCCCCGCCTGGACACGCGGTGACCTCGCGATCAGTCGCGCCGCCCTCCACCTGCAGGCGGGCGAAGCGGACGCCGCGCTCGATCACGCCGAAGTCGCCGCGCGCTCGTTCGCGGAGGCTGACGACACGCGTCTGGCGAACACCACGACGCTGGTGGCGATCTCGACGGTGCTCAGCAAGGGCGACATGGAGGCCGGGAGCGCATTGCTCGACCGTTTCCTCGCACAGGACGACGTCAGCGCCGGCCACCGTGCGAAGGCGCTGCAGACCCGGGCGCGCGTGCGCGGCGGCGGCAGCAGCTACGTCGAGGGCGCGGCCGATGCCGACGAGGCCTGCCGACTGCTCGCGGAGCTGGGAGCGACCCGCGCTCTCGGCGACGCCCACCTGCTCGCCGGGGCTCTCTGGGAGGACGCGGACGAGC
Source organism: Microbacterium sp. LB12 (assembly GCF_037150835.1). NCBI lineage: Bacteria > Bacillati > Actinomycetota > Actinomycetes > Micrococcales > Microbacteriaceae > Microbacterium > Microbacterium sp. LB12. The sequence goes on along the minus strand of NZ_JBBCPF010000007.1, from coordinate 160,518 downwards.
CGGAGAAGGCCGTGTCCCGCTACCGTCTCGCCGTGCGGCTGGGCAGCGAGGCCGGAGCCGACACGACCGGACTGGACTTTCGTCTCGCCCGCGCCATGCTGCGCGTCGGGGATGCCGAGGAAGCCGCCGAGCTCTTCGGCGACGTGCTGCAGCGCGAGGAGGAGGCCGAGGTCGCGCCCGGCTCCCGTGCCATGACCGCCTCGATGCTCGCCCGGGCGCTGGGCGCATCCGGCGAGTTCGGTCAGGCGGTCGGCGCGCACGGCTACGCCTCTGAACTGTTCGGGCAGGCGGAGGAGCATGCCGATCAGGCGATGTCGATGGCCGAGCAGGCCAAGATCCTCGCGCGGTTCGATGAGCACGACGACGCGATCGCGCTGCTGGAGTCGGCGGCCGAGATCGTGCGGCGTGCACCCGATGCCGCCGGCGCCGTGACCGAGGTGCTGCACAACCTGGGGCAGGCGTACGGCGGGCGGCAGGACGAGCGGGCGTTCGCGCTCTTCGACGAGGTCGCCGCTCTCGCACAGGAGCACGAGGCCGGCTGGCTGCTCGCCGATGTGACCGACTCCCGCGCACGCGCTCTGGCCGAGCTGGGCCGCATCGACGAAGCCGTCGCCGCCGCGCTCACCGCGGCCGACGGATTCGCCGCGCTCGGCGACCCGGGATCCGCCGGTGGCTCGGAGCTGTTCGCGGCCCGGGTGCTCGCCGGCAACGACCGTTCCGCCGACGCCGTGCCCGTCTACCGGAGCGCGATCGAGCACGCCGCCGAGCACCCGCCGCTGCGGCAGGTCGCGACGCTCGAGCTCGGCGACGTCTTCGAGGCGCTCGGCCGCCACGGCGAGGCCGCGGAGGTCCGCGCCCAGCTGGAGAGCTGAGCGCGCCCGGTCAGAACAGCTGGCGCCAGTTCGCCTTGGCGAGGTCGAGGAGTTCGTCGCCGCGGCCCGACATGACCGTGCGGATCGCATAGAGGGCGAATCCCTTGACCTGCGCGGCCTCGATCGCCGGCGGCATGGACAGCTCCTGCCGCTCGGTGACGACGTCGAGCAGGGCGGGACCGTCGTGTGAGAGCACCTCGCGCACGGCATCCGGGAGGTCTTCGCTGCGCTCCACACGGCGCGCGAAGATCCCCATCGCCTCGGCGATCGCGGCGAAGCTCGGATTCTCCAGCCCGGTGCCGTACGTGACGAAGCCCGCGGCCTTCATCTCCAGCTCGACGAAGTTCAGCGACGAGTTGTTGACCACGATCGTCTTCACCGGGAGCTTGTTCTGCGTGAGGGTGAGCAGTTCGCCGAGCATCATCGAGAGTCCGCCGTCTCCGGCGAGGGCGACGACCTGACGATCGGGGTGCGCGACCTGCGCGCCGATGCCGTGCATCAGCGCGTTCGCCATCGAGCCGTGTGTGAACGATCCGATCAGCCGACGCCCCTCTGTCATCGTGAGGTAGCGTGCCGCCCACACGGTCGGCGAGCCCACATCGGCGGTGAAGATCGCGTCGTCGGCCGCCGCTTCGTTGAGAAGCCGGGCGAGGTACTGCGGGTGTATCGGGCGCTTGGCCTTGGCGGGAACGGCCAGCTCGTCCAGCTTCTTCCTCGTCTTGCGATAGTGGGCGGTCGCATCGTCGAGGTGGGTGCGGTCGTCCTTCCGCGCCACTCGTGGCAGCAGCGCCTCGGCCGTGGCCCGGACATCGCCGACGAGCCCGAGGTCGAGGGGATGCCGTTTGCCGAGCTGCGCGCCGCGGATGTCGACCTGGATCGTGGTCGCCCCGTCGGGATAGAACTGCTCGTACGGGAAGTCGCTGCCCAGCACGAGCAGCGCGTCGGCGGCCTCCATCGCCCGGAACCCCGAGGCGAAGCCGAGCAGCCCGGTCATCCCGACGTCGAAGGGGTTGTCGTACTCGATGAACTCCTTGCCGCGGAGCGCGTGCACGATGGGTGCTCCCAGCTTGTCGGCGAGCGCGATGACCTCGTCGTGCGCGCCCTCGACACCCGCTCCCGCGAGGATCGTGACCTTCTTCGCGGCGTTCAGCAGCGTGGCCGCCCTCTCCAGCTCCGCACCGCTGGGCACGATCACCGGTCGGGCACGTTCGATGACGACCGCGCGATCGTCGGCGATCTCGGCGAGGGCGACGTCCCCGGGGATCACCAGCACCGCGACCCCGCGTTCCTCGATCGCGGCGCGCATGGCGATCTCCAGCAGCCGCGGCATCTGCTTCGGATCGGCGACGTACTCGACGTAGACGCTGCATTCGCGGAACAACTCCTGCGGATGCGTCTCCTGGAAGTAGCCGGTGCCGATCTCCGTCGTGGGGATGTGCGCGGCGATCGCCAGCACCGGGACGCGCGACCTGTTGGCGTCGTACAACCCGTTGATCAGGTGGAGGTTGCCCGGGCCGCAGGAACCTGCCACGACGGCGAGCTCCCCCGTGGTGGCGGCATCCGCTGCGGCGGCGAAGGCTGCGGACTCCTCGTGGCGCACGTGGACCCAGCGGATCGTGCCGTCCTTGCGGAGCGCATCCGTGAACCCGTTGAGCGAGTCCCCGGGGATGCCGTAGACCCGGTCGATCCCGTTGGCGTGCAGAGTCTTGACGATGTTCTCAGCGACGTTGGCCATGCCTCGACCCTACGCCCGGGAGGGTCGGGAGGCTCGGGGTACATCAGGGGGCATCGCCACGCGAACCACCCCCTTGCCACGCGAACGGCCCCCTTGCGTGCGTGCGCAGGGGGGCCGTTCGACCGCAAGGGGGCGGGTCGAGCCGAAGACTCAGCCGATGCGGATGAGCTTCTTGTTCACGAACTCGTCCGCCGCGAGGTGACCCAGCTCGCGGGCGGTGCCGCTGCGCTTCACACCGCCGAACGGCAGCTCCGGGCTGTCGGCCAACACGAGGTTGACGTAGACCATGCCTGCCTCGATCTTGTCGGCCACGCGCTCCGCCTGCGCGGCATCCGTCGTGAAGACGTAGGAGCCGAGACCGAAGGTCGTGTCGTTCGCCAGCTCCACGGCCGCATCCTCGTCCGCCACGCGATACACGACCGCAGCGGGGCCGAACAGCTCCTCGCGATACACGTTCATCTCGGGCGTGACGTCGGCGAGCACGGTCGGAGCGAAGAACGCGCCGTCGCGGGTGCCGCCGGTGAGGAGCGTCGCTCCCTGCTCGACGGCCTGATCGATCTGCTTCTGCAGGTTGACCGCCGCGGTCTCCGACGACACCGGTCCGAGGACCGTGTCGTCGAGCATCGGGTCGGTCGCCTCGACCGCCGCCATCGCCGCCGTGAACTTCTCGACGAAGGCGTCGTACAGGCCGTCGACGACGATGAAGCGCTTGGCGCCGTTGCAGGCCTGGCCGTTGTTGTCCAGGCGCGCATCGACACCCGCCTGCACGGTCGCGTCGAGGTCGTCGGTCGACAGCACGATGAACGGGTCGGACCCGCCCAGCTCGAGCGCGACCTTCTTGAGGTTGCGGCCGGCGATCTCGGCGACCGCGGCCCCCGCACGCTCGGATCCGGTCAGCGAGACACCCTGCACGCGCGGGTCGGCGATCATCGTCGCGATCTGCTCGTTCGTGGCGAGCACGTTCTGGTACGCGCCCTTCGGGAAACCGGCGTCGTGATAGATCTTCTCGATCGCGGTCGACGACTCCGGGCACTGCGGCGCGGGCTTCAACAGGATCGTGTTGCCGACGATCAGGTTGGGAGCCGCGAAGCGCACGATCTGGTACGCCGGGAAGTTCCACGGCATGATGCCGACGAGCGGACCGAGCGAGGAACGGCGGATGATGGCCGATCCCTCCCCCAGGATCGCGATCGGCTGATCGGCCATGATCGACTCCGCCTGGTCGGCGTAGTACTCGGCGATGTCGGCGGCGAAGTCGACCTCGCCGAGGGCGGCCTCGCGGGGCTTGCCCATCTCGCGCACGAAGATGTCGGCGAGCTCCTCGCGGCGCTCCCGGTGCAGCTCCGCCGCACGACGGACCAGCGCCGCGCGCTCGGCGACCGTCGAGGTGCGGGACCATTCGCGGTGCGCGACGTCCGCAGCAGCCACGGCCTCGTCGATCTGGGCATCCGTGAAGGTGTCGAAAGACGCCAGCGTCTCTCCGGTGGCGGGGTTGATGACGGCGTAATCGGTCATGTTCTCTCCTCCTCTTGGCGCCCGGTCAGGAGACCGGGATCAGCGTGTACTTGGTGGACAGGTACTCGTGGATGCCCTCGAAGCCGCCCTCGCGACCGACGCCGGACTGCTTGACGCCGCCGAAGGGAGCGGCCGCGTTCGAGACCACGCCCACGTTGAGACCCATCATGCCCGTCTCGAGGCCGTCGATCATCCGCTGACCGCGCTGCAGGTTCTCGGTGAAGACGTACGAGACGAGTCCGTACTCGGTGTCGTTCGCGAGACGCACGGCCTCTTCCTCGGTCTCGAAGGTCGCGATCGCGAGCACCGGCCCGAAGATCTCCTCACGGAGGATCGCGCTGCCGGCCACGACGTCGGTGAGCACGGTGGGCTCGTAGAACGTGCCCGTGCCCTCCACGGCCTTGCCACCGGCGAGCAGCGTCGCGCCGCGCTCGACGGCGTCGTCGACGAGCTCGCCCGCCTTGGCGACGGCATCCGCGTCGATGAGCGGTCCGATCGCCACGCCGTCCTCGGTGCCACGGCCGATCTTCATGCCGTTGACGCGCTCGGTGACGCGCTTGGCGAACTCACCGGCGACGTCCTTGTGCACGATGAAGCGGTTCGCCGCCGTGCACGCCTGGCCGATGTTGCGGAACTTCGCGGCGAGCGCGCCGTCCACGGCCTTGTCCAGGTCGGCGTCGTCGAACACCACGAACGGCGCGTTGCCGCCGAGCTCCATCGACACGCGCAGCACGCCCTCGGCCGCCTGGGCGATGAGCTTGCGGCCGACCTCGGTCGATCCGGTGAAGGAGAGCTTGCGCAGCCGCGGGTCGGCGATGATCGGTGCCGACAGGGCGCTGGAGCGCGAGGTCTGCACGACGTTCACGACACCGGCAGGGAGCCCCGCCTGCTCGAGCAGCGACACGAAGTACATGGTCGTGAGGGGCGTGAGTGCCGGGGGCTTGATCACGACGGTGCAGCCGGCGGCCAGGGCGGGAGCGATCTTGCGGGTCGCCATCGCGAACGGGAAGTTCCACGGCGTCACGAAGAACGACGGTCCGACCGGACGCTGCGACACGACCATGTGGCCGGTGCCCTCCGGGTTGATGCCGTAGCGGCCGCTGATGCGCACGGCCTCCTCACTGAACCAGCGCAGGAACTCGCCGCCGTAGCCGACCTCGCCACGCGCCTCGGCGAGCGGCTTGCCCATCTCGAGCGTCATGAGCAGCGCCAGGTCCTCCTTGTGCTCCTGCACGAGGTCGAACGACTTGCGGAGGATCTCGCTGCGCACGCGCGGAGCCGTCGCGGCCCAGGCGTCCTGCGCGGCGACCGCGGCGTCGAGGGCGCGGATGCCGTCGGCCGGCGTCGCATCCGCGATGGTGCGGATCACGGCACCGGTCGCGGGGTCCTGCACGTCGAACGTGCCCCCGGTCTCACCGTCGATCCACTGACCGCCGATGAAGAGGCCGGTGGGGATGCTGTCGAGAAGCGCCTGTTCGGTCTGAGTGCTCATGATTCTCTTTCTGTGAGGAGGGCGGGTCAGCGGCGGCTACTGGGCGGGGCGTCCATGCTCAGCGTCTTGCCGCGGAAGAAGTCGGGATTGATGAGCCTCTGGACCAGCATCAGCACGGCCCCGAAGATGAGCAGACCGACGCCGATGAAGAAGACGATGCCGATACCGCCCTCGCCGTTCGCGTCAGCGCCGATGGCGATCGATCCGTAGTCGGGCGCGAGGCTGTCGATCGCGGTGATCACGAAGAGCACGAGCAGGATGATTCCGCCGACGAGCGGGCTCGCGAACTTGAAGAAGAAGTCCTTGCCCGAGTCGAACCACTGGTGACGGAAGTACCACACGCACGACAGCGCGGTGATGCCGTAGTAGAAGCAGATCATCATGCCGAGCGCGAGGATCGTGTCCCACAGCGCATCCTCGCTGAGGAAACGCATCACCGCGTAGAACCCGCCGGCGACGACGGCCGAGGCGATCGTCGCGAATCCCGGCGTGAAGAACCGCGGGCTGATGCCGGCGAATCGCCGGGGAACCGCCCCGTAGTGCCCCATCGCCAACAGGGTCCTGGCCGGGGAGATGAACGTCGACTGCAGCGACGAGGCCGACGAGGTGAGCACCGCCAGCGAGAGCAGGAACGCCAGGCCGCCCATCACCGGACCGGACAGCGCGAAGAACACGTTGCCGCCGATGTCGTCGTTCAGGAGTCCGAGGCCCTCGTCGCCGATGCCGGAGTACATCAGGCTGCTGACCGTGAGCAGCAGGTAGATGGCGATGATCGACAGCACCGTGAGCATGGCTGCACGACCGGGCGTGCGCTCGGGATCCTTGGCCTCCTCGTTCATGGTGAGGGTGACATCCCAGCCCCAGAACATGAAGACCGAGGCGGAGAGGCCCATCACGATGGCCGACACCCCGCCCTCGATCGCGAAGGGGTTGAACCACGAGAGCTCGGGCATGTGCGGCTCGAACGCGTTGCCCTGCACGCTCTGCACGATCGCCATCACGGCGAACAGCACGAGGATCGCGATCTGGAACGCCACGAGGCCGTACTGCAGCTTCTGCGAGGTCGAGACGTCGCGGAACGACACCCAGGCGGCGAGCGCGACGAAGGCCAGGCACACGGCCACGTTCACGAAGGGGTTGCGGGTGATCTCGGCGATGGCCTCGTTGCCGGAGATCTGCGAGATCAGCAGGAACAGGAAGTCGACGGCGATGCCCGCGAGGTTGGACAGCACGAGGATCGTCGCGACGATCAGGCCCCATCCGGCCATCCAGCCCACGTACGGGCCGAAGGCCCTGGTCGCCCACGTGAAGCTGGTGCCGGAGTCGGGCATGGCCTTGTTGAGCTCACGATAGCCGAAGGCGACGAGCAGCATCGGGATGAAGCCGAGCAGCAGGATGGCCGGCACCTGGAAGCCGACGGCACCCACGGCACCGCCGATTCCTGCGGTGAAGGTGTATGCCGGGGCGATGCACGAGATGCCCATCACCAAAGCGCCGAGCACGCCGACGGTGCCGACGCTGAGTCCCTTGCGGGAGATTCCGGTCGTGACCGATTCGGGCACCGTCGCCCGATCTGCCTTGCTCATCAGCTGACTCCTGCTTCGGCGCGGGTGCGCGGGACGACGATCATCGGGACGGGCAGCTCGTGCAGCATCTTCGCCGCCGTGGAGCCCAGGAACAGCCGGCGCGGCTGTGCGAGTCGGCTGGAGCCGACGAGGACGACCTCGCCGGGCAGCCAGGAGAGGTTCGCGACAGCATCCTCGACGCTGTCACCGGGTGCCTCCTCGACGACGGCGTCGAGCTCGGAGGGGAGGAGGTCCTTCGCCACCGTGAGGACTTCCTGCGCATGGGCGTCGCCGACGACGCGGATCGCTCCGGTGTCGAGTCCGGGCGGCACGTCGAAGGTCACGAGCGAGACCAGGCGCAGTCCGACGCCGCTGTCGGTCGCGACCGAGGCCGCTTCGTCGAGCAGGTTCTCCGCGCCGGGGCGCTGGCCGACGGCGACGGTGACGCGCGGGATGACGTGGTCGTCCGCCCCGGCCGTCCCCGCGGGCGCGAGGGCGACCGGGATGGTCGAGGAGTGCAGCAGCTCGGACGCGACGGTGCCGAGGCGGTGGCGGCCGAACAGACCGCCGACGGCGGCGCCGACGACGATGAGACGCGCGCCGAACTCCTCACCGGCGGCGATCAGTCCTTCGGCGAACGACTCGGCGACGCGGACATGTCCCGTGCGGGTGACTTCCTGCGGCAGGCGCACGACGGCGTCCTTCAGCCACTGCTTGGCCTGTGCGCGGATGTGGTCCTCGAAGGCCCGCTCGGGCGGGACCACGGGGCTGCGCGTCCCCTCTGCCGGGAGCACGATCACCAGGTGCAGGCGCGCGCCGAGGCTGCGGGCGAGCCGTGCACCGAGAGCGGCGGCGTCCGCTCCGGCATCCGTCGCCGTGTAACCGACGACGATGGCCCCGGGCATCAGTTGCTCTCAGCCTCGGTGCCGGCCTCGCGACTCGCATCGACGATGTTCGACGCGACGAGGTGACCCATCCGGATCGCACCGTCGACGTGCTGGTAGCCGGCACCGGCGATGTCGCTGCACGCGAAGTGGATCGGTCCGACGGGGGTGCGCAGGTCGGCGCCGTAGCGGTGCAGGCCTCCCATGTCGAAGCTCGCGGCGTAGGCGCCGCGGGTCCACTCCTCGGTGCCCCAGTCGCTCTCGTAGTAGACGACCGGGTTCTTGGCCTCGGGGCCGTAGTAGTGCGACAGCGACTCGAGGATGCGCTCCTTGCGCTCCTCGGCCGAGAGCTCGAACACGCCGTCGGCGTTGGCGTCGGAGACGAAGCCCACCAGGGTGCCGCGCTCGTCGCCGTGGTTGGTGTTGTCGTAGGCCTCGTGCGAGAGCTCGTAGGGGCTGAACGCGGTGCCGCTGAGGCCCTGTTCGCGCCAGAACGGACGGTCGTAGACCGCGTGCACCTTGATGACGAAGCCCATCGACAGGTGCTGGTGGAGCTGGTGCTGGCGGCGCGGCAGCGGCGGGACGAACGAGATGCGGCTGTACAGCACCGGTGCGTGCGCGAGGATCGCGTGGCGGGCACGGACGGTCAGCTCGTCGGTGGTGGCCACGACGCCCGCGTCCGACCATTCCAGGCTGCGCACGGGCTGGTTCAGCAGCACATCGTCGCCCAGGCGCTCGGCGAGGCGCAGCGGCACCTGCTGCAGACCGCCCACGACGCGCTTGTCGAGGATGAAGTCGGCGTCGACGAGGTTCGAGTACGAGCCGGCCGACGCGGCCATCAGCAGCGACTGCAGCAGCGAGAACGCGTGCGTCGGCTTGGTGAGCATCGCGGAACCGGTGGCGAAGGCCAGGTTGCGCACGGCCTCGTCGTCGTCGGTCTGCTGGCGGAGCCAGGCATCCCAGGTGATGGAGTCCCAGTCGGCAGCGTTCGGGTGCGCCCATGGCTTGTCGGGGTCGATCTCGGCGACCAGCGCATCGAGGATGTCGGTGATCCGGGCGATCTCCGCCTCGGTGTCCGGGGCGACCGGGAACATCTCTCCCGTGAAGCGGTGCACCTTGCCGTCGGGGCCGACGTACACGCTGTCGCCCTCGCGGTAGCGGCTGTACGTCTCGAGCCCGAGCTCTTCGATCGCGTCCTTGAGCGCGTCCTGGTCGGGCGAGACCCACTGGCCGCCGATCTCGAGCATGGCGCCGTCGATGACGTCGGTCCAGAGGCGTCCGCCGACACGGTCGCGGGCCTCCAGCACGGCGACCGACAGTCCGGCCTTCCGCAGGTCGTTCGCCGCCGTGAGCCCTGCGGCTCCGGCACCGATGATCAGTACGTCGCGGGTGATCTCAGCCATGTGCAACTCCTTCGTTGGGTGAAGTAGTGCCGGTCGCGACCCGAAATCCCCCGATTGGGGTCGCGACCGGACAGGGGGTTCTGACCGCGCGGGAGCGCGGCCAGACATTACTGCGCGGTTGCGGCGAGCGCCGCGGCGACGACGTCGATGCCTTCGTTCAGCAGGTCGTCGCCGATCGAGAGCGGCGGCAGGAAGCGGATGACGTTGCCGTAGGTTCCGCAGGTGAGGACGATGACGCCCTGGGCGATGCAGGCCTTGGCGACCGCGGCGGTGAGAGCGGCGTCCGGAGCCTTGGTCTCCGGGTCGACGAACTCGGCGGCGATCATCGCGCCGTGGCCTCGCACGTCGCCGACGCGCGGGTCGTTCTTCTGGATCGCGGTGAGGCGGTCGGTGAGGATGACGCCGATCTCGCGGGCACGCTCGATCACGCCGTCGTTCTCGAACACGTCGATCGAGGCGAGCGCGGCGGCACAGGCGATCGGGTTGCCGCCGTAGGTGCCGCCGAGGCCGCCCGCGTGCGAGGCGTCCATGATCTCGGAGCGACCGGTGACGGCGGCGAGCGGAAGGCCGCCCGCGATGCCCTTGGCCGTGGTGATGAGGTCGGGCTCGATGCCGAAGATCTCGCTCGCGAACATGTGGCCCGTGCGGGCGAAGCCGGTCTGCACCTCGTCGGCGATGAAGACGACGCCGTTCGCGCGGCTCCACTCGGCGATCGCCGGGAGGAAGCCGTCGGCGGGGACGATGAAGCCGCCCTCGCCCTGAATGGGCTCGATGATGACGGCGGCGAGGTTGTCTGCGCCGATCTGCTTCTCGAGCTGGAGGATCACGCGGGCCGCGGCCTCACGTCCGTCGAGGCCGTCGCGGAACGGGTACGACATCGGGGCGCGGTACACCTCGGGAGCGAAGGGACCGAAGCCGCTCTTGTAGGGCATCGACTTGGCGGTGAGCGCCATGGTGAGGTTCGTGCGGCCGTGGTAGCCGTGGTCGAAGGCGACGACAGCCTGGCGTCCCGTGTACTTGCGGGCGATCTTGATCGCGTTCTCGACCGCCTCGGCGCCCGAGTTGAAGAGTGCGCTCTTCTTCGCGAAGTCGCCGGGGGTGACACGGTTGAGCGCCTCGGCGACACCGACGTACGACTCGTACGGCGAGATCATGAAGCAGGTGTGGGTGAACTGCGCGGCCTGGGCGGCCACGGCGGCGGCGACCTTGGGGTGCGCGTTGCCGACCGTGGTCACGGCGATGCCGGAGCCGAGGTCGATGAGCGAGTTGCCGTCGGCGTCCACGACCACTCCACCGCCGGCGGCGACCGCCGCGATCGGAACCGTGTGCCCGACGCCGGCTGCCACGGCATCCGCCTTGCGGGCGAGGATCTCGGCCGAACGGGGGCCGGGGAGGTCCGTGACCAGACGACGCTCCTGGGGGAGGTCGGGTCCGCCGAGAGGGGTTGCGGGGGCTGCGGTGTCGAGGAGTGCCATGTTCGCGAGCGTACGTCCCTCCCGGAGACCGCTGCACTCGCCGCCCTGTACAATCTCAACAGCGATTTCACCATTGCGTACAAGTAGCGGAGATTCCATGCCCACCACCGCCGAACCGACGTTGCAGGCGCTGCTCCGGCGCCGGGACCTCGGGCTCTCCCTCGTCTCCGGTGCGGCCGACATCCCGGAAGGCGCACTCGAACGCCCGCTGCGCTGGGTGCACAGCTCCGACCTCGCCGATCCGACACCGTTCCTCTCCGAGGATCTGGCGCTGCTGACCACGGGCACCCAGTTCGACGAGGCCGTCGACATCGACACCTACGTCGGCCGCCTCGCCGATCGCGGTGTCCTCGGCCTCGGCTTCGGCACCGAGGTGCACCGCTCCGGCATTCCCGACGAACTCGTCGCCGCGTGCGCGGCCCACGGCATCCCGCTGTTCGAGGTGCCCTATCGCACCCCGTTCATCGCTGTCGCGCGCGCACACTCCGAGGCGATCGCGGCGCAGGCGTATGCCCGACGCTCCTGGGCGCTGGACACGCAGCGTGCCCTCGCTCTCGCCGCGCTCCGCCCGAGCGGTCTCGACGCGACCATCGCCGAGCTCGGACGGCGCCTGGACGTGTGGGCGGGGATGTTCGACGCCGCGGGCGCCCTGGTCGTCTCGCATCCGCGCGACGGGCTGGGCACACGGATGCGCGACGCCCTCGGTGAGCGCGTCGTCGACGTGCTCACCCGCGGTCTGGAAGCGGGGCAGTCGCTGACGCTCGACGATCGCACCTTCATGTTGTTCACGGTCGGCCGCGGCGGTCATCTGCGCGGCGTGATCGCCCTGGCCATCGACGCCCTCGACCCGGAGGCGCGTGCGGTCGTGACCTCGGTGATCGCGATGGCCGGGCTCGCTCTGGAGCAGAGCGAGCAGTTGGCGCGGAGCCGGCGGCGGCTGCACGCCCAGCTCCTCGGCTCGCTGCTCGCGGACGAGCCGGGCCTCGCCCGACGAGTGCTGGGGAGTCTGCCCCCGGCACCGGTGGTCGTGGCGGTCGCGGCAGACGCTCCGGCCGGCCCACTGACGGAGTGGTGGGATCGGCGTCGCGCCGATCACGGCACCGCGGTGTTCCTGGCCGAGTCGGAGGATGGGGTCACGATGTGCATCTCGGCGAGCGACGACACCCTGCTGGAACAGGTGGCCGCCCGCTTCGGCATCCGCATCGGCGTCTCCGAGCCGGAGGCCTACGGCTCGTTCGCCCGCGCGCACGCCCAGGCTCTCACGGCGCTGCGCCAGCAGGGCACGCACGGGGTCGCTCGCTATGCCGACACCGTGGGGTCGAGCATCCTCACCGCGCTCGCGACCGACGAGGCCCGCCTCGTCGCCGAGTCGCGTCTCGCCCCGGTGCGCGAGCACGACGCCCGCACCGGATCCGACCTGGAGCACTCGCTGCGCACCTGGCTGGAGCACGACGCGAAGGCCGAGTCCGCGGCCGCCGCGCTGGGCGTGCACCGGCACACGCTGCGCTCCCGCATCGCCCAGGCCGGGGCGTTGCTCGACGTCGACCTCTCCACGTTCCCCGCCCGCGCCGAGCTGTGGACGGTGCTGCAGACCGCGCGCGACTGAGCACCCCTCCCCACTCCCCGCCGAGTGCGCGGGATGCTGTCGAGTGCACGGGCTCACCGCGCGACAAGGCCGTGCAGTCGATGCGAAGCCGTGCACTCGGGCAGCCTGCCCGACTCAGTGCGCGAGCAGAGTCCGACAGCGGGCGACGTCGTCGGCCGTCTGCGCGATCAGCGCATCCACCCCATCGAAACGCAGGGTCGGACGCAGGCGGGCGACGAGAGCCACCGCGAGCCGCCGTCCGTACAGATCGATGTCGACGTCGTGCAGGTGCACCTCGACGCGGCGCTCGCGGTCGCCGGCGAAGGTGGGATTGGTCCCCACGCTGACGCTCGCCGCCCACCGGTGCGGATCATCGTCGATCCGCACCCAGGCTGCGTAGATGCCGTCGGCGGGCGGCTCGCCGCGCTCCAGCTCCAGGTTCGCGGTGGGGAAGCCGAGCACGCGTCCGCGGCCGTCACCCGGGACGACCAGCCCTGCGATCGTCCCGAGCGGCGCGCTCACGCGCTCTCGGGAGCGGCGATCGAGCGGTACCGGCTCTGGTGGAAGACGAGCGGCTCCACATCGTCGAACAGGGTGACGTCGGCGATCTCGTACAGCGCGATCTCGTGATCCCCGCCGTCGAAGGTGCTGTGCAGGCGGCAGGTGAGCCAGAGCGCGGCGTCCGAGATCAGCACGGCTCCCCCCTCGGTGCGCTGCCAGTCGTGTCCGCCGAAGCGGTCGCCCTCCCGCGCCGAGAGCGAGCGGCTGAGCGGCTCGTGATGCGCGGCGAGCACGCTCATCCCCAGTTCGGGAACCATGCGGAGCACGGGCCAGGTCTTGGAGGTGCGTGCGGCGCTGATGGCGACGAGGGCGGGCTCCAGCGAGATCGACGTGAAGGAGTTGACCGCCATCCCGACGGCACGGTCATCGACGTGCGCGGCGAGGGCGACAACGCCGGTCGGGTACACCGAGAACGCCCGGCGCAGGGCCAGGTCGCGCGGCAGGGCGTCGGTCACGGCAGTCGTCATTTCGGCTTCCTTTCGTTAGTCAACTTTGACTAGTTTTGATAATAGGCAATTTTGATCATGCAAACAACCGGAATCTGCGACACCAGCCGTTAGCATGAGGGGCATGTCGACCACCCGCCTCGTCGTCCTCGGCGCCGTCAAGCAGTTCCAGCCCGTGCACGGCTACTTCCTCCGCCGCGAGCTGATGACCTGGCACGTCGACGAGTGGGCGCACATCCAGCCCGGCTCGATCTACAACGCGCTGCGCGCCCTCGAGGTCGACGGATACATCGCCGAGAGCGGCACCGAGGCCGAAGGCAAGCGCCCCGCCCGCACCACCTACCGCATCACGCCGGCCGGCGAAGTGGAGCTGCAGCGGATGCTGCGCGAGAACCTCTGGAACGTCGCCGCCTTCGACACGCAGGCCATCATGACCGTGGCCTCGTTCATGTTCGTGCTCAGCCGCCAGGAGGTCATCGCCGGCCTCGAGCACCGCCTCATCAAGAGCGACGCCATCATCACGCAGAACGGCTTCGACGTGCAGGACACTCTGCGCTCCGAGACCACCCCGAAGTACGTGCGGGAGATCTTCGACCTCTCCACCGCCCGTCTCACGGCCGAGAAGCAGTGGCTGCTCGACCTGCTGGAGCGGCTGCGCGCCGGCGAGTACACCTTCGCGGGTGAGACCGCAGACGAGGGCACCGCGACCGAGGACGCCGCCCCCGCGGAGTGAAACCCCGCGGAGCGCGTCAGCGCGAGGAGACCAGCGCCGCGATCGACGCGGGCGAGAGCTGCGGCGTCGTCGCACCGAGCTGCTGGGCGACCACGGCTCCTGCCGCACACGCGCGCACCAGCGCGGCCTCCATGTCCGCGCCCTGAGCGATCGAAGCGGCCAGCGCCCCGCAGAAGGCATCTCCCGCACCGGTGGTGTCCACGGGATCGATCGGGAACGCCGCGACGTGCACGGGGTCCTGCCCCGCGCGATGCAGCGTCACTCCCCCGGCGCCCTGCGTGAGCACCACGACCTCGGCACCCGCCGCATGCAGCCGCTCGACGCCGCCCAGTTCGACGCACTCCGTCTCGTTCACCACGAGCACATCGACATCCGCGAGCATCCCGATCGCCGCCTGCTGCGCCGGGGCGGCGTTGAGGATCGTGCATGCTCCGGCGATCCGGGCCGCACGCAATGCGGCCGCCACGCTCGCCGCCGGCACCTCCAACTGCGCGAGCACGACCGCGGCACCCTCGACACCGGCGACCGCATCCTCCGAGGACAGCTCGGCGTTCGCACCCGCGGCGACGATGATGCTGTTGTCCCCGCCGTCGAGGGCGAGCACGTACGCCACTCCCGTCGGGGTCGCAGCGCTGCGGCACAACGCGGCCACGACGCCGGCATCCGCCAGCGTCTCGGCCAACACCTCGGCCGCCTCATCCTCGCCCACCACGGCGCAGAACCGCGTGGGGGCGCCACTGCGCGCGGAGGCCACAGCCTGATTCAACCCCTTGCCTCCGGCGAAGCGCCCGCCGGAACGGCCCAGCAGCGTCTCACCGACGAGCGGGGGGCGCGAGACCTCGACCACCAGGTCGAGGTTCGCGCTCCCCACCACGGCGACACCGGCGAGGGTGTCAGACACGCGACATCGTCCGCCGGTACTGCGCCCCCGCGTGCGAATCGGCCAGCGCCGGGGTCGGCGTGCCGAGCAGGCGCTCGCGCAGCGACTGCGGCTCGCTCGACGGCTCGACGATCGCACCGCGCTCCTTGAGGATCGGCAGCACGTGCTCGATGAAGTCCGCGGTCGATGCAGGCGGGATGACGGGGGCGAACAGGAATCCGTCGAGATCGGCACCGTCGGCGAGCTCGATCATCCGGTCCGCCACCTGCTCGGGAGTACCCACGATCGGGCGGGCGCCGACGCCGTGCGCGTGCCAGTCGCCCAGCACGTCGCCGACGGTCTTGTCGGCGAAGCGAGCGACCTGGGTCTGCGACAGCTCGGTGCTCAGCTCGGACATCGGCGTGCTCGGCGCGTACGCGGAGAGGTCGAGGCCGGTGAACCAGGCGTAGGACGCGACCGTGACGTCGGGGTTCTGCGCGTCGGCGACCTCGGCGTACTTGCGCCGCGCCTCCTCCTCCGTGCTCCCCACGATCGCGGCGAACGCCGACATGATCTTGACCTCGTCGGCACCGCGGCCGTTCTTCACTGCCTCCTCGCGGATCGCGGTCGAGTGGCCGCGGAGCTGCTCGACCGAGCCGCTGCCGACGAAGATCGCCTCGCCGTGCTTGCCGCCGAACTCACGGCCGGCCGGCGACGCCCCCGCCTGGAACAGCACCGGAGTGCCCTGCGGCGAGCGCTGCGTGTTGCCGTAGCCGTGCGAGCGGAAGTACGGCCCGTCGTGGGCGATGCGGTGCACCTTGGAAGGGTCGGCGAAGCGGCCGGACTTGTCGCGTTCGAGGGCGCCCTCCTCCCAGGCCTGCTCCCACAGCTTGTAGACGACCTGCATGAAGTCGTCGGCCATGAGGTACCGCTCGTCGTGTCCGACCATCGGCACTCCGAAGCCCTGGACGGCGGTGTCGGCCGTGCCGGTGGTGACGACGTTCCAACCGATGCGGCCGCCGGAGAGGATGTCGAGGGTCGCCATGCGCCGCGCGAACGAGTAGGGCGGCTCGAGCAGCGTCGATCCGGTCGCGACCAGACCCAGTCGGCTCGTCTCGGGGATGAGGGCGGCGAGGATGATCGCCGGGTCCAGGCGCGGCAGATCGAGGCCTTCGACGGAGCAGATGTCGGGGCGCTCTCCCGCGACGTCGGCCCAGCCCCAGGCGTCCGCGAGGAACAGGAAGTCGAACCCGGCGTCCTCGACCATGCGGGCGGTGTCGCGCCAGTAGTCCAACCGGTCGAAGAGGTAGCGCCCGTTGTCGGGGTGACGCCACGTCGCGGTGCCGGAGTCGTTCGCCTGGGCGTTCTCGAAGAGGCCGAGGCGCAGCGGCTTCACGGAGGTCTGATCGGTCATGTGCGGGTGCCTTCCTTGTGGGTGGTTCTGGTCGATCTGGGGTGTTTCCGGGCACGCCGGAGGAACCCCGGGGCGGCTGGGGGGGCGCCGCCCCGGGATCCGGATGCCGCGTCAGCCCTTGGCGGTGACCTCGCCGTCGCTCCACCAGAGCACGCGCTTGCGCACCAGGGCGAGGACGATGATCAGGAGCACGCCGAGGAGGCACAGCAGGGCGATGCTGGCCCAGGTGACGGGCAGGTTCGCCTGCGCGGCGGAGGTGGTGACGAGCGAGCCGAGACCGGCCTGCTGTCCGGCGGCGACGAACTCGGCGACCGCGGCACCGACCACCGCGAGGGGCAGGGCGATGCGGAGACCCGCGAACACGTATGGCATGCTCCCCGGGAAGCGCAGCTCGCGGAAGATCTCCCACCGCGAGGCGTGCAGGGTCTTGAACACGTCCATCGCCTTCTGGTCGACGTCGCGCAGACCCGCCAGCGAGTTCACGAGCATCGGGAAGAACACCACCAGCCCGGTCACGATGAACTTCGGCACCATGCCGAAGCCGAATGCGACCACCAGCGCCGGGGCGATCGCGACGATCGGGGTGACCATGACGATGATCACGAGCGGCATGACGGCCCGTTCGATGATCTGGAACTCGGCCATGATCACGGCCAGCAGGAATCCGGCGAGGATGCCGGCGGATGCGCCGACCACGACCTCCAGCAGGGTGACGAGGAAGTTCGACCAGTACATGCCGGCGTCGTCGACGAGGCTCGCACCGATCGCCTCCAGCGTGGGGAGCACGTACGGGTTGGTCCAGGCCACGATCTGCCAGAGCAGCGCGGCGATCACGAACGTGATGAGGGTCGGACCCCACGCGCCCCAGCGCAGCCACGCCGGGGTGCCACGCCGCGGCTGTGCCTTCAAGCGGGCGGTGGCGAGGGTGGCGGTGGTGTCTCTCATGGTCAGCTCAGACATGGGCCTTCTCCGTCTGCGCGCGCAGCGCACCGCGCACGACTGCTTCCAGTTCGCGGAACTCGTCCGTCGCGTATGCCTCCTCGGTGCGCGGCCGCGGCAGGTTCACGTCGATCACCTCGGCGATGCGTCCAGGGTGGGCGGCCATCACCACGATGCGGTCGGAGAGCATGATCGCCTCCGGCACCGAGTGCGTGACGAACATGACGGCCTTGCGGTTCGACTGCCAGAACTCCAGCAGAGCGATCCGCTGCAGGTCGCGGTTCATCTCGTCGAGTGCCGAGAACGGCTCGTCCATCAGCATGATGGCAGGGTCGAACACGAACGCCCTGGCGATCGCGGCACGCTGCTGCATGCCGCCCGACAGCTGCCCCGGGTACTTCTTGAGGGCATGGCCGAGACCGAACGTCGACAGCAGCTCGTCGGGGTCGCGGAGTGCGCGATCACCGTTCGCTCCACGGTTGATGCGCACCGGCAGCTCGACGTTCTCGCGCACGGTCTTCCACGGCAGCAGTGCGGGCGACTGCGGTACGAGACCGATCTTCTTGTCCCGCCAGGCCGCCGTGACGCTCTCACCGTCGATCGTGACGCTGCCGGAGTCGGCGTCGATGAGACCGGCGACGACCTTGAGCAGCGTCGACTTGCCACAGCCGCTGGGCCCGATCACCGACACGAACTCGCCCATGCCGATCGTGAGGTTGATGTCGTCGAGCACCGTGACCTTGGCGCCGTCTGCACCGAACGCCTTCGAGACGCCCTTGACCTCGACACCGGCTCCCTGTGCGACGGCCATCACTTCGCCGGCCAGGTCAGGGTGTCGCCGTCGTACAGGTCGGCGACGAGGTCGGCGTCCATCATGTCGGAGATCGCGGGGAGTTCCTTGACGTCGCCGTACTTCTTCACAAGCGCGTACTCGGGCTCCCACATGGCCTCGTTCTGCACGCCGGGGTTGCCGCCGGCGCTCTCGCGCACCCAGGCGGATTCGACCTCCCACGTGCGTGCCAGCTGGTCGCGCGGGAACGCGGCGCCCTGGTTGTTGTCCTCGGCGAGCTTCGCGAGCTTGTCGATGCAGGCGTCCGACTCGTCCAGGCAGTACTGCAGTGCCTTGAGGCTCGCCCGCATGAAGTCGGCGGCGACCTCGCGGTGCTCGGCGAGGAAGCGGGAGTTGACCTCCATCACGTTGTACGTGCCCTCGACGCCGAGGTCGGCGGGGAGGAACTCGCTGAACGGCAGGCCCTGCGCCTTGAGCGACTGCGGCTGGTTGGAGGCGTAGCCGACGATGGCGTCGACCTGGTCGCGCACGACGACGGTCGGGTCGTAGTTGGTCATCTTGACCATCTCGACCTTCGAGACGTCGACGCCGGCTTCGTCGAGCATGGCCGAGGCGATCGGGGTCAGGTTGATGAAGTACCCGAGCGATCCGCCCTCGAGATCCTTGAGGCTCTCGAGCTTCTCGTTGCCGAAGATCGAGAACGGCGGGGTGGTGCCGTAGGTGGCGACCGCCGTGAGGTTCTTGCTGTTCGCGGCGGCGAGCATCACGTCGGACGCCGAGCCGAGCGCGGTGAACTGCGCCTGACCGGAGGCGACGAGCTGCTGCCCGTTCGCCCCGGAGGCGTTGATCTCAACGTCGAGGCAGAGGTCGTCGAAATAGCCCAGCTCCTCGGCGAGGAACACGTCGAGCTGCCCGGCGCTGGCGGAGTAGCCGTAGCCGGAGATGTAGGTGATGGTGCCGGCATCCTGATTCCGCTTGCAGGCGTCGGATTCGCCTGCACTCGTGGGGGCGGTATCGCCGCCTGGCGTCTGCGCGGAGCATGCTCCGAGCGTCAGCGTGGCGGCGAGAACGCACGTCAGGGTGGCAGTGATGCGGAATCGGGTTTCCGCAGTGGAAGTAGCCATGAGGGTCCCTTCTCGGCCGTTCGTCGTTGATGGCTCGTTGAAAGTAACATAGTCAAGATTGACTAAGCAAGATCAAACTAAGTTTTGACGAAACGTGCGGGACCCTCCGATGCTCAGTGCGGGGCGTGTGCCTCCAGGAACTCGTACACGTCGGTGGTGTCGACGCCGGGGAACGCCCCGGTCGGCAGGGTCGCGAGCAGCGTGCGCGGGGTCTTCACGTTCGGCCAGGAATTCTCCCGCCACCGCTCCTCGAGATCCGCGGGGGCGCGGCGGCAGCACGCCTCGACCGAGTGCTTCGAGACGCCGCGATGAGGGGTGTCGCGCCCCACGAACCACTTCGTGTCGTCGAAGCGCACACCCACGCTCACCGAGTGCAGCCCCTCGCTCGACGACTCCACCCTGGCCGTGCACCAGTACGTCCCGTTGCCGGTGTCGGTGTACTGGTAATACGGGTTGAAACGGTCGTCCTCGTCGAACACCACCCGCGAGGTCCACTTGCGGCAGCACATCTGCCCCTCGATCGAGCCGAGCCGATCGGTCGGGAAGTTCACGTCGTCGTTTTCATAGGCCTTGGTGATCGTGCCCGACTCGTGCACCTTCAGGAAGTGCACCGGGATGTCGAGGTGGCGGGTCGCGAGGTTGGTGAAGCGATGCGCGGCCGTCTCGTACGACACGGAGTACGCGTCGCGCAGATCCTCGATCGAGATCGATCGCCGCTGCTTCGCGTCCTTCAACGCCGGCACCACGTGTGCTTCCGGAATGAGGAGCGCTCCGGTGAGGTAGTTCGTCTCGACGCGCTGGCGCAGGAACTCGGCATAGCTGCGCGGCTCGGAGTGCCCGAGGATGCGGCTCGACAGCGCCTGCAGCACGGCGGTGCGGGCGTCGCCCTTGGCCGGCACCCTGCTCGACAGGTAGAGCCGGCCGTTCGCAAGGTCGGCGACGCTGCGCGTGGTCTGCGGCAGGTCAGGGGCGTAGTGCAGGGTGAACCCCAGATACGCGGCGATCTCGGACGCGGTGCGCTGTGTCAGCGGTCCTCCGGGGTGTCCGACCGCCGCCAGGATCTCCGCAGCCTTCGTCTCGAGGTCGGCGAAGTGGTTGTCCTGCCGTCGCATCAGGTGCCGCAGCTCGACGTTGGCGCGGCGGGCCTCCTCCGGCGTCGCGGCGCGTTCGTCCTTGAGGCGGTCGATCTCGCCGTGCAGCGCCAGCAGCGCCTTGAGGGCATCTGTGGGCAGAGACTTCGCGATGCGGAACGGCTCGATGCCCAGGGCCTGGAACGTCTGCCCCTTCATCGCCCGCTCCAGGGCGATCTCCACCGCACTGCGCTCATCGAGCGGCTCGCCCTCCAGCAGCGCGTCGATCGTCACGCCCAGCGCCCGGGCGATCGCCTGCAGCTGCGTGAGCTTCGGCTCACGCTTGCCGGTCTCGATCATCGACATCTGACTCGGCGCCCGATCGACCGCCGAGGCGAGGTCGTCGAGCGTCATGCCCTTCGCGGTGCGGAGCTGCCGGATGCGTCTCCCGATCGTGAGGGCGTCGGTCTCTTCTGCGGCGTCGATGCTGCTCATGGCCGCGATTCTGTCACAGAAACAGAATTTCCGTTGATCTTCTCTCTGAAATCCTCCGGCACACTCCCTGAAATTCACTCACAGTGGAACCACGCCACACCGGCACAGCCGCCGGATCCACCGAGGAGACACCATGACGAACACCGCTCACACCCCGACACCCCGCCCCGCTGGTCTGCGAGCCGGAGACCAGGTTCAGACGGCCGCCGAGCTCCAGGAGATCTGGGACACCGACCCCCGCTGGGACGGCGTCGAGCGCACCTACTCGGCCGAAGACGTCATCCGCATCCGCGGCTCGGTCCGCGAGGAGTCCACCCTCGCCCACCGCGGGGCCGAGAACCTCTGGAACCTGCTGCACACCGAGGACTACGTCCGGGCGCTCGGCGCCTACACCGGAGGTCAGGCCGTGCAGCAGGTGCGCGCAGGCCTCAAGGCGATCTACCTCTCCGGCTGGCAGGTCGCGGCCGACGGCAACCTCGCCGGACAGACGTACCCCGACCAGTCGCTGTACCCCGCGAACTCGGTGCCGGCGGTCGTGCGTCGTATCAACAACGCGCTGATCCGCCAGGACCAGCTCGAGCATGCCGAGGGCGACATCACCCAGGACTGGCTGGCGCCGATCGTCGCCGACGCCGAGGCCGGCTTCGGCGGACCGCTGAACGCCTACGAGCTCGCGCAGTCGCTCATCCAGTCCGGTGCCGCCGGCATCCACTGGGAGGACCAGCTGGCCAGCGAGAAGAAGTGCGGCCACCTCGGCGGCAAGGTGCTCGTGCCCACCCAGCAGCACATCCGCACGCTGAACGCGGCACGTCTCGCTGCTGACGTCGCCGGCGTTCCGACCGTCATCATCGCCCGCACCGACGCCCTCGCCGCCGACCTGCTCACCAGCGACGTCGACGAGCGCGACCAGCAGTTCACCACCGGCGAGCGCACCACCGAGGGGTTCTACCGGATCCGCCCCGGCATCGAGTCGGTCATCAGCCGCGGACTCGCCTTCGCCCCGTACGCCGACCTGATCTGGGTCGAGACCGGCGAGCCCGACATCGAGCTCGCCCGCGAGTTCGCCGCCGCCATCCACGCGCAGTTCCCCGGTAAGCTCCTGGCCTACAACTGCTCTCCGAGCTTCAACTGGAAGCGCCACCTGTCCGAC
This sequence comes from Microbacterium sp. LB12, assembly GCF_037150835.1. Classification (NCBI taxonomy): domain Bacteria; kingdom Bacillati; phylum Actinomycetota; class Actinomycetes; order Micrococcales; family Microbacteriaceae; genus Microbacterium; species Microbacterium sp. LB12. The sequence continues at coordinate 138,411 of NZ_JBBCPF010000007.1, read as the reverse complement.
GCCGAGATCGCGACGTTCCAGCAGGAGCTGGCAGACCTGGGCTACAAGTTCCAGTTCATCACGCTGGCCGGATTCCACGCCCTGAACTACTCGATGTTCGACCTCGCCCGCGGCTACGCCGATCGCGCCATGAGCGCGTACGTCGAGCTGCAGGAAGCCGAGTTCGCCGCCGAAGCCGACGGATACACCGCCACCAAGCACCAGCGCGAGGCGGGTACCGGCTACTTCGACGTCATCTCCACGGCGCTCAACCCCGACAGCGCGACGCTCGCCCTCGCCGGCTCCACCGAAGCCGCGCAGTTCCACTGATCCCCACGCCCCCTCCACCCGGCGCTGACGCGCCGCGCGGAGCCTCCGGGCGCGTGGCCCCTCTTCGCCGCAGTGCTCGACGCATTCGTCGCAGTACTCGACACGACTCAAAGGACACATCATGACCACTCCCACCGCTCCCCCGACCACAGCTCCGATCCAGACCACCCAGCAGGGCCCCGCGATCGAGGTCACCGGCCCGCTCCGCGACCGCTACGAGGAGATCCTCACCCCGGCGGCGCTGGCGTTCCTCACCGAGTTGCACCACCGCTTCGCCTCCCGCCGTCACGACCGGCTCGCCGACCGGATGCGCCGACGCTTCGAGATCGGCAACGGACACGACCCGCGCTTCCGCGAGGACACCGCGCACATCCGCGAGGACGCCGACTGGCGGGTGGCGGGCGCCGGGCCCGGCCTCGAGGACCGTCGCGTGGAGATCACCGGACCCACCGACCCGAAGATGACCATCAACGCCCTGAACTCGGGGGCGCGGGTCTGGCTCGCCGACCAGGAGGACGCCACGAGCCCCACCTGGAAGAACGTGATCGAGGGGCAGCTGTCGCTGCGCGATGCGATCCGCGGAGAGCTGTCGTTCACCTCCCCCGAGGGCAAGGAGTACCGCGTCACCGCGGAGCGCACGCCCACGATCGTGATGCGTCCGCGCGGCTGGCACCTGCCCGAGAAGCACATCGGGTTCATCGATCGCGCGGGCCGGCGCACGTCGGCATCCGGCTCCCTCGTCGACTTCGGCCTCTACTTCCTGCACAACGCGCAGGCGCTGATCGACAGCGGGCGCGGGCCGTACTTCTACATCGCCAAGCTGGAGTCCAGCGAAGAGGCGAAGCTCTGGGACGACGTGTTCTCGTTCAGCGAGGAGTACATCGGGATCCCGCACGGCACCATCCGCGCGACCGTGCTGATCGAGACGCTGCCCGCGGCGTTCGAGATGGACGAGATCCTGTACGAGCTGCGCGACCACTGCGCGGGCCTGAACGCCGGCCGCTGGGACTACATCTTCTCGATCATCAAGAACTACCGTGGCCGCGGCGCGCGCTTCGTGCTCCCCGACCGCAGCGAGGTCACGATGACCGTGCCGTTCATGCGGGCGTACACCGAGCTGCTGGTGCAGACCTGCCACAAGCGGGGTGCCTTCGCGATCGGCGGCATGAGTGCGTCGATCCCGAACCGCCGCGACCCGGAGGCCACGGCCCGGGCGATCGAGAAGGTCGCCGCCGACAAGAAGCGCGAGGCCGGCGACGGCTTCGACGGCACGTGGGTGGCCCACCCCGATCTGATCCCTACGGCTCAGGCGGAGTTCGACGCGGTGCTCGGCGACCGTCCGAATCAGGTCGACCGGCAGCGCCCGGACGTGCATGTGGAGGCCCGCGACCTGCTCGACCTGCACATCGGACGCCCGATCACGGCGCAGGGCGTGCGCGACAACGTGTCGGTCGCCATCCGCTACCTGGAGGCCTGGCTGCGTGGCCTCGGCGCCGTGGCGATCGACAACCTGATGGAGGATGCCGCGACGGCGGAGATCAGCCGCTCGCAGGTGTGGCAGTGGATCCACCAGGACCGCACCACGCAGGAGGGCACCCCGATCACGGTCGAGTACATCGAGGGTCTGATCGCGCAGGTGCTCGCCCAGGCGACGCGCAGTCACGGCGACCGGTTCGACGACGCGGCGGAGATCTTCCGCGAAGTCGCCCTGCAGGAGGAGTTCCCGACGTTCCTGACGTTGGGCGCGTACAGCCGGTTCCTGATCGAAGAGGACTGAGCGCACGGAAGGGCCCCCGAGTCGCGGATGCCGCACTCGGGGGCTCTTCCGCGTCCGGAGCCGGTCCGCTCCCCCGGGCGTAGCCTGGAGTCATGACCGACGTCTGGGCGGACATCGCCTCCGAGTTCCTGCATCTCTACCCGCGCGGTCGACGACTGCTCGCGGTCGCCGGGGCCGATGCCGAGCGCTCGCGCCTCGCTGCGGATGGGGTGTCCGCCGCCCTCGTCGCGGCGGGACAGCAGACCGAGATCGAGCATTCGGACGACGGTGGAGAGAAGGCGGTGCGCGCCACCGTGACCGCCTTCCGTAACGCCCCGAAGGGCGACGACATCCTGATCATCTCCGGTCCGGCAGCCCTGCTCGCGGAGGGCACCCGGGGCATGTGGAACTTCGCGGTGTGGCAGCTCGCCGGCGACGAGCCGCCGCACACGATCGCCGCCGCGATCGTCGATCTGACCGACCCCACACACCCCACGCGGCGATTCGCCGACTACTGCGCGCTGCCCGCTTCCTACGGCGCCTGACTCCGGGCCGCGGGAATGCGGCGGTTCAGTGGAACGACGCCGCGACGGAGTTGCGGTGGTAGTCGAACACGATGCTCGTGCGGGTGGAGGCCACGCTGCTCTGCGCCGAGAGGTGCTCCAGCACGAACTCCCGCATCTCCGAGGAGTCGGCGACAGCGATGTGCAGCAGGAAGTCGTCGTCGCCGCCGAGGAAGAACAGCTGGATCACCTGCGGCAGCACCCGCACGCGCTCGGCGAACTCGACGATGCTCTCCCGTCGCCCGCTCGGCCGCAGGGTGACCCCGATGATCGCCTGCAGTCCGGCACCCAGCATCCGCTCGTCCACGCTGGCATGGAATCCGGTGATGACCCCGCGGTCGATCAGCGCGCGCAGGCGGGTGTGGGCGGTCGATGGGGCGACTCCGAGGCGGCCGGCGAGCTCGGCGTTGGTCATGCGGCCGTCCGCGGTCAGCAGGCGCACGATCCTGGCATCGATCTCGTCGAGCGCAGGGGCCCGAACAGTGTTCGGCTCGGGGGCGTCAGAATTCGTCTCCATACGAAGCATTATTCAGGATCTCCGCCTTCATCGAATCATCTTCATTGATTCTGTTGTTTCCTCGATGTTTCTGCGATTCTTGGTGCCGAACCACCCAACCATCCCTGGAGGATCAATGAAGATCGGCGTTCCGACCGAGGTCAAGAACAACGAGAACCGCGTCGCCCTCACCCCGGCAGGCGCCGACCGTCTCGTCCGCGAGGGCCATCGCGTGCTCGTGCAGTCCGGCGCAGGCCTCGGATCGCGCATCACAGACGACGCCTACCGCGCCGCCGGTGCGGAGATCGTCCCGACCGCCGCGGACGCGTGGGGCGCGGCCGACATGGTGATCAAGGTCAAGGAGCCGATCGCCCAGGAGTATGGTTTCCTGCGTCCCGACCTCACGCTCTTCGCATACCTGCACCTCGCCGCCGACCGCCCGCTCACCACCGCGCTCGTCGATGCCGGCACCACTGCCGTCGCCTACGAGACCGTGCAGCTGCCCGACCGCTCGCTGCCGCTGCTCGTCCCGATGAGCGAAATCGCCGGACGACTCTCGGTCACCATGGGTTCGTACTCGCTGCTGCGCTCGCAGGGCGGCCGCGGCATGCTGCTCGGCGGCATCGCCGGCACGCCCCGCGCCAAGACCGTCGTGATCGGCGGCGGTGTCGCCGGAGAGCACGCGGCGGCGAACGCGCTGGGCCTCGGCTCGAAGGTGACGGTCGTCGATGTCTCGCTGCCCCGGCTGCGAGAGCTCGAGCACCGGTACGGCGGCGCCCTGGAGACCCGCGCATCGAGCCGCTACGGCATCGCCGAGGAGCTCGCCACGGCCGACCTCGTCATCGGCTCGGTCCTGATCCCCGGCGCCGCCGCACCCAAGCTCGTCACCGACGACATGGTCGCCACGATGAAGCCCGGCTCGGTGCTGGTCGACATCGCGATCGACCAGGGCGGATGCTTCGAGGGATCGCGACCCACCACGCACGACGACCCGACGTTCGAGGTGCACGACTCGATCTACTACTGCGTCGCGAACATGCCCGGCGCGGTCCCGGAGACCGCGACCCGCGCGCTCACCAACGCCACCCTCCCCTACGTCTCGGCGATCGCCGGGAAGGGCTGGGAGCGTGCGGCCGCCGACGACGCCTCCCTCGCGAAGGGGCTCAACGTGCAGGGCGGACGGATCACCCTCGACGCCGTCGCGCAGGCGCACGGTCTCGTCGCGAGCTGAACTCTCGGTCTCCCTGCGCCGGGGGGCTGCGCGCAGGGAGACCGAGTCGGCTCCCGACCGTCCCACCACCGACTTCGGCAGAGGCGAAAGAACACAGGTTCTTCATGACGACTCGCCACGCGGCGCGTGCGACGACCCGAGTACGCTCGTAGTCGTGACCGAACGCGCTCCTCTCTCCCGCAAGCTGTCCGCCATCGCCGAGTCCGCGACCCTCAAGGTCGACGCCAAGGCCAAGGCCCTCAAGGCCGAAGGTAAGGACGTCATCTCCTACGCCGCCGGCGAGCCCGACTTCGCGACACCGCAGTTCATCGTGGATGCCGCCGCCGTCGCCCTGGCCGACCCGGCGAGCTACCGCTACACGCCCGCCCCCGGTCTTCCGGCCCTGCGTGAGGCGATCGCCGCGAAGACGCTCCGCGACTCCGGGCTCGAGGTCTCTCCGAGCCAGGTCATCGTCACCAACGGCGGCAAGCAGTCCGTGTACCAGGCGTTCCAGGCCGTGGTGAACCCGGGCGACGAGGTGCTGCTGCCCGCGCCGTACTGGACCACCTACCCTGAGGCGATCCGTCTCGCCGACGGCACTCCCGTCGAGGTCTTCGCCGGCGCCGACCAGGACTACAAGGTCACGGTCGAGCAGCTCGAAGCCGCCCGCACCCCGCGCACCACCGCGCTCGTGTTCGTCTCGCCGTCGAACCCCACCGGCTCCGTGTACACCGCCGACGAGACCCGTGCCATCGGCGAATGGGCACTGGAGCACGGCATCTGGATCATCAGCGACGAGATCTACCAGAACCTCACGTACGAGGGTGTCAAGGCGACCTCGATCGTTCAGGCCGTGCCCGAGGTCGCCGGCCAGACGATCCTCGTCAACGGCGTCGCGAAGACCTACGCCATGACCGGGTGGCGCGTGGGCTGGATGGTCGGTCCGGCCGACGCCATCAAGATCGCCGGCAACCTGCAGTCGCACCTCTCCAGCAACGTGAACAACGTCGCGCAGAAGGCCGCGATCGCCGCGCTGAACGGACCGCAGGACGAGGCCGAGAAGATGCGTCAGGCCTTCGACCGCCGTCGTCAGCTCATCGTCTCGGAGCTGTCGAAGATCGACGGCCTCGTGGTGCCGAACCCGCTCGGCGCGTTCTACGTGTACCCCGACGTACAGGGCCTGCTCGGCCGCACCTGGGGCGGCGTGACGCCCACCACCTCGCTCGAGCTCGCCGACCTCATCCTGGACCAGGCCGAGGTCGCGGTCGTTCCCGGTGAGGCCTTCGGCCCGTCCGGCTACATCCGCATGTCGTACGCGCTCGGCGACGACCAGCTGCTCGAGGGCGTCCAGCGCCTGCAGCGGCTGTTCGCCTGAGCTGAACCCCGAAGACCCCTCCTGTCGCCAGACGGGAGGGGTCTTCGGCGTTCCCGGGGATGTCAGTCTTCGGGATGGAAGCCGATCAGCCAGCGGATGCCGTAGCGATCGACGAGCGTGCCGTCGTAGTCGCCCCACGGGCGCTTCTGCAGCGCGTCGATCACGCGTCCATCGGCGGCGAGCATGTCGAACCAGCCCGTGAGCGTCAATGCGTCCGCCGTGCCGAGGAGCGAGAGGAACATGCCGCCCATCTGCACCGCGTCGTCATCGGGCCCGGCATCCGCTCCGGCGATCTCGACGAGCCCGCTCAGCTGTCCGTGCGCGACGGCGTCGCTCGGCCCGTCGTGTCGCCCCGCGGTCGCATAGTCCATCAGCTCCAGCTCACCGCCGAAGACCGCGTGGTAGTGACGCAGCGCCTCTGCGGCGTTGCCGGGGAACAGCAGGTACGGGATCAGTCCGCTCATGCCGCGAGTGTAGTCGCGACCGCCGACGTCCTACAGGCCGACGTCTACAGATCGACGCCGACGAGCACCGGCTCCGGCTGCAGCACCAGACCGAACTCGGCGTGCACCCGGCTCTGGATGAACCGCGCCAGCTCGGCGACCTCGCCCGCCGTCGCGCCACCGCGGTTGGTCAGCGCCAGCGCATGCTTCGTCGACACCGAGGCGCGAGAGCGCGGAAGCTTGAACCCCTTGCGGATGCCGGCCTGCTCGATCAACCAGGCGGCGCTCACCTTGACGTCGGAGACGACCTCCTGCTTCGACAGCGGCACCTGCCCGTCGTAGGAGGCGAGCGGGATCACCGTCACCGCATCGAGGTCGGGGGCGACCGGCCAGCGCGGGCACTCCGGCGGCAGCGCCCGGGCCACCGCCGCCGTGACGATCGCGTTCTGGAAGAACGACCCGACGCCGTGGGTATCCGGATCCTCCGGGTTCAGGAGCATGCCCTTGGACGCCCGCGTGGCGAGGATGCGCTCGCGTACCCACCCGAGCGGCACCGGCGTCTCGTCGGTCAGATTCAGCGCTCGTCGCAGCTGCTCGCCGCGCACCACACGCTCGCCGGCGACCAGCAGGTCGACGGTCACGGAGAGGATCACGGCCCGACGCTGCGGCACGCTGCCGTGGTGATGCTTGAACACAGAGGTGCGGAAGCCCAGTCCGAGTTCGGATGCCGGGACCGTGGAGGTCTCGCCGGTCGACTCGTCGATCAGTTCGACCTCGACCAGCGTCTCCTGGATCTCCTGCCCGTACGCACCGATGTTCTGCACGGGAGCGGCCCCGACGGTACCGGGGATGCCGCTCATCGCCTCGAGGCCCGCGTAGCCGTGCGAGACCGCATAGGCGACCAGGTCGTCCCAGCTGTGCCCGGCCTGCGCCCGGAGTCGGATGCGCCCGGGATGCGGCGACGGCAGCTCCTCGATGCCCGCAGTGTGCACCCGGATGACGGTGCCCTCGAACGGCTCATCACCGACGAAGAGGTTGGATCCGCCACCGAGGACGAACCACTCGTCGCCGCGCTCCCACGTCTCGCGCAGCGCCGCGATCAGCCCCGCGGTCGTGGTCGCGTCGAACATGCGCTCCGGGGCCGCGCCGGTGCGCAGCGTGGTCAGCTCGGCCAGACGGATGGGATCGATCTCCTGCATCAGACCGCCCTCATCAGACGGCGACGCGCAACTGCGCCTTGACGAGCACGGTCGTCTCGCCGAACGTGACCTTCAGGTCGATGCGGGCGGCCTCGTCGTCGACCGCGCCGACCGTGGCGACCACGTGGATGTCCGCGCCGTCGACCGGGTCGACCACGACGGGCTTGGTGAAGCGCACGCCGTAGTCGAGAATGCGCACGGCGGGGTCGAGGGCTGCGACGACGACCGACGAGGCGATGCCCATCGTGAGCATGCCGTGCGCGAGCACGCCGGGAAGGCCCACGGAGGCAGCGACATCATCGCGGTAGTGGATCGGATTGAAGTCTCCGGATGCCCCGGCGTAGCGCACGAGGGACTCACGGGTGAGGTGCACGGTGCGCTCGGCGAGCACGTCTCCGACGGTGTAGCCCATCAGGCGGCTCCTTCTTCCTCGGCGCCGACGAGCAGCACGCTGGTCGCGGTCACCACGTGCGCTCCCGCGGCATCGGCGATCTCGGCCTCGCTCGTGATCATGGCGTTTCCGCCCATCATCCGGATTCCGGTGACACGCAGTTGGCCGGTGAGCTCGTCGCCCGCCACGATCGGACGCGTGTAGGTGAAGCGCTGCTCGGCGTGGATGGTGCGTGCCAGGACGATCCCGGAGTCCTCCTGCGCCAGCAGCTGCTGCAGCGTGAGGTCCTGGATGACCATCGCGAACGTGGGCGGAGCCACGACGTCCGCGAAGCCGGCGGCGCGAGCCGCTTCGACGTCGGTGTGCTGCGGGGCATCGGCGAAGACCGCGCGGGCGAACTCGCGCACCTTCTCACGACCGACGAGGTACGGGGCGGTCGGCGGGAACTCCCGGCCGACGAGATCTTGGTTCACTGCCACCCCTCGATCCTACTTGCCGCTCCCCGGGGCTCAGCCGCGCTTGCGCCCCCGGATCGCCTTCAGCGCCATCTGCACGGCGATCACGACGAGGTATGCCGCGAACAGCATGTTGCCCAGCGTCGGGTCGACGATCGTGGCCAACCACGCACCCAGCGCTGTCGTCGTGCAGGCGGAGACGCCGATGAGCGCCGCCGCGAGCAGGTCGACGTTGCGGTTGCGGAGGTTTCCGACGGTGCCGGAGATGGCCGTCGGGATCATCATCAGCAGCGAGGTGCCCTTGGCGACGAGGTCGCTCGTGCCGAAGGCCAGCATCAGCACGGGGACGACGATCACGCCGCCGCCGACACCGATGAGCCCGGCGAGGATGCCCGTGCCGATGCCGACCCCGACGAGGGCGATGCCGGTGAGCCAGGTCAGCTCGAAGGCGGCGTCACGCGAAGGGATCACCAGGAAGAGGCTGACGATCACCACGAGGAGGAAGCCGACGAAACCCCACCGCAGCGCGGTCTGGGAGATGCGCGGCAGCAGACGCGTGCCGATCTGCGCGCCCACCACGGCGCCCGCCGCGAGGATGATCGCGGGGATCCACGCCACCGAGCCGGTCATGGCGTACGAGATGACGCCGACACTGGCCGTCGGCACGATCGCGGCGAGCGAGGTGCCGGCCGCGAGACGCTGGTCGAAGTGCAGCAGCAGAACCAGCAGCGGGACGATGACCGTGCCGCCGCCGACGCCGAAGAGGCCGGAGAGGAGGCCGGCGAGGAGGCCGATCCCGATGAACGCGATGTAGGCACGAGGCCCACGTGTCGGGGCCTGTACGTCATTCACCGGATCAGCCTACTCGCGGCCTCCTCCCCTCTCGAACTCAGACCTCGGAATCGGCCTTGATCGGCACCGCGATCGATTCCGTGAGCGCCTGCTCGTAGCGGCGCTGGCGACGGCGCAGCCACAGCCCGCCGACGATCAGCAGGGCGAGCACGCCGTAGGCCGCTGCGGCGAACGGCTGCATCACCAGCGTGCTCAGGTCGCCCTGGCTCAGCTGCAGTGCCTTGCGCAGTTGCTCCTCGGCCATCGGTCCCAGGATCATGCCGACCACGAGCGGCGCCACCGGGTAGCCGTACCTCCGCATGAAGTAGCCGAGGATGCCGACGACCAGCAGGATCACGATGTCGGTCGGCGAGGCGTGCAGCGCGTACGCGCCGAAGACCGCGAACAGCAGGATGCCGGCGTAGAGGTACGGACGCGGGATCTGCAGCAGCTTCACCCACATGCCCACGAGCGGCAGGTTCAGCACGATCAGGATCACGTTCCCGATGTAGAGGCTCGCGATCAGCGCCCACACCAGGTTCGACTGGCTCTCGAACAGCAGCGGCCCTGGCTGGATGCCGTACGACTGGAACGCGGTGAGGATGATCGCCGCGGTCGCGGTCGTCGGCAGGCCGAGCGTGAGCAGCGGCACCAGCACGCCGGCGGCCGCGGCATTGTTCGCCGACTCCGGGCCGGCGACACCCTCGATCGCTCCGCGGCCGAACTCGTCGCGGTGCTTCGACAGCTTCCGCTCGGTCGCGTACGACAGGAAGGTCGCGACATCGGCCCCACCCGCGGGGATCGTGCCGATGGGGAATCCGATCGCCGTGCCCCGCAGCCACGGCTTCCACGACCGGCGCCAGTCGGCCTTCGTCATCCAGGAGCGCCATCCGCGCGTGACGGGGATCACATCCACGCCGCCGTGCCGCAACCGGGCGGCGATGTAGAACGTCTCCCCCACCGCGAACAGTCCCACCGCCACCAGGACGATGTCGACGCCGTCGGACAGCGCCGGGAGCCCGAGCGTGTAGCGCTGCTGTCCGGAGAGCCAGTCGGTGCCGACCAACCCGAGGAACAGGCCGACGCCGAGCGAGAGCATGCCGCGCGAGATCGAGCTGCCGATCAGCGCGCCGACCGTGATGAACGCGATCACGATGAGCGCGACGTAGTCGGCCGGCCCGAGGTTCACCGCGAACTGCGCGAGCAGCGGTGCCAGCAGCGTGAGCCCCAGCGTCGCGAGCGTCCCGGCGATGAACGATCCGATCGCCGCGGTGGCGAGCGCCGCCGCCCCGCGGCCGATCTTGGCCATCTTGCTGCCCTCGATCGCCGTCACGATCGAGGCCGACTCCCCGGGTGTGTTCAGGAGGATGCTCGTGGTCGATCCGCCGTACATGCCGCCGTAGTAGATGCCGGCGAAGGTGATCAGGGCGGCGGCCGGGTCGAGGGTGTACGTGAGTGGCAGCAGCAGCGCCACCGTCATGGCGGGGCCGATGCCCGGCAGCACGCCGACCGCGGTGCCGACGAAGACGCCGAGGAAGGCGAACGCGAGATACTGCGGCTGCAGCGCCGTCGCGAACCCCTCCATCAGCAGGGTCCAGCTGTCCATCAGAACATCCTTCCGAGCCAACCGAGGGCGGGCCCCCACGGCAGCGACAGTCCGAGCAGGCCGCCGAAGACGACCTGGATCACGAGCGCGATCGCGATGCCCACCAGGAAGGCCATCCACCACCGCTTGGCCGCGAGCGACCAGGCCACGCCGCCGAACAGCAGGGCCGCGGCGGGCGCCCACCCGAGCGGCTCGATCAGGAGCAGGTGCGCGACCACGAGGCCGGCGAGCTTGGCGAGTGTGACCCAGTCGGTCGGCAGGCTCGCGTCCACGTCCTCCGCCTCCTCGGCGCCGCCGCGCTCGCCTCGCAGGACACCGACCAGCACAGCGACCGCCGACGCGAGCAGGATCACCGAGACGAAGATCGGGAACACCGTCGGTCCCGCCTTCATGCCGACGGGGACATGGATCAGGAAGATGCCGACCACGGCGAAGATGCCGAGACCGACCATGATCGCGGCGAACACGAGTTCGCCGACGGGGACGGAGGACGGCCGGTGTACGGGCCGGTCGTCTCGACCGACCCGCACACCCTGCTCCTCGATCCCCGGAGTGCCGGGGACGCTCATGTCACTGCACCAGACCGATGTTCTTCAGCGTCGCCGTGACTTCCTCGATGTTCCCGCTCAGGAACTCGTCGAAGTCCGCGCCCACCAGGAACGCGTCGGTCCACCCCTTGGTCTCCAGCTGCTCCGTCCACGCGCCCGACTCGTGCAGCTCGGTGATCACGCGCACGAGTTCGTCCTTCTCCCCCTCGGAGATGCCGCCGGGCGCGATCACCCCGCGCCAGTTCGTGAGCACGACGTCGTAGCCCTGCTCGGTGATCGTCGGCACGTCGGGCAACTGCTCCACGGGCTCCTCACTCGACACGGCGAGTGCCCGCAGCGCCCCGCTCTCGATGTGCTGCGCGAACTCCCCGACACCCGAGATGCCGGCGGAGACCTTGCCGCCGATCAGCAGCGGAACGGCCTCGCCACCACCGGAGTTGGGCGTGTAGTTCAGCTTCTCCGCGATCTCGGCGCCGTCGAGTCCGGCCTCCTCGAGCATGAGACCGGCGAGGATGTGGTCGGCGCCACCCGCGGAGCCCCCGGTGATCGTGACCGCCTGGCCGTTGTCGACCACATCGTCCACGAGGTCTTCGAGCGTGTCGTACTTCGAGTCGGCCGGGACGACCACGACCAGCGGCTCGTCCGTGAGACGGGCGATCGGGGTCGTGTCCTCGATCCGGACCGCCGAGGCGTTCGTCTCGACCGCACCGACCATGACGAGCCCCATCACCATGAGCGTGTTCGGGTCCTTCTCGTTCGCGAGCTGCGCCAGGCCGACCGTGCCGCCGGCCCCGCCGACGTTCGTCACGGGTGCCGACGCGACGATGTCGTCCTGCGTGAGCACCTGCGACAGGGCACGGCCGGTCTGGTCCCAACCGCCTCCGGGATCCGCGGGGACCACGATCGAGACGTCGGTGACGGCGGCCGTCTCGGCTTCGGCGTCGCCGCCCTCGGTCGCGCCGCCTCCGGCGCACGAGGTGAGGGTGAGTGCGGCCACCGCCGCCAGCGCGGCCAGTGCTCCGATGCGTGCGTTCTTCATTGCGCTCCTCCTTGAGCGTTCGTGATGCTGTCGGTCCACACTGGAAGGCGCCGCCGTCGCGCTCAACCTTCGGAAACCATTGGTCGGAGTTACGGAACTATTGGTCGCAGGCGGTCTGCTCCCGCGCTCGCTCCTCCCGCACGGAGGGGCGAGAATGAGCAGGTGGCCTCGAAGATGACGCTCCGGATGCAGCTGCTCGTGCTGCAGGCGCTGATCGTGTTCCTGGTGACCCTGGCCACCGGGATCGTCGCCGGGGCGTTCCAGGAGCAGGCGCTCCGCGAGGCCTACAAGGACCGGATGCAGGCGGTGGCGCAGTCGATCGCCGCGCTCCCGGTGGTCCAGTCCGCGTTCGACGATCCCGACCCGGCCGCCGCCATCCAGCCCATCGCCGAAGTGATCCGCGAGGCGTCGGACCTCGCCTACGTGGTCGTCGCGAACGCCGACGGCATCCGCTACTCGCACCCCAATCCCGCGCGCATCGGCGAGCGGGTCTCCACCGATCCCTCGATCCCGCTCTCCGGTGCGGTGTACGTCGGCACGCAGACCGGCACCCTCGGCACGTCCTGGCGTGTCAAGGTGCCGATCCGCGACGACGATGGCGAAGTCATCGGCACCGCGTCCGTGGGCATCCTGGAATCGGAGCTGAGCGAGGAGTTCAGCGCGACCCTCATCTGGCTCATCTCGGCGATGCTGGCCGCGGCGGTGCTCGGCGTGTTCGGATCGGCCTGGGTGACGTCGATCATCCGGCGGCGCATCTATCGGCTCGAACCCCACCAGATCGCTGCGCTCGTGAAGAACCAGGAGACGACTCTGCACGGCCTCAGCGAGGGTGTGGTCACGGTCGACGGCGGCGGACGCATCACACTCGTCAACGATGCGGCCGCGCGATTCCTCGACCGGGATGCCGCGGACCTCGACGGTGCGTCGGCAGTCGACGTGCTGGGCGAGGAGTTGTCGACGGTGCTCCGCGAAGGCGAGTCGGCCGGACGTCCGGTGATCGTCGGATCCCACGTCCTGGTGGCGCGCAGCACGGGCAGCGACGCCGACGGCGCGGGCATCGGCGCGACGCTGCTGCTGCGCGACCACACCGAGCTCCATGATGTGGTGCGCAGGGTGGAGACCGCGGATGCGATCATCGCGTTCCGCAAGCGCCTGGGTCTTCCGAAGGGGCTGAGCGCCGAGACCCTCGACCGCGTGTCCACGGCACTGGCAGCACGGACGGATGCGTCGGCGACCGAGATCGGCGAGGACCTCGACATCTCTCGGGTCAGTGCTCGGCGCTACCTGGAGCACCTGGCCGCATCCGGACGCGCCTCGCGCGCGCTCGACTACTCCACCAAGGGTCGCCCGAGCACGCGCTACCGGGCGGCCTGAGCCGTCCGCTTCGCTTTCGACCCTGGGACGCAGTGCCGTTCTGTGCGACACTGGATCGCATTCGACGACGCCGTCGGCCTGCCCGGATCGAAGGAGATCTCATGGTTCGCAGTACCTACCCCGATGTGGAGATCCCCGAAGTCTCCATCTACGACTTCCTGTTCAGCGATCTCGATGAGGCGGAGCTCGATGCCGTCGCACTCGTCGACGGCGTGAGCGGAGCGACCACCACCTACCGCCAGCTGGTGCGGCAGATCGAGCTGTTCGCCGGCGCCCTCGCCGCCCGCGGAGTCGGGGTGGGCACGACGGTCGGAGTGCTGTGCCCGAACGTCCCCGCCTTCGCCACCGTCTTCCACGGCATCCTCCGCGCGGGCGCGACCGCCACCACGATCAACTCCCTCTACACGGCGGACGAGATCGCGAACCAGCTCACCGACGCCGGGGCGACCTGGCTCGTGACGGTCTCCCCCCTGCTCCCGGGCGCCGCGGCCGCGGCGGAGAAGCTCGGAATCCCCGCCGACCACGTCATCGTCCTGGACGGCGCCGAAGGTCACCCGTCGCTTCCGGCCCTTCTCGGCGAGGGACATGCGGCGCCCGAGGTGTCGTTCGACCCGGCCACGCACCTCGCCGTGCTCCCCTACTCGTCCGGGACCACCGGACGCCCCAAGGGCGTGATGCTCACCCACCGCAACCTCGTCGCCAACGTCTCGCAGTGCCGGCCGGTGCTGGGCGTCGGCCCGGACGACCGGGTGCTCGCCGTGCTGCCGTTCTTCCACATCTACGGCATGACCGTGCTGCTGAACTTCGCGCTCCGCCAGCGCGCCGGGCTCGTCACCATGCCGAAGTTCGACCTGCCCGAGTTCCTCCGCATCATCGCCGAGCACCGCACGACCTGGGTGTTCGTGGCACCGCCGATCGCGGTCGCGCTGGCGAAGCACCCGATCGTCGACCAGTACGACCTCTCCGCGGTCAAGGTCATCTTCTCGGGCGCCGCCCCGCTCGACGGCGCTCTCGCCACGGCCGTCGCGAATCGCCTGGGATGCATCGTCACGCAGGGGTACGGGATGACGGAGACCAGCCCTGCAGTGAACCTCATCTCGGAGACCCGCGGCGACATCGACCGCTCCAGCATCGGCCCGCTCGTGCCGAACACCGAGGCGCGGCTCGTCGACCCGGACACGGGCACCGACGTGGACGTCCCGGCGGAGGGTGCCAGCGAACCCGGCGAGCTGTGGGTCCGCGGACCGCAGGTGATGGTCGGCTACCTCAACCGTCCGGATGCTACGGCCGAGATGCTCGATGCGGAGGGCTGGCTGCACACCGGTGATGTCGCCACGGTCACCCACGACGGCATCTACCGGATCGTCGACCGGCTCAAGGAGCTCATCAAGTACAAGGGCTACCAGGTGGCTCCGGCCGTGCTGGAGGCCGTGCTGCTGGAGCATCCCGCGATCGCGGACGCCGCCGTGATCGGCGCGTTCGACGACGACGGCCAGGAGGTGCCGAAGGCCTTCGTCGTACGTCAACCCGGCGCCGAGCTCGACGCCGAGGCCGTGATGGCTCACGTCGCGGCACACGTCGCACCGCACGAGAAGGTCCGCCAGGTGGAGTTCATCGACGTGATCCCGAAGTCGAGCTCCGGCAAGATCCTGCGCAAGGATCTGCGCGCCCGCTGACCGGAATCACCGCGAATGCGAAGAAGCCCGCCACCCCGAAAGGGTGGCGGGCTTCTTCGTATGAGCGAGGTCCTTACTCGGACTTCTTCTCGACAGCGTCCTCAGCGGCAGCCTCGGCTGCTTCGCCCTCGGCCTGCGACTCGGCACCGGCGTCGGCGGCGTCCTCAGCGGCGGCGTCCTCGACGGGAGCCTCCTCAGCGGGAGCCTCCTCGACGACCTCAGCCGGCTTCTCAGCCTTCGGAGCAGCCTTGGCGGCAGCCTTCTTCTTGGGGGTGACGGGCTCGAGAACGAGCTCGATCACGGCCATCGGAGCGTTGTCGCCCTTACGGTTGCCGACCTTCGTGATGCGGGTGTAGCCACCCTCACGCTCGGCGACGAGCGGCGCGATCTCGGAGAACAGGATGTGCACGACTTCCTTGTCACCGATGACCGACAGCACGCGACGACGCGCGTGCAGGTCGCCACGCTTGGCGAACGTGATCAGTCGCTCGGCGAGCGGACGAAGGCGCTTGGCCTTGGTCTCGGTCGTCTTGATCGACTTGTGGGTGTAGAGCGCCGCCGCGAGGTTGGCAAGCATCAGGCGCTCGTGTGCGGGGCCGCCTCCGAGGCGGGGACCCTTAGTGGGCTTGGGCATAATCGTCTAACTCCTGGTCAGAAAGGTCGGGTATCAGAAGGACTCGTCTTCGCTGCCGCCGTAGAAGTGGGCGCCGTCGAAACCGGGCACCGAATCCTTGAGCGACAGACCGAGCGAGATGAGCTTGTCGCGCACCTCGTCGACCGACTTCTGGCCGAAATTGCGGATGTTCATGAGCTGCGTCTCCGACAGGGCGACGAGCTCCGAAACGGTGTTGATGCCCTCACGCTTCAGGCAGTTGTACGAACGCACCGACAGGTCGAGGTCCTCGATCGGCATCGACAGCTCGCTGGAGTTCACTGCCTCCACCGGCGCCGGGCCGATCTCGATGCCCTCAGCCTCGACGTTCAGCTCGCGAGCGAGACCGAACAGCTCAGTGAGCGTCTTGGCAGCCGAAGCGACGGCGTCGCGCGGGCTGATCGCCGACTTGGTCTCGACGTCCAGGACCAGCTTGTCGAAGTCGGTGCGCTCCCCGGCACGGGTCGCGTCGACGCGGTAGCTGACCTTGAGCACCGGCGAGTAGATCGAGTCGATCGGGATCTGACCGGCCTCGGCGTACTCGTTGCGGTTCTGCGTCGCCGAGACGTAGCCGCGGCCACGCTCGATGGTGAGCTCGAGCTCGAACTTCGCGGTGTCGTTGAGCGTCGCGATGACGAGCTCGGGGTTGTGCACCTCGACACCGGCCGGAGCCGAGATGTCAGCGGCGGTCACTTCGCCCGCACCGGTCTTGCGCAGGTACGCCGTGATGGGCTCGTCGCGCTCCGAGGAGACGACCAGCTGCTTGATGTTGAGGATGATCTCGGTGACATCCTCCTTCACGCCGGGGATGGTGCTGAACTCGTGCAGCACGCCGTCGATGCGAACGCTGGTGACAGCAGCACCGGGGATCGACGACAGCAGGCTGCGGCGCAGCGCGTTGCCGATCGTGTAACCGAAGCCGGGCTCCAGAGGCTCGATGATGAACCGGCTCCGGTTCTCGACGATCTTTTCCTCGGTCAGTGTGGGACGCTGTGCAATAAGCACTCTGTGTTCCTTTCGATCACATGCCCGCTATATGACATGTGGTGGGGTGAGGTTTTGAGTTGTGGAAGTCGATGCCCGCACGCGGGCGTCGAGCCGCTCGGACCCGAAGGACCGAGCGGCTCGGACGCGCGTCAGACGCGGCGACGCTTCGGCGGGCGGCAGCCGTTGTGCGCCTGCGGGGTGACGTCCTGGATCGAACCCACCTCGAGGCCAGCGGCCTGCAGCGAGCGGATCGCGGTCTCGCGGCCGGAGCCCGGACCCTTCACGAGGACGTCGACCTTCTTGACGCCGTGCTCTGCAGCCTGGCGAGCGGCCGACTCGGCAGCCATGCCGGCGGCGTACGGGGTCGACTTGCGGGAGCCCTTGAAGCCCACGCCACCCGACGATGCCCAGGCGATGACAGCGCCGGACGGGTCGGTGATCGAGACGATGGTGTTGTTGAACGTCGACTTGATGTGGGCCTGGCCCAGCGCGATGTTCTTCTTTTCCTTGCGGCGCGGCTTGCGCGCGGCGGCCTTGGGTGCAGCCATGAAAGTGTTCTCCTAGTCCCTGGGGCCGCGCTTAGCGGGCCTTCTTCTTGCCTGCGACGGTGCGCTTCGGGCCCTTGCGGGTACGGGCGTTGGTCTTGGTGCGCTGACCACGGACCGGGAGACCACGACGGTGGCGGATGCCCTCGTAGGAGCCGATCTCGACCTTGCGGCGGATGTCTGCTGCAACCTCGCGGCGCAGGTCACCCTCCACCTTGTAGTTGCCTTCGATGTGGTCGCGGAGGGCGATCAGCTGGTCGTCGCTGAGGTCCTTCACGCGGATGCTCTCGTCGATGTCCGTCGCCTTGAGGATCTCGACCGAGCGGGTACGGCCGACGCCGTAGATGTAGGTAAGGGCGATCACCACGCGCTTGTCGCGCGGGATGTCAACGCCGGCAAGACGTGCCATGCGGTTCTCCTGGGTGTTGTGGAGGTGTGGGACAGGATCGGTGCTGGGGCCTCCGCCCCAGGTGTCCCCCGCTCTCGCGGGTTCTGATCCTGCCGTTGTGTGTGTTCAGTTGTGAGATGTGCGTGAACTATGCCGCACAGCGCGGGCCCGTCGATCGGATCGGCGGGCCCGCCAGGGGACTCAGCCCTGGCGCTGCTTGTGACGCGGGTTGCTCTTGCAGATCACCATGACGCGGCCGTGACGGCGGATCACCTTGCAGTGATCGCAGATGGGCTTGACGCTGGGGTTGACCTTCATGATGTTTCCTGTTCGCTGTCTTCGTACCGCCCCGAAGCGGGGCAGGCCGTTACTTCTCGACCGATCAGCGGTAGCGGTAGACGATACGGCCGCGGGTCAGGTCGTAGGGGCTGAGCTCCACGACCACACGGTCCTCGGGGATGATGCGGATGTAGTTCTGCCGCATCTTGCCGGAGATCGTTGCAAGGACCTTGTGTCCGTTGCTGAGCTCAACGCGGAACATCGCGTTGGGCAGAGCCTCGGAGATCACGCCCTCGATCTCGATGACACCGTCTTTCTTAGCCATAGCCTCGCTGACGCTTCTGCAGATCGGTCGATCTGCGGTGGGTGATTGGTTTGTGGTGCTGCACCGACGGACACGCCGAATCAAGGCATAAAGCACCAAAGATCTATGTTAGACGCTCCGGAGCCTTCCGGCAACTTGACCCCCGAGGCCGGAGGCCGCCGGATCAGCTGATCAGGTCGGTGAACTTCTTCAGGTCGGCCTGGTCCTGAAGGTTGAGACGCGTTCCGTTGATCTCGACGGTCGGCGTGCCGGTGATGTCGTGCGACTTCGCCTGGGCGGCGCCGAACTTGCGGTATGTCTCATCCGTGATGCAGGAGGCGGCATCGTCCGCACCGACCTGCTTCGCGAAGCCGGCGAGCTGATCGTTCGTCAGACCGGTCGTGTTCTCGTCCGGCTGGTTCTCGAACAGCACCTTGGCGAAGTCGAGGTACAGGTCGGGGTGCGACTCGGCCACGCAGACGGCCGCGCCCGCAGACCGCGAGGAGTACTCGGTGCCCTGCGAGAAGCGGTCGAGGATGGCGATCGGGTGGTACTCGAGGGTGATGCGGCCGTCTGCCGCCGCAGCCTCCAACTGGGGACCGAACTGGTCCTCGAACGTCTTGCAGACCGGGCACTGGAAGTCGACGAACACGGCGATGGTGTCCTCGCCGTCGCCGAACGAGATCGCTCCGGTCTCGGAGTTGAACTGATCGTTGGCCTTCGGCGTGGCACCGGGCGAGGTCGCCTGGTTGTTGAGGAACACCACGAGTCCGCCGATCGCCACCAGAACCACGACCACGGCGATCGAGACGCCGATCGCGAACCAGTTGGTGTTGCTCTTCGCCGCTGCCATTACTTTCCGATCTCTCGAGGCTCGACCCCGAACGGGGCGAGTCCGGCTTTTCCGCCATCGGGCGCAGTCAGCACCCATATTCCCCCATCATGCAGGGCGACGCTATGTTCCCAATGGGAGCCGTCGGTGCCGTCCACGGTCGTCACGGTCCAGTCGTCGTCCTCGATGAACGTCGAGTCGCCACCCGCGGTCACCATGGGCTCGATCGCCAGCACCAGGCCCGGCTTCACGTCCTCGCCGCGGTCCGGAGTCCGGTAGTTGAACACGCTGGGCGCCTCGTGCATCTTCCGTCCGATGCCGTGGCCCACGTACTCACGGAGGATGCCGTAGGGCTCACCGGAGACCGCAGACGGCCCCTGCGACTCGATGTACTCCTGGATCGCCGCACCGATCTCATCGATCGAGGATGCCGAAGCCATGGCGGCGATGCCCGCCCACATCGACCCCTCGGTGACGCGAGAGAGCTCTTCGCGCTGTGCGACGACGTCGGGACGCTCCGGATCCGGGACGACGACCGTGATCGCGCTGTCGCCGTTCCACCCCTGGAACTGCGCGCCGCAGTCGACCGAGACGATGTCTCCCGGCTGCAGCACCCGCTCCCCCGGGATCCCGTGCACGACCTGCTCGTTCACCGAGATGCAGGTGGTGTGCCGGTAGCCACGCACGAGCTGGAAGTTCGACTCCGCACCCCGCGCCAGGATCGTCCGGTTCGCGATGGCGTCCAGCTCCAGCGTGGTGACGCCGGCCTTGATCAGCGGACGGACGGCTTCCAGCGCCGCCGCCGTGATCAGGCCCGGCTCGACCATCGATCGCAGCTGAGCCGGGGTCTTGTAGATCGACCGGCGGAACATCTCAGGACGCGGAGACTGCGGGGCGAAGACCGCGCGCGGCCAGCGCCTCGGCGATGCGCTCGGTGATCTCATCGAGAGAGCCGACACCGTCGATGCGGTCGACGATGCCCTTGGCGCCGTAGACCTCGAGGATCGGAGCGGTCTCGCGCTCGTAGATGTCCAGGCGGTGGCCGATGGCCTCCGGGGTGTCGTCGGAACGGCCCTGCTCGGTGGCACGGAGCGTCAAGCGCTGCAGGCTCTCCTCGCGAGGGACATCGAGGAGGAGGACCGCGTCCAGGGCTTCGCCGCGCTCCGCGAGGAACGCCTCGAGGTGCTCGACCTGGGCGGTGTTGCGCGGATACCCGTCGAGCAGGAACCCCTGTGCGGCGTCGTCCTGGGACAGCCGGTCGCGCACGATCTCGCTCGTCAGCTCATCCGGAACGAGGTCGCCCTTGTCGAGGATCGCGGTGACCTGCTGGCCGAGGGGCGTCCCCTCCTTGATGTTCGCGCGGAAGATGTCTCCCGTCGACACGACCGGGATGCCGTAGGACTCGGCGATGCGCACGCCCTGCGTGCCCTTGCCGGAACCCTGCGGGCCGACGATGAGAAGACGTGCGGTTGCTGTCATCGGAGAAGCCCTTCGTAGTGTCGCTGCTGCAGCTGCGCGTCGATCTGCTTGACCGTCTCGAGACCGACACCCACGATGATGAGGATCGATGCGCCGCCGAACGGGAAGTTCTGGTTGGCGCCGACGGTGGCCAGAGCGATCAGCGGGATGAGCGCGATCAGACCGAGGTAGAGAGAACCCGGCAGGGTGATGCGGGTGAGCACGTAGTCGAGGTACTCCGCGGTCGGGCGTCCGGCGCGGATGCCGGGGATGAACCCGCCGTACTTCTTCATGTTGTCTGCGACCTCGACCGGGTTGAACGTGATCGCCACGTAGAAGTAGGTGAAGCCGATGATCAGCAGGAAGTATGCCGCCATGTAGAACGGGCTGTTTCCGGTCGTGAAGTGCGTCGTCACCCAGGTCACCCACGCGGCCGGCGTCGAGCCGTCCTGCGGGGTGTTGAACTGCGCGATCAGCGCCGGGATGTACAGCAGCGACGACGCGAAGATCACGGGGATCACACCCGCCATGTTCACCTTGATCGGGATGTACGTGTTCGTGCCGCCATAGGTGCGGCGCCCGACCATGCGCTTGGCGTACTGCACCGGGATGCGCCGCTGCGACTGCTCGACGAAGACGACCAGGCCCATCACGATGATTCCGACGAGCAGGACGAGCAGGAAGACCTCGAAGCCCTTCGTCTGCCAGATGAGACCCATGGCGCCGGGGAACGTCGCGGCGATCGAGGTGAAGATGAGGAGCGACATGCCGTTGCCGATGCCACGCTCGGTGACGAGCTCGGCGAACCACATGATGAGGCCGGTACCGGCGGTCATCGCCATGATGATGAGCAGCTGCGCCCACCACACGTCGTTCGTCAGGAGCTGCTGGCACGCAGCGAGATCGGTCGAGCCGAAGAGTTGACCGCTGCGGGCCACCGTGACGAGAGTCGTCGACTGGAGGAGCGCGAGTGCGATCGTGAGGTACCGCGTGTACTGGGTGAGCTTGGCCTGACCGGCCTGCCCTTCCTTGTGCAGCGCCTCGAAGTGCGGGATGACGACGCGCAGGAGCTGCGTGATGATCGTCGCGGTGATGTAGGGCATGACGCCCAGCGCGAAGATCGACAGCTGCAGCAGCGCACCGCCGGAGAAGAGGTTGACCAGTCCGAGCAGGCCGTCGGTGCCCGCGTTGGCAGCGAGACACTGCTCGACGTTCGGGAAGTTCACGAACGGCGCCGGGACGTTGGAACCGAGTCGGTAGATCGCAACGATGGCGAGAGTGAAACCGATCTTCCGACGCAGGTCGGGTGTGCGGAAGATCCGCGCGATGGCGCTAAACAAGGACGTTCCTCCTGAAAAGGTTGCCGATTCCCGAAGGACGGCTGAAAGACCAGGGTAACGCAAACCGGGGTTCCCGGAATTCGTCACCCGCAGGCGGCCCGCTGGAGGCGGTACCACCCCGCGATCTCGGGGTGTGCAACCACAAGAGGGGCCGGAGAATCTCCGACCCCTCTTGTGCAGCGGTTACTTGACGGATCCGCCCGCAGCCACGATCTTCTGCTCGGCAGAACCCGAGACCTTGTCGACCGAGACCGTGAGCTTCACGGCGATGTCGCCGTTGCCGAGCACCTTGACCTTCTCGTTCTTGCGCACAGCACCCTTGGCGACCAGGTCGCCGATGGTGACGTCGCCACCCTTGGGGTACAGCTCCGCGAGCTTCTCCAGGTTCACGACCTGGTACTCCACGCGGAACGGGTTCTTGAACCCGCGCAGCTTCGGGGTGCGCATGTGCAGCGGCATCTGCCCACCCTCGAAGCCGACGCGAACGGTGTTGCGCGCCTTGGTGCCCTTGGTTCCACGACCAGCGGTCTTACCCTTCGAGCCCTCACCACGGCCGACGCGAGTCTTGGCGGTGTTGGCCCCGGGGACGGGACGCAGGTGGTGCACCTTCAGGACGCCGGGACGGGATGCCGGAGCATCCTTCTTCGGCGCAGCCTTCTTGGCGGCAGGCTTCTTGGCCGGAGCCTCAGCCTTGGCGTCGGCGGCAGCGGACTTGGCCGGAGCCTTCTTCGCAGCCGGCTTCTTCTCGGCAGCAGCCTTGGGGGCGGCGGCCTTCTTCGTGGCCTTCTCAGCCTCGACGGCCTCGTTCTTCTCAGCCATTAGTCGATCTCCTCAACCTTGACGAGGTGGGCGACGGTCTTGACGTAACCGCGCGTCTGCGCGTCGTCGGGGCGGACGGTGGTGTCACCGATCCGCTTCAGACCGAGGCTGCGCAGCGTGTCGCGCTGGTTCTGCTTCTCGCTCACCTTGGACTTGATCTGCGTGACCTTCAGTCGCGCGGCCATCAGGCACCTACCTTCTGTGCGGCGATGGCCTCGGCCTCGGCGCGGACGAGACGCGCAGGGGCGACCTGGTCGAACTCGAGGCCACGACGCGCGGCGACCGCACGAGGCTCCTCGAGCTGCTTCAGGGCAGCGACCGTCGCGTGCACGATGTTGATCGTGTTCGACGAACCGAGCGACTTCGACAGCACGTCGTGGATACCGGCGCACTCGAGCACGGCGCGGACCGGACCACCGGCGATGACACCGGTACCGGCAGCGGCCGGACGGAGCAGGACCACACCGGCGGCCGCCTCACCCTGCACCGGGTGCGGGATGGTGCTGCCGACGCGCGGAACGCGGAAGAAGTTGCGCTTGGCCTCTTCGACACCCTTCGAGATCGCCAGGGGGACCTCACGGGCCTTGCCGTAGCCGACGCCCACCAGACCGTTGCCGTCACCGACGACCACGAGAGCGGTGAAGCTGAAGCGACGACCACCCTTCACGACCTTCGAGACGCGGTTGATGGTGACGACACGCTCCAGGAACTGGTTGTCGCCGCGGTCGCGCGAGTTGCGGTCACGACCGCCACCCTGGTTGCGATCGCCACGACCGCCGCGGCGGCCGTCGCGCGAGTCGCGAGCCGGCTCGGCCTGCGTGGTGCCGGCAGCCGTCTCGGAAGTGGCAGCAGCCGCTTCGGTCACTTCGTTCTCCTTGTTGTCACTCACAGTGCCAGACCCCCTTCGCGGGCGCCGTCGGCGATGGCGGCGACACGACCGGCGTAGCGGTTGCCGCCACGGTCGAACACTGCCTCGGAAACGCCGGCAGCCTTCGCGCGCTCGGCGAGCAGCTCGCCGACCTTGCGGGCCTTGGCGGTCTTGTCACCCTCGAGCGAGCGCAGGTCGGTCTCGAGCGTCGAAGCCGACGCGACGGTGTGACCCTTGCTGTCGTCGACCAGCTGCACGAAGACGTGGCGGGACGAACGGTTGACGACGAGACGCGGACGCGCCTCGGTGCCGACGACCTTCTTGCGAAGGCGGGCGTGACGACGCGCGCGGGCGTCAGACTTTGACTTGAGAGCCATGGTTACTTACCACTCTTTCCGGCCTTGCGACGCACGTTCTCGCCGGCGTAGCGCACACCCTTGCCCTTGTACGGCTCGGGCTTGCGGATCTTGCGGATGTTGGCAGCTGCCTCGCCGACAGCCTGCTTGTCGATCCCGCTGACGGTGAGCTTCGTGGTGCCCTCGACCGTGAGCGTGATGCCGGCGGGCGGGTCGATCAGGACCGGGTGCGAGAAGCCGAGGGCGAACTCGACCGAGCTGCCCTTCTGCTGCACGCGGTAACCGGTGCCGACGACCTCGAGACCCTTGGTGTAGCCCTGGGTCACGCCGATGATGTTGTTGTTGATGAGCGTGCGGGTCAGGCCGTGAAGCGACCGCGACTCGCGCTCGTCGTCGGGACGGGAGACCAGAACCTGGTTCTCCTCGACCGCGACCTCGATGGGGCTGGCCACCGTGAGGGTGAGCTCACCCTTGGGGCCCTTCACCGCGACCACGCGGCCGTCGACCGAAACGGTCACGCCCGCGGGAACGTCGATGGGAAGTCGTCCAATACGCGACATTTCGAATTACCACACGTAGGCGAGAACTTCTCCGCCCACGCCCTTCTGCTCAGCCTGACGGTCGGTGAGAAGACCGGAGGAGGTGGACAGGATGGCTACGCCGAGGCCGCCGAGGACCGTGGGAAGCTCGGTGGACTTCGCGTAGACGCGGAGACCGGGCTTCGACACGCGCTTGATGCCGGCGATCGACCGCTCGCGGTTCGGGCCGTACTTCAGCGTCAGCGTGAGGTTCTTCCCCACGCGAGCGTCGGTGGTCTCCCAGCCGGCGATGTAGCCCTCCTGCTGGAGGATCTGGGCGATGTGCGTCTTGAGCTTGCTCGACGGCAGAGTCACGGAGTCGTGGTGCGCCGAGTTCGCGTTGCGCAGACGGGTCAGCAGATCTGCGACCGGGTCTGTCATTGTCATTGTTGTTTTCCTTTGTTCATGAGGTTCCGGCTGCCGTTACACGACAGACGGCCTGCGATGACACGCAATTTTCAATTGTACGTGCACATCGACGGGCTCAGTGACACGAGACCACTGAGCCCGCCGAGGTGTTACGCCTGTGCGTCGTCCGAGCGGAACGGGAAGCCGAGGTGGCGGAGCAGAGCCCGACCCTCGTCATCCGTCTTCGCGGTGGTGACGACGGTGATGTCGAAACCGCGAACCCGGTCGATGCGGTCCTGGTCGATCTCGTGGAACACGCTCTGCTCCTGGAGACCGAAGGTGTAGTTGCCGTTGCCGTCGAACTGCTTGGCCGAGAGTCCGCGGAAGTCGCGGATACGGGGCAGTGCGAGCGAGACCAGGCGGTCCACGAACTCCCACGCGCGGTCGCCACGGAGGGTGACGTGCGCGCCGATGGCCTGACCCTCACGCAGCTTGAACTGCGCGATGGACTTGCGGGCCTTCGTGACGATCGGCTTCTGGCCGGTGATCTTGGTGAGGTCGTCGACCGCGCCATCGATCACCTTGCTGTCGCGAGCTGCCTCGCCGACACCGGTGTTCACGACGACCTTGACCAGTCCGGGGATCTGCATGACGTTCGCGTAACCGAACTCCTCCTGCAGGGCCTTCTTGATCTCGGAGTTGTACTTCTGCTTCAGGCGCGGCTGGATCTTGCCAGCCGGCGCGGCAGTGTCGGTGCTCATCAGAGGTCCTTACCGCTCTTCTTCGCGTAGCGCACGCGGACGGTGCGCTTGACGCCATCCTTCGTCTTCTCCTCGACCCGGTGGCCGACCTTGGTCGGCTTCTTGGTCGACGGGTCGACGAGTGCGACGTTCGAGATGTGGATGGGAGCCTCGACAGTCTCGAGGCCACCCGTCTTGGTGCCACGCTGCGTCTGACCGACACGCGTGTGCTTGGTGACGTAGTTCACGCCCTCGACGACGACGCGGTTGCGCTCGGACAGGATCTCGAGGACCTTGCCCTGCTTGCCGCGCTCGTCCTTGGATCCGGTGATGACCTGAACCAGGTCACCCTTCTTGATCTTCGCCATGATTAGATGACCTCCGGCGCCAGCGAGACGATCTTCATGAACTTCTTGTCACGAAGCTCGCGACCGACCGGTCCGAAGATACGGGTGCCACGGGGCTCCCCGTCGTTCTTCAGGATGACGGCGGCGTTCTCGTCGAACTTGATGTAGGAGCCGTCCGGACGACGGACCTCCTTCTTGGTGCGGACGATGACCGCCTTGACGACGTCGCCCTTCTTCACGTTGCCACCGGGGATCGCGTCCTTGACGGTCGCGACGATGGTGTCGCCGAGGCCCGCGTAACGACGCTTCGACCCACCGAGAACACGGATGGTGAGCAGCTCCTTGGCGCCGGTGTTGTCGGCGACCTTGAGTCGGGATTCCTGCTGGATCACTTGGCCTTCTCCAGAATCTCCACCAGACGCCAGCGCTTCGTGGCGCTCAGCGGGCGGGTCTCGTTGATCAGGACCAGGTCGCCGATGCCGGCGGTGTTCGCCTCATCGTGCGCCTTGACCTTCGAGGTGCGGCGGATGACCTTGCCGTAAAGCGGGTGCTTCACACGGTCCTCGACCTCGACCACGATGGTCTTGTCCATCTTGTCGCTGACGACGTAGCCACGACGCGACTTGCGGTACCCACGGGCATCCGCATCGCGCACATCGTGAGCAGCGTGCTCAGCCTCGACGGCGGCTTCCTTCTTGGTGGCCATCACTCAGCCTCTTCCTTCACGGCGTCGTCGGCGGAATCCGCCTTCTTCGCCTTCGACTTGGTCGCCTTCTTCGCAGGAGCCTCGACCGGAGCGGGCGTCGCACGGATGCCCAGCTCGCGCTCGCGGATCACCGTGTAGAGACGCGCGATGTCGCGCTTGACGGCGCGGATGCGGCCGTGGCTCTCCAGCTGGCCGGTGGCCGACTGGAAGCGGAGGTTGAACAGCTCCTCCTTGGCCTTGCGCAGCTCCTCGACGAGGCGCTGGTCTTCGAATGTGTCGAGCTCTGCCGGGGCGAGCTCCTTGGTGCCGATCGCCATTACGCGTCGCCCTCCTCGCGCTTGATGATTCGTGCCTTGAGCGGCAGCTTGTGAATTGCTCGGGTCAGAGCCTCGCGAGCGAGCTGCTCGTCGACACCCGCGACCTCGAAGAGGACACGGCCCGGCTTGACGTTCGCGACCCACCACTCGGGCGAACCCTTACCGGAACCCATGCGGGTCTCGGCGGGCTTCTTCGTGAGCGGACGGTCGGGGTAGATGTTGATCCACACCTTTCCACCACGCTTGATGTGACGGGTCATCGCGATACGAGCGGACTCGATCTGACGGTTCGTCACGTACGCGGGCGTGAGGGCCTGGATACCGAACTCGCCGAAGGAGACCTTCGTGCCGCCGGTGGCCTGGCCCGAGCGACCCGGGTGGTGCTGCTTGCGGAACTTGACCTTACGGGGGATGAGCATTATGCCGACGCTCCTTCTGCAACTGGTGCCTCGTTGCGCGGGGCACGGCGGCGGTCGCCACCACGGTCGTCACGACGAGCCTTGGGCGCGTTGGCCTGCTCGCGAGCGAGCTCCTTCGCGGTCAGGTCGCCCTTGTAGATCCAGACCTTCACGCCGATGCGGCCGAACGTGGTCTTCGCCTCGTAGAAGCCGTAGTCGATGTTCGCGCGCAGCGTGTGCAGCGGCACACGACCCTCGCGGTAGAACTCCGAACGGCTCATCTCGGCGCCGCCGAGGCGGCCGGAGACCTGGATGCGGATGCCCTTGGCGCCAGCGCGCTGCGCGCCCTGGAGACCCTTGCGCATCGCACGACGGAACGCCACACGAGCAGAGAGCTGCTCGGCGATGCCCTGTGCGACGAGCTGAGCGTCGGCCTCGGGGTTCTTGACCTCGAGGATGTTCAGCTGGATCTGCTTGCCCGAGAGCTTCTCGAGGTCGCCGCGGATGCGCTCGGCCTCGGCTCCACGACGACCGATCACGATGCCCGGACGGGCGGTGTGGATGTCGACGCGGACGCGGTCACGGGTGCGCTCGATCTCGATGTTCGAGACACCGGCGCGGTCGAGCTGCGTCTTGAGCAGGTTGCGGATCTTGATGTCCTCGGCGACGTAGTCGGCGTAACGCTGACCCGGCTTCGTGGAGTCGGAGAACCAACGCGAGACGTGGTCCGTCGTGATGCCGAGACGGAAGCCGTACGGGTTTACCTTCTGTCCCATTACTTGCTCGCCTTCTTGTTGCTGTCGCCCGCGGCGGCCGGAGCCACCTCAGGCGTCGAGAGCACGACCGTGATGTGGCTCGTGCGCTTCTTGATCTGGAAAGCGCGACCCTGTGCACGGGGCTGGAAACGCTTGAGCGTCGTGCCCTCGTCCACGTACGCGTTCTTCACGTACAGGTCCTGCTCGTCGAGGAACTCGCCGTCGCGATCCGCCTTGACCTGCGCGTTGGCCATGGCCGACGCGACAAGCTTGTAGATCGGCTCACTGGCGCTCTGCTGTGCGAACTTCAGGATCGCGAGAGCCTCCTGGGCCTGCTTGCCCTTGATGAGCGCGACGACACGACGAGCCTTCTGCGGGGTCACGCGGATGTGCTTCACGCGTGCGATGGATTCGACCATTAGCGGCGCCGCCCCTTCTTGTCGTCCTTCTCGTGGCCGCGGAAGGTGCGGGTGGGCGCGAACTCGCCCAGCTTGTGACCGACCATGGTCTCGGACACGAACACAGGGATGTGCTTGCGTCCGTCGTGGACCGCGATCGTGTGACCCAGCATCGCCGGGATGATCATGGACCGACGGGACCAGGTCTTGATGACGTTCTTGGTGCCGGCTTCGTTCTGCACGACCACCTTGCGAAGCAGGTGCTCGTCGACGAAGGGGCCCTTCTTAAGACTGCGAGGCATCTTCTCTTACTCCTACTTGCGCTTCTTGCCGGCGTTACGACGACGCACGATGTACTTGTCGCTTTCCTTGTTGGCGTGACGGGTACGACCCTCAGCCTGGCCCCACGGGGAGACGGGGTGACGACCACCGGAGGTCTTACCCTCACCACCACCGTGCGGGTGGTCGACCGGGTTCATCGCGACACCACGGACGGTCGGGCGGACGCCCTTCCAGCGCATGCGGCCGGCCTTGCCCCAGTTGATGTTCGACTGCTCGGCGTTGCCGACCTCGCCGATGGTCGCGCGGCAGCGCGCATCGACGTTGCGGATCTCGCCCGAGGGCAGACGCAGCTGGGCGTAGGGGCCGTCCTTGGCGACGAGACGGACGGATGCGCCGGCCGAACGTGCCATCTTCGCGCCGCCGCCGGGGCGGAGCTCGATCGCGTGGATGACCGTACCCGTGGGGATGTTCTTCAGCGGGAGGTTGTTACCCGGCTTGATGTCAGCCCCGGCACCCGACTCGACGATGTCGCCCTGCTTCAGCTTCGCCGGAGCGAGGATGTAGCGCTTCTCACCGTCGAAGTAGTGCAGCAGCGCGATGCGCGCGGTGCGGTTGGGGTCGTACTCGATGTGAGCGACCTTGGCGTTGACGCCGTCCTTGTCGTTACGACGGAAGTCGATGACGCGGTACTGGCGCTTGTGGCCACCACCGATGTGACGGGTCGTGATGCGGCCCTGGTTGTTGCGACCACCGGTCTTCGAGAGCGGGCGCAGCAGCGACTTCTCCGGCGTCGATCGAGTGATCTCGGCGAAGTCAGCCACCGACGAGCCGCGACGGCCCGGGGTCGTGGGCTTGTACTTGCGAATAGCCATTATTGTCCTTATCCCCCGGATCAGCCGATTGCCGTGAAGATGTCGATGGTGCCCGACTTCAGGGTGACGATGGCGCGCTTGGTGTCCTTGCGCTTGCCGGTGCCGAAGCGGGTGCGACGAGCCTTGCCGACGCGGTTGAGGGTGTTGACCCCAGCGACCTTGACGCCGAAGATCTTCTCGATGGCGAGCTTGATCTCGGTCTTCGAAGCGCGCGGGTCGACGAGGAAGGTGTACTTACCCTCGTCGATGAGCCCGTAGCTCTTCTCGGACACGACCGGCTTCAGGATGATGTCGCGCGGGTCCTTGTTCAGGGCCGTCTGGAGAACAGATGCCTGCTCGCTCATGCGGAGACCTCCTGGTTGGCGCCGGACTTGGAGGCGATGAAGCCCTCGAGCGCGGCCTGGGTGAAGACGATGTCGTCGGAGACGAGCACGTCGTAGGCGTTGAGCTGGTCGAACGACAGCACGTGGACGTGCCCGAGGTTGCGGATGCTCTTGAGCGCGAGCTCGTCGCCGCGCTCGATGACCACGAGCACGTTCTTCGACGAGGCGACCTGGGCGAGGAAGCCCGCGGCAGCCTTGGTCGAGGGCGCGCCCTCGGTGCCGAAGGTGTCGATCGCGTGCAGACGGTCACCACGGAAGCGGTCGCTGAGCGCACCCAGGAGGGCGGCGGCGATCATCTTCTTGGGGGTGCGCTGCGAGTAGTCGCGCGGCTTGGGGCCGTGCACGATGCCACCACCGGTCATGTGCGGCGCGCGGATGGAACCCTGACGGGCGTTACCCGTGCCCTTCTGCTTGAAGGGCTTGCGGCCGGCACCGGAGACCTCGCCACGACGCTTGGTCGAGTGCGTGCCCTGGCGAGCCGCCGCGAGCTGCGCGACGACGACCTGGTGGATGAGCGGGATGTTCGTCTTGGCGTCGAACAGCGCGGCGGGAAGCTCGACAGAGCCTGCCTTCTTGCCGTCTGCCTTGAGGACGTCGAGCGCGAGAGTGGAGTCAGCCATGATCAGGCACCCTTCACTGCGTTGCGGACATAGACGATGCGGCCACGTGCACCGGGGACGGCGCCCTTGACGAGCATGAGTCCCTTCTCGATGTCGATGGCGTGCACCGTGAGGTTGAGGACGGTCACGCGCTCGCCACCCATACGGCCGGCCATGCGCATGCCCTTGAAGACGCGGCTCGGGGTCGACGATGCGCCGATGGAGCCGGGCTTGCGGTGGTTGCGGTGTGCACCGTGCGATGCCGAGACGCCCTTGAAGTTGTGACGCTTCATGACACCGGCGAAGCCCTTGCCCTTGCTCGTGCCGACGACGTCGACGAGCTGGCCGGCCTCGAAGGTTCCGTCGACCGTGAGCTCCTGGCCCAGGTTGTAGTCGCCGGCGTCCGCGGTGCGGATCTCGGTGACGTGACGGCGCGGCGTGACGCCGGCGGCCTCGAAGTGGGCGGTGAGCGGCTTGTTCACCTTGCGGGGGTCGATCTGGCCGTACGCGATCTGCACGGCGTTGTAGCCGTCCTTCTCGGGCGTGCGGACCTGGGTCACCACGTTGGGTGCCAGCTCGATGACGGTGACGGGGATGAGCTTGCCGCTCTCGTTCCACACCTGGGTCATGCCGAGCTTCGTGCCCAGCATGCCCTTGGAAATCTTGGAGTTGATGTCAGCCATGTCGAACCTCAGAGCTTGATCTCGATGTTGACATCGGCCGGCAGGTCGAGACGCATCAGCGAGTCGACGGCCTTGGGCGTCGGGTCGACGATGTCGATCAGACGCTTGTGGGTGCGCATCTCGAAGTGCTCGCGGCTGTCCTTGTACTTGTGGGGCGACCGGATGACGCACACGACGTTCTTCTCGGTCGGAAGGGGCACGGGGCCGACGACGGTTGCGCCCGCACGGGTCACAGTGTCGACGATCTTGCGTGCGGACGTGTCGATGACCTCGTGGTCATACGACTTCAGGCGAATGCGGATCTTCTGTCCCGCCATTGTCTGCTCTCTCTCTTTAAGCGTCTTACCGTCCGGGACCGGGTGGCCCTGGGGCATTGGACGCACGTCGGCGCTGTTCGCGCCTCGGCACGAGAACGGCTCTCACGAGTCGATCTGCTGCACCACTGTTCTGCTGTCAGCCGCACGCCCGGAGGCGAACGGATGCCGACCCTCCGCCGCGCACGGCGGAGACCTTCACAAGAAGGGTGTCGGGGTGTGTTCTTGCTACCCGCGGCCTAGAACCCTGCGACGCCCCGGAGGACTCGCCGTCTATGCACTGCCCTGGCAGTGATCCGACGCACACACAGCGGCGACGGAATATCGAACCTGTCTATTCTGCCATGGCTGATTTCACTTCTGCAAACCCGGGCGTGTCGCGCCCGCAGGGCACGTCGTCACAGGGGTCGCGCGAGCGTCAGATCGCAGGAGATAGCGGGGCGAGGCATCCCCATGCCTCGCCCCGCTTGGGGAGGGCGTTCAGTGCGAGGGGGCACACCGAACGCGAGTAGTCCGGCGTGAAGGGACGCCTGACTCCTCGATCGAAGGCGCGGCGGAATGAGACCCGCCGCGCAGGCAGGGAGACGCTCAGGCGCACAGAGTGCGCGCGTCGCACGATGATCCCCAAGATCGTTATCCCCAGATTCGTACGCGGTGGTCCCGCGTGCTTCGGGAAACCGAACCCCTTCGGCTTCCCCGACCGCAAGATCCCCAGGCGGTCGGAATGATCCTACTCGATACAGCGGCGAATGCGCCACATCCGAGGGCGTGCCGGGGCGAGCACTTTCGGCGCTCGCCCCGGCACTCCCGTCAGCTCTCCTGTCGAGACCGGCGACGTTGTGCCGCCAGGATCAACAGGACCGCTCCGCCCGCGAGCAGGACCAGGACGACCGCCCACAGCGCGAGCGTTCCGGCGAGGCCGGTGAGCGGCAGCACCTTCACGAACTCGTTGCGGACCTCGACCTCGGTCGGCGCGTCCGCGCCGGCGAGATCGATCGTCGCGGTCGTCCCCGCCGTGGTCACCGCCGGGGCCTGGGACGTCGTCACTGTGATGCTCGTCCGCACGGCGGTGCCAGCCACCGTCTCGACGATCTCGCAGCGCGCATCCACCGGAAGCGAACCGTAGTTCGCCCGGTAGCCGTTCGCCGCACTCAGCACACGATCCGCCCCACCCGGGATGGCGATGATCCGGTCTTCCCCACCGGTCGGCAGCACGCACTGGAGCTGGACGGTGAACGCACCGTCTGCCCCCTCCGCGTCCAGGTCGCCGACGCGGGTCTTCGTCACGTCGATCTCAGTGAGATCGAACGTGTTCGTCGCCGTGACGGTCCACGCGGGATCGACACCCTCGCCGAGCGTCACGGTTCCGTCGACGGGCGAGAGCGCCGTGCTGGTCGCGCCCGCCGCGTCGATCTCCTCGACCGCACAGGAGGTCGATGCCGGATACGGACCGAACGTGCGCATGCCGCCCGCCTCGAGCGCGAACTCGAGATCCAGGATCTCCTGCCCGCGGTAGGTGCACAGCACGGAGAACGTGAACGGCTCCGCTCCGTAGAGCGCCGCTCCGTCGCCGTCGACCTCCTTGACCACGGTCAGGACGCCGGTGTCGTAGCTGTTGGTCACCGTGACTTCTGCCGCAGCGACTCCGACCACGACCTCCGCCGCACCGCCACCGAGGTCGGTGACCCCGGTTCCGGTGATCACGATGTCGTCGGCCGCGGAACTGCCGACCTCGGTCACGACGCACGTCGAGCGCGCGGGCACGGTGTTCGCCGGCGCCGTGAACGTCTCGCCCGCGGCGAGCGTGAACTCGAGCAGGGTCGCTCCCCCGGCGAAGGTCACGGGAACCCCCGTCGCGGTCGTGCAGGTCGCGGTGAAGTCGAACGGGCCGAAGCTGCCGGCGACGGCATCCGTGTCCACGACCTTCGTGACGCTGAACCCGGAGTACGTGTAGTCGTTCCCCAGCTCCACGATGTCGTCTGCGGGCACGGGGCCCGCCGGCGCGACGACCTCCGAGATCACCACGGTGCTCGGCGATCCGGTGCGGGTCGCCTCACCGTACGAGCCCGTCACGCCCTGCTCGGTGACCGTGCAGGAAGCGCCGAGCGGGATGCCGTCGATCCGGCGGCTGAAGCCGTTCCCGTCGTCGAGGACGACAGTCGCATCCGCACCCATGTCGAGCGTGACACCATCGATCGTGCAGACCACGTCGGCGCGGAACTCGTCCGGGGCGTAGGCCGCAGCGGCACCGGTGACGTTCTTGTCGATCTGCAGCGCACCCACCACCAGGTGCGTGCCCACAGGCGACGGTGCGATGCGCTGGAACCGGGTCTGGTTCTCATCGCGGAACTTCACGCCGAACTGGTTCCACGCGAACGAGTCCGCGGCGGGCACGACAGCCGGGGCACCACTCGGGTCCGCGGCAGACGCGATCACGTTGGTGGTGCTGTAGTTGACATCCACGAACTGTCCGGGCGTGAGCGCACCGGCCGCCGTCGAACGGAAGTCGAGGCTGATCCGGATACCGGAGACGACCGACCAGTCGGTGTTGCCATCGGCCACCGTCCACACCTCGCCGTTCTGCGCACACGGGACCTGGTTCACCAGGTTCGCCCACGTGCCCTCGCAGACGCCGACCGATGTCGTGACCTCCACGACCGTGGTCGTCCCCTGCGGGGCGTTCACTGCGAGGTCGTCCAGCATCTGCGGACGGAACACCGAGCCGCGGCTCGCGCCGGAGATCAGCGACCGGTCGCCGGCGACGGGGAGCTGGTCGAACAGCACCATCTCCGCCATCTCGCTCGTGCCGCCGTTCTGCGCGCGGAGGACCCACGAGTCCGTGCCGCCGATCTCGCTGTTCGCGGCGCACGGCGAGCGGAAGTACGCACCGCCCGTCACGACGAGGTTCTGCTGGCAGATCCGGGTGGAGTCGGTCGGGTGCACGGCACCGGGACGCTCACCGCGGACACCCTTGACCACGAACAGGCTCGTGGCGTTGGCGGGCGTGACGTAGTCGGTCGTGCCGCAGGTGGTGGGATCCGATGCCCATGCACCGGTGACGCTGCCGCCGGCGCGCGAGTTGGTGCACGCCTGCAGCCGCTCCGACGTGTGCACGGTCATCTGGTTCACAGCCTGCTGGCCGAGCCCGAGGCCGGGCTGCAGCTCGAGCATCACGCGCACGGAGAAGGTCTCCCCCGGTGCCATGCGCGAACCGGCGGGCCAGCGGAACACGAGCTCGCGGTTCTCCTCGGTCAGGCTCTCGGGGGCCGGGAGCAGACCGGTCGGCGACGGGGTGTAGACGGGGTCGTCACCGAGGTAGAGGAGATGCGTCGGCAGCAGGTCGCGGAGCTCCTCGACCGTCAGGTACCCGGTACCCGTGTTCGTGAACGAGAGGTCCCACGGCAGCAGGTCTCCGGCGGTCGCGACGTGCGTCGCTCCCTCGTTGACCCGCTTGTTGACGGCGATCTGGAAGGTGCCGGGGCTCAGCGAGACCGAGGCGTTCGCCGTCTTCTCGGCGGAGGTCTCCCCGTTGAGCCGATCACTGATGACGGTCACGGTGTTGCCGATGGTGCCGGTCATGTCGATCCGGTTGCCGCTCGTGCGGTGCTCGTCGCGCAGCTGCACCGTGAACGCCGCGGTGGTGCTCCAGCGCGGTGCCGGGACGGTCGGTGAGAAGAATGCGCCGTCGGCACGGGAGAACGCGAACCGGATCCCCTCGATGTCGCCGTACTGCTCGGCGGCCACCGGCACGGTCGCTCCGGCGATCGGGGTCGCAGCCGACTCCACCCACTCCTTCGCGCCATCCGTGCCGAACGGGCCGAAGACGGCCACCCGCACGCGATCCGCGCCGGCAGGAGCCGTGATGGCTCCGAGGCCGGTGAAGTCGAACGCGTTCCAGAACTGCGGCGACGAGGCGATGTCATCCGTGAGACGCACCTCGGCGGGCGAGAGCGAGCTCACGGGTGACGTGCCCTGGTTGGCGCCCAGCGTCACGGTGACGGGCGTTGCTCGCGTCGGCTCGGTGAGGGCGCGCGGCGAGACGGACTTGGTCGCGGCCACGTTGAGGTCGCCACCGGTCAGCGTCACGGCCACGGCATCGCGCGCACCGGTGCGGGTCCCGTCGCTGAGGATCGGGTCGTACGACTGCGCGAACACGCGGTTGGCGACGCCGACACGCTCGTTGGCCGCGACGACCTGAGCGTCACCGGAGCTGCGCAGGGTGGGACGCAGCTGCACGTCCATCACGACTCGCAGCGTGTTGGACGAGGTGATCGTTCCCCCGGAGACGGCGGGGTCGGTGCCCTGGAACGTCACGCTGACGCCGACCACGTCGGCCAGGTCCTCGGCGGCCATCGCGTTCACCGCGGCGGCGGTGGTCCGCTCCGTGGTGTAGTCGCCGTCGGCGTAGCGCAGGAGCCAGACCGTGCTGGCAGCCAGGTCGATCTCGCTCGCGGTCGTCGCGGAGACGGTGACGCGACGCAGGTCGAACCGCTCGAACGGGTTGCCCTGTCCGGGGGCGGTGAGCCAGTCGATGTCGTCCGTGAACGGGTCGCCCGTCGCACCGGCCACGGTTCCTGCACTCTGGCAGGTCGCCATGGCCGCGCCGTCCGCGCACACCGGCGGGTCGGTCACCCGCACATACGATGCCGCCGAGACGGAGTCGTTGCGGGCATCGAGCGTGTAGCGCGCCGTCGGGTACGACGACGCGGCAGTGCCGGCGAGCGGCACGTGCAGGTTGGTCGTCGGAGTGACCGACTTGGTCACCGTGACCGCGGGGCCTGGGTTGGTGATGAGGATCGTGTCACCGTCGCTGTCGCTGTTCACCGCTCCGGCGCCCAGCGGCTCGGCGTCGATGCGGGTGGTGTTGCGCACCGCTCCGGCGTCGGCGGTGTTGTAGGTCGCCTGGTCGGTGACCCAGCTGCCGTCGGACCGCTTCTGGTCGCGGATCTGCCAGGTCAGGTTGAAGGTGCGCGCGGAGCTGCTCGCTCCGACGCCTGCGCCGAGCGCGGTCACCCACGGGTCACCGGCTGCGACAGCCGCCGCCCGGGCTGCGTCGTTCGGAGCCAGGACGATCCGGAACCCGGTCGTGTCCGCGGCGGCTCCCGGTGCGAGGTCGTGTCCGACGAATCGGCCGTTCTGGACCCAGCCGCCCGCCGGAGCGGGCACGGTCTGCCAGGATCCGCCCGAGAAGAGCTGCACGGATTCCACCGTGTCGTACTTCAGGTACCAGCCGTTGCTGAACGGCTCGTCATCGGCCGCGATCGGGTCGATGCGCACGAGGTCGAAGGCATCGAACACGGTGCCGGCGACGGCTCCGGGCACGCTGCTCGGGTCGAAGGCCTGCGCGCTCGGAGCGGGATCGGAGATCGCCACGCGGCCGTAACCTTCCCCGACCTGCCACGAGAGCGTGGTGCCGCGGAGCTGCCCGGACTGCGCGGACACGGTCGGCTCGCTCCAGCGCTTGTCGATACCCACCGTGCCGGCGCCACCGGGGTTGGTCACGATCTTGGCCGCGCTGGTGTCGTCATCCGTGTCGGAGAGCGAGGTGCCCGCCGCGGTCTTGCCGGTTCCGGTCGTGGTCGCCGTATTGGTGTACGACACCGGGCCGTCGCCGGCGGGGGCGGTCGAACCACCGGTGCGGAGTTCCCCGCGTGCCGTCGAGACGAAGTAGGGCGTGACCGTGGTGCCTGCCGGGAAGCCGTCCGGAGTCGTGCTGTCGAAGGTGAACCGGATGCCGCGCACGTCGTCGATCGAGACGCCCGAGGGCAGGGCGGCGGTGATCTCCGCGCCCGTCATCGAGATCAGGTGGGGCTGCGCCTGCGCCGGGAACACCTTCAGGCTGCGCCAGTTGCCGTCCGCGTCCTGCACCTGGATCGTCAGCTTCGCGTTCGAGGGCACCTGGGTCGGGGCGATCGAGGTGAGGTCGAACGCGTCCCAGTATCCGTTCTTGCCGGTCCAGGCGTCTTCGACCACGATCTGAGTCGGCGTGATGTAGTCGGAGGTCGTGGTGAGGCTGGACTTCAGCTCGGTCACGACGCGCTCGCCCGGTGCGACCGCGGCGGAGGGACGCACGGTCTTGGTGAGGGTCACATCGATCTCGGGCTTGAGCAGCGTGAGATCGGCGGTGTCGCTGGCCTCGGCATCGCGCCCGTTGGGTGCGACGAC
The DNA here is from genome assembly GCF_037150835.1 of Microbacterium sp. LB12. Lineage (NCBI taxonomy): Bacteria > Bacillati > Actinomycetota > Actinomycetes > Micrococcales > Microbacteriaceae > Microbacterium > Microbacterium sp. LB12. Next base: position 100,427 of record NZ_JBBCPF010000007.1, on the reverse strand, counting down.
GGAGGTGGTGGCCGAGTTGGTCAGCTTCCGCTCGGTCGCGGAGCCGATGGCCGATTCCTCGGTCTCGATCGCGAAGTCGATGATCGTCTGCGCGGCGGGGACGATGCGGCCGTTCGTCGCGGTGAAGACGATCTCGAAACCGGAGATCGTCTCGGTCGGAAGGGCCGGGACCACGCCGTCGACCAGTGCGATCTCGATCGGAGCGCTGCCGTCGAGGGGGTGGTAGCGGAGCACGCCGGCGCTGGCGGTGTCCGGCCAGACGGGTGCGCTCAGGAAGCCGCCGAAGCGAACCTGCTCGTCGAAGAAGTCGAGATCGGCGACGCGCAGCTCGTTGACGCCGATGTCGGAGGTGTTGACGCCGACGATCCGTGCTTCGGTCGTGTCCCCCGCGGCGATGCGGTCGGGGTTGATGCTCTTGGTCGTGGACGCGGCGATGGTCGCCGGGACGACCTGGTAGGTGGCGCCGGCGGTGTCGGTGACGGGGTCACGGTCTTCGACCGCTGCCGTGCCGGTGACGACGTTGTCGATCTTGTGCGTCGCGGTGGACAGGTCGGCGTCGGTGTTGCGGTTGGTCTCGCGCTGGACGACGTCGATCGCGATCGTGCCGGTCGCGCCCTCCTGGATCGCGGTGCCGGTGTAGGTGAGACGGATGCCGCCGATATCGGCGGGGTCGACGCCTACGGGGATCTGCGGGGCGGCTGCCGGAGGCCCGGGCACCCACTTCCACGTTCCGTCCGCCTGCTGCAGGTAGAGGTCGGTCTGGACGGTGTCCGCACCGGCAGGAAGCGTGGAGGCACCGAAGCCCGCGAAGTCCGTGATGACGAACGGGTTGCTCGCCGCAAGCGCATCGGCTCCGTCTTCCGCGGTGGCGGGCTCCTGGAGGATCAGCGTCTCGACGGGACCGTTGGAGGCGTTGGTGATGCCGAGCGCGATCGTCGATGCGGCACCGGGGTTGAAGCTCTGCGGCGACGGAGACCATGCCTTGGTCACGTCGACGTCGATCGTCTCCGGCGTCATGACCGTGATCGTCGCATCGTCGATGCCGGGCGCGGAGTTCGTCGCCTCGGTGGTCGCGGTGTTGGTGATGACCTGCGTCCCGGGCAGAAGAGTGTCGGGCACCTGCAGGGTGACCGTGACCGTGAACGTCTGACCGTTCTGGAGGCCGGTGCCCGCGGGCGCGCTGATCGCGCCGGTGAAGTCGACGTCGAGCACGGTGTCCGCCGTGAGGACCGAGGGGGCTGCCGCTCCGATGGCGGTTCCGCCCACGGACCACGTGACGTTGCGCGGAACGCTCGCAGCGCCCGGCTGCATCGAGACGTTCTGCACCGTGTATCCGGCGAGTCCTGCGGGGAACGCATCGTGCAGCTTCGCGTCGAGGCACGAGCTCTCGGAGCAGTTGACGGCGAGCGTGTAGGTGAACGGCTGCCCCGGCGAGACGACCTCGGGTGCAACGCTCTTCGCGACAGTCAGGTACTCGGGATCCCCGGCGGCGGCGTAGGCCGCGGTCGGCGGCACCACGAGCGCGGAGGCGAGAACGGCGATCGCCGCGATGATGGCCCACGGCCTGCGGCGGGCAGCATGAACGTACGTTTTCTGGGCGCGCAAGAGCGCACTCCTCCCCAGCCGTCGACGTGTCGACGGCCCTCCCCGCGCCCTCTGGCAAGGGCGACTTACGCTCGTGCGCGCGGCAGAGCGATGTCTTCCGACCACCCCCCTTGGGCGAACGGACGAGTCCGGCCGTCTCTGGCAAGACGACCAACCACCTCTTTTCTGGACTAGCCAAAGGTCGAGGGTGGACTACTTCTTTCATCCTGGCATACCGATACTTCCGAATGCCAATCGACGCACGCGTTACCCCCGAAAGGGGTCATGCCACTCCGCCACGACGGCGACGACCATGTCGCGCACACACGAAAGCGGCGGCCCATCCCTGCAGGATGTGCCGCCGCTCAGCGAAAGCGCGGGGTGCTACTCGTTCCCGACCGCCTTGTCCGCACTGTCGCGGATCTCGTCGATCTTGTCTGCCGCACCCGGGGCGATCTTCTTGGCGAAGTCGGCGACGCCGTCGAGCACCTTGTCGCTGATGTCCTCAGCCTGCTCGCTCTTCACGGCCTCGGCGATCTTGTCCTTGTTCTGCTCGTAGAGGTCCTTGCCCTTGTTCACGGCGTCTTCGATGCCCATGTGATTCCCCTTCTGACGTGAGTGCGGTCGGCCGGTCGGGTCGACCACACTCATTGTGCATGTCGGGCCCGACAAAGGGAACCCTCGCGACGACCCGCCAACGACAAGCGACCCGCCAACGACAAAGGGGCCGGACCCGAAGGTCCGACCCCTTTGCGAGGAAGCAGATGCTTACTTGATGATCTTCGTGACCGTACCGGCGCCGACGGTGCGTCCACCCTCACGGATGGCGAAGCCGAGGCCCTCCTCCATGGCGATCGGCTGGATCAGCTCGACCGTCATGTCGGTGGTGTCGCCGGGCATGACCATCTCGGTGCCCTCGGGCAGCGAGATGACGCCGGTGACGTCGGTGGTGCGGAAGTAGAACTGCGGGCGGTAGTTCGTGTAGAACGGGTTGTGACGGCCACCCTCGTCCTTCGACAGGATGTACGCGGTGCCCTCGAAGTCGGTGTGCGGCGTGACCGAACCCGGCTTGACGATGACCTGACCGCGCTCGACGTCCTCACGCTTGGTGCCGCGGAGCAGCAGACCACAGTTCTCGCCGGCCCAGGCCTCGTCGAGCTGCTTGTGGAACATCTCGATACCCGTGACCGTGGTCTTGACGGTCGGACGGAGTCCGACGATCTCGACCTCGGAGTTGATGGCCAGCGTGCCACGCTCGGCGCGACCCGTGACGACGGTGCCACGACCGGTGATCGTGAAGACGTCCTCGACGGGCATCAGGAACGGCTTGTCACGGTCACGCTCCGGGTCCGGAACGCTGTCGTCGACAGCCTGCATCAGGTCCAGGATCGCCTGGGTCCACTTCTCGTCGCCCTCGAGCGCCTTGAGAGCGGAGACGCGGACGACAGGAGCGTCCTCGTCGAAGCCCTGGCCGGCGAGCAGCTCGCGGACCTCGAGCTCGACGAGCTCCAGGATCTCCTCGTCGTCGACCATGTCGGACTTGTTCAGCGCGACCAGCAGGTACGGAACGCCGACCTGCTTGGCGAGCAGCACGTGCTCGCGCGTCTGAGCCATCGGGCCGTCGGTGGCGGCGACCACGAGGATCGCGCCGTCCATCTGAGCCGCACCGGTGATCATGTTCTTGACGTAGTCGGCGTGGCCGGGAGCGTCAACGTGCGCGTAGTGGCGCTTCGGGGTCTCGTACTCGATGTGCGAGATGTTGATGGTGATACCACGCTGGCGCTCTTCCGGCGCCGAGTCGATGGAAGCGAAGTCGCGCTGCACGTTGGTGTCGGACGGGTACTTGTCAGCAAGCACCTTCGAGATCGCTGCGGAGAGCGTGGTCTTGCCGTGGTCGACGTGACCGATCGTTCCGATGTTGACGTGCGGCTTGGTCCGCTCGAACTTGGCCTTAGCCACTGGGTCCTCCTCAGGACGTCGTTGCAGAGGTGACCGGGCACTGGTTTGCGACCGGTTCTCTACGGGTTAGGTTCTCAGTTTAGTAGAGAGGGAATGTGAAGTTGTAGGGGACCTGGGAGCCGGCCCCTCGCTCACGAGGAGCCGACTCCCAGAAGGGTGATTACTCGCCCTTGGTCTTCTGGACGATCTCGTCGGCCACTGCGCGGGGCACCTCAGCGTAGCTGTGGAACTCCATCGAGTAGACGGCGCGGCCCGAGGTCTTCGAGCGCAGGTCGCCGATGTAGCCGAACATCTCGGACAGCGGAACCAGAGCACGGACGACCTTGACGCCGGCGGCGTCCTCCATCGACTGGATCTGGCCACGACGCGAGTTCAGGTCGCCGATGACGTCGCCCATGTACTCCTCGGGAGTGCGGACCTCGACGGCCATCAGCGGCTCGAGCAGCACGGGGTTGGCGCGACGCGCGGCCTCCTTGAAGCCCATGGATCCCGCGATCTTGAACGCCATCTCCGAGGAGTCGACGTCGTGTGCCGCACCATCGACGATGGTCGCCTTGACGCCGACCATCGGGTAGCCCGCGAGGACTCCGACGTTCATCGCGTCCTGGAAACCGGCGTCGATCGAGCCGATGTACTCACGAGGGATGCGACCACCGGTGACGGCGTTCACGAACTCGTAGGTCTTCTCGGAATCGAGGTCGAGCGGCTCGATGGTGAACTGGATCTTTGCGAACTGTCCAGAACCACCGGTCTGCTTCTTGTGCGTGTAGTCGTGCTTCTCGACGGTCTTGCGGATCGTCTCGCGGTACGCCACCTGCGGCTTGCCGACGTTGGCCTCGACGTTGAACTCGCGCTTCATGCGGTCCACGAGGATGTCGAGGTGCAGCTCGCCCATGCCCTTGATGGTCGTCTGACCGGTCTCGGGGTTGAGCTCCGTGCGGAATGTCGGGTCCTCTTCGGCGAGCTTCTGGATGGCGACACCCAGCTTCTCCTGGTCGGCCTTGGTCTTCGGCTCGATGCCGACCTCGATGACCGGCTCCGGGAACGTCATCGACTCGAGGACGACCGGGGCTGCCGGGTCGGTGAGGGTGTCACCCGTGGTGGTGTCCTTCAGACCGATGACCGCGTAGATGTTGCCTGCGGTGACCGAGGGGACCGGGATCTCCTTGTTGGCGTGCATCTGGAAGATCTTCCCGATGCGCTCCTTCTTGTTCTTGGTCGAGTTGACGACCGCAGAACCCGACTCGAGGTGACCCGAGTAGACGCGCACGTAGGTGAGGCGACCGAAGAACGGGTGCACGGCGACCTTGAACGCGAGGGCCGCGAACGGGTCCTTCGCGTCGGGGTGACGCTCGATGATCGTGTCGTAGTCCTTCGGGTCGTGCGCCTCGATCGAGCCCACGTCGAGCGGGTTCGGGAGGTAGTCGACGACCGCGTCGAGCATCGGCTGGACGCCACGGTTCTTGAACGCGGAACCGCAGAGCACCGGGTAGAGCTCGCTGGCGACGGTCATCTTGCGGATGGCGCCCTTGATCTCTGCGACCGTGAGCTCCTCACCGCCGAAGAACTTCTCGAGCAGCACGTCGTCGGACTCGGCGACGGTCTCGAGGAGCAGCTGACGGTACTCGGCAGCCTTCTCCTTGAGGTCCTCCGGGATCTCCTGGATCTCGTAGGAGGCGCCCATGGTCACATCACCCTTGGCGTCACCCGCCCAGACCAGCGCGCGCATCTCGACCAGGTCGACGACGCCGATGAAGTCGTTCTCCGCGCCGATGGGCAACTGGATGACGAGCGGCTTGGCGCCGAGACGGTTGATGATGGTGTCGACCGTGAAGTAGAAGTCCGCGCCGAGCTTGTCCATCTTGTTGACGAAGCAGATGCGGGGGACGTTGTACTTGTCGGCCTGACGCCACACGGTCTCGGACTGGGGCTCGACGCCCTCCTTGCCGTCGAACACGGCGACTGCACCGTCGAGCACGCGGAGCGAACGCTCCACCTCGACCGTGAAGTCCACGTGACCGGGGGTGTCGATGATGTTGATCTGGTTCTTGTTCCAGTAGCAGGTCACGGCGGCAGACGTGATCGTGATGCCGCGCTCCTTCTCCTGCTCCATCCAGTCGGTGGTCGACGCACCATCGTGCGTCTCGCCGAGCTTGTGGTTGACGCCCGTGTAGAACAGGATGCGCTCGGTCGTCGTGGTCTTGCCGGCATCGATGTGCGCCATGATGCCGATGTTGCGGACCTTGCTCAGGTCCGTGAGCACGTCTTGTGCCACAGGAGTGTCCTTATCTTTTGGAGCAGTCGTACTGCGAAGAGGGGGTGCCCGTCCCTCGGCGTGTGGCCGAGGGACGGGCGGAGCTGATTACCAGCGGTAGTGAGCGAACGCGCGGTTCGACTCGGCCATCTTGTGCGTGTCTTCGCGGCGCTTGACCGCGGCGCCCAGGCCGTTCGACGCGTCGAGGATCTCGTTCTGCAGACGCTCGGTCATCGTCTTCTCTCGACGGCCCTTGGCGTAGCTCACGAGCCAGCGCAGAGCGAGCGTGTTGGCGCGGTGAGGCTTGACCTCAACCGGCACCTGGTAGGTCGAGCCACCGACGCGGCGGCTGCGGACCTCGAGGGTCGGGCGCACGTTGTCGAGCGCCTTCTTGAGCGTGGCGACAGCGTCCTGGCCGTTCTTCGCCTCGACGCCGCGGAGGGCGCCGTAGACGATCGACTCGGCCAGCGACTTCTTGCCGTCGACGAGGATCTTGTTCACCAGCGAGGTGACGATCGGTGCGCCGTATACCGGGTCGTTGACGACGGGGCGCTTCGGGGCAGGTCCCTTACGAGGCATCTAACTCAACCCTTCTTCGCGCCGTAGCGGGAACGAGCCTGCTTACGGTTCTTGACAGCCTGGGTGTCCAGGGCGCCGCGGACGATCTTGTAACGCACACCGGGGAGGTCCTTGACACGACCGCCGCGCACGAGCACGAGCGAGTGCTCCTGCAGGTTGTGGCCCTCGCCGGGGATGTACGCGGTGACCTCGGTGCCGTTGCGGAGCTTCACACGAGCGACCTTGCGCATCGCCGAGTTCGGCTTCTTCGGGGTGGTGGTGTAGACGCGGGTGCAGACCCCGGCCTGCTGCGGGTTCGACTTGAGCGCTGGCGCCTTGGTCTTGGTGACCTTGGGCGAGCGACCCTTGCGAACCAACTGCTGAATGGTTGGCACGTTCTCTCCTCTTAGTGCTGCACGGTGACAGCGTGATGGGTTTCACATCATGACCCACCGGCACGCCGGAATCGGCGGGCTTTTGGTGTGGTGGGTATGCCGTGGGAGCGGACCGGCAAGGTGCCGACGCCCAGTGCGCACGTCAAGACGTGCACACACCTGATCAATTGTAATGCCGCGTAACGTGCCGGTCAAATGAGTGCAAGTCCGCCACGGCTAGGCTGGCGTGGTGATGAAGGAGCCGCCCCGGGTCGCCGTTCTCGGCCCTGCGACCGTGGTGTCGGATGCCGGTGTGGTCGAGCTTCCCGGTCCGACCGCTCGCGCGCTTCTGGTTGCTCTCGCCCTCGGCTCCGTTCACCCGCGCAGCGTCGAGGCCATCGCCGCCGACATCTGGACGGACGACGATCTGCCGGCCAATCCGCGCGGATCTCTGCAGACACTCGTCTCCCGGCTGCGGGCGGTCGCCGGCGCCGATCTCGTGCGCAGCGGCACCGCCGGATATGCACTCGTCGCCCCGGAAGACACCGATCTCGCCCGTGCCCGTGCGCTCGAGACCCACGCCGCACTTCTTCCCGAAGGCGATCCGGCTCGACTGGTGCTGATCGACGACGCCCTCGCGCTCTGGCGCGGCGAGGTCGGGGCCGATCTGGGTCACGCGCCCGTCTCCGCCGACCTGGTCGAGGTCGCCGCCGCATTGCGCGGACGGCTGGACGACCTCCGCAGCCGGACCCTGCTCGCCGTCGGCAGAGCCGGCGAGGCGATCGGCACCTTGCGCTCCCTCGTCGAGGCGCACCCGTTCGACGAGGGAGTGCACACACGACTCATGGCCGCTCTCGCGGCGGCCGACCGCCCGCAGGAGGCGATCGCCGTCTACGCTGACCTGCGCGCGCGCCTTCGCGACGAACTCGGCACCTCGCCCGCAGAGGCGACCTCGGCTCTCCACGCGCGCATCCTCCGCGGCGAGGCCACGTCCCCCTCGTCCCCGGTGCGGATCGGCCTGCGCTCGGCCCCCAACGTGCTGATCGGTCGCGACGACGACCTCGCCCGCATCGCGGACCAGCTCACCCGGTCGCGCCTGGTCACGATCCTCGGCGCGGGCGGTCTGGGCAAGACCCGGCTGGCACAGGCGGTGGCCGCGGCATCCGATGCACCGATGGTCGCCGTCATCCCGCTGGCGAGCATCCGAGCCGCCGCCGATCTGGAGCCGGCGATCGGCGCTGCGCTCGGCATCAGCGAGACGCGCACCGGAACCACGCTCGCCGATGCACGATCTCAGCCCGATCTGCGCACCCGCATCGTCGCGCTGTTGGGCGAGCGGCCAGCCCTGCTCGTGCTCGACAACTGCGAGCAGATCATCGATGCCGTCGCCGCCTGGACGACCGAGATGCTCTCGTCGCTGCCGCACCTGCGCGTTCTGGCGACCAGTCGCACCCCCGTCTCCATCTCGGCCGAGTCGGTGTATCCACTGGCGCCGCTCCCGATCGAGGAGTCCGGTGACTCCGGTCCCGCTGTGCGCCTGTTCCGGGAGCGCGCCACGGCCGTGCGCCCCGGTGCCTCGCTCCCTCCGGCGGTGATCGCCCGCGTGTGCCGGCGGCTCGACGGCCTGCCTCTGGCGATCGAGCTCGCCGCCGCTCGGATGCGCACCATGACAGCCGAACAGATCGAGGCACGGCTGGAGAATCGGTTCGCCCTCCTCACCACCGCCGACCGCGCCGCACCGGCTCGCCACCGCACGCTGCAGGCAGTCATCGAGTGGAGCTGGGACTTGCTCGACCCAGACGCCCGGCACGCGCTCGCTCTCCTCTCCGTGCTTCCCGCCGGCTTCACCGCCACGACCGCCGCCGCCGTGCTCGGCGAGGACACCGTCGACGATCTGCTCGACCGACTTGCCGGTCAGTCACTGATCGTGGTGGTCGAGAGCGCGGGCGACGATGGCATCCGGTTCCGGATGCTGGAGACGGTGCGCGAGTTCGGTCTCGCCAGGCTCGTCGACGACGGTGACGAGGATGCCGCCTGGGATGCCGTGCTCGCCTGGGCGGGCGCGTTCAGCCGGAAGCCGGGGGCCGGACTGTTCGGAGCGTACGGGCCGTTGCGTCCTGAGGTGCTGCGCGAGCTCGACCTCGAGAACGACAACCTCGTCGCCGCCCTGCGCCGCGCGATGGATACCGGGCAGCAGGCGGAGGCGGTGTCGATCTTCGCCGCGCTGACGTCGTCGTGGGTCGTGCGCGGCGCCTTCACCGAGTTGATCGGCTTCGCTCCGGTGATGCTGCCGACGATCGAGGGCCTCTCGGCGGGGCTGCTGCCGTCCGATGTCGTCGCACCGGTGCTGCTCGTGTGCGCGCTGATGGCGCTGGTCGGCGACGACGTGCGCGGATTGCGGGTGTTCCGCCTCGTCCGCCGACTGCGGGAGGACTCGAGCGACCTGAGTCCCGCGTGGAATGCTCTCGCCGCGGTCGCCAGCGTGGCCGCGCGCCCTGCTCGCATGGCCGCCCTACTCGCGGAGCAGCGGCTGTCGTCGGAGGCGTCGGTGCGACTGGTGGGCGAGTTCCTCACCGCCCAGTCCGCCGAGAACGAGGGCCAAGCAGCGATCGCCGGAGCGGCGGCACAGCGGGCGTGGGAGCTGGCGGAGCGCCTCGGCGACCGCTGGCTGGCGTCGTTGTCCGCCAGTTCTGCGGCGCAGGTGGCCAGCCAGTCCGCCCGACCCGCGGAAGCTCTGACCTGGATGGACCGCGCCGAACGCAGCTCGGACGGCTTCGACGCGCTCGACGAACGCCGCCAACAGGACTGGATCCGCGGAGTGAGCCTGATGAGCCTCGGACGGCTCGACGAGGCCGAGATGCTGTTCGAGCGGCTCACCCACATCACCGAGCTCACACCGCAGGGCCTGGAGTTCGCCTCGGTCGGATGGGTCGGTCTTGCCGAGGCCGACCGGGCCCGTGGACGGTTCGACAGCGCCGCCGCCCGTTACGACCGCGCGATGGCCACCTTCCGCTCGCACGACCAGCGCGCATCGCCGTGGTTCCTGATGGTGATGGCGAGCCTCGTCTCCGCCGTCGTTCTCGACGAGCTGCGGATCGAGCTCGGGGCCGTGCGCTGGGCGAACCGCCTCCGCACGCGCATGCTGGCCATCGCACGGATGCGGCCGGAACACGTCGACCGCCCTGTGCTCGGCACGACTCTGGCTGGCTGGTCGACCTGGGCGTTGACTGTGCCCGAGCTGCGGGAGCGCGGGCTGGGTGCTCTCGCCCTGGCGGAGGCACTCGGCGGACGCCAGGATCTGCCGAGCCTGCATCTCGACGTGCTGCGCTCCCATGCGACCGCGATCGTCGGGCGCGAAGGGGTCGCCGCAGCCAGGGCCCGGGTCGCGGGATATCCGTCCGCCGATCTTCCCGCCAGGGCGCTGGCGCTGTTGCGGATACGCGAAGCGCCCCACGCGGACTGACCACGCAGGGCGCTTCGCGCGCAGGACTCAGGCCTTGCGCATGTAGGCCCGCACGGTGAGCGGCGCGAAGATCACGACGATCACCGCGGCGCCGAGGAGCGAGATCCAGGCGTCGACTCCGAAGGCGCCGTTGTTGACGATCTCACGCACCGCGGTCACCAGGTGCGACACGGGGTTGATGTTGACGAAGCCCTGCAGCCAGCCGGGCATAGTGTCGACCGGTACGAACGCGTTGGAGAGGAACGTGAGCGGGAACAGCACCAGCATCGAGATGCCCTGCACGCTCGACGCGGTCCGCGCGATCACCCCGAAGAAGGCGAAGATCCAGCTGATCGCCCACGAGCACGCGATGACGAGGAGACCGGCGACGAGCACCGCGCCGAGACCGCCCGCAGGACGGAACCCCATGATGAAGCCCATCGTGAAGGTGAGGGTGGTGGCGATCGCGTAGCGGATCGTGTCGGCCAGCAGTGCGCCGGAGAGCGGCGCGATGCGGGCGATGGGCAGTGAGCGGAAACGGTCGAACACGCCCTTGTCCATGTCCTCGCGCAGTTGGGTGCCGGTGACGACCGAGGTGGTGATGACGGTCTGCACCAGGATGCCCGGGATGATCGTGGGCAGGTAGGAGGCCACATCCCCGGAGATCGCGCCCCCGAAGATGTAGGTGAACATCAGCGTGAAGATGATCGGCTGCAGGGTGACGTCGAACAGCTGCTCGGGAGTGCGACGGATCTTGACGAGTCCGCGGTACGCCATTGTGAACGTGTTCTGCACGGTCTGGGCGACGCTCGTGCGGTTCTTGAGCCGACGATCCGATGCCGGGGTGATCATCCGGCGCGGGGCCGGTGCGATGGCCGTCATGCGTGCACCTCTTCCTTCTGGGTGTCGCTCGACGCCGCCTGGTCGGTCGCGTCGTGGCCGGTGATCGTGAGGAACACCTCATCGAGAGTGGGCTTCTGCACGCTGAGCTCCGAGACGCCGATCCCGGACTCACGCAGAGCGATGAGCAGGTCGGCGATGCGGTCGGCATCGGCCATCGGCGCCGTGATGCGCGCCGCCTCCGGGGAAAGCGTGCCGCGCACACCGAGGATCCGCTCGATCGCGAGCAGCGCGTCCGAGGTGTCGGCAGCCTCCGCGAGTCGCAGCTGCAGACTCGAGCTGCCGACCGAGGCCTTGAGCTCGTCGGCGGTGCCTTCGGCGACCACCCTGCCGCGATCGATTACGGCGATACGGTCGGCGAGCTGGTCCGCTTCGTCGAGGTACTGCGTGGTGAGCAAGACCGTCGACCCGGTCGCGACGAGCTCCCTGATCGTGTCCCACATCTGTCCGCGGGTGCGGGGGTCGAGGCCCGTGGTCGGCTCGTCGAGGAAGATCAACGGCGGCTGCGCGATGAGGGATGCGGCGAGATCGAGGCGCCGACGCATCCCCCCGCTGAAGTCCTTGAGCGGTCGGCGGGCGGCCTCGCTGAGCCCGAAGCGCTCGAGCAGCTCGACCGACTTTCTCCGTGCTTCGGCACGGGATAGTCCGAGCAGACGCGAGAAGATGATGAGGTTCTCGGTCGCGGAGAGCGTCTCGTCGACGGAGGCGAACTGCCCGGTGACGCCGATGAGCTGGCGCACGACCTGGGGCTCGCGCACCACGTCGTGCCCGAAGACGCGGCCGCTGCCGCCGTCCGGGCGCATCAGCGTCGCGAGCATGTTGATGGTGGTGGTCTTGCCGGCGCCGTTCGGGCCGAGCACGCCGTAGACGGTGCCGGTCTTGACGCGGAGGTCGACGCCGTCGACCGCCCGGTTCTGACCGAACACCTTCACGAGCCCCTCGGCCTCGACGGCCCAGTCCGATGTGAGATCTGTCATTCGGAAAGCATCCGCCGGGCCGCTTTCACGGCACTGTCGTCGCGCTGACAGCGACTGTCACCGCAGGCGACCCTGGCTCGGGCTCAGGGCAGGTCGGGGTCGAACGGCGAGTCCAGAGACTCGGTCAGCTCCGCCAGCAGCGCCTCGATCTGCGGCTCGACATGCTGCGAGATCGCCGCCTGGATCTGGATGCGGTGGCGCAGCAGGATGCCGCAGATCTCACGCCCCACCAGGTTGGCGTACTCGTCCGCGAGCGCGACCTCCTGGCGGAGGGCGATCTTGGCCTCTTCCGTCAGCGGCGGCAGGGCCGGGAGATCGGCGGCGGAGTCATCCGCGAGTCCGGCGATCGTGAACAGGAACGGCGCCCCCGGGACCGGCTCCGGGTCGAGCGGGAGCCCGTCGAACTCCGGGTCGAGATCCTCGGCCGGACGATAGCTGCGCGCACGGTTGCGGGCGGCCTGCTGGTCGAGTTCGCGCTGCAGCATCGGCAGATTCCGCGCGGTGTAGTCGGCGACGGCATGGTCGATGATCGTCTTGATCCGTGTCGAGAGTCCGTGCTGCACACCATGCGGGGTGTCGGCACCGATGCCCGCCGCCGACAGGATCGGCGACCCGAGGCAGCGACGGCAGGGCGCGACGCGACCACGGTGGGTCGCCGGCTCCCAGCGCGGCACCCAGCGCAACCAGGCGTCGACGGCCTGGTCGACCTGCGTCTCCAATGAGCGCTCCACCCCACCAGCGTACGGCGCGTCGCGCGTCGCCGCCGCGATTTCCCACGCGACGGCGGGGCGAGAGGGTCACTCCTCTTCGCGCTCCCACGGCCAGCGCGGGTGCTCGGCGCGGGTGCGTCGCAGTGCGATTCCGCCCCACGCGGCGATCAGACCGGCGACGAGGATGACCGCGCTCGCACCGCCGCGCACCAGATCGCCGGCGACGGCGGTCGCCAGCACCACGTTCCCGTCGCCGATGAGCACCGTGAGCCACACCGCCGCCAGGTGAAGCAGCGCGGCGACGAGAGCGATCGCGATCGTCGCGACGTAAGACGGTCGCTGACGCCGCAGCGTCGACCACAGCATGAGCCCGAACGCGACGACCGCCGCGAGCATGCCGACCACGCCCGGCGCCTGCCCGAGATCCGGCACCGCGATGATGTCGGTGTCGGTGGCCACGCTCAGCGCCCCGAGCCCGAACACCGCGAGGGCGAAGAAGCTGATCGTGGCGAGGACGGTGGCGAGGACAGCCGAAACCCCCGCGGACTCGGGTCCGCGGGGGTTCGGCGTGGTGGAGTTCGTGATTACCTCGGCAGCGTCGGGCCGGCTTCGAGTGTGCGCTCGTACTCGCGCTGCGCCTCGATGTTCAGCTCGGTCTTGCGGGCACCGCTGCGAGCGACCCAGGCGCCGAACCAAATGGTCAGCTCACGGGCGAACACGAAGGCGGCGATGGCCAGCGGCGCGAGCAGCTGACCCCCGACGAGGTCGAGCCCCTGGGACGCGGTGAGCTTCCAGAACGGAGCCTCGAACAGCTGTCCCAGGATGTGTCCGGCGTAGGCGATCACTCCGACGATGATGCCGAAGACCACCCACAGTCCCCAGCGGCCGCGGTTGATGATCGCGCCGAGCAACCAGAAGCCGAGGAAGAAGACCACGACCGGTGTCCAGTAGCCCCACGTCATCAGCGGGGCGACGGCGGTCTGGCCGATGTTCTCTCCCGTGACGTCGCCGGAGATCGCTCCGAGGCCGAGCGTCGCGCCGAGGTACAGCACGGCGAACACCAGCGTCGCGAGAAGACCGATCGCGCCGGCGGTTCCGCGGTTACCGCGGTCGCGCGGCGCTTCCGGAGCCTGCACGAAGATGGGCTGCGGCGACGCGGCGGCTGCGGCGACGAGCGGCTCGGAGGGGACGATGCGCGTGTCGGCCTCGTCGGCATAGGGGGCGTATGCCGCGTCGGCCATGCCCGACTCCTCGTGCGCGACGGGCGCGGCGAAGGTCGGGGCCGCAAGCGCGGCGGTCGCGTCGGCATCGCGCGGTTCGTCCGCCCACGTCCGCGGCTCATCGGCGACGGCCGGGGTCGCCGCAGGGGGCGGGGGCGCGAAGGTGCCGGGGTGTTCGCGCTCGGCGGCTTCGAACGCGGCGAGGTCGGGGTCCACGGAGGGCTCGGTCGGCGCGACCGTCTCTCCCTCGGGCGCGTCTGCGGTGCCGGGGACATCCGCGCGGGCGGCCGCCGCGGCGTCGAGTCCGGCGTTCGCGCTGCCGACGACGTCGTCGACGTCAGCCGGCTTCTCGGGCTGGGGAACGTCGGGGTCACTCATGGGGTGCGCCTCTCATCGGATACGTGCATTGCGAGGGTACCTCCGCGCGCGCGAGGGCTCACGGAGGCGTGCCGACGTGTCGTCATTCACGCGGGCACCCGACGCTCCGGCCCTCAGGGGAGGACGTTGCGGAGTGTGTCGCCGGCGAACCCAGCGAGCACAGGGAGGATCGGCAACGACAGCCAGATGAGCGCTCCGATGACGCCCGCGCACACGATGCCGGCGAACCAGCTCATCCCGAGGTTGCGACCACCGACCCGTGCCATGTCCTTCACGCTACGACGGAACGTCGGCGTGTCCCGGAAGCAACGCCGACGTTCGCTGTGCCCTTCCGGCTCAGCGTGCGCTGCGTCCGCGCAGCCTCCACAGCAGCCACAGGCCGGATGCGGGGATCAGCAGGAAGCCCAGGAGGACGAGGAGGTGCCACTCCCCCATCCCCGGCACCAGCGGATTCTCGCCGCCGCTCTCGGGCGGGGTCCCGGTCCCCGAAGAGGAGCCGCTGGCTTCCCCCGTGGAGAATCCGGTCATGGTCGAGACGATCAGGAAGGAGAGCCCCGTGAACACGAAGGGCACGATGATGGCGACGACCTTCTCCCACGTCTTCCAGAGTGCGCTCAGGCTGACGAGCACGACTCCGACGATCCAGCCGACGACCGGGACGAGGAATCCCCCGAAGCTCAGGGTCAGCGCTGCCGCGATCGCGAAACCTCTCGTCGATGTCGCCGCCGGCCGCGGAGCGCTCACCACCGCGACAGGTGGGGCGACGACGGTGGACGGCAGGGACGGCATCTCGTCGTGGGCCCCGCGCGCGATCACGACGGGATCGCCGAGCTGCGCGATCCGCGCCGCGGTCGCCGCGGCGTCGAGCCCCTGGAGCTCTTCGAGGATTCCGGCGTGGATGTCGGACGCGACGCCGTGCGGCAGCCCGCGCATGGCCTCGTCGAGCCGGGCGAGGTAGTCCTCGCGCAGCGCGTCAGCGGCAGTCGGTGTCATGGTCGTCCCTCTCCGACGAGGCCCGTGACGACACGGGCGAACGGTGTCCATTGCGCGCGGAAGCGCTGAAGCTGCTCGGTGCCCGCCTCCGTGAGTCGGTAGTACCGACGCACGGGGCCGCTCTCGGACGGCTGATCGAACGTGCTGACCCAGCCGTTGTCTCGCAGACGACCCAGCAGGGGATAGAGCGTGCCGATGCTCGCGATCAGCCCGGCGCTCGTGAGCGCGTCGGCGAGCTGCCATCCGTACATCGGCTCGCGCGCGAGGAGGCCGAGCACGCAGTACTCGACCACTCCCTTGCGCATCTGGGCGCCGACGTCAGCTGTCATGCATGACAAGCTAGCATGCGAGACAAGCTAGCTTGCAACCGCGATCACCATCGAGACGTCGGATCCCGGAGGATCTCATAGGGATCGCCGTACACCGACCACCGCAGGGGCACCTCGAGTCCGAAGTTGCCCTCATCGAGGAACACGCGCTGCGCGGTATCGATGCGGGAGGTGTCCTCGTGCGCGGCCTCGCGGCGCATCTCGACAACGCGCGCATCCAGGAACGCCCCCAGGAACGCCGCCTCATCGCCGCCATCCACCGGAGAGTCCTCCGTATCCAGCGCCTGCTCGCGGATCGAGGCGAACCCGGAGTCGCCGTGCATGACCATCGCATCGAAGTACGTGAACTGTCCCAGCACTCCCAGCCCGTCTGCGAGCGCCTGGTCGACAGCGGGGTCGAGATACAGCCGCGCCACCTCGTCGCGCTGCGCCTGCTGGAACCCCTCGTGGGCGGCTTCCGCCCGCCACGCCTCCTCGAACTCCGCCCCGAGACCCTCATGCGAATCGGTGCCGTCGACGGCGCGCAGTGCGGGCAGGTACGCGGCGAGGGCGTTTCCCGGCACCTCCTCGGTGTAGCGCTCGACCAGCATCAGCACGTCGCGCGTGCCCGAGGTGAAGCCGACCAGCCCACCCGTATACCCGCGTTCGTCGCCGATGTCCTCGATGTAGTCGTAGCGGTCGTACCAGGCGAGCGTCGAGTTCTCGGCCGAGGCCACGATCTCCATCGCGATCTCCCGTTTGACCGGGTCGCGCAGCGTGACCGACGATGCGGTGGCGCCGCGCACGATCGCCCAGATCCCGAAGCCGGCCGCGGCCGAGACCACGATCACGAGGATCACGAGCAGCGCGGCACGACGGCGCCCGCGCCGCGCTTCGGCCGGAGGGATCGGAGCGGTCATCTACGCATCGTAGACAACACCGCCTACCGCTCAGCCCTTCGTGGCTCCGGCGGTCAGCCCACCCACGATGTACTTCTGCAGGAACAGGAACAGGATCATCACCGGGATCGCAGCCATCACCGCACCGGCGGAGAACGCCGACCAGTCCGCGTAGCGCGGGTTGGCGACGAGCTTGGTGAGTCCGACCACGAGGGTCTGCTGATCCACGTCGACGAGCATCACACTGGCGATCACATACTCGTTGACCGTGCCGATGAACGACAGGAGTCCTACGACCGCGAGGATCGGGGCGACCAGGCGCAGGATGATCGCGAAGAAGATGCGCGCGTGGCCGGCGCCGTCGATCCGCGCGGCCTCGTCGATCTCCTTCGGGATCGTGTTGAAGAACCCGTACATGAGGTAGGTGTTCACGCCGAGGGCTCCACCGAGGTACACCAGGATCAGGCCGGTGTGCGTGTTCAGCCCGATGGCGGGGAACCAGTCCCCCAGCGTCGACATCAGCAGGAAGATCGCGACGACCGCGAGCAGCTGCGGGAACATCTGCACGACCACGATCGTGACGAGCCCCACCCGGCGCCCGGCGAAGCGCATGCGCGAGAAGGCATATGCCGCGCAGGCGCCGATGAACACGGTCACCGCACCCGTGACGACCGCGATCAGGAGCGTGTTGAGGAACCACGTCCCATACGGATTCTGCGGGTCGCTGAGGATGCGCACGTAGCTGTCGATCCCGATCGCCGAGAACAGCTGGTTCGATCCGGTCAGCGTCCCCTTCGGGTTCAGCGAGGCCGAGACGACGTACAGGAGCGGGAACAGCGCGAACGCGCTCACCACGATCGCGACGAGATGCCGCCATCCGGTGTCGGCGAACCACGCGCCGAAGCTGCGACGACGCGGACCGAGATCCCGGATGTCGGTGGTGGAGCTCTGCTCGCGAGTGGCGGTGCTGGTGGTGCTCATGTCAGTTCAGCTCCTCGAGGGCCTTGGTCTTGCGGAAGCTGATGATCGAGATCGTCGCGACCACGATGAAGATCAGGATCGTGAAGGCCGACGCCAGACCGTAGTCGCGCGTCTGCCCGGTGAAGGCCACCTTGTAGACCATCGAGATCAGGATGTCGGTGTGCCCGACGGGGATCGACACGTCGCTGAACCGTGGACCGCCGTTGGTGAGCATGTAGATCAGGTTGAAGTTGTTGAAGTTGAATGCGAACGACGAGATCAGCAGCGGTGCGACCGTCACCAGCAGCAGCGGCAGCTTGATCCGGCGGAAGATCTGCCAGGGGTTCGCACCGTCCATGACGGCGGCCTCGTTCACGTCGTCCGGGATGCCCTGCAGAGCTCCCATACAGACGAGGAACATGTAGGGGAAGCCCAGCCACAGGTTCACCAGCAGCACCGACACCTTCGCCAGCACCGGGTCGGTGAGCCACGGGATGGAGGCCCCTCCGAAGATGACCTGGTTGATGAAGCCGAAGCTCTCGTTCATCATTCCGGCCCAGACGAGCGCCGACAGGAAGGCCGGGAACGCGTAGGGCAGGATCAGGATGATCCGATATCCGTTGCGGAATCGCATCCGGGTGTTGTTGAAGACCAACGCGAGCAGGAGCCCGAGGAAGAACGTCGTCGCCACCGAGATCAGCGCGAACGCGAACGTCCACAGCGTCACCGAGATCAACGGCCCGCGGATCGAGGAGTCGGTGACCGCGCGCACGAAGTTGTCGAAGCCGACGGTCGTCTGCCACCCGGGCAGCAGCTGCTCCCCGTCCTCCGCCGTGAAGGCGCCGTCGCCCGTATCCGAGTAGACGATCCCGGTGGTGGTGTCGGTGATCGTGTCGGCCGCCTTGTCGTACTCGAGCGTCGAGACGTAGAGGTAGCCCTTCTGCCCGTCGGGCGCGCGCAGGCTGCCGTCGTTGGGGTCGTCGCTGAACGGCACGGACAGCTTCTCGAGCTCTTCGGAGAGGGTGAACACGGTCGCGAGGGGCAGCGTCGTCCACCCGTCGACCGCGACGGCCTTGCCTGCCTCGAACTCGGCGTCGACCTCTTCGAGCGGCTGCTCGGCGGTGCCGAGGAGCGCGTCACCGGAGTCCGGGTCGGTCACGAGCAGGCCGTAGGTGCCGAACTGCTCGACGACGGTCACGGGGTAGGTCGGCGAGTCCTCGACCCGCTCCTGCGCGGAGGCGAGGAGCGAGGAGATGGCCTGATCCTTGGTGCCGTTGTGCCCGGTGCCGTAGTTGGTGAAGCCGATGTACCCGGTGTAGAGCAACGTGAACACCTGGAACACGACCAGGAAGATGATGCCGGGGGTGAGGTACTTCGCCGCGATGCGCTTGCGGGAGAAGTAGATGTAGTTGACGAGGACGGCCACCGCGACGACGACGCCGAGGATCAGCCATTCCTGGTGCGCGAAGAGCACGAACGCGGCGTTCAGCGCGATCGCGTCGACCACGGCCAGGAGAAGGATCTTCAGCAGCATCCAGCCGATGGGGCCGGACGCGGCCTCCGCGATCTTCGCAGCCTGGCGCTGACGTCGGGTCGGAGGAGCGATGCGCTCGTCGGTGTCTGTCATGTCGTCCTCGTCATGAGCCTGCCGGGGCGAGCGGAGAAGCCCACCCCGGCAGGGTCAGTGTTCTGGCTGTTACTTGATCGCCGCGGAGACGTCGTCGACGAGCTTCTGCCACGTCGACGCCGGGTCCGCTCCGTTGATGATGGCCGCCTCGGCGACGCCCCAGTACTGCCAGACCGCGCCCATGGCGGGGATCGCGGGCATCGGCACGGCGTCGGCGCCGACAGCCTGGAAGCCGGCGACGATCGGGTCGGATGCCGCGGTGTCGGCGGCGGCGGTCAGTGCGGGCAGCACGTTGCCGGCCTTGAAGAGCTCGAGCTGCACGTCTTCGGTGCCGATGTAGTTGACGAGGAAGTCGTTCGCGGCGACCTTGTTCTTCGACTCGGCGCTCACGAAGAAGCCCTTCACACCGGCGAACGGCGACGCGGTCTCACCGGTCGGGCTCGGGATGGGGTCGATCGCGACGTTGATGCCGGCGTCGGTGGCCGCACCCACGTTCCACGGGCCGGTCAGCCAGAAGGCCGCGGTGCCGTCGAGGAACTGCTGCTTGGCGATCTCGCCGTCGATGTCGGTGTTCAGCGTGCCCGCGGCACCCTGCGCGCCCAGCCAGTCGGCGAACGCGAAGCCGCCCTCACTGCCGAGCTGGAGGTCGGTCGGGTCGTAGCTGCCGGAGTCGTCGGTGCCGAAGACCGGGGCGCCGAACGCCGTCTGGAAGGGGTACAGGTGGTACGGGTTGCCCTCGGCACCCTGCTCCACGACGAAGGTACCCTTGGCGACCATGTCGTCGAAGCTGGTCGGCGCCTCGGGGACGAGGTCGGCGTTGCGCAGCACGGCGATGTTCTCGACCGCGTAGGGGAGCATGTAGACGGTGCCCTCGTAGGTGGCCGCCTGCAGCGCGACCGGGAGGTAGTCGGCAGAGCTGTCGCCGAGCTCGATCGGTGCGACGACGCCGTTGGTGGACAGCTCGCCCAGCCAGTCGTGGGCACCCATGACGACGTCGGGCCCCTTGCCGGTCGGCACCTGCTGGATGAAGTCATCCTTCATGTCGTCGACGGACTTGCCCACGAGGTCGACCTTGACGCCCGTCTTGTCCTGGTACGCGTCTGCGGCACCCTTGAGCGCGTCGACGCGCTCGGCGTCGACCCAGACGGTCAGCTTGCTGCCGTCCTTAGACGAGGACGAGTCGTCGCCGCTGGTCCCCGTGGAGCAGCCGGCAAGCGTCAGAGTCGAAACGATGGCGATCGCGCCCATGGCGGCGATGCCCCTCTTGTTCACCTTCATTGGTGTGTGCCTCTCTCAGTGCTGATCACCTGCAAGGACTGCAAGCGCTTACAGTATGCATCGAAATCAACGTCGTTTGCAACGAACGACAGCGTTGATATCAACCCGTGACCGAGACAATCGATCGCTCGTTGAGTGAAAACGCTTCCACGACATCGGGAAAACGGCGGGCTCGATACACTTCCCTTATGGCTGACAGCTCATTTGACATCGTCTCGAAGGTCGATCACCAGGAGGCCGAGAACGCCCTGAACCAGGCCCGCAAGGAGATCGAGCAGCGCTACGACTTCAAGGGAACCGGTGCGTCGATCGCCTGGAGCGGCGAGAGCATCCTCATCATCGCGAACACCGAGGAGCGGGCGAAGGCCGTGCTCGACGTGTTCCAGTCCAAGCTCATCAAGCGCGGCATCTCGCTGAAGAGCCTCGAGTCGGGCGACCCGTTCGCGAGCGGCAAGGAGTTCCGCATCGTGTCGACCCTCAAGGACGGCATCTCCTCCGAGAACGCGAAGAAGATCGGCAAGATCATCCGCGACGAGGGCCCGAAGGGCGTGAAGAGCCAGATCCAGGGCGACGAGCTGCGCGTGCAGTCCAAGAGCCGCGATGACCTCCAGGCGGTCATCGCGCTGCTGAAGGGCGCCGATCTGGACGTCGATCTGCAGTTCATCAACTACCGCTGACACCGGCGATACGCGAGTGGGAGGGGGCGGATGCTTCGGCATCCGCCCCCTCCTTTTTCGCACCCGTCAGATTGCATGCCGATATACCGGTTGGCGTGCCCAAGACTGGAAGCGGTCGACTCGATACGACCGTTGATGCGAACGCCACGTGACGGACTGCCGTCCATGGCTCTGCGCTTCTCGGGATTGCGAGCCTGCCCTCGTGGGGACGAGGCCACGGCAGTTCCATGCGCTCGCGTCTCTTCTGTGGCCGACGGCGGCCCCGACCGCCGTCGGCCACAGAAACACGAGTAGAAACCGTCCGCCCGACCCGTGCTGTGCGCCCCCACGCGGATCACGGAGTCAGGCGGGCTTATTGGCATCCGAGCCGACTTCGTGATGTAGTTGCCCTGCCGGGGCGGGTCATGGGGCGCTCGGGGTTTGAACGGCAACTGGGGGCAGGTCCATGGGCAGTATCGGTTTGACGACCATCGGCGAGAGCAAGCAGCTTCTGGCAGAAGAGGTCTTCCGTCACATCGGCAGGCAGATCATCGACGGCGCGCTGGCCGCGGGTGAGCGCATCCGCGATGTCGACGTCGCGGAGGAACTGCACGTGTCGCGCACGCCCGTGCGCGAAGCGCTCCAGCGATTGGAACGCCTCGGGATGGTGACGATGTACCCGAGCCGTTTCACCGAGGTCACCGAGGTCACCCCCGAGACCGTGACCCAGTCGCTCGAGTTCGCCGGCTACCAGGCGGGCATCGCCGCACGCATGGCCGTGCCGCGGCTCACCTCCGCGCAGCGCGCCTCTCTGGCGGAACTGATCGCCGACATGGAGGATTCGCTCGACGACGCGTCGCAGACCTCGGACGCGCGCTGGGCGGTGTTCTCCTACCTCAGCGAGCGCAGCGGCAATGCGCAGCACCGCACCCTGATCGAGGACGCGAGCATGGTCCTGTTCCGCAATCTTCGCGACTGGACGGTCCCCCGCGCGGATCGCGAGCGGATGCGGCAGGTCTACGCGGACTTCGGTGAGGCGGTCCGCAGCGGCGACGGAGAAGCGGCAGAGCGGTTCGCCCGCGCGATGCACTACGTGGAGCAGTGATCAGCCGGCCGCGCGCCACCCCGTGACCCAGCGCTCCAACCGCGCATAGGCATCTTCTCTTGCCTCGTGCCGCGAGAGGAACACGTCGTGAAGCGCGCCGTCGATACGCTCCACGGTCACGGTCGAGCCGAGTCGCAGCGCCGCACGCGCGATGTCGTCGACCACCAGCACGGAGTCGCCGGAGGTGAGATCGTCGGACCAGCGGGTGGGCGGCACGAACCGCGCCGAGAGCAGCACGCACACCGGAGCCGTGATCGAGAGTCCGGCCGCCACCGTCTTGTGACCCGACAGGATCGCGTGCAGCCAGCCTGCATAGACGGCCATGGTCTGCGCGGGGCGCCACGTGAGATTCACGTCCATCGGATCATCGGGATCGGCCACCTCCTGCTGAGCGCGGGTGTAGTAGCCGAGATCGACCTGCGGCGCGACCTCCATCGGGCGGATCCGCGCCTGCAGCTCAACCACCGGCGCAAGCGCGGCCCGTGCCGGCGCGAACTGGAACTCCAGCCACGGGCTGTTCAGGATCACCGCGTCCGCCGCATCCGGATGCCGCGAAGCCCACAGACTCAGCGTGAGGCCGCCGGTGGAGTGCCCGAACAGGACCAGGCGTCGACCAGAGTCCGTCCCACCCTCACCGCGCCCCATCGCTGTCAACGCGGCCGCGATGTCCTCGTCATACGTCGCGAGGTCGGCGATGTATCCCGGCGTCTGCCCCTCACGGAGGCTCCGGCCGTACTTGCGCAGGTCGAGCGCGAAGAAGCGGGCGCCGCGGGAGGTCCAGAAACGGGCGAGGCGCTTCTGGAAGAAGTAGTCCGACCACCCGTGCACGTACAGCACGTCGACTCCGTCGAGGAGTCGTGTGCGACCGCGCATCCGATCCCACCAGCCCTGCACCGGGGGCAGTGCACGCACCAGGGTCGCCACGACAGGTCCCTGCTCGTCCGTGCCCAGATCGAGCGTCAGCTGCTCGAACTCGTCGCCGAGCACATCAGGCGTCCAGTCGGCCATCGGTTCCTCCCCCGTCGCCGCCAGGCTAGCCGAGCGTGCGACCGTGGGCGGGAGGCCCGAGCCGTGGCGTGGTCACTCGCCGCGCGAGACCCGCACCATCTCGTCGCGCGGAACCACCTTGACGCGTGCCCGCTCCTCGGGTGCACCGAGGGCGATCTCGTGCTCGTCGAGGCGGTGCCAGCCGTCCAGATCGGTCCAGCGCACCCCCCGCTCCTGCAGGAGGGCGGTGATGGCGTCTTCCGAAGGGTCCTCCGGGTGCCACCACGAGCCCTGATCGTTGATGATGTGGCGCACCGTCTCCATCGCGTCGGACTTCGTGTGACCGATCAGGCCCACGGGACCACGCTTGATCCAGCCGGTCGCGTAGATGCCGGGGACGCGCTCGTTGGAGTCCTTCGCGAGCACCTGGCCCTCGCGGTTCGGGATCACGCCGTGTTTCTTGTCGAACGGCACCCCGGGGAGGGGCGAGCCGAAGTAGCCGATCGCGCGGTACAGCGCCTGCAGCGGGACCTCGCGGAGCTCGCCGGTGCCGATCGCGCCGCCCTCGCCGTCGGGCTGGGTGCGCTCGTACACGAGCGCCGCGACGCGGCCGCTCTCGTCCGTGCGCACCTCGACGGGACGCGCCCAGAAGTGCAGGTGCAGGCGACGCGACGCCGTTCCGCCCGCATTGTTCACGGAGTCGCGCTTGCGCCAGGACTGCAGGATGCGGTCGATGACCATGACCTGCTTGTTGCTGGCGACCGCATCCTTCGACGCCTCGTCGTAGTCGAAGTCCTCGTCATACACGACCATGTCGACATCGCGCAGCTCGCCCAACTCGCGCAGTTCGAGCGGCGTGAACTTCACCTGCGCCGGTCCGCGCCGTCCGAAGACGTGCACGTCGGTGATCTCGCTGGCCTTGAGCACCTCGTAGACGTTCTGGGGCACCTCGGTGACGAGCAGATCCTCCGCGTGTTTGGCGAGCATGCGGGCGACGTCGAGCGCGACGTTGCCGTTGCCGAGCACGCCGACGGCGGCGGCATCCAGCGGCCACTCCCGCGGCACATCGGGGTGTCCGTCGAACCAGCTGACGTAGTCGGCGGCGCCGTAGGATCCGACCGCGTCGATGCCGGGGATCTCCAGGGAGGTGTCACGGATCGCACCCGTCGCGAAGATCACCGCGTTGTAGTGCTTCTTGAGGTCGTCGAGCGTGATGTCCTCACCGAAACGGACGTTGCCGAACAGGCGGATGTCCCCGCGATCGAGCACGTCGCGGAGCGCGGTGATGATGCCCTTGATGCGCGGGTGATCGGGCGCGACGCCGTAGCGGACCAGGCCGTAGGGTGCAGGGAGCTGCTCGAAGAGGTCGATCGAGACGTCGAACTTGCGCTCCGCTTTCAGCAGGATGTCCGCGGCGTAGATGCCGGCGGGGCCCGCACCGACGATGGCCAGTCTGAGCTTGGTCATGGGAGGTCCTTTCGTATGCCGTCGCAGCCGGCGCGCGACCCGACGGGCCGCCGCGCAGAGTCAGCTGGAGCGTTCGGCGAGGGTCTCAGCGAATCGGGTCAGGGCTTCACGCACCGTGCCACGCGGGAGCGGGCCGAGCGCGTCGACCGCATCCTTCGTCCAGGCGTGCGCGAGCTCCAGGGTCTTCTGCGTCACCGCGTGGTCGCGCAGCTCGTCCAGCGGACCGTCGAGGATCGCGGGATCCGCACCATCGGCGATGAGCGCGACGCCGTCGTCGATCCGAGCCGCCAGATCGACGGACGCCGCATCGTCCTCGGCCTTCAACAGCAGGTACGGCATGGTAGGGACGCCGGCACGCAGATCGGTGCCGGGAACCTTGCCGGTCTCCTCCGGCTTGGCGGACAGGTCGATCACATCGTCGAGCAGCTGGAACGCCACGCCGATCTTCTCGCCGTAGACCCGCAGCGGCTCCTCGTACTCCGACGGGGCGTTGGAGAAGATCACGCCGCCCTGCGTGGCCGCAGCGATCAGCGACCCCGTCTTGTCGGCGAGCACCTGGATGTAGAACGCGATCGGGTCGTCGCCCTCCTGCGGGCCCAGCGTCTCGTGCATCTGGCCGAGCACCAGCCGCTCGAACGTGTCGGCCTGGAGCCGGATGGCGCGCTCCCCCAGCCGGGACATCAGCTGGCTGGCGCGGGAGAACAGGATGTCGCCGGTGAGGATCGCGATGTTGTTGCCCCACACCGCATGCGCGGCCGGGACACCGCGGCGGCGGTCGGCGCCGTCCATGACGTCGTCGTGATACAGCGAACCCAGGTGGGTGATCTCGAGCGCCTTGGCGACATCGATCACCTCGGCCCTGTTGCCCTCGCCGAGCTGGGCGGCGAGGAGCGTGAGCACCGGGCGGATGCGCTTGCCACCGGCTTCGTACAGGTAGCGACTGGCCGCATCGGCGAGTGGATCGGCGACGCGGACGTCTTCGGCCAGGCCGGTCTCGACCAGCTCCAGTCCGTCCTCGATGGCGCGCGCGACACGTCGGGCGGCAGGGCCGATGAAGACGCGATCGCTGAAGCCGAGACGGCTCGCCAGTCGCGAACCCGGGGCGATGGGGCTCGAAGTCACGGTCCCAGCCTACCTTCGTCGGGTGGCGCGGTTTCGCCCGCGGAAATCACTCGGGCTTGCGCGCTCTGTGCAAGGCCACGATGCCGAACGTGAGATTGCGGTACGCCACCTCGGTCCAGCCCGCCTCGCGGATCCACGCCGAGAGCCGCTTCTGGTCGGGCCATTCGCGGATCGACTCGTTCAGGTAGTCGTAGGCGTCGCCGTTCGTGCCGGCCACGCGGGCCACCCGCGGCAGCACCTGGGCGTTGTAGAACCGGTAGGCGCCGCGGAACAGCTTGCCCGGCGGGGTCGAGAACTCGTTGATCACGAGCCGACCGCCCGGCTTCGTGACGCGGTACAGCTCACGGAGCGCCTTCTTCGGGTCGTTCACGTTGCGCAGCGCGTACGACATCGTGACGGCGTCGAAGTGGTCATCCGGGAACGGGAGGTCGGTGGCGTCGGCCTGCACGAAGGACAGGTTGCGCATGGTGCCGTGCCGACGCTCCCCCTCGGCGAGCATGCCCGGCGAGAAGTCCGCCGCGATCACCTCGGCACCGCTGCGCGCGAGGGATGCCGACGACGACGCGGTTCCGGCACCGAGGTCGAGGATGCGCTCGCCCGGCTTCGGCGCGACGGCCCGCGTGGTCGCCGCACGCCAGAGGACGTCGTTGCCGAACGTCATCGCCGTGTTGGTGCGGTCGTAGCCCGCCGCGACCTGGTCGAACATGCCGCTGACGCGGGCGGGGTCCTTGCCGAGATCGGCGCGGTTGGGTTCGTTCGAGGTCACGCGTCCAGTCTAGGCGCGAGCCCCAGCGCTTCGAGGCGGTCGAGCCAGGGATCCGCGGTGGCATCGTCGAACGGGGCGACCCGCGCCCGGACCCGCTCCTCGAGGTCGAGCGCGAGGGATTCGAGGTGGGTCATGACGTCGGCGGGGTAGCCGTAGCGAGCACTGTGCTCCGCCCACTCGTCCCGGTCGTCGACCCAGGTGCCGCGCGCACCCTCCACCCGCACCACGTCGAGGTCCATGTCGATGCCGGTCGCGAGCAGAGGATCCTCGGACCATCGGATGTCCCACCCCAGGTCGATGTAGATGCGCATGCCCTTGGAATGACGCCGGTTCACCGTGACGGCGTGATCTCCGCTCGCCGGGATGAGCGTGACGTTGGGGCCGCCGGCGTGGAACTCGGCGCCGGGGCGCACGCTGTGCCAGCCGACGGGCTGACCGATCCAATCGCCCCACTCGTCCGCCCCCAGGTACACGCTCTCGTGCCGCCAGTGCGGCGACCCGTCCCACTTGCGCCACTGGAAGACCATCTCGGTGCCGGGTGCGGGACGTGCATCGCTCATCCGTTCACCCTACGACCGCGCGGATCCCCCTCGCCGCCGCGGCATAGGCTGGATGCGTGCACACCACCCCCCTGGTCGTGGAGACCCGAGAGATCGACCCGGTCGAAGACCTCCTCGCCTACGCGGATCCCGCTCAGCCGCTCGCCTGGCTGCGGCGCGGGGATGGGATCGTCGCGGTCGGCGAGGCACTCACCGAACTGCGTCTGCCCGCCGGCGGAGCAGTCCCCCGCACCGCGGCACTCGCAGCAGCCTGGCGCGACCTCACCGCGGGCGCCGAGATCGACGATCCGCTCTCCCTCCCCGGCACCGGACTGGTCGCGTTCGGCGCGCTGGTGTTCGATGAGGATTCCGCCGCCGACAGCGTGCTCGTCGTGCCCTCGGAAGTGCGGGGACGGCATGGCGACCGGTTCTGGCGCACCCGCATCCGTCACGCCGACTCCCCCGACTCCCCCGACACTCCGTCGACGTTCGCGACGCAGCCGTACGGACCGCACTGGGCCGGCACCGTGGGCCCCGGCGCGCAGAGCCCGCAGGGGTACCAGGACTCGGTGCGCGGTGCGCTCGGACGCATCGCGGACGGCGAGCTGAGCAAGGTCGTGCTCGCGCGCGACCTCACCGGGAGCATCCCGAGCGGCTCGGACCTGCGCCGCCTCGTGCGAGCCCTCTCCACCGGATACCCCGACACGTGGGCCTTCGCCGTCGACGGTCTGATCGGTGCCAGCCCGGAGACCCTGGTCACGGTGCAGAACGGCACGGTCACGGCCCGTGTGCTCGCCGGCACGATCGGCCGAGGAGCCGACGCGGACGCCGACACCGCCGCATCCGCCCACCTCGCCTCGAGCACCAAGGACCTCGACGAGCACCAGTACGCGGTGCAGAGCGTGCTCGCCTCCCTGCGGTCGCACACCCGGGCGCTGGCTGCGAGCGAGCAGCCGTTCCTGCTGAAGCTCCCGAACCTGTTCCACCTCGCGACCGACGTGGAAGGGGAGCTGGGCGACGGCGAGTCCGCGCTCGATCTCGTGCAGGTGCTGCATCCGACCGCCGCCGTCGCGGGGACGCCGACAGCGGCCGCGATCGCCGCGATCCGCGAGCTCGAGCCCTTCGACCGCGGCCGCTACGCCGGTCCGGTCGGCTGGGTGGACGCCGCGGGCAACGGCGAATGGGCGATCGCGCTGCGCTGCGCCCAGTTCGTCGCTTCCGACGACGCGATCGGCGTGACGGCCTACGCCGGGGCGGGCATCGTTGCCGGGTCGGATCCGGAGAGCGAGCTGCTCGAGACCAGAGTGAAGTTCAGACCGCTGGTCGACGCGCTCGCCTGAGGCGGGTTCACCTCCGGGTCAGCTGGCGGCGAGGCGCTTCTTCTCGGCCTCGACGTCGAAGTCGGCGCGCGGCCACTGCGGGTCGATGTCCTCGAGCGCCGCGAGCAGGAGCTCCTGCACCGCCAGCCGCGAGTACCACTTGGCATTCCCGGGGATCACGTGCCACGGCGCGACCTCGGTGGACGTGCGGTCGAAGACGGCCTGGTAGGCCTCCATGTACTGCGGCCACAGCAGCCGCTCGTCCACATCGCCCGGGTTGTACTTCCAGTGCTTGTCCGGGCGCTCCAGACGCTCCATGAGCCGCGACTTCTGCTCGTCGGGCGAGATGTGCAGCATCACCTTGACGATGCGGGTGCCGGATGCCGCGACCCGGGCCTCGAACTCGTTGATGGCGTCGTAGCGGCGCTCGATCTCGGCCGCCGAAGCGAGCTCGCGGACCCGTCCGATCAGCACGTCCTCGTAGTGCGACCGGTCGAACACCCCGATGAACCCGGGCTCGGGCAGCCGCTTCTCGATGCGCCAGAGGAAGTCGTGCTCGCGTTCCTCGGCGGTCGGCGCTTTGAACGCGGCGAGCGCGACGCCCTGCGGGTCGACGCCGCCGACCACATGCCGCACGATCCCGCCTTTGCCCGCGGAGTCCATCGCCTGCAGCACCAGCAGCACGGCATCCTTCGCCACCCCCACGCGGCTCTCCGCGAACAGGCGCTCCTGCAGCACGTTGAGATCGGCCAGACCCGCCGCCAGGTCCGACGCGCCCCGGGACTTGCCGTGGTCGTACCCGGGCTTGCTGTCGGGGTCGACGTCGGCGAGGCGGAACCCCTCACCGATACGGAGCGTCTGCGTCCAGGTGTGCGCGTTCATACGCACATCCTGCCAGTCAACGCGCCAGCGGCACCTCGATGATCTGACGTCCGCCGCGCGGCGTGGTCAGCGCCTGGTCGAGAGCCGTGCGGGTGGTGATCCGCTGGTACTCCCACCCGTACGCGAGGGCGAGGTGCTCGAGACGCACGGTGTGCGGAGTGTAGAAGGCCCGGTCGAGGTCGCCGGCACGGGCCGTCGCGGCGACCTCCAGCGCGTCGAAGATGGTGCCGCCGCCGTCGTTGCCGACGATGACCTGCAGTCGCGGCTCGGTCTCATCGGGCGGGAGCAGCAGGGCGCCGACATCGTGCAGGAAGGCGAGATCCCCCAGCAGCACCCGCGTCACGCCCGGGGCTCCGCCGGCCTGGCTGGCGACGGCGATACCGGTCGCGGTGGCGATCGTGCCGTCGATCCCGGCGAGGCCACGGTTGGCGTGCACCGGGACCTTCTTGCCGCCCAGTACCTGATCGGCGACACGGACCAACCGCGAGGAGCCGAAGACGAGCCGGTCATGCGGCCAGGTGGCGCGCCACACCGCGTCGGCGAGGAGTTCCCGATCGAGCGGACGACGGACCGCGTCGAGCTCGGCCTTCACCGCCTCCCGGCGGGCGGCGAAGTCGGTGGATGCGAGACCCTCCGGATCGGGCGCGTGCTCGCTGAGGTCGACGGTCTCGGCCGCGGACGCCTGCAGCCACGCGCCCAGCCAGGCACGGTCGGCGGCACCAGGAGCCACAGCGACGGCATCGACGCCGCGCGTGCGGTGGTTGAGGTTCAGCTCCTCTCCGCCGTGGTGCCGCGCGATCACCTCGATGTCGGGTCGGGAGAGCAGCGCCGCGACCTCACGGCTGAGCGTCGGATGCCCGAGCACGACCACGCGCTCGATGCGTCCCCCGAGGTCGTCGCGCGCCAGCAGCCGGCGGTAGCCGTGCACGATCTGACGGCCGAACCTCGCACCGCTCACGATCTCGGCGATGAGCGGCCAGCCGCCGGTGTACGCGATCTCCTCGGCATCGGGGCCGGCGTCCGCCCCCGCGATCACGACCGTGCGCGGTCCCCGGGCGAGCACGAACGGCTCGTCCACCGACGGCTGCGGAGCCTCGCCAGGCGTGGCCACGATCGCCGGAACGGTGCCCGACAGCGGCTCCCGGGACGGGAGATTCAGGTGCACCGGACCCGCGACACCGGGAATGCCGTGTGCGACCTCGGCAGCGCCCATCGCCGCCGCAACCGCGCGTGCGCCGAGTCCGTCCCAGTCGCCGTCGCCGGGAACGGGTGCGTCGAGCTGATCGCGCACCCACGGATGGAACAGGCCGTCCTGGATCGTCGCCTGATTCGCGCCGACACCGCGCAGCTCGGGCGGCCGATCGGCGGTGAGCAGCAGCAGCGGCACGCCGGAGTGGAACGCCTCCATGACCGCGGGCAGCAGGTTGGCGACAGCAGTGCCCGACGTGCAGATCACCGCCGCAGGCACACGGGTCTCCCTGGCGAGGCCGAGCGCGGTGAATCCGGCCACCCGCTCGTCGATGCGCACATGCACGCGCAGGTGTCCCTCATCGGCGAAGCGCACGGCGGCGAGCGCGAGCGCCTGCGACCGCGACCCCGGGGAGAGCACGATGTCACGCACACCGTGGGCGATGAGGTCGGCGATCAGGGACGCCGCGGCCTGCATGGCCGGCGACGACGTCACGGGCGCTGATCCGTGGAGGGCGGTTCGTCGGTCTCCTCGTCGAGGCGGGCGAGCTCCTCCTCGAGGCGGGCGATGCGCGCATCCTGCTCGGTCTTGCTGATCCGGCGCAGGAAGGCCGGGTCGTCATCCGGCGCCACGACGGGGCGGACACCCGGGTCGTTCGCACGGCGACGGCCGATCGCGAACCAGAGGATGCCGCCGATGACGGGCAGGAGGATGACGATGAAGACCCAGGCGGTCTTGGACACGCCCCGGTGTCGCGTCGCCGGCTGCACAGCGCAGTCGACGATGCTGAAAACCCAGAACACGGCGGCGAGGAAGCCGCCGATCACCAGTACTCTCGCCACCCCTCCAGTCTAGGCGTGTCGTCGCCCGCTCGGCCCCAGACGAGACACAGGTGTGACGTTGTTAGACTGCGCGGGAAATGCTGCCCTCATCGCCGTCCCGGATGCCGCGAGCGCGGGCCGAACGGATGCTGATCGCACAACTGGTCATCGCCGTCGGCCTCGCGCTCCTGCTCGTCATCGGCGTGTGGTCGACGCCGCGCGGGGCTGCCGACGTGCACGGCACGCTCTGCCTCGCCGCCGGCACCGCGGCGCCGGCAGCGGCCACCCCCGCCGCATCCGACGGCACGCCGTCGATCGACGTGCTGTCATCCGACCTCGGCATCTGCGCCATCGCGGTGCTCTGCGTGATCGCCCTCGTGCTGCTCTTCCGGCGGCTGCTCGGCCGCGGCACCCGCCCGCTCGGCAGCCGCACGCCCCGCGGCACGACGCCACCCCGCGCGGGCCCGGTCGCACTGATCCGCGCCCTCACCCTCACCGAGCTCTCGATCTCCCGCACCTGAACCACGACGAACGCCTCGCGCCGCCCCGCGGCACCTTCCTTCGTCGTACACCTGTGTCTGGAGACCCCATGAAGAACTCTGTCAAGGCGACCCTCGTCGCCATCGCCGTCGCCGTCGTCCTGCTGATCGCCGGCATCATCTTCGCCCTCACGCAACAGCAGCCTGCCCCGCCCGCGGAAGGTGATCAGCAGCAGACCGTCCGCACCGACTCGCACGTCCTCGACCAGGGCGGCGCGGACGCCGTCACAGTTGTGGAGTTCCTCGACTTCGAATGCGAGGCCTGTGGGGCGTTCTACCCGATCGTCGAAGAGCTCCGCGAGAAGTACCGGGGCGACATCACCTACGTCGTGCGGTACTTCCCGTTGCCGGGACACATCAACTCCACCCAGGCGGCCCTCGCCGCCGAGGCCGCCGCGCAGCAGGACCGATTCGAGGACATGTACCACCGCCTGTTCGAGACCCAGGCGCAGTGGGGCGAGGGCAGCGAGGAGACGCCGGAGCTGTTCCGCGCATTCGCCGAGGACCTCGGACTCGACATGGCGGCCTACGACGCCGCGATCGCGGATCCCGCGACAGCGAAGCGCGTGCAGGCGGACAAGAGCGACGGCGAGAGGCTGGGCGTGAACAGCACCCCGAGCTTCTTCGTCGACGGGGAACAGGTCACGATGCAGGCCTGGGACGACCTCGAGCAGGCGATCGATGCGGCCGTGAATCGCTGACGACGGTTTCCGGGGGTGACGTCGCGCGACACCACCCCCGGAGCTGCGATATATCGGTTGCGGACCCCGATACGCTGAGACCAAATCAGGGAGAGGGCCCCGCCACGATGGACATCACTTCGCTTCTGCAGGTCACGCACAACGCTCGCGAACTCCGCGGCTTCCCGACCTCAGACGGAGGAACCCTCGCCCCCGGCATCCTCTTCCGCTCGGATGCGCTCGCCACGCTCAGCGACGACGGCCTGCAGGCCTTCGCCGACCTGCGAATCGGCACCGTGATCGACCTGCGCACCGACGGCGAGCGCTCGCGGGCAGCCGACCGCCTGCCCGACGACGGCAGCGTCACGTTGATCGCCCTGCCCGTGCAGGGCGGCGCCATGGACGAGATGGTGAAGCAGATGCTGCCCGCCGCCGGCAGCTCCGGACTCTCGGTCAGCCAGGTCGCCGCCGTGCTGCAGCAGGTGCCGACCCTGGAGGACCTGTACGTCGCGATCCTCGAGGGCAGCGCCACGCAGTTCGCCACCGTCGCCCGCGCCGTCCTCGACGCCTCGCGCACCGACCGCCCCGGCGTGCTGTTCCACTGCACGGCAGGCAAGGACCGCACCGGGCTGGCCGCAGCCATCCTGCTGTCGGTCGCCGAGGTGCCGCGAGAAGAGATCGTCGCCGACTACACCCTGACCGGCGAGAACCTCGCCCGCGGGTTCGCCGACTCGCTCACCGGCCTCATCACCACGATCGGCATCCCCCTCACTCCCGCGCTGAAGACCCTGGCGACCGAGTCGCCCGCGTCGGCGATCGAGACCGCGCTCGACTGGATCGCCGACAACCACGGCGATGTCACCGGCTACCTCCGCAGCGGGGGCATGACCGACGCCGAGATCGCCGACCTGCGTCGCGTGCTCCGCGGTGAGTAGCCGCCCGCCACGGAACACCTCGCTACGCTGAGCGCATGACAGCGGAGCTCTCCCCCTCGCCGCACCCCGTCGCCGCCTTCGTGCGTCGGATCCCGGCGACGCTCGTGATGGTGCTGCTGATCCTCGCCGTCGGCGTCGTGTGGCGCGGGCTGTGGGCGCCGTTCGAGGACACCGACCTGTTCCGCACCGTGGCCTATGGGCTGCCGAACCTCGCCGACGGCAAGTGGTGGACCCCGTTCACGGGCACGTTCTTCGTCAACCAGCCGTGGGTCTACGTGTTCACGATCGCCGGGTTCTGGGGCATGGGACTCCTGGAGTACCACCGCGGATCCCGGGTCGCGCTCGCGTACTACTGGGTCGGTCAGCTGTTCGCCATCTGTGCGACGGCGCTGCTCCTGCTGGTGCTGTCGCAGTTCCCGTGGGCCTGGGCGGCTGAGCAGGCGCAGGCGCTCGACGTCGGAGCATCCGGCGGCACCATGGCCTGCATCGCCGCCGCCGTCGGCCTCTTCCGCCCGCCGTGGCGGGTGCGCGGCTGGCTCATCCTGCTGGGCTTCGTCTTCATCGCGATGCTGTTCCGGGGCAAGGTCGCCGATCTCGAGCACCTGCTCGCCGTGCTGCTGATCCTCGCCGTCGACCGTTCACTGCGAGTGCGGCACACCACCGTCCGCGAGCAGCGACTGATCGCGGTGATGGCGATCATCGTGCTGGGTGCGGTCGAGATCATCACCACCCTCGTCCCCACGGACGGCCCGTTCGGCCCGACCGACCCCGCCTCCGGGGGCTTCATCGATCTCGCGATCGACCTCGTCGTGATCCTCGTGCTCGTGAACGGTCTGCGCCGCGGCCGCCGCTGGTCGTGGGTGCTCGCCTTCCTCCTCGGCATCTTCAACGTGCTGGTCGCGGCGCTCGTGCTCACCCTGATCACGGTCTTCAGCCAGGCACAGCTCGACATCCGGTGGGACGGCGAGACCGAGCTCGCGCTCGCGAACGGATTCCTCTGGCTGATCGTGCTCGTCTACCTGGTCTGGGTGCGTCGGGCGTTCCGTGCCCGACGGCGCACCCGACTCGGCATCCAACCGGCGCCGACCGTCGATGACATGAAGCGGGAGCTGCGCGCACACGGCGGCGGGACGCTGTCGTGGATGACGACGTGGGACGGCAACAGCTATGCCCGCGTGGCCGGCGGGATCGTCGCCTACCAGCGCCGCAACGGAGTCGCGCTGGCCCTGGCAGATCCGATCGGCCCCGCGGATGCCCGCGCCGAAGCGGTTACCGCGTTCATCCACACGGCCGAGCAGGCGGGTCTCGTGCCGTGCTTCTTCAGCGCCGACGAGGCCACCCGCGACGCCGTCCCCGCGACGTGGCGCAGCATCGTGGTGGCGGACGACACGATCGTCGACCTGCCGGGACTCGAGTTCACGGGCAAGCGGTGGAACTCGGTGCGCACCTCGCTCAACAAGGCGGGCCGGGAGGAGATGACCTTCCGGATGACGCATCTCAAGGCCGAGCCGTGGGGTGTGCAGCAGCAGTTGCGCGCGATCTCCGAGGCCTGGGTCGGCGACAAGGATCTGCCGGAGATGCGCTTCACGCTCGGCACTCTCGATGAGGCTGAGGACCCCGAGGTGAGACTCGCCCTCGCGCTCGCGCCCAACGGCGACGTCGACGGCTTCCTGTCGTGGCTGCCCGTGCACGGCGCGGACGGCACCGTGCGCGGATGGACCCTCGACCTGATGCGGCGCCGAGAGGGCGGTTTCGGACCGGTGATGGAGTTCCTGATCGGCTCCTCCGCGAAGCAGTTCTCCGATGAGGGCGCCGAGATCATGTCGCTCTCCGGCGCCCCGCTCGCCCATGACTATCCGCCGGACGCGGGGATGATCGCCGCACTCAGCGATCGGCTCGCCGACGCCCTGGAACCGGTCTACGGGTTCGGGTCGCTGCACCGGTTCAAGCAGAAGTTCCATCCGCGCTACGAGACGATGTACCTCCTGTTCCGCGACGAGAGCGACCTCACCAGGATCGGCGGTGCCCTCACCCGCGCGTTCCTCCCGGATGCGACGCTGCGGCAGTTCGCGGGCGCCGGTCTGGAGCTCGTGCGCGGCGGCGGAAAGGATTGAGGTCAGGCGGACGCGGGGCGCACCAGCGGCAGGAACACCTCGTCGACGATCTCCACGATCGCCTCATCGCTGAGCGGTGCGGCCGTCATCAGGAGATCGTGGCGGTACAGGTCGGCGGCGACCCTGCGCACCCGCGAGGTTAGGCGGGCCGGATCGGCCTCGCCGCGTTCGACGGCCCGTTCGAGGATCACGTCGAGAGAGCGCCCCGCTGACGCCCCGAACGCGCGCTCGCGGACGTCGGCGAACGTGCGTCCGGACTCGGCGTAGTAGGCACCCATGAACACGCTCATGAGCGGGGCGATCGCGGCGCGGGAGCGGTTCGAGCGACGCAGCGACTCGAGGACATCGCCGCGAAGGCTTCCCGTATCCGGCGGTTCGGTGCGCCCCTGGTTCAGACCGAACGTGAGCGTCGCCTCGAGCAGTTCGTCGCGGCTGGGCCAGCGACGGTAGATCACCGACCGGCTCGTGGCCGCCCGCTCAGCGACGGCGTCGATCGTGAAGCCGTTGTACCCGCCGTCGAGCAGCTGCTCCCAGCCGGCGGTCAGCACCGCGTCTTCGAGCTCCTGCCCGCGTCGTCGTCGCACCCGTTGTTCAAGATCCACTTGTGTATCTTATCGGCCCCGACCTACACTCGCATCGGAGATACACGTATGTATCTTATTGAGGAGTTCATCGTGGCCGACACGTCCGCACCCGCCGTCCCCCGCAGCGCCATCGTCTCGGCGCTCGTCCTGGTCACCGGCGGCCTCGCCGTGATCTTCGACAGCACCATCATGAGCATCGCGTTGGCGACCCTCGCGAAAGACCTCGAGGTCCCCGTGAGCACGATCCAATGGGTGACGACCGCCTATCTGCTCGCCCTCGGCGTCGCGATCCCGATCGTGGGATGGGCGCAGGCACGCATCGGCGGGAAGCGGCTGTGGATGATCGCGCTCACCGTCTTCCTCGTCGCCTCCATCGCCTGCAGTCTGGCGTGGGACGCCCCGAGCCTGATCGCGTTCCGCGTGCTGCAGGGGCTCGGCGGCGGCCTCATGATGCCGTTGATGGCGACGCTCGCGATCCAGCAGGTGCCTGCCGGCGCAGGACTCGGACGCCTGATGGCCATGGTGAGCCTGCCCGCCGCCCTGGGCCCCATCCTCGGCCCCACCATCGGCGGCCTCATCCTCAACTGGTTCGACTGGCGCTGGATCTTCTGGGTCAACGTGCCGTTCTGCGTGGTCGGACTCGCACTGGCATGGCGTTTCCTGCCCTCCGACCCGCCGCGTGGGCGACCCGTGCTCGACGGGGTCGGACTGCTCCTGATCTCCCCCGCCCTGGTCGGCATCCTCTACGGCCTGTCGAACGTGAGCCAGGACGGCGGATTCTCCCGCGCAGACGTGTGGTTCCCGCTCGTCGGCGGAATCGTGCTGATGGCCGCCTTCGTGTGGGCGCAGCTGCGACGCACGCCCACGCAGGGACTCATCGATCTGCAACTGCTCAAGCGACGCCCGGTCGCGGCATCCTCCGCCGTGCTGTTCCTCTCGGGCGCCTCCCTGTACGGCGCGATGCTGCTGCTGCCGCTGTACTTCCAGATGGTGCGGGGAACCGACGCCCTCACCGCGGCGCTGCTCCTCATTCCACAGGGTGTCGGCGCACTCCTCAGCCGCACGCTCGCCGGCCGCCTCACCGACAGCCTCGGAGCGCGCGCGGTCGCGATCGCCGGCTTCCTCATCATGGGCCTCGCCACCGTGCCGTTCGCGCTGTCCGACGGAACCACGAACGAGCTCTGGCTGGCCGTGGTGCTGCTGGTGCGCGGCTTCGGGATGGGAGCCGTGATGATCCCGGTGATGTCGGTCGCGTTCGTCGGCCTGGAGCGCGACGAGGTGCCGCACGCGAGCATCATCACCCGGCTCGCGCAGCAGATCGGTGGGGCGTTCGGCACCGCGATCCTCGCCGTCATCCTGGAGTCGGCGAACGAAGGGGCCGGGAGCATCGCGGAACTCGCCGCCGGATTCGACACCGCGTTCTGGTGGGCGGTCGGATTCACCGTGGTGGCGATCGCCGTGTGCTTCACCCTCCCCGCTGCCGCGACCCCCGCGACGCCGACTCCGCCCGCGGCACCGGTCGACGCACGCGAGGCGTGACCTCGGCTCAGCCGACCGCGCCCGCGGGCTCGAGCGCTGCGTCCTCCGGCGCACGCTTGGCGGTGTTCGCGATGTGCGCACGACCGACGACGATCACCGCGACGATCATCAATGCGACGCCGAGCCAGTACGGGGCGGCATGGCTGACGAGCGCGTAGAGCGCACCGGCGATGAGCGGGGCCGCGGTTCCCATCGCGGCATTCAGCGATTGGGTGGCTCCGCCGAGCCAGCCCTGCTCGTCGTCGCCGACGGCGTTCGACATGGCACCGTCCATCGCCGCCTGCGAGGCGCCCTGACCCGCGGCGAGCATGAGAGCACCGACGATGAACAGCCAGGGCTGGGCGAAGAGCGACGCCACGAGGGCGAGGCCCGCGAGTCCGACCATCTGCGCGATGATGCCGCTGATGATCACACCGCGCTCGCCGATGCGCGGGAGCAGGATGCCGAGCAGCACGCCCTGGATGAGGATGTCGATGATGCCGACGGCCGCGGTGAGGAGCCCGATCTGCGTCGGACCCCACTGGATCGAGTCGAGTGCGAGCACGCTGAAGTTGTTCACGAAGAAGCCGAACGGGAGCGCGAGCAACCCGAAGCCGATCATCAGTCCGCGCAGCTCCTTGCGACCGAAGGCCTCCTTGAAGACTGCGAACGGCTGCACGTCGCGCATTCGGATCGTGCTGATGCGGTTGCCGGGCTTGAGGCTCTCCGGGAGCAGGAAGATGCTGAGGATCGCGATCGTGAGCGCGACGGCGGCCGTGAGGAAGACG
The DNA here is from genome assembly GCF_037150835.1 of Microbacterium sp. LB12. Lineage (NCBI taxonomy): Bacteria > Bacillati > Actinomycetota > Actinomycetes > Micrococcales > Microbacteriaceae > Microbacterium > Microbacterium sp. LB12. Next base: position 61,995 of record NZ_JBBCPF010000007.1, on the reverse strand, counting down.
GGCAGCTGGATGCTGATCGCGGCGAGCAGACCACCGATCGCGGGGCCGATCATGGTGCCGATGCCGGAGAGCGCGCCGAGGAGGCCGAAGCGCTTGGCACGCTGCTCGGGCGGGGTGATGTCGGCGAGGTAGGCGAACAACGCGGGCAGGTCGCCAGCGGTCAACCCCTGGATGACACGGGCGAGGACGAGCACCCAGAGGGCGCCGCCGATGCCGAACATCGCCATCGAGAATGCCGCCCCGAACGCCGCGACGATGATGACCGGGCGACGACCGAAGCGGTCGGACAGACGCCCGAGGAACGGCGCGACGAGGAACGCGCAGAGTCCGTTGATCGCCTCGAGCACACCCACCCAGATGGCGAGGTCGCTCTCGTGCGAGACGTACTGCAGCACCACGAAGGGCAGGACGGGGAGAACGACCGTCATCCCGATGACGGTCAGCATCGTGAGCACGATGAGCATGACCCAGGCGCGGTTCTGATCCCGTCGCGTGAGGGAGTGGAGTGAAGTCATACCGAAAGTGTATCCGTACCAGTTTTGGTGTCAAGCCAGTTTTGTATCGAATACACGGTAGGCTGTGCGCATGACGAACCCAGAGCCGATCGGACGCCGCGAACGGAAGAAGGCCGCCACCCGCAAGGCGATCTCGGACGTCGCCACGGTGATGTTCCTCGAGCGCGGCTTCGACAACGTGAGCATCCGCGAGGTCGCCGACGCCGCCGACGTCTCCCCCACGACCGTCTTCGCGCACTTTCCGCAGAAGGAAGCCCTCGTGTTCGACGAGGACGACGAGCAGCGCGAACTGCTCGTCGCCGCAGTGCGGAACCGGGCGGCCGGCAGCACGATCAACCGTGCGATCCACGACTTCTACGAGTCCGAGATCCGCGTGAACCTCAGCGAGCACGGCGACGAGGTATCCCGCCGGTTCATGCGCTTCCTCAACGAGACCCCGGCCCTGCGCGACTATGCCGCACGGATGTGGCTCCGCCACGAAGACGCCCTCGCCGAGGTCATCGCCGGGGAACTCGGACTCGCCGACCCCACCGCCGAGATCCGCATCTACGCGCGGTTCGTGCTGCAGCTGCAGCTGCTCGTGACGGAGAGCGACGACCAGCTCGCCGCACTCGAGGCCGGGTTCCGAGTGCTCGAGCACGGCTGGGATCCGGTCGAGGCCGCCCTCGCCGACGCCACGAAGGCCTGACAGCGACGCGGGTCAGCGCGCAGTCGTCACCGTGCAACCCGTCGGGGCGAAGTCGACCCCGAGCGGGATCACCTGTTCGACAGCCGGCTCGCCCAGCGCCCAGACCGTCTGAAGTCCCCTCACGTACCCGCTGCGCTCTCCGTCGGTGTCTACGACCGCCACGATGACGCCGGTCGGCTCGTTCTCGTCGAGGCGGCCGGATCGCTCTCCGGCCGCCTCCACCATCTGTTCGAACTCCGCATCGTCGAGCCTCGAGAGAGGCACCAACGACGGCACGATCCCGATCGCCTCGATCTTCAGCCCCGACGGCCCCAGCGTGGACGCCTGCGCGAGACTCGCACTCACGATCATCGCGGCATCGACGACGACGTAGAGCTTGGGATCCTGGCTGTCTCCGCCGAGGCGGCAGTCCCGTGGCGACGACGACACGACGGGAAAGGGCGATGTCGCGAAGACAGTGCGGAACACCACTCCGCCCAGGATGAGCAGACCGATCAGAACGAGGATCGCCAGGGCGATCACCCAGCCGCGGAGCATTCCGACCGAGCGGCGGTAGACCGGCTCCGGCACCCACGTCATCTGCTCGACCATGGCCCCGAGCCTAGGGACGTCGACCCTCCCGCGGGATCACGATCGCGCATCGCCGCACGACCGACGGACGCGGTCACTCCTCGCGAGGCCGCCGACGGAGACTCTTCACGTCGGTGCGCCGCTGCTTGGCCTTGAGCCGACGCTCCTTCGATCCGCGACTCGGTTTCGTCGGCCGCCGCGCGGGAGCCGGCGGACGCAGTGCCTCGGCGACCAGAGCCACGAGTCGGTCGCGTGCCGCATCCCGGTTGCGCAGCTGCGCGCGATGCTCCGACGCGGCGATCGTGAGGACACCGCCGACCAGTCGACCGCTCAACCGTTCGAGCAGTCGATCCCGCTGTTGCGGCGAGAGCACAGCCGAGTTCGCCGCATCCCAGACGAGCTCCGCCCGCGAGTCCGTAGTGTTCACGCCCTGCCCTCCCGGCCCCGACGAGCGGGAGAAGCGCCACGACAGCTCGGCCTCGGGGATCGTGAGACCCGCCGAGACGCGCAGTCCGGGACGAGGAGCGGTGGCCATGCCTCCATCATCCGGCCTCGCGAGCGGATCCTCGACCCGACGGCGCACGGCTAGCGTGGCGGGCGGAGCTTCGGCGTCCCGATCGGGATGCCATGCACTCCCGCCGGTGTTCGAGGTCGTCGCCGGTTTCGACGGAGTGGACGCGATGCGTCTCCCGGAGAAGGAGATGTTCTGGCCTCGCCTGCCCCTGGCCCGCACTGCACCCGCTCCTCCGGCGTCACTGCACCGTCAGCTCGGTCCCCTGCCCGACATCGACCACCACGCCGACGTAGGACGGCAGTGCCTTCGCGATCTCGTCGCGCAGTTCGTCGAGCGGCGGCGTCGAACCGTCGGGGGTCGTGAGCGAGATCGTCGCGGTCAACCCCGTCCACTGCACGGCGCCGTGGATGTGCGCCTCGGGATCCGCCCCGACCCACTCGGTCGTGGCGTTCTGGATGTCGACCGACCAGCGCGCGATCGCGACCGAGGCGATCGAATTGGCGGCCAGCGGGACGGCGATGATCAGGGCCAGCGTCGCGACGATCGCGTAGGCGCGGCGGCGGTTCGCTGTCGGGGATGATCCCGGATCCCGGGCATACCCGGCCATGGTGAACACGATGCTGCCGGCGATCACGAGCGCGAACACGTTCGAGAGGAACAGCACCAGGGCCCCCAGCGCCTGCGGCCACTGACCCTGCCCGGCGCAGACGCCGACCACGCCGAGCGGGGGGACCAGGGAGATCGCGATGGCGACGCCGGGGAGCACCGCGCTCAGGTCTTTGCGGCACATCGCGAAGCCGCCGGCGAATCCGGTCGCGAGCGCGGCCATCAGGTCCATCAGGCTCGGGGAGGTTCGTCCGAGCACTTGCGAGTTGGTGGAGAGGCTCTCGGGGGTGGCGACGAACACGGCGAACACGAGCCCGAGGGCGATCACGATGCCGACGCCGCTGAGCACCCACAGGATCGAGGAGACGACCAGTCGGAGGTGACCGGTGACGATACCCCAGGCGATGCCGAGGATCGGTGTGCCCAGCGGGGCGATGATCATGGCGCCGATGACGGTCGCCGTGGAGTCGGTGAGCACCCCGGCGATCGCGATCACGCCGGAGAGCGTGAGCATGATGAGGAAGCCCGTCCGCTTGCTGAGGGTGTCCCCCGCGCTCAGGTCGAGCGCATCGTGCAGCGCTTCGGCCGTGAGCCGTTGCGTTCGCGGGATCAGCGTCTGCGTCAGTCGCGACATGTGCCCTTTCCGTCTCTGCCGGTGTTCGACCCCGCGGACACGTCCCGGCTCAGCCCCGGTCGTGCCGTGGAGTGCGAAGTCGGTGCGAAGCGAGCGCTCCGGCTGCGACGAGCAGGAGACCCGCGAGGAGCCACAGGCCGACCGGTGCGTCGAGACCGCTCGACGCCAGCACGCTCGTCGAGATCGTGGCCGTCGCCGTCTGCGGTGGCACCGGGCCGCCGCGTCCCTCTCCCGTGACGGTGGCGACGTTCGTGATCGTGCCCGCACGGACATCGGCGGCCGTGATCCGATACGACGCAGTGCACGTCATCGACGCGCCGCTCTCCAACGACGTTGCCGGACAGGTGACGACGCCCAGCATCGGATCGTCGATCACGATGTCGTCGACCGTGCCGCCGCCGGTGTTCGTGACGACGAACGAGTAGCGCAGTTGTGCACCCTCGCCGACGTCTCCCGCGACCGCGGGCGTCACCGTCTTGGTGAGCGTCAGCGCGGGCTCGGGATCGATCGCCTGCATGCGGAGCGTGCGGATGAGATGCACATCGGTAAAGGCTCCGGTGGATGCCGCGAAGCCGAACTTCACCGCGTCGGGCACCGGAGTCGGCGCCGGCATGGTCAGCACCTGCTGGGAACCGTTGCCGTCGTGGAAGTCGATCGACACCGTGATGGTGTGCACGGGTTCGGGCTCCAGCAGCATCGTCACCGTGCGGCGCGACGGCTCGAGCGCCGTGACCGCGGCGGCAGGGTCGGTGGACAGCGGCCCGACCGTGGCTCCGTGCAGGGTGCCGGGGAGCGTCGAGGCGTTCGGTCCGGTCGCGGTCGCGGCGAGGAAGCAGTACCCGAGGGTCTGATCCGCGCCCACGGGTCCGCGGACTGTGAGCATGTTCTTGCCGGGTGCGGGGATGAGGAACGAGGATCCGGCCGGGGACAGCTGGTCTCCGGAGCAGCCCGCTCCGCGCTGCTCCCAGTCGCCGTAGAAGTTGCCGAGCACGTCGAACCCGAATCCGAGGTAGCCGCCGGCGACACCGGGCACCATGGCGTTTGCGGGGTTGTCATCGGGGAGCTTCTTCGCATAGCCGAGGCTTCCGCCGAAGGCCCCCGGCGCATCGAGGGTCGCCGACGCGTCGACCAGGAAGAACGCGATGCCGTCGGCGGTCTCGCCGTCGAACTGCGGGATGGTCGAATAGCCGCCGTACTGCCACTGCTCGAAGGTGATCTCGACGCCGTCCGTCGCCTGGATCGGGGTGTCGTAGAGCACGGCGCCGGCCTGGTCGGGAAGGGCGTCCGTGAGACGGAGGTATCCGGCAGGGGCGGCACCGAGCGGCGGCGACACAGGGAAGAGCGCCTCGAATCCGGCAGGAGGCGTGCCCTGTGCGGGGCATCCGGCGAGGGTGTGCTCACCGGCCGCGAGCGCTCCGCCGACCGGTGCGCCGGTGAGACAGGCGCTGCCATAGCCGGTGAACTCGGGCACGGCGGTCGCCCCGGTGAAGTCCTCATCGAGCAGCAGCGGGCCGCTCGCCTGCATGCGCACGGCGGGTCCTGCGGCGGACGCCGCCCCTCCCGCCGCGACCAACATGGCCGCCACCACGCATCCGATGACGATCGCTGCCGTCCTGCTCCCGCTCCGACGTCGCATGGTGGCCACAGTAGCGACGCACGCAGGCACGGACAACGGGTCGTCGCCCTCCGTGGGCGAGGGTGTCAGGCTCGAGGATCCGGAGTGGACGCGACGGCGGGAGTCGAACCCGCAACGCCATCAGGTATGAACTGAAGCCCGGGACCGCCCGGATCGCCGCGATGGGAATGACGTTACCCGGCCGTGATCTTTCCCGCCAGGACCGTTCCCTGGGATAACCCTATGAGTCCGCGCATGACGCCGATCGGTCACCCGAGGTCTTCCGGCGCGGCATCGCCCCGCGTGCGACGCAGGTGCGGAACCGTCGACTTCGGCTGCTCCGGTGGCGCGACCTGCGCCGGCCACACCACCGCCTGCGCCACGTAACCGCTCGTGCCGTTCCACGCGAGCGCGGGGTTTCCGTACAGCTCATACCCGAGCTCCAGGGCGCGGCTGACGCGGTGGCAGAACACGGCGTCATCGGGCCCCGTGAGCAATCGGTAGCGCGGCAGCCGCTCGCTCACCGGCGGTGCTCCAGCACGATGCCGGAGGCGATCGTCGTCGGATCGAACTCGACGACGTCGTATTCCGCGTAACCGCGCACAGCGAGCGGATCCTGCTGCAGCAGATCCTCGAGCACCGACCGTTCGACCGGGGCCGCGAGGATCACCCCGCCGACACGCGGCGAGCGCCTGCCGGAGGCGATGAACACCCGGCTGGCGTAGCCCTTCTCCAGCCAGACCATGTGGTCGGGCAGAGTCTGGTCGATGCGATCGAGGCCGACGGTGTAGGTGAGCGTGACGATGTACATCTCGCATCCTTTCGTTGCGACGGCGCCGCGTGTCGCCGTCGGGGTGTGTTCGCGGAACGCCCCGCCGCCCGGAGACAAGCGGGCGGCGGGGCGGGTGAGGTCGCGCGATCAGCGACGGGCGCGTCGGCGGACCAGCAGCAGGACGGCTCCTGCCGCGACCGCGCCGATTCCGGTGATGAGCACAACGACCGGAACATCTCCACCCGTGATCGCGAGGCCACCCCCAGCCGTCGGAGTCGGAGCACTCGTCGGAGCAGTCGTCGGCGTCGGCGTCGGCGTCGGTACCGGCGCGGGCGGGATCTCCACGTTGCCGTCATCGGGCGGCGATACCACCGGTGGTCCGCTCGGCGGCGTGCCCGTGGTCGTCGCCGTGTTGGTCACCGTGCCGGCCGTGACATCCGCCGCGGTGAGCTGGTACGTCGCCGAGCAGTCGATGGCCGCCCCGACGCCGAGAGTGACCGCGCCGTTCGCGATCCCATCCGGACCACACGTGATCACCCCCAACGCCCCCGTGCCGCTGAACGCGGTCTCGTCGACCCTGACGTCCGTCAACGGGACGTTCCCCGTGTTGGTGACGTGGAACGTGTAGGTGATCGTGTCGCCCACCGCCGCAGCGGTCGCCGGATCGGCCTCCTTATCGAGCGATAGGGACGGAGCCGGCGGAATGATCACATTCCCGTCGTCGGGCGGCGACACGACGGGCGGACCGGAGGGCGGCGTGCCCGTCGTCGTCGCGGTGTTCGTGACCTGCCCCGCCGCTGTGTCCGCCGCGGTGAGCTGGTAGGTCGCCGTGCAGTCGATAGCGGCCCCCACCGCAAGCGTCGCTGTGCCGTTGGCGACACTGTTCGGACCGCACGTGATCGGGCCCAGGCTGCCGGTGCCAGTGAACGCCGTCTCGTTCACGGTGACGTTCGCGAGCGGGACGAGACCGGTGTTCGTGACGTGGAAGGTGTACGCGATTGTGTCTCCCACGTTCGACGCCGACGTCGGCGTGACGCTCTTCTCGAGGGCGATGGACGGAGTCGTGACGAACTGCGCCGCGACCAGATCGAGGCCGCCGTTCACGTTCGCGTCGGTCGTCAGGTTCCATGCGGGTGGGTTCATGCTGGTCTCGTCGTTGGCGACGAGCGCCACCCCGTACACGGTCTGCCCAGACGGGATGCCCAGGTCGGCGAGTGAGATGTAGAGCCCGCGGATGTTCTGACCCGACACCGCATCGCTGGGGTGCCAGACCGTGTCCGTGACGTCCTTGCGCAGCACGGTCGCGCTCACGGCAGGAATCAGGTTCGCGGCACCCGCCCACTGGGAGACCGGAATCGGCAGGACCGGGCCGAACGCCGTCGGGCTGCCGTCCGCTGCCACAGCCGTGATCGCGGCGATCTTGAACGCATCGTTGCCGCCGCGCTCGGCGATGATCACACCCGTCCCCGCGGGATCGTTCGTCGCGAACGGCTCGCGTTTCACGTCGATCCGCTCGATGTCGTTCACGTTCGCCCCACCCGCGTTCGCGAACACGTTGTCCGCCCCGTCGGTGAGCACCTCGTCGGAGAGGATGTCGAACATGTCCCGTGATCCCGGGTCGGAGCCCAGGATGTCATCATGCGTGCCGGTGTCGACGCTCCAGATGATCTGACGATCGGTCGAGACCTGCGCGTTGGGCACGCGCAGGGCCGTCTTGGTACCGGGATCGACGCCGCCGTCGGCGGTCGGAACGAACTCGAAGACCCTCCCACCGATCGTGTACGAGGTCACGCTGCGGGCATCGCCCGACCCGTAGTGCACGTCGACAGGAGCCCCGCACACCGGCACTCCGGCACCGCAGGGCGTGCCGGTCGTGGTGCTCACCGTCGATCGCACACCCGGCGTTCCCACGAGCGTGGCTCCCGAGACGTTCTCGACCGCCGCTGCGGGCGTGAGAGCCACGAGCGTCAGCAACGCTGCGCCGATCACCCCCGCGATGCCGAATCCGGACGTTCTTCTTCTCATTCGTTCCCCCTTGGTGGAGCTCATTGCGACTCGGCGTCTGCCGACGGCTGCTCGTGCGGTGGTCTCTCGCCGCGCCCGCTGCGCGGACCCTTCCTCACTCCGCACGCGAGTACATCGCCACCCAGTCGACCTGGAAGTGGCCGGCGGCGGACGGATCGGGTGACGGTGAATTGACGGCCGTCTCGAGCTGGAGCACCCAGTGGAACTCGGTGGCCGGCACGCGATCGGTCGTCGTGCCGAGCCGCTCACCGTCGAGGTAGTAGGTCAGGCTGCCGGGCTGCCAGTCGATCGTGGCCACATGCCAGTTCCCGTCGGAGGCCGACACCTTGGTGCGCACGCCGGCCGTGTCACCGTTCAGATCGCCGCGCCCTGCGGCATAGCGGTTCGCGTACATGTACGGGTCAGTGCCGAGGTCGGAGAGCTCGGGGAAGTCGACCTCGCCCTCACGCCACACGTCCGAGTCGGGCCAGAGAATCGAGACCGCCTTGTACCCGGGGACGGGATCACTGCGGAAGCGCATGGAGTAGCGGCCGTAGAGCTGCCCCCAGTTGCCCTGTTCCACCTCGGGCACCAAGGCGGCGACCCGCGGCCCCTGCGCCGTCGAGTGGAGATACCAGTCGAGCACGCCGTCTTTCGCGGAGAGCACGTCGGAGTCGTACGTCCCGTGCCCCGAGGTATCCTTCATGCCGTCGTACGTATTGAACCGATCGGCGTAGACACTGCTCGAGAAGCCGCCCTGTGCGAACGAGGTGTCGAAGTCCTCCGCCAGGATCTGGTGCCAGCCGGGCAGGTCTCCGACCGGGAGCGCGTCACTGGGGCCCTGATCCGACTGGTCATCGGTCTGCGGCACGACCGGAGACGCCGGTGCGGCCAGCGGAACCCGCGCCGCGCGCACCGATGAACGGCTTGCGGCCTGTGGCGCCTGCGCCTGCGGTGTCGACTCCTCTGGCGCGGGTGATCCGGACGAAGACGGCGGCGACGCCGGAGCGACGGGAGCGGCGGGGACGACCGGCTTGCTCGGAGCGACCGGAGTGACCGGCGTCACCGGCCGTGGGACCGGCACCGACGCCGCCGGTGGGCCCGCGTCCTCCGCACCCGGGTCGGTGGCCTCCTCGTCGGCTGGCGGCTCCGTCGCCGGCTCCTCGCTCGGAGGCATCGTCAGGTCTTCGGTGTTCGGCGTCGACCGAGGAGCCGTCGATGTGACTTCATCGGCCATCTGCGATTGCACCGGGGTGCTGCACGCAGCTAACCCGACACAGCTCCCCACGACGAGAAGGGGAACGATGACGCGGAGTCGGGGTGACATGGGATGCCTCTTTCCGTCGGGATCGGGATCGTGACCGGCGCAGCGCACCGGACCAGAGCATGAACATGGGCGTCCCTCAGGAAGGCGACGACAGTGCAGGAGGCGTCGGTGGGAACTCGCGCCGTCACCGACCCCTCCTGCACTGCTCTCCAGTCGTTCTTCCCCAGTAGCGCACGACATGCAACACGTAACATGCTACAAGGTCTGTGCGACTATCCAAAGACCTCGCGAGCTTCTCGCCATGCACCGTGCGTCCACGCGGAGGTGCGGCCCCGTACCCGAAACCAAGCCGCACCTCCCAGTGCGTGGCACTGGCCGGGCGCGAAGCACCCGGGAGGCCGGCCGCCCGCCGAAGCGGGGGCCGGCCACTCCGCGGTCATCCCGACCCCCATCGAGTCGACCGCAGAGGCTCATCCTCCGGAAGGAGGAACCGCAGCAGGTAACACATTACAGGTCACCGATATACAACCCTGTGCGTACGCTGACAGCGCGCCGTCGCCGCACGCGCGACCATCCCGATCGACGACGATGGGGAGCATGCTCTGGCCATTCGGATCGACCTGGCGCCCGGTGCGGCACACGCGCCGCGACACGGTCGACCTGCGATGGCTGAGCGCCCGAGCGTGGACCCGACGCTGGTACCCGCAGGGCATCGACCTCGGCGAGTGGCGCGGGAGACGAGCCCTGGCCGTGACCTGGTTCCGGCAGGAACTCACCGGAACGCACCTCGCCTCGCGCGTCACCCTCATCGACCTCGACCGCTCACGACACCTCGATGTGCTCCTCGCCGTCGCCGACGATGAGGGCGGACTCGCACCCGCCCCGATTCACGCCGGCGGTCTCGCCTGGTTCGATGATCGACTGTTCGTCGCGGCGACCGGACGCGGCATCTGGGAGTTCGACCTGTCCGACATCCGCGAGGTGCGCGGCGAACTCGCTCACCGGCTCGCCGGAGGTGGGCGCGGCAAGGGCTCGACGGCACTCGCCGCGGTGCGGACCCGCGTGCATCCGGTGGCGCTGCGCTGCTCCTACCTCGGGCGCGTGTTCGACCAGGACGGCACACCCCTGCGTCGCGTTCTCATCGGCGAACACCGCACCGACGAAAGCGGACGGATCGGCGAGTTCACGGTCCCCGAGAGCGACGGCGACAGTTTCAGCGAGGTCGACCGCTTCTCCCCCGCCATCCCCCGCATGCAGGGAGCGGTCCGCTGGGGCGATCGCCACTTCGTGTCGCAGTCGGATCGAATGCACCCCGGCACGCTGTGGGCAGGGCCACGTGATGCACTGCAGCGCGACCGCGTGCCGCTCCCCGTCGGGTGCGAAGACCTGGCGCTCGACCCCGATGCCCGCCTGCTGTGGTCACTCGGGGAGCACCCGTGGCACCGTGTCGTACGGGGCATCCCCCTCGCTCGTCTCGGCATCGACAGCGACGCTGACGGCGCCCCCGCACCGCGAACGTAGACTGGTGGGGTGAAGAAGCCCGCGCCTTTCCTCGTCTACACCGTGCTGCGGCTGCTGGCGTTCCTCGTCCCGCTCGCGATCCTCTGGTTCTTCTTCCCGATCTTCCGCGAGTTCTGGTGGCTGGCCGCGATCTTCGCCGCCCTCATCGGCGTCAGCATCTCGATGCTGTTCCTGCGCGCGCCCCTGACCGACGCCTCTGCGCGCCTGCAGGAACGCCGAGAGAGCCGCTCGTCCGCGAGCCAGGCCGATGCCGACGCCGAGGACCAGGCCGTCGACGACGCCGACGCCCGCGACTGACGTGTGCCCGAGCGACTGAGCTCGACTCGAAGGATCAGGCCACGAAAGCCCAGAACAGTGCCCCCGCGTACAGCAGCGCCGTCAGCGACGTGAGGGCGAGAGCCGTGACCAGCTCCTTCGGCTGGCGGTACGACCAGACGATCGCGATCGCCGGCAGCCCCGCCAGCAGAGCCAGCAGCGAGATCCACGCGACCGGGAACAGCAGCGCCAGGACCGCGGCGATGACGAACGGCGCCAGCACGAACAGCGTGAACAGCACCTGGGTCGCGCGGCGGCCGATCAGCACCGTCAGCGTGCGCTTTCCCACCAACCGGTCCTGATCGATGTCGCGGAGGTTGTTCGCGAGCAGCACGGCGCAGGCGAAGAGACCGGCCGCGATCGCCCCGAGCCAGGCCTGCTGCGGCAGGTCGAAGATCTGCACCCACGTCGTGCCGAGAGTGGCGACCAGGCCGAAGAACACGAACACGAAGACCTCGCCGAGGCCGAAGTATCCGTAGGGCCGCTTGCCCCCGGTGTAGAACCACGCGGCGACGATGCACGCGGCGCCGACGGCCAGCATCCACCACTGCCCCGTGCGCACCACGATCGCGAGCCCGACGAGTGCTGCGAGAGCGAAGAACACCAGCCCGATGATCAGCACGGTGCGCGGACGCACGCGGCCCGAGGCGGTCAGACGTGCGGGCCCGACCCGGTGCGCATCGGTGCCCCGCACGCCATCGCTGTAGTCGTTGGTGAAGTTCACGCCGATCTGCAGGAACACCGCCACGGCGAGGCAGGCCAGCGCGATGACCCAGTGGAACTCGGGCTCGGTGCTGCGTGCCGCACCCGTGCCGATGACAACCGGCGCGATCGCGAGCGGCAGCGTGCGCAGACGTGCGGCCCCGATCCAATCGGCTACCGTCACCGGCCCCGCTTCGACGACCGGGCGCTTCGCCGGATTCCCGCTCGTGCGGGTCGGCGTGCGCTTCGCACTCTGGGTCTTCTTCTTGCGCTGGGAGGATGCTGCCACGCAGGGAATCCTACTGGCCGGGCCGATGCCCGCCCCTCACGCGTGCGGGTTGCTGTCCTTGCCGTCGAGCCAGAGCGTGTCGGACGCATCCGCGTGAGCGCCACCCGAGCCGACGTGCTTGGCGCTGATCTGCGGCCCCTTCGTGATCACGTGCACGAGCGCCATCGCGTGCCCCTGACCCAGCTGATAGTCCTCTTTCAACCACGCCACGATCGGTGCGGCCTTCGTGGTGCTGTCGAAGCCCTTCTCCGTCGCCAGCGCGATGAACTGCCGTGGGGTGAGGCCGGTCTTGGTCTCGATGTTGTCGAGGTATGCCTGGAAGGACATGTCTGCTCCGATGCTCAGTCCTCGTCGAGGAACGTCTGGATGATGGTGGCGGAGGCGTGGATGCCGATGATCGTGAGCACCCCGTCGCCCACGTTCGTGAAACGGTGCGGAACGTAGGCGGGCCCGGTGGCCGTGTCTCCCGCCTGGGCGAGGAAGGTCTCCTCGCCCACCGTGATGGACGCGACGCCCTCGATGACCACCCAGGTCTCAGGATAGGGATGCCAGTGCATTCCCGGCCCCTCCCCCGGTTGATTCTCGACGAAGAAGTACGACACGTCAGCACCGTGGTCGGCACCGACGAACCGGCGGCTACGCCCCGTGCCGATGCGGAGGTCGGCGGCGGCGACGACACCCGGGAGAAGTGGTGTGCTGTTCATGATCCCAGTCTCGACAGCGCTCAGGGCAAGCCCTAGAGTTTCGATGTGGATCGAAACTCCGTTCCGGTCGAGGGCGTCGAGCACCCCGACCACCGCGTCGAGTTCCACCTGAGCCCCGGCGACATCGAGGCGGTGCGATTCGGCATCTCGCCCGGGCACGAGCTGGCCCACGCCGTGCGGGTACTGCTGCGTCCGGCGGCACATCCCCTGCAATGGGGATGGCTGCGAGCCGTGCGCGCCCGCCTGCCCCGAGACGACTTCGCGCTGCTCGCGACCGTGATCGGCGACGACGGGTACCTGCCCGACTTCCTGACGACCGCACCCCGGTGGGACCTGACTCCCGCGGTCGAACTCGCCGAGCTGCGCGCCGCGCCTCTCGCCCCGATGCGCGTGGACTTCGAGAAGATGGTGGTGCGCTCGACGGGCGCCCGCCGACAAGCACTGCGGGACATGAGAGATCATCCGCAGCAGGCGCGTCGGATGATCGCCGACGCCTGGTCGGCCGTGTGGGACGCAGCCCTCGCCCCGGTGTGGCCGCAACTCGAACGGCTGTTGCGCGCCGACATCGCCGTCCGCGCACGCACCATCGCGAGCACCGGCATCGGGGGAATGGCCGGCGATCTGCACCGGCAGGTCACCTGGGGCGACGGCGCCGTCCGCGTCTCACTGCGCCGTCACAGCGAACAGGTGGACTGCCGCGGAAGCGGCCTCGTGCTGGCCCCGTCCGTCATGTCGTCATGGGGCTGCATGGTCCTGACCGAGCCACCGGCTCAGCCCACCCTGTTCTATCCTGCGCGAGGCGTCACGGCCGGGTGGGCGCGGGATTCCGCGGACATCGCCGACGCTCTCGGCGCGTTGCTGGGTCCGGCACGCGCGGGCATGCTGCTTCGGGCCGGCACCGCCCGCACGACGACCCAGATCGCTCTCGATGCCGGCCTTGCGATATCCACCGCATCCCATCATCTGACCGTGCTGCGCGGTGCAGGGCTGATCGCCAGCGAGCGCGACGGGAGCAGGATGCTCCACCTGCGCACCCCCTTGGGCGAGGCTCTGGTGGGCGCCGCGCTGTGACACTCGCGGCACGGACTACTCGGCAGAGCCCACCGGGATGATCGGGCGGTGTTCGTAGTAGGTCTGCAGCACCACGGTGGTGCGCGTGCTGACGTTCGCCGCGAGACGCACGTCGCGCACCAGCTCCTCGAGGGCGCGCGGGGAGGCGACCCGAACGAACAGCATGTAACTCGCGTCACCGGCGATGGAGTGGCACGCCTCGATCGCATCCAGGTGCTCGAGCAGCTCGGGCGCGTTGTCGGGCTGAGCCGGGTCGAGGGGGGTGATCTCGATGAACGCCGACAGCGGAGTGCCCACCTGCTCGGGGTCGAGGATCGCGCGGTAACCGGTGATCACGCCTCGGGTCTCGAGCCGACGCAACCGCGACTGCACCGCCGAGACCGAGAGGCCGACGGCATCCGACAATTGGGAGAGGGTGGCGCGCCCGTCACGGGAGATCGCGGCCAGGATCGCACGGTCGACAGAGTCATCCATGGCTGTAAGATTATCGTCAGGATTCCGCATACGCCGGAATCTTTCCGTCAAACACTCCGATCGGAGGTCCCGATGTCCCTCATTTCCGCCAACAGTTCCGCTGTTCAGGCCATCGTCGGCGAACCCGAGGTCGTCGAGGACGCATCGGTCGCCGAGCAGTCCACCGCCTGGGCGCAGCTCAAGGACGCCGCGATCGCGATCCGCGAGCTGCAGATCAAGGACGGATCCATCCCGGATGCCGCACACCACGACGATGCCCGCGCGCTCGTCGGTGCCATCACCGCCGCGATCCGCGCCCTCGCCCCCGCCTTCCCGCACGACGCCGATTACCTCGCCGCGTCGGTCGTCGACTTCGACCGCTGGTCCGCCTCGGACTTCGGCGTGCCCGACTTCCTCGACTCGCTCGTAGCCTTCCAGCCCCAGCAGCACCGCATCGACGGCATCCGCCACCTCGTCGTGTTCCCGATGTACACGCAGAACGGCTCGAGCGACCGCCTGGTCGAGGCCCTGATCGTCGAGACGATCTGGCCGGAGTTCATCGCCGCACTCGAAGCGGGCGACTACGGCAACAAGCTGTTCGTCTCGCTGCGGCTCGTCGACTTCACTCCCGGCTACGACACGAACTCGGCCGTGCTGTTTCCCGAGACCGTCGCGATGCGCGAGATCCCGACCTTCACGTGGGGCGCGATCTTCCAGGACCGCGAGGCCGCCCGCTACCGCCGCGTCACGCGGGCCGCCGCCGAGATCACCAACCTCGACCTGCCCGAGCGCGCCGCCGCGATGCTCGACGACCAGGCGATGGCCGAGAAGACGTTCGTGATGTGGGACATCATCCACGACCGCACCCACATGCGCGGCGATCTGCCCTTCGACCCGTTCATGATCAAGCAGCGGATGCCGTTCTTCCTCTACTCGCTGGAGGAGATGCGCTGCGACATGACCGCGTTCCGCGAGTCGGTGAAGATCGAGCGGGCCCTCGCGGCCCGGATCGCCGCCGGCGAGGAGCTCACGGCGATCGAGCAGGAGACCCACGACTACGCGCACCTCGTGCAGTACGCGGTGATCTTCGACCGCATCTTCCGCTTCGCGATCACCGGCACCCGCACGCGCAACTACGACGCGGTCGGCGGGCAGTTGCTGTTCGCGTGGCTGCACCAGCGCGGTGTGCTGCACTGGACCGACACGGCCCTCGCCTTCGACTGGGACGCCGTGCCCGACGCGGTCGTGGCGCTCGGAGACGCGATCGACGACCTGTACTGGCACTCGATCGACCGTCCCAAGGTCGCGCACTGGCTCGCGGCGTACGAACTCGTCCGCGGCACGCTCACCCCGCACCCCGCATCGCAGTGGGCCCGCGGCCTGTCGGACGAGATCCTCGCCGGCGCGCCGAAGGGCTACACGGACGCGGTGATGGACGACGAGTTCCCCCTGTCGATGTTCTTCGAGACCCTCGACAAGAAGATGAAGCCGGTCATCGAGTCAACCGTCGGCATCCGCGGCAGCGACGACTGACGACACGCGGCCGGGTCGGCCCACGCCGATCCGGCCGCTTGTGGTCGAACCACCCCTTTGCGTACGTTCGCGGGGGGGTGGTTCGCAGAAAGAGGGGTGGTTCGGCCATGAGTGCAGGGCGCGTGATCGTTCTCGCGGGCGGGAGCGGAGCAACCGGAGAGGTGCTCGCGCGAAGGCTCGTCGGGGCGGGGCATCGCGTCGTCGTGACCGGACGGTCCGCGACGCGACTCGCCGAGCTCACCGATCGAGTCGCCGGCGCCGAAACGGTCGTCACCGACGCGACCTCGCTCGACGACATGACCGCGCTGGCCGCAGGCATCGGCCCCGTGGATGCGGTGATCCCGCTCGTCGGCGGCTGGCGCGGCGGCGGCGGCCTCGCAGGGCAATCCGACGACGACTTCGCGGCACTGCTTCCCGCGCTCGATGCCGTCCGCGCCACCAGCCGCGCATTCGACGACGCCCTGCGCGCTTCCCCCGCCGGGCGCTTCGCGATCGTGTCGTCCACCGCCGTCGCGCGACCCCTCGCGGGAGGCGCGAACTACGCCGCGGTGAAGGCTGGGAGCGAAGCCTGGACCAGAGCCGTCGCTCAGGGATACGTCAAGGCCGCGCGTGAGGCGGAAGAGCCGCTGCGGGCGGCATCCGTCGTGTTCCGCGCCAAGGCGCTCGACCCCGAGACTCTCGTCGCACGGATCCTCACGCTGTGGGATCAGGACGCGTCCGAGCTCAACGATCGCGTGTTCGATCTGGACTGACCCGTCGCCTGAACTCGCAGAACGGCAGGTTCTTCGCACGAATCTGGCGAGAGTCTGCGAAGTTCGTGTCGTTCTGCGATGTTCGTGTCGCGTCAGTCGCGCTGCTCGGAGACCTCCGCCTCCGGATCGACCTCGGCCTCCGGTTCAGGCTCGGGCTCCGGCGCCTGGGCGTACAGCTCGGTGAGCTTGCGGTACGAGCGCGTGAAGAAGGCCAGGGTGGCCACCACCACCATGATCAGGCCCGCGAAGAGGCAGATCAGGGCGATACCCCGCGCCTCCCCTTCTCCGAGCAGCCATCCCCACTGCTGCTCGCCCTCGGCGGTGTTCATGTACGGGATGATCAGGAACTCCGCGAGCGGCGCGATGAGGAACGCGGTGATCGGAGCCGCTGCCGCCTCCATCGCCGCGGCCACACCGAACACGCGCCCCTGCCGTTCGAACGGCACGACCTTCTGGATCACCGTCTGCTCGGCCGCCTCCACCGGGGGCACCAGCGCCATGTACACCCACATCCCGACGACGTACAGCGGCCACCACTCGCGCAGCATGAACACCGCCCCGAGCAGTCCCATCGCGATCACGACGAGGAGCATCGTGCGCATGGGCTTGGGGCCGAGGCCGAACTTCGCGACCAGTCCTCCGCCGATCAGGAAGCCGGTCGAGGCGAAGGCCAGCGCGAACCCCCACGTCTGCGCGTCGAAGAGCGTGAGGCCGTACGGATCCATCAGCGCCAGGTAGACGCCGCCGATGAGGTTGTTGAACGTGGAGAAGATGATGAGGGCGAACAGGCCGGGCGCAAGGCGGATCGCGCGCACGCTGCCGCGGAAGTCGAGCGCGCTGGACGCATCCGGATCGGGTTCCGGCGCACCCTCGGGGATGCGGATGAACAGCAGGTGCGCGAAGGTCAGGCCCATCGCACCGATGGCGATCACGAGCGTCCACCCCATGCCGAGGAAGCCGATCGACAGCCCGGAGAACACACTCGTGACCAGGAACGCGATGCCCTGGACCGTGCCGACGAGGCCGTTGGCAATGGCCCGCCGCTCCTCCGGGATGAGCAGGGTGACCGTGGTCGACAGCGCGATGTTGCGCAGCTGCTCGATCACGCCGCCGAACAGGATGACGCCAGAGAACAACCAGAACCAGGGCCCGCCGAGATCGAGCAGCGCCGCCTCGGGCTGCCACACATAGAGGACTCCGGCCACGAGGAACGCCAGCGCCGAGATGACGCTCGAGATCACCATGACGGTGTGCTTGCGATTGCGGTCGACGATCGTGCCGAACGCCATCGCGAAGAACGCGATGAACAGCATGTACGCACCGCCGATGATGCCCGTCGCGAGCACGGACCGCGTCTCGACGTACACCCAGAACGTGAGGGCGAACCACAGGAAGCTCGTCGTCACGTTGGCGATGAGCGTGTTGATGAGGACGTTGGCGAAAGCCCGACGCGCGGCGGTGCGCTCCATGCCTTCGAGGGTAGGACGGGCCTCCGACATCCGGAACCCCACCGCCGCGACGGGAGGGGACGCGCGGCAATTAGGCTGGACGGGTGACCATCCAGCATGACCCCGCGATCCGGGGCTTCGCCAGCGACAACTACTCCGGCATCCACCCCGAGGTCCTCGCGGCCATCGCCGCGGCGAACGGAGGCCACCAGAGCGCCTACGGCGAGGACGCGTACACCGCGCGCCTGCAGGAGGTCTTCCAGGCGCACTTCGGCGAGGGCGTCGAGGCGTTCCCGGTGTTCAACGGCACCGGAGCGAACGTGACCGGCCTGCAGTCGATGCTGCCGCGCTGGGGCGCCGTGATCGCGGCATCCACCGCCCACATCAACGTGGACGAAGCCGCGGCCCCCGAGAAGATCGGCGGCTTCAAGCTGCTCACCGTCCCCACCGACGACGGCAAGCTCACCCCCGAGCTCATCGACCGCGAGGCCTGGGGCTGGGGCGACGAGCACCGTGCGCAGCCGCTGGCCGTCTCGATCACCCAGAGCACCGAGCTCGGCACCCTGTACACCGCCGACGAGATCCGTGCGATCGCCGATCACGCGCACGAGCGCGGCATGAAGCTGCACCTCGACGGCGCCCGCATCTCGAACGCGGCCGCGGCCCTCGACCTGCCGCTGCGGGCGTTCACGCGCGATGCCGGCGTCGATGTGCTGACGTTCGGCGGCACCAAGAACGGGGCGATGCTCGGCGAAGCCATCGTGGTGCTGAATCCCGACGCGGCCGACGGCCTGAAGTTCTCCCGCAAGTTCAACATGCAGCTGTCGTCGAAGATGCGTTTCGTGTCGGCACAGCTGATCGCGCTGCTCGAGGGCGACCTGTGGCTGCGCAACGCCCAGCACGCCAACGCCATGGCGGCTCGCCTGCGCTTCGCCATCGAGGCCGGCATCGCCGATGGATCCATCGCCGGCGTCGAGTTCACCCAGCCCACCCAGTCCAACGGCGTCTTCGCGACCCTGCCGGAGGGCGTCGCCGACAAGCTCCGCGACGTGTTCCGCTTCTACGACTGGGATGCCGCGCGCCGCGAGGTGCGGTGGATGTGCGGATTCGACACCGAAGAGGCCGACGTCGACGCGTTCGTCGCCGAACTGTCGCGCCTCACCACGCGCTGACCCCTCATCGCCAGCCGGTCACCCGGCGCTGAAAATGCGCGTTCGCGCAGCGTGGTGACCCACCCCTTTTGGCGCGAGCCACCCCCCTTCGCACGCGCGCAAAGGGGTGGTTCGGGGAGCAAGGGGGTGATTCGGGCGAAGGGGTGGTACCAGCGCGCCGCGCGTCAGGACTCGACGACCCGCGTGAACTCCTCGCGGGTCGTGCGCAGATGCGCGCGCATCGCGGCATCCGCGGCCTCGCCATCGCCCCGACGCACCGCATCGAGGATCTGCTCGTGCGCCGCCCAGCTCGACTCCTTCACGAAGTCGAAGCTCATCAGGTCGACGGGCTCGAACATGCGCACCCGCGCCTCCTCGACGGCATCGCGCACGAAGGAATTGCCCGAGGCCTCGGCGAGCGCAATGTGGAAGTCGGTGTCGGCGATGCGGGACTCCGCCTTGGTCACGGCGGCGGCAAGGTCGCGCTGCGCCAGGGCCATGGCCTCGAGATCGGCGTCGCTGCGACGACTCGCCGCCAGTGCTGCACCGCCGGATTCCACGATGGAGCGGAACTCGGTGAGCTCGCCGATCTCGGCCGAGCGCGTGCGCACCTCCTCGCGGATCAGGCGAGGGTCGAGCGCGGCGTCCTGCACGATCGCACCACCGGACGCACCGCGCGAGATCACGATCTGCCCGCTGCCTTCCAGGATGCGCAGGGCCTGACGCAGCGTCTCGCGCGAGACGCCCAGCTGCTCGGCGAGTCGACGCTCGGGCGGAAGCCGATCGCCCGGACGGATGCGGCCGAGCGCCATCTCGCGTCGCAGGAACCCGGCCACGGCCTGATACCCCGACACGGGCTGGAGCACGGCACGGGAGAAGTCGTGCGGCGCGTCGTCACGCTCGCTCATCCGTGCTCCTCCGGTCAGAGGGGAAGACCCGGGCGGTCTGTGCCCACGATCTGCTTCCCCACGAAGAAGTCAAGCACATCGTCGTCACCGTGCCCGCCCAGACCGCTCGCGCCGAAGAAGCTCTGCGACGACTCGGGCGACATGTCGAGCACGCTCGTGCCGTTGACCTTGACCTCGCCCGCGATCAGGCGGGTGCCGAGTGCGGCAGCGGCTTCGACGTCGGAGCCGAACACGTAGCCGGCGAGGCCGACCTGCCCGGTGTTCGCGAGCGTCACCGCCTCCTCCTCGCTGTCGTAGCCGCCGACCAGGAGCATCGGTCCGAACACCTCGTCTGCCAGCCCCGGCCCGTCCAGCACCGCCACGGTCGGCTCGAAGAACCAGCCCCGCGAAGGCACCTGCGTGACGCGGAGGATCTCGGCGCCGGCCTCCGCCAGTCGATCCCGCTGCTCGATCAGTTCGTCACGACGCTCGGCGAACGCGACGGGACCGACCTGGGTCGCCTCGTCGAGGCTCGAGCCGATCGCACGCCGACCGAACTCCGCGATCAGCAGGCCCGCGAGCTCGTCGCGACGGGCGCGATCGACCAGCACGCGCCGCGGAGCCTCGCACCACTGCCCGGAGAGCTTGAGCACCCCGTCCGCCAGCGCCTTCGCCGCGGCGGGAAGGTCCGCATCCGCCCGCACGATCGCGGCGTTGTTCGACCCCAGCTCCAGCTGCAGCCGGGCGAACCGCGGCGCAGCCGTCGCAGCGATCGCGCGACCCGTGGGGGTCGATCCGGTCATCGAGATCGCGGCGATGCGCTCATCCGCGACCAGGGTGCGACCGACGCCCCCGCTCCCCTGCACGAGCCCGACCACACCGTCGGGGATGCCCACCGCGTGCACGCCCTCGAGCAGGAGCTGCGCGCTCCAGGGTGAGAACGACGACGGCTTGAGCACGACCGGCGCCCCGGCGGCGAGCGCGAACGCGGTCTTCTTGACGGCCATGGCGCTCGGCGCATTCCAGGGCAGGATCAGCGCGGTCGGTCCCCACGGCACGCGGTGCAGTCGCACGCCGCCCTGTTCGGACGGGACATCGCGCACATCGCCGATCGCCACCGCCCGCCGCGCGGCATCTCGCAGTGTCGCGCCGTTCGCACCGCCGAAGAGGCGCGTGATCGAGATCGGCACCCCGCTGTTGAGCGCATCCAGACGGGCGACATCCTCGGCCCGCTCGTCGAGCCAGTCCGCCAGGGCATCGAGCTTCTCGGCCCGCCGCTCCGGGGTGAGCCCGCGCCAGCGTGCATCGTCGTGCGCCTGCTGGGCGGCTGCCACGGCGCGCTCGACCTGCTCCAGGGAACTGGACGCCGAAGCGGCCAGAGCCTCCCCCGTGTTCGGGTCGTGCAGCCAGGAGCCGTCGCTCTCGGGGCTCTCCTCGGCGGCGCCGCCGATCCAGGTGCGCAGGGAGGGGTACGTCATGTCAGATCCGATCGAAGTAGCGGTGCAGGTCCCAGTCCGTGACACGGGACATGAACGTCGACCATTCGTGGTCGAGCAGCACCTGCTGGTGCGAGATGAGCTCGGGGTCGAGCAGCTCCTGCACGAGGGCGCTCTCCCCGAACAGCACGCTCGCCTGGCGCGGGTCGGCGGGCATGGCGCCGTCACCCGGCAGGTCGTACGCACTGCCCACGACGGCATCGCCGAGCACGGTCTGCTTGTCCATCCCGTCGCGCGCCGAGGCGAGCACACCGGTGAGGGTGAAGTACGGGTTGGTGTCGGCACCGGGAAGACGGAACTCGAACCGCAGCGCCTTCGGGGAGTGCCCCACCACGCGCACCGTCGTGGTGCGGTTGTCGAAGCCCCAGGTGCGCCCGCTGCCCGCCACGTCGGACGAGTTGCTGCGGCGATAGGAGTTGACGGTCGGGGCGTACCAGGCCATCAGCGCCGGTGCGTGCTCCAGTGCGCCCGCGATCGCGGAGCGCATCCGTCCGCTCAGACGATCGGGCGCCGACTCGTCCCAGAAGACCGCCGTGCCCTCCTCGTCGACGAACGAGACGTGCACGTGACACGACGACCCGGGCTGGTCGTTGAGGGGTCGGGCCATGAACGTCGCCGACATGCCCGCGCGGGCGGCGGTGTCGCGCACCGCCAGCTTGTACAGGGCATGCCGGTCGGCCATCTCCAGCGGATCGCCGTACTCGAACGTCATCTCCCACTGTCCGAGACCCCACTCGCTCTGCGCAGCCTCGACGAGGATGCCGCTGGCGCGCAGGTCGGAGCGCAGCTTCTGGAAGAACGGCTCGTACAGGTTGCCCTCGTGGATCATGAAGTCCGAGGGGGTGAGGGTGGTCGGGTCGAGGTCGCGGAAGCCGGAGCGGCGCAGCTCCCGCGGGTCGTTGCGGAAGAGGTAGAACTCCAGCTCGGTCCCGGCGAGCGGGGTGAGGCCGCGCTCGCGGATACGCGCGAGCTCCTGCTTGAGCAGCACGCGTGGCGAGAGCGCCATCGGCTCGTGCGTGTGCACGTCGACGGGGTCGGCGAGGCAGATCGCGACGCCCTCCAGCCAGGCCGCCGGGCGCAGCGTGTCGAGGTCGGGGATGAGGGTCACGTCGGGCACACCGTTGTGCATGCCGCACAGCGCGAACTTGTTCTGGTCGATCAGCTCCAGTCCCTGGTCGATGTCCCACGCCCAGGCGCAGGTGCAGATGTCGACGCCGTCCTCGACGACGCGTCCGAATCCCTCGACGGGGATGCGGCGTCCGACCAGACGACCCTGGAGGTCGGGGGTCGCCACGATCACGGTGCGGATGCCGGCGGCTTCGAGCTCGTCCGGCGCGAGGCGCACGTCGTCGATCATCGCGTCAGCCACCCTCCGTCGACGGGGAGCTGGATGCCGTCGATCCAGGACGCCTCGTCGCTGAGCAGCCACGAGACGGCTGCGGCGATGTCGGCGGGGACGCCCACGCGCGGCACCAGCAGGCGCTGCTTCATGAACTCCAGCGCCTCGGGGCTGGTGACGCTCTCGTAATCGAAGAAGTCGGTCGCGATGGGTCCCGGTGCGACGCAGTTGACGCGGATGTTCTTCGCGGCGAGCTCGACCGCGAGCGCCTTGGTCAGCATCGGCACGCCGCCCTTGCTCGCGTTGTAGTGCGGCTGCGCGGTGCCCGTGCTGGTCACGACGACGAGCGCCTCGACCGTGGAGAGGTTCACGATCGCACCGCCGCCGGACTCGGCGATCAGCGGCGCGACCTCCTGCGCCACCAGGAACTGCCCCTTCAGGTTGATGTCGAAGACGAAGTCCCAGGCCTCCTCGGTCAGCGTCTCGAAGGAGTGCTCGGTGACGACGCCGGCGTTGTTCACGAGCAGGTGCAGCGACCCCCACGCCTCGCGGGCGAGGTCGACCGCGGCGCGGATCTGCTCCCGCGAACGGACATCGACCACGGCGGCGAGCGCGGTGCCGCCGGCCTCCTCGATGAGGCGCACGGTCTCGGCCGCACCCTCCGCCGAGACGTCGGTCACGAGGATGCGGGCTCCTTCGCCCGCGAGGCGGAGCGCGGTCTCCCGACCGATGCCGGATCCGGCGCCCGTGATGAAGGCGTTCTTGTCTGCGTGTCGCATTTCTTCTCCTTGTCCAGCGACGCCTAGGCGACGTGCTGCGTTTCGGACGCGGCGCCGAGCGTCGCGTAGACGGCTGCCTGGTCGACCAGCCAGCCGAAGATCGGGTCGGCGTCGAAGGTCTCCGGATGCCATTGCACCCCGACGACGGGAAGACCTTCGACCTCGATCGCCTCGACGACACCGTCCGGCGCCGTGCCGGTCACGACGACTCCGCGGCCGGGGGCATCGACCGCCTGATGGTGGAACGAGTTGACGCGCGTGGTGTCGCCGTAGAGCTCGTGCACGAGACTGCCCGCGGCCGTGCGCACATCGTGCACGCGATGGGCGCGCGGGTAGGCGTAGGAGCCGTGCGACTCACCCTCGCCG
Source organism: Microbacterium sp. LB12 (assembly GCF_037150835.1). Taxonomy (NCBI): domain Bacteria; kingdom Bacillati; phylum Actinomycetota; class Actinomycetes; order Micrococcales; family Microbacteriaceae; genus Microbacterium; species Microbacterium sp. LB12. Next base: position 38,004 of record NZ_JBBCPF010000007.1, on the reverse strand, counting down.
TGTGCCAGGTGCTGACGCAGCGTGCCGCCGCGGACGACATTGATCAGCTGCGCGCCGCGGCAGACCCCGAGCACCGGGATGCCGCGTGCGATCGCGGCCTCGATCACGCCCGACTCGAAGTCATCGCGCTCCGGGTCGACGGCGAGTGTGAACGGTCCCGGAGCCTGGCCGTATCGCCGCGGGTCGACGTCGTCGCCGCCCACGATCACGATGCCGTCGAGGCGCTCCACGAGCTCGGCGGGGTCCGCGTCCATCGGCAGGTGCACGGGGAGTCCTCCGGCCTGCAGCACCGACGTCGCGTATTCGCTCAGGTAGGCCTCGAGCGGCGCGTCGGCGAATCCGTGCGGCGCGCCGATCACACCCGCACGGGTGCGTCGTCCGGTGATGCCGATCAGGGGTCGGAGGGGCGGCGTGATGCTGATGATGGACTCCATCCTTGGTGTGGGGCGGTCGCGTGTCGAGGACGTCACGCGTTCTCGTCGAATCGACGGACGATCTGCGCGTACGACTCGGGACGCCGGGAGCGCATGATCGCGGCCTGGATCACCCCGGCGATGGGTGCGAGCACGACGACCGCGACGAGGGTGATGCTGATGGGGCCCCAGGCCGGGTTGCCGTCGGCGTCGACGTCGCTCACCAGCAGCGGGAAGTTCGCGGCGATGAGCACGGCCGAGACCGCGAGCCCGACGAAGCCGAGACCCGGGGCGATCACGGTGTGCCAGGGACTGCGAAGCGCCTTGGTGCGGGCGAAGTAGACGATGACGGCGAGGCAGGTGACGGCCATCAGGATGACGATCGCGAGGGTGCCGATGCCGGCGAACCAGGAGAAGATGTTCTCCGGCGCGAAGCCGATGATCGTGAGCAGGATGATCGCGAGCCCGGAGGTCGCCACCTGCACGATCGAGGCGACGTGCGGCGAGCCGTGACGGGCGTGCACGGTGCCGAGGCGGTCGGGCAGCACGCGGGCGTTCGCCATCGCGTGGTGGTACCGGGTGAGGACGTTGTGCAGCGACAGCACCGCGGCGAACATGCTGCCGAGGAACAGCAGCGCGACCGCGACGGATCCCACCGGTCCGAGGTACTGCTCGGTGACGCGGGCGATGAGGGTGGTCGGGTCGGCGGCGGCCTCGTCGATCACGTCGCCCTCGCCGACGCCGACGACGATCGCCCAGGACGCGAAGGCGTAGAACAGTCCGATCACGATGGCGGATGCGTACGTCGCCCGCGGGATGGTCTTCTCGGGAGTGCGCACCTCGTCGCGGTAGACGACGGTCGACTCGAAGCCGATGAAGCTCGCGATCGCGAACATCAGCCCGAGCGCAGGGGCTCCGGAGAGGACGTTCTGGAGGAGGAAGGTGCCGTAGGTCACTCCGTCCGCTCCCCCGGTGGCGAGGATGACGGCGCCGAGGAGCACGACGATCCCGATCTCGGCGAGCAGCACCACGACGAGCACGCGCGAGCTGAGCTCGATCTGCCGGTAGCCGAGCGCGCCGACGATCGCGACGGTGGCGAGGGTGAGCAGCCACCACGGGATCTCGGGTCCGCCCAGCAGCACGATGCTGGAGCTGATGGTCGCGCCGAGGTAGGAGAACACCGCGATCTGCACCGTGGTGTAGCAGATGAGCGCCAGGTAGGCGGTGGCCAGCCCCGGCGTGCGACCGAGGCCGTGTGTGGCGAAGACGAAGAAGGAGCCGGCCTTCGGCAGATAGCGGCTCATCGTGGTGAGGCCCACCGAGAACAGCAGCAGGATCACGGTGGCGACCAGGAACATGACCGGGAAGCCGATGCCGTTGCCGATGATGAACCCGATCGGCACGAGGCCGCCGACCACGGTGAGCGGAGCGGCGGCGGCGATCACCATGAAGGTGACGGCGACCGCCCCGAGGTTTCCTCGGAGGTCTCGTTCCGTGGCCGGTCCTGCGGTGTTGCGCGACGTCGTTGTCGAAGCATCCATGTGGAGCCATCCTTTGCCATTGGGCTAATGGTCTACTTTCTAGCCCATTAGCCCAGGCGACGCAAGAGTCTCCTCAGTTCCGGTCCGCGCCGAGCCACCCCGTTGCGCGCGAGCCACCCCCGTGCGAGCGGACGGAGCGGGCCGGCTCGCGCGAAGAGGGGTGGGTCGACGTGCGTGAGAAAGACGTGCGTGACGGGTGTCAGCGCAGCAGGCCGAGGCTCGCGAGAGCCTGCCGGATGAGCGTGCCGCGGCCATTCTCCATCTCGGCGGCGACCGCGTCGGAACCCGCAGCCTCCGGCGAGAACCAGGTGACCTCGAGGGCATCCTGACGCGGCTCGCACGTGCCCGTCACCGGCACGACGAAGGCCAGCGACACCGCGTGCTGCCGGTCGTCGTGGAACGCGCTGACCCCGGGAAGCGGGAAGTACTCGGCCACCGTGAACGGCAGCACCTGCGGCGGCAGCAGGGGGAAGGCCATCGGGCCGAGGTCGTTCTCGATGTGACGGAACAGCGCGTCGCGGATGGTCTCGCCGAAGCGGACCCGGCCGGACACGATCGTACGGGTCATCTCCCCCATCGGGGTGGACCGCAGCAGGATGCCGATCTCGGTCACCTGCCCGGAGCCGTCGGTGCGCACCGGGATCGCCTCGACGTAGAGCATCGGCAGTCGACGCCGTGCTTCCTCGAGCTCGAACTCGCTCAGCCAGCCCGGGTTCGTATCGGGCACGGGCGGGTTCGCATCCGGGAAGCCTCCGAGACCTTCGTCGTCGGGCTCCGGATCGGGATCAGGTGTGCGGACCGCCATGTGTCCTTTCTACCAGCCGCCTCCGACGACCGACACCGGGTGCACGTCGGCGGCTGCTGGCAGGATGACGGTGTGAGCGAGGAACTGACGATCGATGACACCGCGACCCGATGGTCCACCCCCGACCGCGGAGAGCTCCCGCTCCTGGTGCTGCTGCACGGCTACGGTGCGGACGAGCACGACCTGTTCGGACTCGTTCCGTATCTGCCCGAGGGCATCGCCGTGGCATCCGTCGCCGCGCCGCTCGCCCCGCCGTGGCCCATGCCGGGCCGCTCGTGGTACTCGATCGACGGCCTCGACGGACGCAGCCCCGAGGCCGTGACGACCGCGGCCGAGGCGCTCCTCGCCTGGATCGACGCGGCGGCCGGCGATGCCCCGTCGATCGCGCTGCTCGGCTTCTCGCAGGGGGCGGCGGTGTCGCTGCAGGCGCTGCGTCTGGCGCCCGAACGGTTCGCCGCCGTCGTGGCCCTGAGCGGATACGCCGCACCGGGCGAGCTGCCCCGCGACGAGTCCCTGGCCGAGCTGCGTCCCGCGGTGTTCTGGGGGCGCGGCACGCACGACGACGTCATCCCGCCCCGGCTCATCGACCACACGGCGCAGTGGCTCCCCGGTCACTCCGAGCTCTCCGGGCGCGTGTACACGGGCCTCACGCACAGCATCTCCGAAGAGGAGCTGGCCGACGTGCACCGGTTCCTGACGAAGTGGCTCGACAGCATCGCCGCTGCCTGATCGACACCTGCGGCACCCCGATCCGCGTCACCACTCCTCCCCACTCGACCCGGACGACGCGCTCTCCACTGTCCCCGGGCGAGACGATGCAGATCTGCTCGAAAGCACCCGACGTGTTGGCAGATTGGTGTGGCCGACTCACAATGGAAGGGTGCTCACCATGACCGAACCGCAGATCTGGACGATGATGGGCGCCTTCATCGCGCTGATGTTCGGCATGCTGACGGTCGTGTCGACGCTGTTCGTTCGTGTCGTGCGCACCGAGGTGGGGAGCGTGCGCGCCGAGATGCGTTCCGAAGTCGGCGGCCTGCGCGCTGAGATGCGCTCCGAAGTCGGTGGCCTGCGCGCCGAGATGCAGGCGGGCTTCGCCACGATCGACGCCCGGCTGGAGACGGTCAATACGCGTTTCGATGCCGTCGACGCTCGGATCGAAGGGCTTGATCGCGACGTGCGCGCGCTGGTGAAGAACACGTTCGGCCTCGACCGCGACTGACGCGACACGCCCGGGAGTTGCGGAACTCCGACACGCCCGGGTATCGTCGGGGAGTCCTGTCCGCCGTGTCTGGAAGTCCTTTGATCTGATCCGTCGCCTCCGCGCTCCACTTTCCGCGCGCTGACCCGACGATCGCCGACTCCACGGCAGACCCTCTCCCCCGCATCCCGTGACGTTCCCGGGCTCCGGCGGGAACCGGTGTCAGTGCACCCTCGCACTCGACAGGAGACACCCATGTCACAACCCACCCTCCATGCATCGGTCACCCTCGACCGGCTCACCTTCACCTGGCCCGACGGCTCCCCCGCGCTGGACGGCGTCTCCGGGGCTTTCGGCGCCGGACGCACCGGATTGGTCGGCCGCAACGGCGCCGGCAAGTCCACACTGCTGCGACTGATGGCCGGCGAGCTCGACCCGACCGCGGGCGTCGTCACGACGTCCGGCGAGGTCGCCTACCTGCCGCAGCAGTTGACGCTCGACGTCGACCGTCGCGTCGCCGACCTCCTCGGCGTCTCCGCAGCGCTCGACGCCGTGCGGGCGATTACCGCGGGTGACGTCGATCCGGCGCACTTCGACGCTGTGGGCGAAGACTGGGACATCGAGGCACGCGCCGCGGCGTCGCTGGCCGAAGCCGGCCTCGACCCGGAGTTCCTCGATCGCAGGATCGGTGAGCTCTCCGGCGGGGAGGCCGTGCTCGTCGCGATCGCCGGCATCCGCCTGCGCCGCGCACCGATCACACTCCTCGACGAGCCGACCAACAACCTCGACCGCGACGCCAGGACGAAGCTCGCGGCGATGGTGCAGTCCTGGAAGGGCACACTCATCGTCGTCAGCCACGACCTGTCGTTGCTGGAGTTGATGGACGACACGGCCGAGCTGTACGCGCAGACGCTGAGCGTGTTCGGCGGTCCGTATTCGGAGTGGCGCGCGTGGCTGGACGCCGAGCAGGATGCGGCGAGGCAGGCCGAGGCCACCGCCGCGCAGGCACTCCGCAAGGAGAAGCGACAGCGCATCGAGGCGGAGGTCAAGCTGGCCCACCGCACCCGCACCGCGAAGAAGGCCGAGGCCGAGAAGCGGGTGCCGAAGATCATCGCGCACGGCCGCAAGATGGCGGCGGAGGTCTCGGCCGGCAAGCTCCGCACAGAGGTCGGCGCGAAGGAGGAGGCCGCGCACGCCGCACGGGAGGAGGCAGGTCGCCGCGTGCGCTCCGACGCCTCCATGAAGATCGAGCTGCCCGATCCGCAGGTGTCGCGGTCGCGCCGCATCGCCGAGGTCGGTGACGCGAAGCGGTCGTGGATCGTCCAGGGACCGGAGCGCGTCGCCCTCGTCGGGCGCAACGGCGCGGGCAAGACGACCCTGTTGGAGCGGTTGGTCGCTGGCGGCGCGCACAACTCAGGAGAATTCGAGAGAACCGACCCGATTTCCGGTGACGAGACCCGGTCTGGCGCCGACATCCTGAGTTCTGCACGGCCGCCCCTCCGCGCCGAGGCGCACACCGACCTGATCGGCTACCTGCCGCAACGGGTCGATGGTCTCGACGACGAGCGCTCGGTGTTCGACAACATCGCTGCCGCTGCGCCGCAGGTGCCGGAGAAGGAGCTGCGCAACCGGCTCGCCCGCTTCCTCATCCGCGGGGCCACGGCCGATCGTCCCGTCGCATCGCTGTCGGGGGGCGAGCGCTTCCGCGTGGCGCTGGCGACGCTGCTGCTCGCCGACCCCGCCCCGCACTTCGTGGTGCTCGACGAACCGACGAACAACCTCGACCTCGACACGGTCGGCCAACTCGTCGAGGCCCTCCGCGCGTACCGCGGCGCCGTGCTGGTCGTGAGTCATGACGATGCGTTCCTGCGCCGGCTCGACCTCGACCTCATCCTCGAGATCGACGCCGAGGGAGCGCTGCAGGAGGTCGAACTGGACACGTGATCTGAGCGCACCGGGATAATGAGGCCGTGCCACGAAACCCGATGGACTTCCCCCCGAGCCCGCAGGAGCTCGGCGGGCTCAAGTCCCGTCTCGCCGCTGATGCCGGTGACGCATCGGCACGCCAGGCACTCGTCGACTGGTACCGGCGGAATGGTCACGAGGATCAGGCGGGCCGCTACGCCGTCGCCATCGACGGCCTCGCCACGGAGCATGAGGTGCGCGCCTACGCCGCCATGCTCCGTGGTCTCGGCGCCGATGCCCGTCGGATGCACGCGCTCAGCCGCCTCCCCGATGATGCCCCGACGACGGAGAGGGTGCAGCAGCAACTGGACGCCGCCTCCTCGAAGCTCCCCCACACGCGAATCGTCGACATCGTCGCCTGGGTGACCTGGTTCCTGTTCGTCCTCATCGTCATCAGCGGACTGATCACGACGTTCGTTCTCGCCTTCCACGGCGACGCGCAGGTACAGGAAGCAGCCGTGACGATCAGCATCATCTCGCTGTCATCGCTCGCACTCGCGTGCGGCATCTCCGCCGTCGCTCTCGCGACCGAGAAGATGAGAATCGCCGCCACGGTCTTCGGCGTCCTGTTCTTCGCAGCGCTCACGGTCAAGCTCCTGCTCCTCGACAGGTGACGGCGTCCTCAGACGTCGCGGCCCCGATGTCGGTGCACTCCGCGAAGATGGAGGAATGAGCGACGTGCTCGACCGCTTCACCCCCGCCACGCAGGACTGGTTCCGGGGGGCGTTCTCCGCGCCCACCGCCGCGCAGGCCGGCGCGTGGGAGGCGATCTCGGCGGGGAAGCATGCACTGGTGGTCGCGCCGACCGGCTCCGGCAAGACGTTGTCGGCATTCCTGTGGGCGATCGACAGCGTGTTCCGCGAGCGCATGGCCGAGACCGAGCCGCCGAAGAAAGACGGCTCGCGCACGCGGATCCTCTACATCTCCCCGTTGAAGGCCCTCGGCGTCGACGTGGAGCGCAACCTGCGCTCACCGTTGATCGGCATCGGGCAGTCCGCCCGTCGGCTCGGAGTGCCCGCCCCCGCGGTGACGGTGGGCGTGCGCTCGGGCGACACCACGTCGAGCGATCGGCGCAAGCTCGTCTCCGATCCGCCCGACATCCTCATCACGACGCCCGAGTCGCTCTACCTCATGCTCACGAGCCGTGCGGGCGAGACTCTCCGCGACGTGCACACCGTCATCATCGATGAGGTACACGCGGTCGCGGCGACCAAGCGCGGCGCCCACCTCGCCGTGAGCCTGGAACGCCTCGACGCCCTGCGCCGGTCCCACGGAGCGACAACTCCGGCGCAGCGGATCGGACTCTCGGCGACCGTGCGACCCATCGACGAGGTCGCCCGGTTCCTGGGTGGGGCGGCACCGGTCGAGATCGTCGCTCCACCGGCGTCCAAGACCTTCGAGCTCGGCGTGGTCGTACCCATGGACGACATGACCAATCCGCCGCCGCCCCCCGGTGTGCCGGGCGAGGCCGCGGATGCCGAGTACACCGAGGTAACCGGATCGATCTGGCCGCATGCGGAGGAGGCGATCGTCGACCGCATCCTGCAGAACAACTCCACCATCGTGTTCGCGAACTCGCGACGACTGGCCGAGCGGCTCACCGGTCGCCTGAACGAGATCTACTCCGAGCGGACCGGGATCGAGCTGCCCGCCGCGACGGTGCCCGCGCAGATGATGGCGCAGTCGGGCACGACCGCGGGCGCTGACCCCGTGCTCGCGAAGGCGCACCACGGGTCCGTGTCGAAGGAGCAGCGGGCCCAGGTCGAGGAGGAGCTGAAGTCGGGTGTGCTGCGCTGCGTCGTCGCGACCAGCAGCCTCGAACTCGGCATCGACATGGGCGCGGTCGACCTGGTCATCCAGGTCGAAGCCCCGCCGTCCGCGGCCTCCGGGCTGCAGCGGGTCGGTCGCGCCGGACACCAGGTCGGCGAGATCAGCCGTGCGGCGCTCTTCCCCAAGCATCGCGGCGACGTGTTGCACACCGCGATCGTGACCGAGCGGATGCTGGCGGGCAAGATCGAGGCCATCCAGGTGCCGCGCAATCCGCTCGACATCCTGGCCCAGCAGACCGTGGCGGCGAGCTCGCTCGGGGCCATCAGCGTGGAGGAGTGGTTCGAGACGGTGCGCCGCTCCGCGCCGTTCCAGTCCCTGCCGCGGTCGGCCTACGAGGCGACGCTCGATCTGCTCGCGGGCCGGTTCCCGTCCGACGAGTTCGCCGAGCTGCGCCCGAGGCTGGTGTGGGACCGCGATGCCGGCACGTTGACCGGACGACCGGGAGCACAGCGCATCGCGGTGACCAGCGGCGGGACCATCCCCGACCGCGGGCTGTTCGGCGTGTTCGTGGCCGGAGAGACCACCGGTGCCCGCGTGGGCGAGCTCGACGAGGAGATGGTCTACGAATCGCGGGTGGGCGATGTGTTCACGCTCGGCACGACCAGCTGGCGCATCGCCGAGATCACGCACGACCGCGTCAACGTGATCCCCGCCTACGGACAACCGGGAAAGGTGCCGTTCTGGCACGGCGACGGCATCGGCCGCCCGTTCGAGCTCGGCGAGGCACTGGGGGCGTTCTCCCGCGAGGTGTCGACGGCCGCCCCCGAGAAGGCTACGCAGCGGCTGATCGACGCCGGGCTCGACGAGCATGCGCGGGCGAATCTGATGGCCCATCTGACCGAGCAGCGCGAGGCCACCGGCACGCTGCCCACCGACCGCACCCTCACCGTCGAGCGCGGGCGCGACGAGGTCGGCGACTGGCGGGTCATCCTGCATTCCCCGTACGGCATGAAGGTGCATGCGCCGTGGGCGCTGGCCATCAATGCGCGAGTCCGGGAACGGCTCGGCGTCGAGGGATCGGCTGTCGCGAGCGACGACGGCATCATCGTGCGGATCCCGGATGCCGAGGCCGAGCCGCCCGGCGCGGAGCTGTTCGTGTTCGAACCGGATGAGCTGGAGCACATCGTCACCGAGGAGGTCGGCGGCTCCGCCCTGTTCGCCTCCCGGTTCCGCGAGTGCGCGGCGCGGGCGCTCCTCATGCCGCGCACGAACCCGAACAAGCGCACCCCGCTCTGGCAGCAGCGACAGCGGTCGGCGCAGTTGCTCGAAGTGGCCCGGCGCCACCCCACCTTCCCGGTCATCCTGGAGACCCTGCGCGAGGTGCTTCAGGACGTCTACGACCTCCCCTCGCTGCGAAAGCTCGCCACGTCGATCGCCGACCGCCGCATCCGCCTCGTCGAGACCGAGCCCGGTCAGCCCTCGCCGTACGCCCGCGACCTGCTGTTCGGCTACGTGGGCGCTTTCATGTACGAGGGCGACTCGCCGCTGGCCGAGCGCAGGGCCGCGGCGCTCTCGGTCGATCCGGCACTGCTCGGCGAACTTCTGGGCACGGTCGAGCTCCGCGAACTGCTCGACCCGGAGGTGATCGCGCAGTTCGAACGCGAGGCGCAGCGCCTCGAACCCGACCGTCGCGCCCGCGGGCTGGAGGGCGTCGCCGATCTGCTGCGCATGCTCGGCCCGCTCGATGCCGAGGAGGTCGCAGCGCGCCTCGACCCCGAGTCGGCCGACCGTCCTGCCGCTGCCCTGCTCGACGACCTGATCACCGCGCGCCGTGCTATCCCCGTCACCATCGCCGGGGCGAACCGCGTGGCGGCGATCGAGGATGCCGGGCGCCTGCGCGATGCGCTCGGTGCGGCTCTGCCCACCGGCATACCAGTCGCGTTCCTCGAACCGGTCGCCGATCCGCTCGGAGACCTCGTCGCCCGGCATGCCCGCACACACGGTCCCTTCACCACGGATGCCGTCGCCACGCGGTTCGGCCTCGGCGCCGCGGTCGCCCGCCACACGTTGCAACGGCTGGAGAACGCGGGTCGCGTCACCAGCGGCTACTTCCTCCCCGAGGCCGCCGGCAGCGGCGATGCGATCGAGTGGTGCGACGCCGAGGTGCTGCGTCGACTGCGGATGCGGTCGCTCGCCGCCATCCGCGGGTCCGTCGAGCCGGTCTCGCCCGAGGCGTACGCGCGGTTCCTGCCGGACTGGCAGCACCTCGGTCGACCGCTCGAGGGCGTCGACGGCGTGCTCACGGTGATCGAACAGTTCGCGGGCGTGCCGATCCCCGCGAGCGCCTGGGAGTCGCTGGTGCTCCCCTCCCGGGTGCGCGACTACTCCCCCGCGATGCTCGACGAGCTGACGGCGGCGGGCGAGGTCATCTGGTCCGGCCACGGCACTCTTCCGGGGCGCGACGGCTGGGTGTCGCTGCATCCCGCCGACATCGCGCCGTTCACCCTCCCCGAGCGCGAGGCCGAGATCGCATCGGATTCGCTGGAGTCACGCATCCTGATCGCCCTCGACGTGGGAGGAGCGTACTTCGCCGCGCAGCTCAAGGACATGGCAGCGGCCGAGAACGAGCAGTCGGTGCTCGAGGCGCTGTGGTCGCTGACGTGGTCGGGGTATGTCACGAACGACACGTTCGCGCCGATCCGGTCGCTCCTGGCCGGAGGATCGCAGGCGCACAAGGTGAAGCGCAGAGCACCCCGCGCCCGCACCTACCGTGGCGTGTCCTTCAGCGGCGCGTCCACCCCGCGCCCGCCGTCGATCGGCGGACGCTGGTCGCTGCTGCCCGCACTCGAGACTGACCCCGCCCGACGCGCGACCGTGACCGCAGGACTGCTGCTCGACCGCTACGGCGTGGTCACCCGCGGCGCCGTGCAGGCCGAAGGCGTGCCGGGTGGCTTCGCCCAGGCCTACCGCGTGCTCGCAGGATTCGAGGAGGCGGGCCACTGCCGCCGCGGCTATGTGATCGAGAAGCTCGGGGCGGCGCAGTTCGCCGCCTCCGGCACGGTCGACCGACTGCGCACCTACGCGGGACTCGCCGATCCGCCGCCGCGGCAGACCGTGACGCTCGCGGCGACCGACCCCGCGAACCCGTACGGCGCCGCCCTCGGCTGGCCGAAGCTCGACGGCGTCTCACACCGCCCCGGACGCAAGGCGGGCGGCCTGGTCGTGCTGGTCGACGGGGCTCTCGTGCTCTCGCTGGAGCGCGGCGGGCGCACGGTGCTGTCGTTCAGCGACGACGGCGAGGTGCTCCGGGCCGCGTCATCCGATCTCGCCGCGACAGCCCGCGCCCGCCGACTCGACACGCTGACGGTCGAGAAGGTGAACGGCGAGGGCGTCTACGGCACCGAGTTGGCGGTCGCACTGCAGGAGGCCGGATTCGTGGCCACTCCGCGCGGCTACACGCTCCGCAAGGCCGTCTGACGTTGCCCCTACGCTGGAAGCCATGATCCGCGAGTTCGCCATCGGCATCCGCACTCTCCTGCGCGGATTCGGTCTGTGGCGCACCCGCCCGGGTCTCATGGTGCTCGGACTCATCCCGGCCATCATCGCGGTCGTCGTCCTGGCGGCGGCCATCATCCCGCTCGTGATCGGATTGCCGTCGGTCTCGGCTTGGCTGACCCCGTTCGCCGAGGGCTGGTTCGAACCGTGGCGAGGCCTGCTGCGTGCCGCGGTGAGCTTCGTGGTCGTGGCAGCCGCGCTCGCTCTCGCCAGCGTGGTCTTCAGCGCTCTGACGCTGACCATCGGCGACCCGTTCTATCAGCGGATCTGGCACGCGGTCGAGACCGACCTCGGCGACGCTCCTCCCGCCGATGGCGGCAGCTTCTGGACGGCGCTGGGCGAGGGACTGCGACTGGTCCTGCTCGGCATCCTCATCGCGATCGTGGTGCTGCTGATCGGGTTCATCCCGGCGGTGGGCGGCTTCCTCGGTGCGGTCTCCGGCGTGGTCCTGACCGGTCGGCTGCTCGCCCGGGAGCTCACGGGTCGCGCGTTCGATGCCCGCGACCTCAGTCCCGCCGACCGATCCGCGCTGTTCTCCGGCAGCCGTGCCCGGGTGCTGGGATTCGGCGTGGCGACGCAGCTGTGCTTCCTCATCCCGGGCGGGGCTGTCGCGATCATGCCGGCTGCGGTCGCCGGGAGCACCATGCTCGCCCGTGACATGCTCGCCCGCAGCGGCACCGCCCCCATGCCCGCTCCGTCTCCGTCGATCGCTCCCCCCGCTCCCTGATGCCCGAGGGCGACACGGTCTTCCGCACGGCTCGGCGCCTCGACGAGGCGCTGGCCGGTTCCGAGGTGACCCGCTTCGACCTGCGCGTGCCGCGCTTCGCGACGCTCGATCTGACCGGCGCACCCGTGCACGCGGTGGTCCCCCGCGGGAAGCACCTGCTGATGCGCATCGGCGACAGCACACTGCATTCGCATCTGCGCATGGACGGCGCCTGGTTCGTCTACCGCCCGGGCGAGAAGTGGCGTCATCCGGCGTTCAAGGTCCGCGCGATCGTCGGCACTGCCGGGCACGAGGCGGTCGGCGTGGACGTCGCCGAGGTCGAGGTCGTGCCGACCCGCGACGAGGAGCAGCTCGTCGGTCATCTGGGCCCGGATCCGCTCGCCGATGACTGGGATGCGGCGGAGGCGGTACGCCGGCTCGAGACCGATGATCGCAGCATCCACGTCGCCCTCCTCGACCAGCGCAACGTGGCAGGGTTCGGGAACGAGTACGCCGCAGAACTCCTGTTCCTGCGGGGAATCCTGCCGACCACGCCGACACCCGAGGTCGATGTGGCCGCACTGATCGATCTCGGTGTGCGCACCATCCGGGCCAACCGCGACCGCCGCAACCGTACGTTCACCGGCATCGACCGGGCCGGTCAGGGCACCTGGGTCTACGGTCGCGCGGGGCGTCCCTGTCGACGCTGCGGCACCCTCATCCGCCGCGGGGAGCAGGGCGCAGATCCCACCCGCGAACGTGTCACGTTCTGGTGCCCGTCCTGCCAGCGCTGACCCCCTCCATCCGAGGGAATGAATCGGACCCCACCGTGGTTGTTGATATATCCGGAGAACTCCGGAACACGGGAGGAATCGTGGGCAAGAACTACGTCGACATCGAGAACGACCAGGGCGCGACGCTGCGATACCGCAAGCACGCGAACGGTCGGGGTCTCGTCGCGCATGGCGCGAAGGTGCATCCGAAGGCGCACATCGAGGCGGGTGCCTATATCGAACCTGGCGCGCGCGTCGGCGCCGGGGCGACCATCGCCCGCGGCGCCTGGATCGACGAGGACGCCGTGATCGGCGAGGGCGCGTTCGTGGACGCGCACGCGCACATCGGTCAGGGCGCAGCGATCGGCGATCACGCCTACGTCGGCGTCCGCACCGACATCGGGGCAGGAGCGCGCATCGTTCGCGGCGCGCGGATCGGCGACGACGAGACGGTCGCGGCGGGGCTCACCGTCGCGACGAATCAGAAGGGCCTGTGGCTCGCGGCCTGACCGCGCGCCACAGAAGACCTGATCACACGGCCGGACGCGCTCACAGCAGCCGGCGCTCCGACGCCCACGCGGTCAACTCGTGCCGCGACGACAGCTGCAGCTTGCGCAGCACCGACGACACGTGCGTCTCGACCGTCTTGATCGAGATGAACAACTCGGCCGCGACCTCCTTGTAGGCGTAGCCGCGGGCGATGAGGCGCATCACCTCCTGCTCGCGTGCCGACAGCCGGTCGAGCTCGTCGGTCGCCGTGGCGGTCTCGCCCGCGACCGCCCCGAACGCATCGAGCACGAAGCCGGCGAGCCGCGGCGAGAACACGGCATCTCCGTCGGCCACCGCGTGCACGGCTCGACTCACCTCGATGCCCGAAGACCCCTTCGTGATGTAGCCCCTGGCGCCGGCGCGGATCACCCGCACGACATCCGCCGCCGCATCCGACACGCTCAGGGCCAGGAACGTGGTGGTGGTCGGCAGCGAGCCGCGGATCACCGCTTCCCCACCCGCCGCATCGTCGCCTCCGCCCCCGGGCAGGTGCACGTCGAGCAGCACGACATCGGGCTGCGTCTCGCGGATCACGGTGATCGCCGACGGCACATCGGCGGCCTCGCCCACCACCTCCACGGTCGCGTCGAGGTCGGCGCGCAGGCCGGAGCGGAAGATCGAGTGGTCGTCGACGATCACGACCCGGATGCTCTCAGTCATGCGTCTCCTCGCGCGCGGGTGCCGGTCGCGCAGCAGACCGGTCGTGGTGGGCCCCTGCCGTGATGCTCAGGTGCACTTCGGTGCCGTTCTCGTCGCTGCGGACAGCTCCGACGCCACCGGCGCGCCTCATCCGGCCGATGATCGATTCGCGCACGCCGAGGCGGTCGCTGGGCACCTCGTCCAGTGAGAAGCCGGTGCCGCGGTCGCGGATGAAGACGTCGACCCCCGACGCGCTCCCCTCGATGTACACCGAGATCTCTCCGCCCGCGTGCCGGGCAGCATTGAGGATCGCCTCCCGGGCCGCGGCCGCCAACTCGCCGCTCGCCCGCTCTGCGGAGAGACCGGCGGAGACGACGTCGATGCGCACCGGGTAGTCGAGCTCGAGCGCCCCGGCATAGTCGCGCAGGTCGGTCGGCAGGTCGCTGTCGGCCGGGGCATCCCCGTCGTACAGCCAGGCGCGGAGCTCGCGTTCTTGCGCGCGTGCCAATCGGGCGGCCTCGCTGGAGGCCCCGGCCCGGTTCTGGATAAGCGCGAGGGTCTGCAGCACCGAGTCGTGCAGGTGGGCGGCCATCTGGCTGCGCTGCTCCTCCCGGATACGGCGGACCCGCTCGCCGGAGAGCTCTCGCCAGCGCGGGATCAGTGTCGACGACAGCACGGCGGCGAGCCCGACGAGCGGGATGAGCACCAGTGCGACGCCGGAGCGTGCGATGGGCCACGACAGCAGCACGGTGAACAGCAGCGCGAGCACCAGGACCGCGAGGATGCGGATGCTCAGGGTGTGCCGCGGCCCGCGGGCGGTGTCGGTGCGATCGATCAAGGTGGCCCAGAGCCCGGCCGCCGTCGCGCACGCCGCGGTGCCGCCGACGATCACGGCAGCGAGTTCGGGCGGGATGCTCCCGGACAACCACTCGGAGCCGCCGCGCCACACCAGGACGACGAGCATGCCGACAGCGGCGGGCACGAGGAGCAGCCAGGCCACCGGCATCCGTCGCGTCGGGGCGCTCTCTCCCGCGGCCCACGGCGTGAACATCCAGCACCACGCGTAGAGGAGGATGCCGGCACCGCCGCACAGCGTCAGCACGACGAACAGCGCCCGCACCGTCCACACGCGGGCGCCCAGGTGACGGGCGAGTCCCGCACTGACACCGGTGACCAGGCATTCGCGATCGCGGGTGAGCGGCGGACGCGGTGGCGCGGCCACGCGCGGAGGTCGCGCAGGAGCGTGCGCCGAAGAGGACATGTCGCCATCCAATCATCCGCCGCGACCCTCCGGGTCCTCCCGGGCGCAGAATCAGGGGCCGCTCAGGGGATCCCCCCATGGCAGGAGCCCCGCGGATGTCGCCAGGATCGAAGCATGACGATTCCGACTGCGCCACCGCCCCCTGCCGAGCACGCCGAGCCGGCCGCCGGCACACCCGGCCCGGGCATCCCCCGCGGGGCCGAGCGCTTCCTGCTGTGGGTCGCCGGTCTGGGCGTCGCCCGGTCGGAGGGGTGGCTGGGCGGTGTCGCCGCCGGCATCGCCGCACGACTGCGCATCGACCCGCTCATCGTACGCGGTGTGCTTGTGGTCGCCGCGCTGTTCGGCCTCCCGGTGATCTTCCTCTACGCCGCGGCGTGGGCGCTGCTGCCCGACATCGACGGACGCGTGCACGTGCGCGACCTGCTGCGGCGCGACTACCAACCGGTGCAGTGGGGCATCCTCGCGATGGCCGTGATCGGCCTGTTCCCGACGGCACCGCTCGCCGGACGCCTGTTCGGCCTCGGCTACGACGGCTGGTCGTCACTGTCCCTCCTCAGCTGGATCGTCGGGCTCGTGCTCGTCGCCGGCCTGCTCTTCCTGATCGTGCGTGCTGCCAGCCGCACTCCGGGTGCTTCCTCGTCTGATCTGCCGATGGCTTCCGCAGATCAGACGGCCCCGGACGCGTCCGCTCCCCTCGGCGACTCGGGTACCGCCGAGGGGACGGACGCCTCACCCACCGAGCCGACGCACCCCGCTGTGTCGGCGACCGACTCCGCGGCCGACACCGCGCTGCTCGCCGCCACTCCGCCCACCCCGCCCGCACCGCTGCCTCCCGGGTCGCAGGACCCCGAGGCACTGGAAGCCTGGCGTGCGCAGCATGCCGCCTGGAAAGAGCAGGATCAGGCGTGGCGGCGTCAGCAACAGGATGTCGAGCGGGCCGCGCGCGATCAGCTGCGCCGTGAGCGTCAGGCCGAGGCCGCCGTGTTCGCCGCGGAGGCCGCCGAGCGTCGCCGCATCCGTCGGGCGTCGAATCCGCGGGCCGGGTTCGCGTTCGCCGCGACCATGACCGGCCTCGCCATCATCACGGGCGCCACCGTCGGCCTCACCACCGGCGGAGATGCACTCGGCGGCGCGCTCGGACTGCTCAGCGCAGCCCTCATCCTCGCGCTCGGGATGATCGTCGCCGGCGCCCTCCGCCGACGCAGCGGCTTCCTCGCCTTCGTCACGGTGCTCACGCTCGTGGGCGGACTCGTGGCGGGCGCCTTCTCCAGCCTGCAGGGGTTCACGATCGGCTGGGCGTCGATCTCGAACAACCAGTCGGCGCACGTGCGTCAGCCGTTCGGCGACCTCTTCGTCTCACTCAATCAACACGATGGAGCACCCCGCCCGATCGTGATCGAGAAGGGTTCCGGCACGACCGAGATCTACGTCGACGCGGGCGTCGAGCTCGAACTGGATGCGACGCTCGACACCGGATCCGTGCGGTGGATGCGTGTGGAAGGCGAGACCGCCAGCGTCATCGACAGCGGTATCTGGCCCGTCGTGGAGCGGAACGGCGACTCGGTCGTCGTCCAGGATGTGACTTCGGAGCGTACGTCGCCGACGACCGTCCAGCCCGTCACCATCACCCAGTCGAGCGGAACCATCTCCGTCACCATCTACGAGCCCGCGAAGGAAGACCAGTGATGAGCACCTCGACGATCCCCGAGACGATCACGCCGCCGCGCACCCGCTGGGCTGCCATCATCTGGGGTCTGCTGTTCGCCGCGATCGCCGCGACCGCGCTCTGGATGCTGGCGGATGCCGGACGCCGGGAGGCCGTCGCCGACGGACTCGTGACGCTCACGCCGACGACGCTCCTGACCATCGTGCTGCTGACCGTGGGTGTGCTGCTGCTCGTCGGCGGTGCGGCCGGCCTCGTGCGCCGTGCACAGCGGAAGCTCGCAGCCACGGCTCCGGCCACGGCTCCCGACGTGCCCGCACCGCCCGCCGAGTAGCCTGGACTCCATGGCGAATCAGGGACGACGGTCCGCGAAGGGCGCAGGCCGCGGCACGCCCCCGCGCCGGAACAAGGCCGCCGTGCCCACGCGGAAGGCGACGAACAAGAAGAAGACCGCCAAGGTCGTCTTCGACGCCCCGCAGCCGGAGCCGGAGGCACCGCGCACGTTCCGTCTGGGCGCGGTGCCCGGCGCGACTCCCGGCAAGTGGATCGATGCCTGGAAGCAGCGGATGCCGGGCGTGCCGCTCGAGCTCGTCCCGATCGATGCCGCCACGCAGCGCGCCGCGCTCGATCATGTCGACGCGGCGCTCGTGCGTCTCCCCCTCACGGATGACGCCCTGCACGTCATCGCCCTGTACGACGAGGTCCCGGTCGTCGTGGCCGCGGTCGACTCGCACCTGATGGCCGCCGAAGAGCTCACGCCCGCCGACCTCGACGGCGAGGTGGTGATCGCTCTCAACGATGACGTGCTCGGCCCGCTCGGCCTCCCCGGCACGCAGCCTGCGGCCTTCGCCGCGCTGCCGACCGCCGAGGCCGTCGCAACCGCGGCGACCGGTGTCGGTGTCGTGATCGTGCCGATGTCGCTGGCCCGCCTGCATCACCGCAAGGATGTCGACCACCGCGTGCTCACGGACGGGCCGACATCGACGGTGGCGCTCGCGTGGCCGCGCGAGCGGACCACGTCCGACGTCGAGACGTTCGTGGGTATCGTGCGCGGACGCACCGCGAACTCCTCGCGGTGACGGCGTCGGTCGGGCACGCCGCGATCGCTAGAATCTCCTGATGGCCTCGCTTCTGTATGTCTGTGTGCGGCCCGAGCTCGGGGCGGCGGATGCCGAGCACGCGTCATTCCGCCGTGCACTCGGCGTCGACGTGGTCGATCGGCTCGACCTGCTCGAGACCCCGCTGCGACCCGAGCTGCTGCGCGGCTACCGCGGCGTCGTGGTGGGCGGCTCGCCCTTCAACGTCTCGGATGCCGTGAAGTCCCCGGAGCAGCTGCGCGTCGAGGCCGATCTGCGCACGCTGGCTCAGGCGGCCATGGCCGCCGAGGTCGCGGCGTTCTTCACCTGCTTCAGCATCGGCGTCGTGACCCGGATGCTCGGCGGCGAGGTCGTCGTCGATACGCCGGAACCCGCGAGCGCCACGGTGATCGACACCACCGCGGATGCCGCGACCGATCCGGTCTTCGGGCCCAGCGGCCCCGCGCTGACCGTGTTCACCGCGCACAAGGAGAGCGCCGCGAGCACCCCGCCCGGCGCCACCCTCCTGGCGACCAACGCGGTCTGCCCGGTGCAGGCCTACCGCGTGGGCACCCATCTGTATGCGGCGCAGTTCCATCCGGAGCCCACTCCACGCGACTTCGCCGACCGCATGACGTTCTACCGCACCACGGGATACTTCGACCCCGACGAGTTCGATGCGGTGCAGCAGCAGGTGCTCGCGGCATCCGTCACCGAGGGCGCCGCTCTCCTCCGTCGATTCGCCGAGACGTTCGGCTGAGCGCAGCCGTCCGCGGAGCTCAGCTGTCCGCGGATCCGCGCAACAGCGGCACCCGCTCGCGCAGGTATGCCTCCAGCGGCATGAATCCGCCGGCGGTGCTCCATCGCACCGAGGGCACGCCGTCGACGAGCGCGAGCGGGCCGGAGGTGCCACCCGCATCCACCACGTCCACGTCGATCACGCTCCAGCCCACGTGCACGACGTCGCCTTCACCGAACCCTCCGCGCAGGGCCTCCGCCCGCCGCTCCGCGCGTTCGCGAGCCGACTCGGCGGTGTAGCCGCGACGGCCGGGGTCGGCAGCACGCAGCACCTCGGCCGTGGCGAGCGCATGCGTGTCGGTGAGCAGCAGCACGCCGAGGTGCCAGGCCTCCCCCACACGCACGATGCGGCGTCCGCGCCACCGTGAATCACGCTGTTCGCCGAGCCCTTCCTTCGGGGCACCGGCGAGGTCGCGCACGGCCTGGGTGAGCAGTGCAGAGGTAGAGGTCACAGTTCTCCCTGGGTCGATTCGCCGACCCGCTCAGGTCCGGCGACCTCGTCGCGGTCGCCGCGCAGGGTCATGCCGATGAGCGGATACAGCAGCACCGAGAGCATCCCGGCGCCGACCAGCGCGGCCGCCGTCCCGGAGTCGAGCATCTTCTGGTCCACGCCGATCGCCGTCACGGCGACGATGATCGGCAGTCCGGTGGCGGCGAGGAGCCCGAGCGCGGCACGGTCGCGTGTGCTCGCGCCCACCGGTGCCGAGAGCTGCGCGGCCGACCCGCGGATCACGAGCAGGGCGATCAGGAAGATCGGCACCAGGGCGAGGGCCGTGGGCGAGGCGAGCAGCGCCTGCAGGTCGAACGTCACGCCGGTGTAGAGGAAGAAGATCGGGACGAGGAACCCGAAGGCGATCGCCTCGATCTTGCTCTCGACCTCCTCCGCGTCCTTCTTCGGGGCGCGAGCCATGATGATCCGCCAGACGGCGCCCGCCACGAAGGCCCCGAGGAGCATGTCGAGGTCGAGCATCACGCTGAGCCCGACGAGGGCCGCGATGAGCAGGATCACGAACCGCACCCCGAACTGGTCCGAGGTGTGCAGCGTCGCGCGCACGACGCCGTGCAGCCGTCCGTGAGGCATGCGATGCGCCAGCAGGACGGCCAGCCCGGCCAGCACCACGAACGTCAGCAGCACCGCAGTGGCGATCGGCGTGGTCCTGGTGCTGAGGAAGAGCGAGATCGCGATGAGCGGCAGGAACTCGCCCACCGCGCCGATCGCGCTGATCGCTCGACCGAACGGGGTGTCGAGTTCCCGGGCGTCGCGGAGGATCGGCATCAGGGTCCCCAGTGCCGTGGAGCTCAGCGCGATCCCGATCACCACCATCCCCTCGCCGGGGACGAAGAAGAAGCCCAGGCCGATGCCGAGCAGCACACTGCACAGCCAGCCCAGGGAGGCGCGAACGAGCGGCTTGCCCGCGACGGCTTTGAAGTCGATCTCGGTACCGGCGATGAAGAACAGCATCGCCAGGCCGAAGTCGCTGAGCTTGTCCAGCAGCGCGCCGGGCTCGACCCAGCCGAGCACCGCAGGACCGACGAGGATGCCGAGCACCAGCTCGAACACGACGATGGGCACCCGCACCACCGGCCGCACACCGCGGGCGAGCAGCGGTGCCGCGACCGCCAGCAGGGGGATCAGCACCAGGCCGAGGTCGCTCGCGTCCACGAGTCTCAGAGTAGCGAGTCGGCTCCCGCGATTCGCCCGCTCGTCGCATCCACGGCAGAATCGATGCACACCCTGGAGGAGCCCCCATGTCCCAGCCCGATACCGCCCGCCTGCTCATCGCCTGCGACGATCAGCCCGGCATCGTCGCCGCCGTGGCCGGTGTGCTCGCGCAGCACGGCGCGAACATCATCTCCCTCGACCAGCACTCGACCGACTCCGAGGGCGGCCGGTTCTTCCAGCGCACCGTCATCCACCTTCCCGGTCTCGCGGCCGCCCGCCTCGCGCTCGAGGCCGATATCGCGCTCGTCGCCGACCGTTTCGGCATGGAGTGGTCGCTGCACGACGTCGCCCGCCGCAAGCGCGTCGCGATCTTCGTGTCGAAGTACGACCACTGCCTCATGGAGCTGCTGTGGCGCACCCAGCGCGGGCAGCTCGACATCGACATCACCATGGTCGTCTCCAACCACCCCGACCTGGCCGAGTCGGTCCGCTCGTTCGGGGTGCCGTTCGTGCACATCCCGTCCGGCGACAAGGCCGCGATGGAGGAGCGCCAGCTCGAGCTGCTGCGCGGCAACGTCGACCTCGTCGTGCTCGCCCGCTACATGCAGATCCTCACGGACGACTTCATCACCGCGCTCGAGGCCCCGGTGATCAACATCCACCACTCGTTCCTGCCCGCGTTCATCGGCGCCAACCCGTATGCGCGCGCCAAGGACCGCGGCGTCAAGCTCATCGGCGCCACCGCGCACTACGCGACGGCCGACCTCGACGAGGGCCCGATCATCGAACAGGACGTCACGCGCGTGACCCACTCCGAGTCGGCGGCAGAGCTGCAGAGCCGCGGAGCCGACGTCGAGCGCCTGGTGCTCGCCCGTGCCGTGCAGTGGCATGCGGAGGACCGCGTGATCGTGCACGGCAAGTCCACCGTCATCCTCTAGCTCAGCCGCGAGGGTCCGTCACGTCGACGGCCAGGCCGTGCGAGGCGGCCAGGAAGCGCTTGTCGTTGGTCCACAGCTCGGTGCATCCTGCGAGCTGAGCCGCGGCGAGATGCAGCGCGTCGGGCGTCTTCAGCCCGAAATCGGCCCGCAGTTCCGCGGCACGGACGAAGGCCCTCGTATCGAGGGCGATCTGCTCGATACGGTCGAACGCGTCAAGGTAGCGATCACGCAGTTCCACGTTGCGACCCTTCAGCGGACCGACGAGGCATTCCTGGAGCGCGAGCGGGCTGGACGAGACGGCGACGTCAACCTCTCTGAGGGCGTTTCTCACGGCGATCCCCCGTGGTCCGCCGTCTTCGATCGCGTAGATCAGGATGCAGGAGTCCAGGTAGATCATTCCCAGGCGTTCCTGCTCTCCTCGATCTGCGCATCGAGTTCGGCGGACGAACGGGACAAGCGCCGCGGAACCGGGTTCTGCTCGATCCACTCGACGAGGAACCGGCCGCTGCGCACCAAGTCCACCGGGCCGACGGGCACGAGCTTCGCAACCGGCTTGCCACGCTTGGTGATGACGACGTCGTCGCCGGCCTGTGAATCCGCGATCAGCCGCGACAGGTTGTTCCGCGCCTCAAGAACGTTGTGGGTGGACATGGAGCCATTCTAGCCAGATTGCTAGCCATATTCCTCAGAGTCGGACGATCTCCGGGAACCGATAATCGCCCGACTGGACCTCCTGGCGCGGGCGGTACAGCCGGACCAAGTAGTTCCAGCCTTCGGTGATCGGGATGCTGTTCGGCGCCGTGGAGTCCCCGAACCGCACGGTGACGGTGCCATCGTCATCGCGAACCGCGGTGACGCTGTTGACGCTCACCGTGTGCCCGGGGTTGTCGACCATGTACCCATCGGCGTTGTACACCGTGATCGACCAGAACGCGTCGACAGGGACATCGCCGACGGTGAGCTCGTATTCTCCCAGTGGCAGACCGGGATCGACGTTCAGGTACACCGCCTCGGACTCGGGGAAACCGCCCCAGCCGGAGGCGGAGCCGAGAAGATGGCGGATCTCGTCGACCTCGCCGCGCCGGCCGAACGCCCCGCGGAAGTCGCCGATCCCCCGGGACAGCCCGATCAGGTGTGCCCGCGTGTCCCTCATCGAGTCGAGATCGTACGACGGCAGCATGAACGCCGCGCTCGCGCGTGCGTCGATGACGAGCTCGTCCTGTAGGCGGTTGACCGCGGCCAGGTCGTCCGCATCGTTCGGGTCGACGAGGATCCGCACGACGACGAGCACGAACTCCGTCCCGCTGTCCGCGAGCGAGAGTACGTGCGTGCCTTCGCCGTGGAAGATATGCGGTACGTAGTGGTCCTGGTCGATCACCATCGCCGACAGGTACCGGTCACCCGCATCGGGGATCGTGATCGTCGCCCCTTCCGACACGTTCACGACCGCGCCGCTGTAGAGGGTGTCCCGATTCTGCCGGATGACCGGCTGCCGATCGAAGGGCGTGGGAACGCGATTGTGGATCCAGGTGTTCACACCACCCGCGTCCTTCTGCGTGGCGGCGAACGCGAGTTCCGATTCGGCGCGGGCGAAGTTGTCGACATTCACGGCGACGGCGTCTGACATTGCTGGCTCCCTCGATCGGCGATATGCCAACAGCATGCTGGAGGATGGCTCGGCGTTCAATCATCACGAGCGAGCCCACCGCAGCTCTCAGCGGCGCGGCACTCCCGCCGCCAGTTCCGCGAACACCTCGGCGGCGCTGTCCTGGCGTGCGAGGGGCGCGGCCTGTCCCATCCACAGCCCCTGCAGCTCGCCGAGGTTCTGCTGCCCGGCCGGGGTGCGGAAGCGCCCGGTGAGCCAGTTCTGCATCGGGAACGGCGCGATCGTGCCGCTCGCCTCGATCGCCCGCACGGCACGGTTGCGAGCGCCGCGCGCCAGGCGTCCGCTCATCGCGCGGGTCAGCACGGTCTCGTCGGCGGCGGTCGCGCGGATCGTCGCACGGTGGGCATCGGTCGCGGCGGATTCGACCGTCGCGAGGAAGGCCGTCCCGACCTGCGCGGCGTCCGCCCCGAGTGCGAACGCCGCGGCCACGCCCCGACGATCCGCGATGCCGCCCGCCGCGATCACGGGCACGTCCACGGCATCGACGACCTGCGGCACCAGCGCGAATGTGCCCACCAGCGACTCCTCCGCCGGACGCAGGAACGACACGCGGTGGCCGGCCGCCTCGGCTCCGGTCGCGACCACCGCATCCACGCCGGCTTCGGCGAGCGCGACCGCCTCCGCGACGGTGGTCGCCGTGCCGATGATGCGGATGCCACGACGATGGGCCTCGTCGATCACCGCCGGCGTGGGCACACCGAACACGACGCTGAGCACGGCAGGAGCGACCTCCCAGATCGCGTCGAGTTGCTCCTCGAGGGGAGGGTTGTACCGTTCGGGGCGGGCGGGCACCTCGACGCCGACCGCTTCGTAGAACGGCTGCAGCGCCTGCGCGAACACCGTGTGCTGCGGGTTCGGCTCCACCTCATCGCCCGTGGGCAGCCAGATGTTCAGGGCGAACGGCCGGTCGGTCGCCGCACGCAGCTCCGCACCCGTCGCGCGGATCCGGTCGCCGTCGTAGCCGTACAGGCCGAACGAACCGAGACCGCCGGCCTCGCTCACCGCGGCGGTGAGGGCGACGGAGGAGAGCCCGCCGAACGGGCCGAGGATGATCGGATTGTCGATCCCGAGCAGGGTGCGAAGGTCACTCATGCCTTCGACGTTACGCCCGAGGCGTAGCGCGAGGGCCGACCATGACGGCCTTCATCTCGGCAGCCGATGCTAGCCTCGCAGCAGGAAGGAGTGCGCATGAGCGAGTGGTTCGGACAGATGCTGAGCGTCGTCGCGACCGCATTCGGCCTCGTGTCGATGCCGGATGCCGCAGCCCTCGGTCTCGCCGTCGCGCTGCTCGCCGTGACCGCACTGACGCTCGCGATCGTGCTGAGCGTGCGCCTTGAAGCCGCCTCCGACGCCCCGCATCCCCTGCGGGCCATCGACGTCGGCACCCTCCTCCCCCAGAGCGATCCGGATGCCGCGGGGCATCCTCGTCCGCGGGCGCCGGGAGTCGCGACCGCCGCGTAGTCCGCTCCTGCGGGATCGCGCGGCCTTCGTCGACCCTTCCCGCCGCTACGAACGGACACTCTCTTGGACATCTTCGCCTTCCCGCCTCTCGCCGCGCTCCTGAACACCGCCTACGGTGCTCTCGCCGGCCTCTCCGACCTCCTCACCCCGCTCGCCGGGGCATCCGCCGCCGCCCTCGCCGTCGTGCTCGTCACCCTGCTGGTGCGAGCTCTGCTCATCCCAGTGGGCGTCTCTCAAGCCAAGGCCGAGCAGACCAGGGCCCGCCTCGCCCCGAAGCTGCGCGAGCTGCAGCGCCGCCACAAGAAGAACCCCGAGCGCCTGCAGAAGGAGATGATGGAGCTCTACCGCGCTGAGAACACCTCGCCGTTCGCCGGGATGCTCCCCGTGCTCGCTCAGGCGCCCGTGGTGGGCCTTCTCTACACGCTGTTCCTGCGCCCCGAGATCGCCGGCCACCCGAACGAGCTGCTCACGCACGACCTGTTCGGCGCCCCGCTCGGCACCAGCCTGGTGTCGGCTCTGTCCAGCGGCACCGCGACGCCGGCCACGTTCCTGGTGTTCGGGGTGCTGCTGGCGGTGATGATCGCGGTCGCCGAGATCACCCGACGCGTGTTCCGTCCCGTCCCCGTCGAGGGCGACGACTCGCCGCTGAACTCGCCGACCATGCTGCGGGTCATGTCGTCGCTGCACTACCTGACGGCCGTGTTCGCCGCGTTCGTGCCGCTCGCCGCCGCGCTGTACCTGACGGTCACGGTGGTGTGGACGCTCGTGCAGCGGGTCATCCTGCGCCGGCGGTTCCCGCTGCCGGTCGCGACGGTCAGTCGGTCAGCGGTATCGGCGCGGTGAAGGGACCGGAGGGGCCGTCGTCGCGGCGGTCCCTCCGCACGCCGAGCGTCGTGCCCACGCTCGCGGCGATCACGAGCGCGATCGCCAGCATCCGCAGCGGGGTCGCATCCTGCCCCAGGATCAGCCATCCGGCGAGCGTCGCGAACGCCGGCTCCAGGCTCAGCAGCACACCGAACACGCGTTGCGGCAGCCGTCGCAGCGCGGCGAGCTCGAAGCTGTACGGGATCACCGAGGAGAGCACCGCGGTGACGGCGGCGAGCAGCAGCAGGTGCGGGTCGGCCGCGACCGTGGAGACCGCGGGGACACCCACCGGGATGAGCAGGATCGCAGCGACGAGCAGTCCCATGGCGAGGCCGCCGCTGCCTGGGATGAGGGCGCCGACGCGGGCACTCATCCGGATGTACATGGCCCAGAACCCGGCCGCGATGAGGATGAAGACGACGCCGAGCGGATCGAGCGGTTCCGCGCCGATCATCCCGTCGATGCCGAGCACGACCATGCCGACGAGGGCGACGCCCACCCACGCGGCGTCCGCGAGCTTGCGCGTGAGCACGGCGGCCAGCACGAGCGGACCGAGGAACTCGATCGCGACGGCGGGCCCCAGCGGGATGCGGTCGATCGCCGCGTAGAAGAACCCGTTCATGGCCGCGAGCGAGACGCCGAAGAGCACGGCCGCGAGCCACTGCGCTCGCGTCCACCGGCGCGGCTTCGGGCGCACGATCACGAGCAGCAGGATCGCGGCGATCGCGACGCGCAGCGATGTGACGCCCCACGGCCCGAGCACGGGGAACAGCTGTGCCGCCACGGCCGCGCCGAACGGCAGCGACAGACACGATCCGATGACGAGCGCCACCCCGACGAGGGGGCCGGAGGCGGCGGGTCTCTGCACCAGACAAGCTTAGGCGGCGCGTCGGCGGCGATGTCTCCGTCAGAGTGCCTTGCCACCTGTGACGGCGATCACCGAACCGGAGGTGTACGACGACTCGGACGAGGCGAGATACACATACGCCCCAGCGAGTTCCGCCGGTTGACCGGCCCGACCGAGAGGTGTGTCGGCACCGAACGTCGCCAGTCGCTCGGCATCCCATCCGGTCGCCGGGATCAGCGGAGTCCAGATCGGGCCGGGCGCGACGGCGTTGACCCGGATCCCGCGCGGTCCCGCCTCCTCCGCGAGCGCCTTCACGAACGCCACCTGCGCGGCCTTCGTCATGGCGTAGTCGATCAGTCCCGGCGACGGACTGTACGCCTGGATGGATGCCGTCACGATGATGCTCGCGCCCGGCTCGAGGTCCGGATACGCCGCACGCGCCGTGAACAGCAGTCCGGCCAGATTCGTGTCGAACACCCGGCGCACCCGTTCGGTCTCCAGGTTCTCGAACCCGTCGATGTCGTGCTGGTACCCGGCGTTGAGCACCAGCACGTCGAGTCCGCCCAACGCGCTGCGTGTCTCGGAGATGACCGACGTGGCGAACTCCTCCTCGCGCAGGTCGCCCGCGATGCTGATGCCCTCGCGACCCGCCTCGCGGACCAGGGCGAGCGTGTCCTCCGCGTCGTCCTGCTCCTCCGGGAGGTGAGCGATCGCGACGTCGGCACCCTCACGAGCGAACGCGATCGCCACCGCTCTGCCGATGCCGGAGTCACCGCCGGTGATGAGTGCCCGGCGTCCTTCCAGACGCCCGTGGCCGCGGTACGAATCCTCACCGTGGTCCGGTTCCGGTCGCGTCTGCTCGGTCAACCCGGGCTGGTCCTGGTGCTGGGCGGGGAACCCCGCCACTCGGTGTGCGTTCCTGGGGTCGGGTGTACTGTCGGCCATGCCGATCCTCCTCGTCTCGTCGAACGAGACCCACCCTCGCCGAGTCGGCACGCCCCCGTCAGGGGGTTGACACGTGCAGACCCGGATCAGACCGGAGGAGTGGCCGGGACCTCTCCCGTGCCGGGCTCCACGCCGGCTTCGGCGGGCTCCGGGACGAGGTACAGGCCGCTGGGAGCGTTGGCGGTGAAGGCGAGCGCCTCGATCCAGGCACGGTTGATCGACGGCTGCCGACTGCCGAAGTACTTGAAGACGAGCGAGCTTCCGGGGTGGATCCACACGGTCGTGCGGCCACCGCCGACGCTCGCGTCCTCCCGCCAGCTGAACGGGAACGGCTCCCCGCGGCGCAGCTTCGCGGTGATGACCAGCTGCAGATGGGTGAGAGCGCGATCCTCGACCTCGGTCTTCACACCACCCTCGTAGATGAACTTGCCCATTCGTGCTACTCCTCGATCGGCTCCGCGCCGGGACGGCATCGCTTGTCGGATCCGTCCCCCTTGCGTAGCGTATGCCCATGGGAGCGCTGTTCTATCATTCGGGCACCAACCCGATCCCCATCGACGATCTGACCCTCGCTCACCTCAAGGTCGTCATCGCGACCAAGCTGCGCCGGAACGAGAGCTTCACCCTCTCCTGGCGCCATCCCGAAGGCCAACCCGCAGGCCGCTCGACCATCTGGCTGCATCCGTCGATCCCGCTGCGCTTCGTGTTCGACGACCCCGTCTCACCCGAGCTGCGTCCCGAGTGGATCACCGCCCTGGCCCACTCCGTCAACTCCAGCGGAGGCATCACGCTGCTGACGGCAGACATGCTCCCGACCGCCGCCAGCGACACGGAACCGTCCGTGGAAGCAGACTCCGTCGAGGCCTGAAGTCAACCCCCTCGGTCGCGGGGCACGGCGCACCTACTGTCGGGGAAACGCCCCGAGGAGGACCCGCCATGACCGAACGACACCTCGACGATCGAGCTGACGACGGCTATACGCCGACCACTACCCACGCGGCGCGCGGCGCAGGGAACCCCCGGCTGCGCATCACGCGTGACGACGAGCGCACCGAGTTCGCACTGGACGCCGAGGTGGTCCGGATCGGGTCGGCCGAGGGGAACGAGCTTCGCCTCGCGGAGACCGACCCCGTGCATGCGACGATCACCCACGATGACCGCGACGAGTACGTGCTGACCCTGCACGGGGAAGGCGAGACGAACGCGAGCCTCGGAGTGGATGCGACCCACGGGAATGCGAACGCCGAGACGCTGCGCACCGGAGCGCACTTCACCGCGGGGCCGTGGGCCTTCGTGTTCGCGCGCGATGAGTTCGCCGACCACGGCCGCCCCTACGGCGGACGCGAGGGCGGCGAGTACTCCGACCAGCCGCTGCAGCGTCCGCGGCCGGACTACTCCGAGGAATCCTGAAGGACCGGATCAGGCGGCTCCTCCGCCGCAGGCATCCCGCGACAGAGAGCGCCTGATCCGGCGGGATCGCCTGTTCTCAGCACCCCGGGATCAGGCCGACCCGCAGTGGTGCTCCCGGTGCTGCCGCCTCGACCAGCGCCGCGTCGACGTCGAGCAACGACCGCACCGCGCCCACGGCATCGGCGAACGGGTACGCCCGCCCTCGTCCCGCGAGGAACGCGACCGCATCGGCAAGCTCGGTGCCGGTGTAGTTGTGCACACCGGCGACCGTGACCAGTCGTCGCACGATGCTCTCCGCGTCGAAGGGCACGGGATCGGCGGGGAAGACGCTGCCGACCAGCACGACGGTTCCGCCGACGGCGACGCCCTCGAACGCGTCGCTCACCGCATGCCCCGAGGCTTCGATCACGACGTCGGGCTCACGGTCGAGGACGCCGGCGCCGAACCGTGCCGCCTGCGCCCGGCGTTCCGGGTTCGGATCGAGCACCTCGACGCAGGCGCCCTGCTCGGCGGCGATGGCGGCGGCGGACAGTCCGACGAGTCCGGCCCCGTGGATGCGGACGGCCGCACCGTCGAGGTCGCGGTCCCGCGCGGCACGCGCCACAGCCGCCCACGCCGTAGCGGTGGCGCACGAGGCCGGAGCGAGCACGGTCGCCGGCAGCGCCTCCGGTACTCGGACGATCGCGGTGCCCTGACGCAGCTGCACGTGCGTGCCGAACGCGCCGGTGAGGTCGCCGTGCGCGCCCACCCGATCGTGGCCGTACTTGCCCAGGCTGCGGCACTTCTGCGGCATCCCGTGCAGACAGCGGTCGCAGGCGGCGCACGAGACGGTCACCGACCACACCACCCGGTCGCCGATGCGCAGGGGCGTCCCGTCCACGGCGTTCACCCCGGCGTCGCCCGTGGCGATGACCCGCCCGACGCTCTCGTGACCGAGCACCAGCGGCACGGGTGCGGAACGCCGCCCCTGCACGGTGTGCACGTCGGAGCCGCAGATCGTCGACATCTCGACCGCGACGAGCACATCGCCGTCCGCGAGCGCCACCCCGGGCACGGCGATGGTCTCGTGCGGGTGTCCTTCGCCGATCCACACCATCGCGGTCGCCGCGGGGCGCAGCGCGACATCCCTCCGATGCCCGGGAGGGCGGATCAGCAGCGTTCCCATGTCGTGCCCGCTCAGGAGGTCGCGACGAACGGAAGCAGCTCGCGCTGGGCGAGTGCGCCGCGCAGCGCGGTGACGTCGCTCAGCACGGCATCGGCGCCTGCCGCGCTCAGCGACGCTCGGTCGTGCGCGCCGGTGAGCACGCCGGCCACGAAGCCGGCACCGGCCCGACGCCCGGATTCGACGTCGCTGACGGTGTCTCCGGCCACGGCCACCGCAGCGACGGACGATGTCCGCGTGCGCAGCAGCGCCGTGAGCACCAGATCGGGAGCGGGGCGGCCGCGGCCGGCGTCGACGGGCGACAGCACCAGGTCGACGAGCCCGTGCCAGCCGAGGCCGTCGATCAGGGCATCCCGGGTCACCGGCGCGAAGCCGGTAGTGAGCACGACCGCGAGTCCGGCGTCCTTCAGGTCCTGGATCGCATCGGCTGCGCCGGGCACCTCGGAGACACCCTGTTCGGCGACGATCTCGGCGTAGGCGCCTTCGAATGCGGCGGTGGCTCGCGTGGCGGCGTCGACGTCTCCGCCGGCGAGGTGGGTGAACACGTCGATCTTCGACTGCCCCATGGTCACGCGCACGTAGTCCAGCGCCTCGGCCCACGGCATCCGGTCCGCGACGCCCGTGCGCTCGGCAGCCCGCTGGAACGCCTGTTCCACGACGCCGTCGTCGAGCACCGTGGTTCCCGCCATGTCGAGCACGACGAGTTCGAGAGGAGTGGTCATGAGGTTCCTTCCATTGCTGCCCACCCGAAGGCGGCGGTGAGGTTCTGTTCGGCCAGACCGAGACCGCAGGTCATCCCGATGCCGGTGGTCGCGGCGAGCACCAGCACGCCGTCGTCCTCCCGATCGATCAGGAACTCCTGCGCACCCTTCGCGTAGACGCCCTGCCAGCGCTCGATCACCCGCGGCGCCGGGGCGTCGAACAGGGCCTCCGCCTCGGCGAGGAAGGCGGCGAAGGCGGCTTCGGGCTGGAACGGCGCCGGCGCGGCCGATGTCGCATGCGAGTCGCCGATGATGAGCGTGCCGTCCGGGAGCTGCGTATACATCTGGTTGAGGTCGAGCACTGCCAGGTCGGGGCGCTCGGTGTGCAGCCGCTCGCGCAGCGCGGTCGCCTCGGGCCCGCCCGCGAAGCGGCCGTACCGCACGAGCGACCAGCCGGTGAGCAGCGGGGCGCTGAGCGGATGCCGGAACGACACGGCCGCCCGCATCATGTCGAGCGCGCACCGCACGATCCCGTGCCGCTCCGCGACGTCGGGGAGCAACTGGTCGATGTCATGGTTCACGGCGACGACCACGCTGCGACAGCTGATCGGCCCGCGGGTGGTGTCCACGCGCCCCACGCCGACCGCAGTGACGGCGGTGCGGAAGCGGAACTCGACTCCCTGCCCGGCGAGGTACCGCACGATGGCGCTCGCGGCCGTGCGCGGATCGGTCTGCAGGTCGCTCTCGATGTGCGCGCCGCCCACGAGTCCTTCGGCGCGCAACGGCGCCCGCCGCAGCATCTCGGCGGCGTCGAGCATCCGGATGCCCCCGTCGAGGGCAGCCGCCTCGAGCACCGCGATCTCGTCGTCGTGCCGTGCGGCGACCAGCGTGCCCGACTCGCGCAGCCAGAACCCGGCGTCCGTCGCCAGGCGCAGCCAGAGTTCGCGGGAGGCGCCGGCGTAGCGTCGGGCCTCGCCGCCCTGGGCGCCGATGCAGAGGTGGCCGAAGTTGCGGATCGTGGCCCCCACGGGTGCGTCGGTCCGATCGACCACGATCACGCGCAGTCCGCGTCGCACGGCGGCGTACGCAGCGCCGAGACCGACGATGCCGGAGCCGACCACGACCACGTCGGCCGTGTCCAGAGGGCGGTTCATCGGAACACCTTCCGCATCCACATCGCGAGGCCTTCCACCACGAGCACGGTGGCGAAGATCATCAGGACGATCGCCGTCACGGTCTCGTAGCGCGAGCCCTGGCTGGCGTTGAGCAGGTAGTAGCCGACGCCGCCGCCGCCGACGATGCCGAGGATCGTCGCGGCGCGGATGTTGGTGTCGAGCATGTAGAAGCTGTGGCCGATGAGCGCCTGCATGCCCTGTGGGACGGTCGCCGCGGTGTAGGTCTGCAGGCGCGTGGCCCCGACGGCACGCAGGGCGCGCTCCGGGCCGCGGTCCACTTCCTCGAACGAGTCGGCGATGAGCTTGCCGAGCAGGCCGATCCCGCCGATGGCGAGGGCGATCACACCGGCCTGTGCACCCAGGCCGGTGATCACCACGAGGACGATCGCGAGGATCAGCTCGGGGATGCCGCGGATGCCGACGAGCAGCAGCCGTGCCGTCCCTCGCGCTCCGCTGTTCGGGGCGACGTTGCGCGCCGCGAGCGAGCCGAGCAGGAGTGACGGGAGCAGGGTGAGCACGGTCGCCGCGAGCGCGATCGCGACGGTCTGCCGCATCGCCTCGAACATGGCGCTCGCGTCGTAGTTGCCGAACGAGGGCGGCCAGAATCGTGCGGCGACCTCGGGCAGCTTGGCCCAGAACGTGAACAGGTCCATCCAGTTGATCTGGCTCACCACGACGCTGCCGATCACCACGAGCACGGCGACGACGCCGGCGATCGCGTGCCGCACGCGCTGTGCGGTCCAGGGACGGCGCACGGCGGTCTGCGGGCTGGTGGCCCACGCGGGCCGGGCGGTCGACGCGGCGGCGGTGCGGGCGCTGAGGCGCGGGTGCAGCAGTCGGTCCATCCACGAGCGGGTGTGCTTCTGCTCGCCGAGCATCGCGCCGCGCACCAGGCTGGAGACGACCTCCATCGCGATGCAGAGGAGGAAGATCACGAGGGCGATGCCGAGGCCCTTGCCGTAGTTGAGCGACTTGAACGCATACGACATCTCGAGGCCGAGTCCGGCGACGCCGACGTAGCCGAGCACGACGCTGCCGCGCAGGTTGATGTCGTTGCGGTGCAGCACAGTGGCCACCCAGCTCGGCAGCACCTGCGGCAGGATGCCCGCCGTGAACTCCTGCAGCTTCGATCCGCCCGCGGCACGGATGGCGAGGCGGGGGCCCTCGTCGATCTGCTCGATCGCATCGGCGAACATCTTCGAGATCATGCCGATCGAGTGGATGCCGATCGCGAGGATGCCGGGGAGCGTGCCGAGCGAGAACATCAGCACGAACGCCATGGCGAGCACGACATCG
Source organism: Microbacterium sp. LB12 (assembly GCF_037150835.1). Taxonomy (NCBI): domain Bacteria; kingdom Bacillati; phylum Actinomycetota; class Actinomycetes; order Micrococcales; family Microbacteriaceae; genus Microbacterium; species Microbacterium sp. LB12. Next base: position 5,161 of record NZ_JBBCPF010000007.1, on the reverse strand, counting down.
GGGAGCGCCCGGGTGAGCACGCCGATGAAGCGGGCGGCGGCGCGCCAGCCGTTCGCGGGGGTGGTGTTCGAGGCCGCGAGGTAGGCGATCGGCACCGACAGCACGGCGGCGAGCAGGGTGCCCACGAGCACGAGGCCGACCGTGAGCGCGATCAGCCAGGCGAGGTCGCCGGGCGCCGGGAACGTGAGTCCGCCGACACGGGCCATGAAGTTCTCGGCGTTGCCCCAGCTCTGCACCATCGCCGGGATCGAGATGCCGACGTCCTGCACCGCGACGATGCCGAGCACGACGAGGGCGGTGAGCGTGAGGGATGCCGCGATCCGCTCGGGCGAGATCGGGCGTTTCGGGGCGCGATCCGCGACGGTCGCTCCGGCGCCGTTCTGCGCAGCCGTTCCTCCGCCTCGTGTGGTGGAGTCCGTCGAGGCGTCGAGTGCCGTCATGATGCGGCCACCTGCGCCGCCGCCTCCACGAGCTCCTCCTGGACGGCGCGGATCTCGGCGGTCGTGGTCGCGACTCGTCCGTAGATCTCCATGACCTCGGCCTTGGTGAGGTCGCCGGTCGGGGTGTCCAGCACGACCTCGCCGTGGCGGAGGCCGACGATGCGGTCGGCCCACGAGATGGCCAGGTCGACCTGGTGCAGGCTGCACACCACGGTGAGTCCCTCGTCGGCGGCGATCTCGCGGATGAGGGCCATGACCTGTTCGCTGGACTCCGGGTCGAGGGAGGCGACCGGCTCGTCGGCGAGCAGGATGGCGGGCTTCTGCATGAGGGCGCGGGCGATCGCCACACGCTGCTGCTGTCCCCCCGACAGGGTGTCGCTGCGCTGGTAGGCGCGGTCGAGCAGTCCGACGCGGTCGAGATGCTCCAGCGCGGTGAGCTTCGCGGCGCGCGAGTATCCCCAGAGCCCGAGGCGCGGGCCGCGCACGCCGGAGAGGGAGCCCGTGAGCACGTTCTCGAGCACGGTGAGCGACGGCACCAGTTCGAACTGCTGGAAGATGAAGCCGACGCGGCTGCGCAGGTTGCGCAGCGCCCGCCCCTTCAGCTCAGGAACCGCGGAGCCGAGCACCTCGACCGATCCCGAGGTGGGGATCTCCAGGCCGTCGAGGTGGCGAAGCAGGGTGGACTTGCCAGAGCCGGAGAGCCCGAGGAGCACGACGATCTCGCCGCGGGAGACCTCGAGCGAGGCGTTCTTCAACGCGGTGGTCGTGCCGAAGGTCTTCGTCACGCCATCGAGGCGGATGAGGGCGTCGGATGCAGTCATGTCAGTGTCCTGTCGGTCTTCCGGTCGTCGGGCGAGGGGGCGAGGCGTCGCGGTCGGTGTCGGCCATCGAGCGAGCGGAGCAGGACGAGGAGTCCCACCCCGCCCGCTCGGCGACCGGTCAGTGCGTCAGGCCTTGCACTGCTCCGCTTCGGTTTCCTTGCAGATGTCGCGGATCAGGTCGTAGTACGCGTCGTCGACCGGCTTCGTGGCGTAGAACACGCTGCGGAAGGCGTCGGTGTCGGCGCTGTCGATACCGGCGGCGATGATGTCGTCGATCGTGATCTCGGAGAGTCCGTCGATGAGCTTCTTCGACACGTCGTCGGGAAGCGTGGACGAGTAGACCAGCGGCGCACCGGGGACCATGGTCTCGTCGATGACCTTCACCTTGTCGGACTTCTCGACCTCGGAGTCCTCGGCGAAGCCCGCCTCGCACTCGACGCCCTCGCCGACCTTGGTGACGCTCACGTCGTGCTTGCCCGCGAAGACCGGGGTGATGTCGGTCGTCGGGTCGATGCCGGCCTTGAGCAGGTTGTACGACGGGAACAGGTAGCCGGAGGTCGAGGACGGGTCGACGAAGCAGACCTTCTTGCCCTTGAAGTCCTCGAGGCTCGTGATGTCGCTGCCCACGGGCACGATCGCCTGCGAGTAGTAGCCGGGCTCCTGGCCCTCTTCGGTGACGATCGAGGAGATCGGGGTGAGCTTGGCGCCGTTGTTGGTGGCGGTCACGTAGGTGAAGCCGGAGAACGAGGCGACGTCGACCTTGCCGGCGACGGCGGCCTCGATGAGGGCGGCGTAGTCGGTGGACTCGTGGTACTCGACGGTCTTGCCGGTGATCTGGGCGATGTAGTCCATCAGCGGCTGGTAGTTCGTCTCGGTGTCGACCGAGTCGGGCACGACGCCGAAGACGAGGGTGTTCTCGTCGACCGCGAAGCCGCTGGCGGCCGACGATGCGTCAGCGCCCGGGGTGCCGGTGGCCTCGGCCGAGCCGGAACAGGCGGCGAGGCCGAGGGCGAGGAGCGCGACGCCGGCGAGGGCGGGGAGAGCGCGAAGCTTCATGAGGACCTTTCAGGAGGTGTGAGGGGTGATCCACGGAAGACTCTCGCAGGTGCCGACCCGAGATATGTACCTATCTCGGAAGAGTTCAGGGGTCGTTTACCAAGCATTCGCCTGGATGAACATTCCGGCTCTGCCCTCGCACCACAGGGCATGACGAAGTAATGTACCTATGTGGCTGAAGCTGTGTACACCCAGATCGCCGACGACCTCCGCGCCCAGATCGCCGACGGTGGACTGCGCCCCGGAGACGACGTGCCGACCGAGGCGGAGCTGGCCGAGCGCTGGCACACCTCGCGCGGGCCGATCCGCAATGCGCTCGCGGCGCTGCGCGCCGAGGGACTGATCGAGACGAGTCGAGGGCGGCCCGCGCGTGTGGTCGCGCGCAAGGCCAGTCAAGCCGTGGACGTGTCGGTGCCGTTCACGCGCTGGGCGCGGGAGCTGGGGGTCACGCCGGGAGCGCAGACGCAGGAGCTGAGCCTGCGCCGCGCCGGCGACATGGCGGCGAGCCTCGGGGTCGCCGAGGACGACACCATCGTCAGCGTCGTGCGGCTGCGATTCCTCGACGGCCGCCCGACCATGCTCGAACGTCTCAACTACACCGAGGTCGCCGGACGGCGCTTGTTCGAGGTGGACCTCGATCAGGTCTCGATCACCGAGTACCTGACGTCGGTGGGACACCCGATCGTCACGCTGCAGCACGTGATCGACGCCGTGGCCGCCGACGATCAGGACGCCGCGCTCCTGCGCGTGCCACGGGGCACCCCGATCCTGCGGCTCACCCGCACATCTCGCGACGCGGAGGGGCGGATCTTCGAGGCCTCGGAGGATCGCTACCTCAGCGAGGTCGTGCGCTTCACGGTGGCCGCGTCCGGCATCTCCACGGACGGCCATTACATGCGGGCCGTCGGCGCGTGATCGCGCGGCTCGACAGGCGGGCGGCGGGCTGGAGAACAGGCCCTTAACGCAGAAGGCGATCGCGAGCGCGGAAAGTATTTCAGAAGCCAGAAAGGTCGCGCCCGCGATCGCAGCGCTGGGGACGCTTTATCTGGGGAGCCTCCAGGTTAGGCCGAGGCGCAAGCCCTCCTGAAGAGTCGAACGTCGAGACTCTTCTAGACTTTTGTCTAGGGTCTGACGGAATCAAAAAGGAGTGCTTCCACACTCTAGGGCATCAGACGACCGGAAGTCGGGCCGACACGACCCAGAACCCGTCGACTTCGCCGGCGCTGAACTCTCCGCTCGCGCCCATGACCCGCTCCGCCATGCGGCCGAGACCGGTACGGCTGGAGGAGAGCTCTCGACGTGGTGTGGTCGGGAGCGGACTCCGCAGGGTGAGGTGTGCGATCTCGTCATCGACGAGAAGATGGATCTGCACTTCGCCGGGACCGGCGTATTTGAGGATGTTGGTGGCTGACTCGCGAACGATGCGCGCGAGGACGATCTCGACCGCCCGCGGGATGCGCTCGTCACGAGGGTCCCCTTCGCGGGCCACCGAGTGGCCCGCTGCTTCGAACTCGCCCTGCGCCTCGTCGACGGCGGCCGCGAGGTCGCCGGTCTGAACGCTGGAGGACTGCGGCCCATCATCCGCGAGCTCGATCACGAACCGGAGATCGGTCATGGCCTTGCGCGCGGCGACGCGGATCGCTTCCTGCGAGTCGGTGCTGGTCTGGGGGTCTTCGAGCATCTGCACGTGCAACGCCACCACCGTCAGGTGGTGCGCGATGCTGTCGTGCAACTCACCGGCGATCCATCGTCGTTCGGCGAGCACTGCTTGGCGCTCCTGCTCGGCCCGCTCCTCGAGTTCGCGCTCGAGGCGACTGCCCCGAGCGAAGGCGAGCCGCAGGGCGAACCCGACAGCACCCGCCAGTGTTGCGAAGACGAGAAAGAGACCGACGTTCACGCCGGCCGCGACGTCGCCGTTGGCGACGAGTGCGGCAGCGATGAGGAACGCACCGGTGTACGACAGGATCAAGGACGTCCAGCCCAGTCTCATGACCAACCCGGCCGCGACGGCGGCGGCGGTCAGAACCTGGGATTCGGTTCCTGCCAGAAAAGATGTGGCGAACACGACGCCGAGGGCGCATGTCGCGATGAGTGGATTCCAGAGATACAGGGCGAACACTGCCGTGGACGAGACGCTCACCAACAGGGCTACCGGATTCACATCCGGAGTCGTGATGAAGCCGATGACGTCTACGGCGATGGTGACGGAGACGATGACCAGGATGACGATCCGCTCGATCGCGCTGAGCTTCTCGCCTCTGCCCAATCGGAACGAATCCGTAGATCGCCGGATCGATTGGTCGAAGGCCATGGGTTCACTATCTCCTATTCGCCAGGTACTCTAGCGGACGAGACCAAAGAACTTGCCAACCTGCTGCCAGAAAGTCATTACATTCACCTCCGTTTGTTAGTCGTTCGTCGATGTCTGTATTCATCTTCTCGGCGATCTCCGCAGCGCACATCAGCCTCAAGTCCAGACCTTTTTGGCCAAAGGTCTACATGCAGCTCGTGAGGCGTCCACGCCGTTAGGCTCTCCCTCATGCAGGAAATCCGTGTCGTGATCGTCGACGACGATCCCCTCGTCCGATCGGCGTTGTCGCACTTCGTCTCCCGCGACCCGGAGATCACCGTGATCGCGCAAGCCGAGGACGGCCTCGAGGCGATCTCGACCGTCGAGCGCGAGCAGCCCGACGTCGTGATGATGGACGTGCAGATGCCTGAGCCCCGATCCACCATGTCGGGTGCGGTTCGTGGGCGTGCCGTGAAGTGAAATGTCCTTCTGGTCTGGGAAAATGTTGATTGTCTAGAGCAACGTTTACCAGTCCGGAAGGACACCTCGTAAGT
>NZ_JBBCPF010000006.1:0-286730 GCF_037150835.1 Microbacterium sp. LB12 | reverse complement strand
CGCCGGTGGTTGTTGATCTGGTGGTGCCGTCGCCGTAGTCGAAGTCGTATCCGATGGGGTTGAATCGCACGTTGACGGGTCTGTCGAAGAGGTCGCCGCTTTGCGTGTGCACGGTGCTTGTTGCCACGAAGTTTGTCGGCATGCCTGCGACGCCGGCGTTTCCTGGTTCGATTGTCGTGGGGGTGGGTGGTGGTGCGAATGCTGCGACATCGGTGATGGTGAGGGGTTGTCCGATCTCGTTGGTCACCCTGACTGCTTCGAACTGGCACGAGAATCCGGCGGCTGTCGTGCACGGGGTCTTGGTGGGAGTGGGTAGCGCGGGGGAGTCCTTGCCCGGCTTGCCGCTGCGGTCCGGGGCGGGGCGGGTTTGGGTGCTGGAGATGACGACGCCAGTGTTGCCGGTGGAGATAGCCGCGCTGCCGATTGGAGTGTCTTGATCGTCATCGTGCGATAGCGCGACGTAGGCAGTAGGCCCAAGCAAGGCCGCGACGAGGGCGACTATCACCACTAGGTCGCGCACGGCATTTCCTCATCGACCGCTGCTGAGTCGATTGTGAACGACCCACCGTCTGCGACGAAGGTGACTTGCAACCCGTACACATCGGGGCGATTGGAGTCGACCTGAGACACTCCTACTGAGTCGACAACGGTGACTCCGCGTACGTCGAGGCATACGTCCGCTTCGACCCGGTCGAGAGCGGCAGAGCTGTGCGTCGCGCGGAACGACACGATCTTGGTGGAACCCGAGACCGTGTAGTTCTTGGCATGCATTGCTGAGTATGCCTCGCGGTCCGCACGCTCGAACTCTCCACTGGAGAGTTCGTAGAGAGGCTCGAAGGTAGCGGGATCCGCCACGTCGACTCTGTTTAGTCGAGCGGTGAACTCTTGGTAGGTCTTCTCAGCGGCGGCGAAGGCGTCTTCTTCAGAAGCGAACGCCGCGGTGGGAGTCGGAGTCGGAGTCGGCGTCGGGGAGCAAGCCGCGAGGAGAGCCGCGAGCGAGACGGCGGCGAAGAGAGCGGATCGGCGTGGGATGGATGCGTGTGAGATCGGCGGAAGCACCCCGTCACGGTAGCCCGGAGCGGGGGAGCGTCGTTCGCGTTATCCACAGGCCGATCCGACGGAATCCGGCTCCCTGTGCGCGCCGAACTTCTGATAACCTTGAGTGTCACTCGTGGCGTGCATACGCGTGCCCTCGTGACAAGCAACCAAAATCCAACTGCTGTGACGCATGCAGTCGGCCGTGCGCGGCCGTTGCGGCACAGCCCGAGTCTCCATTCAACAAGGACAACCCACTACATGACTACCGCAACGACCGCCCCGGCCACCAAGCAGGTCGCCATCAACGACATCGGATCTGCTGAGGACTTCCTGGCCGCGGTCGAGAAGACCCTGAAGTTCTTCAACGACGGCGACATCATCGAAGGCACGATCGTCAAGATCGACCGCGATGAGGTCCTCCTCGATGTCGGCTACAAGACCGAGGGTGTCATCCCCTCGCGCGAGCTCTCGATCAAGCACGACGTCGACCCCAACGAGGTCGTCGCTGTCGGCGACCTGGTCGAGGCCCTCGTTCTCCAGAAGGAGGACAAGGAAGGCCGTCTGATCCTCTCCAAGAAGCGTGCACAGTACGAGCGCGCCTGGGGTGACGTCGAGAAGATCAAGGAGAACGACGGCGTCGTCACCGGCACGGTCATCGAGGTCGTCAAGGGTGGACTCATCGTCGACATCGGCCTCCGCGGCTTCCTGCCGGCTTCGCTCATCGAGCTCCGCCGCGTCCGCGACCTCACGCCGTACCTCGGCCAGGAGATCGAGGCCAAGATCCTCGAGCTCGACAAGAACCGCAACAACGTCGTCCTGAGCCGCCGCGCGCTGCTCGAGCAGACGCAGTCGGAGTCGCGCACCACGTTCCTGAACAACCTGCACAAGGGTCAGGTCCGCAAGGGTGTCGTCTCGTCGATCGTCAACTTCGGTGCGTTCGTCGACCTGGGTGGCGTGGACGGCCTCGTGCACGTCTCCGAGCTGTCCTGGAAGCACATCGAGCACGCCTCCGAGGTCGTCGAGGTGGGCCAGGAGGTCACCGTCGAGATCCTCGAGGTCGACCTCGACCGCGAGCGCGTCTCCCTGTCGCTGAAGGCGACGCAGGAGGACCCGTGGCAGGTCTTCGCCCGCACCCACGCGATCGGCCAGGTCACGCCGGGTAAGGTCACCAAGCTCGTCCCGTTCGGTGCGTTCGTGCGTGTCGCAGACGGCATCGAGGGCCTCGTCCACATCTCCGAGCTCTCCAGCAAGCACGTCGAGCTGGCTGAGCAGGTCGTGTCGGTCGGCGAAGAGGTCTTCGTCAAGGTCATCGACATCGACCTCGAGCGTCGCCGCATCTCGCTGTCGCTGAAGCAGGCCAACGAGTCGGTCGACCCCAACGGCACCGAGTTCGACCCGGCCCTGTACGGCATGCTCGCCGAGTACGACGAGAACGGCGAGTACAAGTACCCGGAGGGCTTCGACGCCGAGACCGGTGCGTGGAAGGAAGGCTTCGACGCTCAGCGCGAGGCATGGGAGCAGGAGTACGCTGCGGCCCAGGCTCGCTGGGAGGCGCACAAGGCTCAGGTCGTCAAGGCGGCCGAGGCCGAGGCTGCGGCCGGAGACGACTTCGGCGGCCAGTCCTTCTCGAGCGAGGCGGCCGGCGCCGGCACGCTCGCTGACGACGAGGCCCTCGCCGCTCTGCGCGAGAAGCTCTCGGGCGGCAACGCTTAAGCAGCACTGACGAAACGGGTCGTCACCTCGCCTTCGGGCGGGTGTGGCGGCCCGTTTCGCATGTCCGGAACGACCGGTCCGGTTGCGTGACGCAACATTACGACCGCATTCGTAACAATCGATCCCCTCCGCCAGCATGGGCGTATGACCGCTCTGCTGCCCGCGCCGCGCACCGCCGCCGCCCCGACGACAGCGGGGATCGCGCAGAGCGTACGACTCGACGGCATCGAACGCTCCTTCCCGCTCGCCCAGGGCCGCCGAGAGGTCCTGCGCGGGGTCGACCTCGACGTCGCGGCAGGCGAGATCGTCGCCATCGTCGGACCGTCCGGGTGCGGGAAGTCGACCCTGCTCCGCCTGATCGGCGGACTGGATGGCCCCACGCGCGGCAGTATCCGCCTCGACGACACCGCGGTCGCCGACGTCGACGAACGCACCGCCGTCGCCTTCCAGGAACCCCGGTTGCTGCCCTGGCGCACGCTCGCGCAGAACGTCGAACTCGGCCTGCCCCGCGGGACCGACCGCCGTGCGGGCCGTGAGCGCGTGAGCGAACTGCTCCACCTGGTCGGACTCGAACACGCCGCCGACCAGCGTCCGCGCGAGGTCTCCGGCGGCATGGCGCAGCGCGCTTCCCTGGCACGCGCGCTGGCCCGCAACCCCTCGGTGTTGCTGCTCGACGAGCCCTTCGGCGCACTCGACGCGCTCACCCGCCTGCGGATGCACGATCTGCTCCTGAAGATCCACGCCGCCGAACCCACGACCATCCTGCTCGTCACCCACGACGTGGAGGAAGCGCTGTACCTCGCCGACCGCGTGCTTCTGCTGCGCACGCTCACCGACGGAGACGAGACCTCGATCGCCCGCACGATCACCGTGCCGGGCATCCGCCCCCGAGACCGCGCCGACCGCGGTCTCGCCGACCTGCGCGCCGACCTTCTCGAAGGACTCGGCGTCGACACCCACCACCGCATCACCGAGGAGACCCGATGAGCATCACCACCCGCCGTATCCTGCCTGCGATCGCGATCGCGGGCACGATGATGCTCGTAGCGACCGGTTGCGTCGCGGGGGAGAACGCCGCAGCCACCGACACCCAGCGCACAGCCGGTGCGACCGAATGGTCGTCCGACACCCTCACGATCGACTTCGCGACCTACAACCCGCTGAGCCTGGTGATCCGCGACCAGGGCATCCTCGAGGACATCCTCGGCGACGACGTGAAGGTCGAATGGGTCCAGTCGGCCGGGTCGAACAAGGCCAACGAACTCCTGCGCTCCGGGTCGGTCGACGTCGGCTCGACAGCCGGCTCCGCGGCTCTCCTCGCTCGCGCCAACGGCTCGCCCATCCAGGTCATCGACATCTTCTCGCAGCCGGAGTGGGCAGCCATCGTCGTCGGGCCGGACAGCGACATCACCTCGGTCGAAGACCTCAAGGGCACGTCGATCGCCGCGACCAAGGGCACCGACCCGTACTTCTTCCTGCTCCAGGCGCTCGAAGAGGGTGGGCTCTCCCTCTCCGACGTCGAGGTGCAGAACCTCCAGCACGCCGACGGTCGCGCCGCCCTCGACGGCGGATCGGTGGACGCGTGGGCGGGCCTCGACCCGATCATGGCCGCCGCCGAGGTCGAGTCGGGCGACAAGCTCATCTACCGCAACGTCGACTTCAACACCTACGGCTTCCTCAACGCCACCGAGGACTTCATCACCAACCACGCGGACCTCGCACAGGCCGTCGTCGACGCGTACGAGCAGGCCCGGGAGTGGGCGCTCGAGAACCCGGACGAGACGGCGGCACTGCTCGCCGACGTGGCCGGCATCGACATCGGCGTCGCCACCACGGTCATCCAAGAGCGCTCCAACCTCGACGTGAGCGGCGTCCCCGGCGACGACCAGATCGCCGTGCTCGAGAAGATCGCGCCCGTGCTCGTCGAATCCGGCGACGTGCAGGGCGGCAAGGATTCCGTCGACAAGGCGCTCTCCTCGATCGTGAACGACACGTTCGCGAAGAAGGCGGTCGGCGGCGAGTGATCGTTCCCGACCAGCGAGTGATCGTCCCCGCGGATTCGCGCGACGCGCTCGACTTCGCCAAGGGGGAGCCGCGGCGTCACGAGGTCGGTGCCCGACGCGCGTGGGATCGGCCCTCCGTGAGGATCCTCGCGGGTCTCCTGCTGCCCGCGATCGTCCTGATCGCGTGGCAGGTGGTGACCACGACCGGACTCGTGCCGCCGTATCGTCTGCCCGCTCCGGCCACCGTCTTCACCGCCGGCGTCGAACTCGCGGAACGCGGTGAGCTCTGGACGCACATCGCGATCTCCGTGCAGCGCGTGCTGCTCGGCTTCGCGATCGGCTCGGTCGTCGGACTGGCGGCCGCCGGCATCGTGGGCCTGTCCCGGCTCGGAGACGTGCTCCTCAGCCCGACGCTCGCCGCCCTGCGCGCGGTGCCGTCGCTCGCCTGGGTGCCGCTTCTCATCCTGTGGATGCAGATCGGCGAGGAGTCGAAGGTCACCCTGATCGCGATCGGCGCGTTCTTCCCGGTGTACACGACCGTCGCCTCGGCCCTGCGCCACGTCGACCCGCAGCTCGTCGAGGCCGGACGATCGTTCAGCCTGCGCGGCTGGTCTCTCTTCCGCATCGTGCAGCTGCCCGCCGTCGTGCCCTCTGTCGTCTCCGGACTGCGGCTGGCACTCGCCCAGGCCTGGCTGTTCCTCGTCGCGGCCGAGCTGATCGCCTCGTCGATGGGGCTCGGCTTCCTGCTGACTGACTCGCAGAGCACAGGACGGGTCGACCGCATCCTGCTCTCGATCGTGCTGCTGGCCCTCCTCGGCACCATCACCAACGGCGTCCTGGCGCTGTTGGAGAAGCTGCTGCTGCGCCGATGGACGTGAGCGGGGCTGAGGCGCGCCTGCAGGAGACGCGCGTCTACGCGCCGTCGGGCGGCTTCGCCGATGCCAACGTGACGGCAGAGGCCTATGCGCGCGCGGCGGCCGATCCGATCGCGTTCTGGGAGGAAGCCGCACGCCGTCTCGACTGGACGGAACCCTGGCACACCGCCCATGAATGGGAGCCTCCGCTCGGCGACACCGTTCCGGCCGCGCGCTGGTTCCTGGGCGGACGCCTCAACGTCGCCGTGAACTGCGTGGACCGTCACGTCGACGCCGGTCGCGGCGACAAGGTCGCGCTGCACTTCGAGGGTGAACCGGGCGACCGCGTCTCCGTGACGTACGCCGACCTACAGGACCGCGTATCCCGCGCCGCCAACGCGCTCCTGGCGCTCGGGATCGACCCCGGCGACCGTGTCGTGATCTACCTGCCGGTGCTGATCGAGACGATCGTGATCACGCTGGCCTGCGCGCGGATCGGCGCTGTGCACTCCCTCGTGTTCGGCGGCTTCTCCGCCGAGGCCGTGCGCTTCCGTCTGGAGGACACCGGAGCGAAGCTGCTCGTGACGAGCGACGGCCAGTTCCGCCGCGGCGCCGCGACCGAGGTGAAGTCCACCGCAGACATCGCCGCTGCGGGCCTCCCTGCACTCGAACACATCCTCGTGCTTCGTCGAACCGGTCAGGATGTGCCCTGGGCGGATGGGCGCGACGTCTGGTGGCACGAGGTCGTCGACACCGCGTCATCCGTCCATGCGGCGCCGTCGTTCGATGCCGAGCATCCGCTCTTCATCATCTACACGTCGGGCACGACCGGGAAGCCGAAGGGACTCGTGCACACCTCCGGCGGGTATCTGACGCATGCGAGCTGGGCCCACTGGGCGCATTTCGACGCCAAGGCCGACGACGTGCACTGGTGCACCGCAGATCTCGCCTGGGTGACCGCGCACACGTACGAGATCTACGGACCACTGTCCAACGGACTGACCCAGGTGATCTACGAAGGCACGCCCGACGCCCCGCACCGGGAACGCCACCTCGAGATCATCGAGCGCTACGGCGTCACCGTGTACTACACGGCCCCCACCCTCATCCGCACCTTCATGACCTGGTTCGGCCCCGATCTGCCGGCCGGACACGACCTCTCCTCGCTGCGGTTGCTCGGCACAGTCGGCGAGGCGATCAACCCCGAGGCCTGGGTGTGGTTCCGTCGGAACTTCGGCTGCGACCTGCTGCCGGTGATCGACACCTGGTGGCAGTCGGAGACCGGTGCGGCGATGATCGCGCCGCTGCCGGGGATCACCCCGCTCAAGCCCGGGTCGGCATCCGTTCCGCTGCCCGGCATCGACGTCGCGGTGGTCGACGAGAACGGGGACGAGGTCGCCCCCGGTCGGTCCGGAACACTGGTGGTCCGGCGGCCCTGGCCGGGGATGGCCCGCACGGTGTGGGGAGATCCGCATCGGTATCGGGACGCATACTGGTCGACGTATGCCGGACGCGGCGACGCCGGCGGGTTCTACGTCGCCGGCGATGGGGCGACACGGGACGCCGACGGATACATCTGGATCCTCGGCCGGCTCGACGACGTGGTGAACGTCTCCGGCCACCGGCTCTCGACGATCGAGATCGAATCCGCCCTCGTCGCCCACGACACGGTCGGCGAAGCAGGCTCGGCGGGCGTCGCCGATCCGGTGACGGGGCAGGCCGTCGTGGCCTTCGTCACGCCATCCGGCCGTGCCGAGGTGACGCCGTCCGACCTGCGCGCACAGGTCGCCCGGGCGATCGGATCCGTCGCCAAGCCGCGGCACATCGTGGTCGTGCCCGACCTGCCGAAGACCCGGTCGGGGAAGATCATGCGCCGACTCCTGGCACAGTTGTGGGAGGCGGAGCAGGACCGCCGCGCCGGGCGCGCCCCGCAGCAGCTCGGAGACACCACATCGCTGCAGAACCCCTGGGCCGTCGACGACATCGCCGACGTGCTCGCCACCGAACTCTCGCCACCGCTGAACTGAGGACACCATGACGGAAGAACATCGCTTCGGGTTTCGCACCAGAGCCCTGCACGCCGGCGGCACCCCCGACGCGTCGACCGGAGCCCGTGCGGTCCCGATCTACCAGACCACGTCGTTCGTGTTCGACGACGCGACGGATGCCGGCAATCTCTTCGCGCTGCAGAAGTACGGCAACATCTACTCCCGCATCGGCAATCCGACGGTCGCAGCCCTCGAAGAGCGCCTCGCGTCCCTCGAAGGCGGAATCGGGGCGGTCGCGACCGCCTCGGGAATGAGCGCGGAGTTCATCACTTTCGCGGCTCTCGTCGGCGCCGGTGACCATGTCGTCGCGGCCGCACAGCTGTACGGCGGCACCGTCACCCAGCTCGACGTGACGTTGCGCCGCTTCGGCGTGGACACCACGTTCGTCGCCTCAACCGACCCGGCCGACTTCGCCGCCGCGATCCGCCCCGAGACCAAGGTCGTCTACGTCGAGATGATCGGCAACCCCTCGGGAGAGATCGCCGACATCGAAGGTCTCGCCGCCGTCGCCCATGAGGCCGGTGTGCCGCTCGTGGTGGACGCCACGCTCGCAACGCCGTACCTGGCGCGTCCTCTCGAGCACGGGGCGGACATCGTGATCCACTCCGTGACGAAGTTCCTCGGCGGGCACGGCACCACGCTCGGCGGCATCGTGGTCGAGAAGGGCACGTTCGACTGGGGCAACGGGAAGTTCCCGCAGATGACCGAGCCGGTCGAGTCGTACGGCGGCATCAGATGGTGGGACAACTTCGGCGAGTACGGCTTCCTCACCAAGCTCCGCTCCGAGCAGCTGCGCGACATCGGCCCCGCGCTCAGCCCGCAATCGGCGTTCAACCTGCTGCAGGGCATCGAGACGCTGCCGCAGCGCATCGACGCGCACCTCGCGAACGCCCGCATCGTGGCGGACTGGCTCGACTCCGACCCGCGCGTCGCCTACGTCACCTGGGCGGGGCTCGACGGGCACCCGCACCACGACCGTGCCGCGAAGTACCTGCCGCTCGGTCCCGGGTCGGTCTTCGCGTTCGGCGTCGCGGCCGAAGACGGCCGAGCGGCGGGGGAGGCGCTGATCGAGAACCTGCAGCTCGCCTCGCACCTGGCGAACATCGGCGATGCCCGCACCCTCGTCATCCACCCTGCATCCACGACGCACCGTCAGCTCACGGAGGAGCAGCTCGTCGCGGCGGGCGTGCGGCCGGACCTGATCCGCATCTCGGTCGGTCTCGAGGATGCCGACGACATCATCTGGGACCTCGACCAGGCTCTCACGACCGCGACAGGAGCGAACCGATGAGCGTGACCACCACGGGCGACGTGTGCGCCCTGCCCGCCGTGACGGATGCCGCGGCCTGTGCGCTGCCGGGTGCGGCGCCGGACGTGCCGGGACGCACCTGGATCGGGCCGTCGCAGCAGGAGCGGTTCGCGCTGCTGCGGCGCGCGAAGTCGATCGCGATCGTCGGGGCCTCCAATAACCCTGCGCGCGCCTCGTACTTCGTGGCGACATACCTCCTCTCCAGCACGGCCTACGACGTGTACCTGGTGAACCCGCGGGAGACGGAGATCCTCGGCCAGCGCGTCTATGCGTCGCTGAGCGACCTCCCCGTCGTGCCGGACATCGTGGACGTGTTCCGGCGACACGACGACCTTCCGGGTGTCGCGCGGGAGGCGATCGATGCGGGGGCGCAGACCCTGTGGCTCCAGCTCGGCTCCTGGAACGAGGACGCGGCGGCGATCGCGGAGGGTGCAGGGCTCTCGGTGGTCATGGATCGCTGCATCAAGATCGAGCACGCCCGGTTCCACGGCGGACTGCATCTCGCCGGCTTCGACACCGGCGTGATCAGCTCGCGACGTCAGCTGCTGGCGCGCTGAGCGCCACCCCGGGAGAACCCTAGACTGGCGGCATGCCCCTCATCGCACTCACCGGCGGCATCGCGTCCGGGAAGTCGACCATCGCGCGGCGTCTGGCCGAGCACGGTGCCGTCATCGTCGACGCCGATCAGATCGTGCGCGACGTGCAGGCCCCCGGGTCGCCCGTGCTGGATCGCATCGCGCAGACGTTCGGGGCGGAAGTCATCTCCCCGGACGGCGCGCTTGATCGCGCGGCGCTCGGTGGCGTGGTCTTCGGTGACGTCGAGTTGCTCGCACGGTTGAACGCGATCGTGCATCCGGCCGTGCGGGAGGAGTCGCAGCGACGGTTCGACGAAGCGCTGGCCGACAACCCCGAAGCGGTCGTGGTCTACGACGTCCCGCTGCTCGTCGAGGCGCGCGTGGACGACCCGTGGGACCTCATCGTGGTGGCGCACGCACCGGCGGTGACTCGCCTGCAGCGGCTCGTCGAACTGCGCGGAATGGACGAGCGTGCGGCGCAGGAGCGGATCGACGCGCAGGTGTCCGACGAGCGCCGCCTCGCCATCGCCGACGTCGTGATCGACACGTCCGACACGATCGTGCGCACGAACGAGCAGACGGACGCCCTCTGGGAGCGGATCAGCGGGCAGTGACCTTCTCCGGCCACGCGCCGGGCTCGCGGGAGTACCGGCGTCTCATCATCGGTCTGTTCTTCGCCGGGATCGCGACCTTCGCGCAGCTCTACTCCGCTCAGGCCGTGCTGCCGCAGATCTCGGACGAGCTCTCGGTGAGCCCGGCCACAGCCGCCCTCACCGTCTCGGCCACGACGCTCGGACTCGCCCTCGCGGTCATCCCCTGGTCGATCGTCGCCGACCGCATCGGACGGGTGCCGGCGATGGCGACCGGCGTGCTCACGGCCACGGTGTTCGGCCTCTCCGCACCCCTCAGTGGCGAGATCGTCATGCTCCTCGTGTTGCGGTTCGCGGAGGGTGTGGCGCTGGGGGCGGTGCCGGCCGTCGCGCTCGCCTACCTCAGCGAGGAGGTCGAGGCGCGTCATGCCGCGGCCGCCGCCGGAAGCTACATCGCCGGCACGACCGTGGGCGGACTGCTCGGCCGCATCGGTTCCGGCATCGTCGGCGAGGTCGGCGGATGGCGCGCGGGGATCCTGTCGGTCGCGGTGATGTGTGCTGTGGCCGCCGTGCTCTTCCTGTGGCTCACGCCGCGGGCACGGGGTTTCGTACCTGGACGCCTGCGGGTGGACCGTGGCCCCGGCATCCTGGAACGGCTGCGCGGACCCCTGCGCTCACCGTTGCAGTGGGCGCTCTACGCGCAGGGCTTCCTGCTCATGGGGGCTTTCGTCGCCGTCTACAACTATCTCGGCTTCCATCTCTCCGCTGAGCCGTTCGCCCTGCCGGTGTGGGTGGTGACGCTGCTGTTCCTGGCGTACCTCGCCGGCACGGTCTCCTCTCCCTGGGCGGGAACGCTCGCATCGCGGATCGGTCGCTTCCCGGTGCTCCTGGGGTCGATCGGAGTGATGGCCGTCGGTGCCGGACTGCTGCTCGCGCCGGTCACGGCCATCGTGCTCCCCGGTCTGGTGCTGTTCACGGCGGGCTTCTTCGGCGCGCACGCGGTGGCATCGGGGTGGACTCCGGTCGCGGCCGGCCCGGCGAGTCGTGCGCAGGCGTCGTCGCTCTACTACTTCGCCTACTACGCGGGTTCCAGCCTGTTCGGGTGGGTGCTGGGCCTCGTGTTCGGCGGGGCGAGCTGGGGCTGGTTCGTGGCCGTGATCCTCGCGATGTGCGCGGCGGCGGCTCTCGCGGCCGTGTCCGCACTGCGCGGGGCACCGACCGGTCGGGCGTGAGATCCGTGGCGATCCGGAGTCCGTGAGCCTTGGCGCTCGCCTCGACGGCCTCGATGTCGGAGGGGCGGCATACGCTGGAGGTATGCAACCCACGCGCAGTGTCCGTCCTTTCGAGGTCATCAGAGCGTACACGCCGGCCGGCGACCAGCCGCAGGCGATCGCCGACCTCGCGGCGCGCATCAACGCCGGTGAGACCGATGTGGTGCTGCTCGGCGCCACCGGTACCGGAAAATCGGCCACCACGGCGTGGCTCGTCGAGCAGGTGCAGCGGCCGACACTGGTGCTCGCGCACAACAAGACGCTGGCCGCCCAGCTGGCGAACGAGTTCCGCGAGCTGATGCCGAACAACGCGGTCGAGTACTTCGTGTCGTACTACGACTACTACCAGCCTGAGGCCTACGTGCCGCAGACCGATACCTTCATCGAGAAGGACTCATCGATCAACTCCGAGGTCGAGCGACTGCGGCACTCCACGACCAACTCTCTGCTCAGCCGGCGCGATGTGGTCGTCGTCTCGACCGTGTCCTGCATCTACGGTCTCGGTGCCCCGGAGGAGTATCTGCGGGCCATGGTCGCGCTGCAGGTGGGGGAGCGGTACGACCGCGACGCGCTCATCCGCCAGTTCATCGCGATGCAGTACAACCGCAACGATGTCGACTTCTCGCGCGGCAACTTCCGGGTGCGCGGCGACACGATCGAGATCATCCCCGTCTACGAGGAGCACGCGATCCGCATCGAGCTGTTCGGAGACGAGATCGAGGCGCTGTACTCGCTCCACCCGCTCACTGGCGAGGTCATCGAGAAGCTCGACTCCGTGCCCATCTTCCCGGCGTCGCACTACGTGGCGGGCACCGACGTCATCCAGCGCTCCATCGGCACGATCGAGGCCGAGCTGGAGGAGCGTCTGGCGGAGTTCGAACGGCAGGGCAAGCTGCTCGAGGCGCAGCGACTGCGCATGCGCACCACCTTCGACCTCGAGATGCTGCAGCAGCTGGGGTTCTGCTCCGGCATCGAGAACTACTCCCGGCACATGGACGGGCGCGAGCCCGGCGAACCCCCGCACACGCTGCTCGACTTCTTCCCCGACGATTTCCTGCTGGTGATCGACGAGTCGCATGTGACGGTGCCGCAGATCGGCGCGATGTACGAAGGCGATGCGTCGCGCAAGCGCACGCTCGTCGACCACGGCTTCCGCCTGCCGAGCGCGATGGACAACCGTCCGCTGCGCTGGGACGAGTTCAAGAACCGCATCGGGCAGACCGTGTACCTCTCGGCCACCCCCGGAAAGTACGAGATGGGCATCGCCGACGGGGTGGTCGAGCAGATCATCCGTCCGACCGGGCTGGTGGATCCGCACATCGTGGTGAAGCCGTCGAAGGGGCAGATCGACGATCTTCTCGAGGAGATCCGACTGCGGGTCGAGCGCGACGAGCGCGTGCTGGTGACCACCCTCACCAAGAAGATGGCCGAAGAGCTCACCGACTTCCTCGGCGAGCACGGGGTGCGTGTGCGCTACCTGCACTCCGACGTCGATACGCTGCGTCGGGTCGAGCTGCTCAGTGAGCTGCGCGCGGGCGTGTACGACGTGCTCGTGGGCATCAACCTGCTGCGTGAGGGCCTCGACCTTCCGGAGGTCTCCCTGGTCGCGATCCTCGACGCCGACAAGGAGGGCTTCCTGCGGTCGGGCACTTCGCTCATCCAGACCATCGGTCGTGCCGCGCGAAACGTCTCCGGCGAGGTGCACATGTACGCCGACAAGATGACCGATTCGATGACGAAGGCGATCGAGGAGACCGATCGGCGCCGCGAGAAGCAGATCGCATACAACAAGGAGAACGGCATCGACCCGCAGCCGCTTCGCAAGCGCATCGCCGACATCACCGAGGTGCTGGCGCGCGAGGGCGCCGACACAGCCGAGATGATGTCGGGTCGCGGGCGCGCCACGGGCAAGGGCAAGTCACCGACGCCGAACCTGCGTCGCACGGGGATCGCAGCCGAGGGTGCTCAGCAGCTCGAGGCCACGATCCAGGACCTTTCCGACCAGATGCTCGCGGCGGCGGCAGAGCTGAAGTTCGAGCTCGCCGGGCGTCTGCGTGACGAGGTGCAGGATCTCAAGAAGGAGCTCCGCGCCATGGAGCGAGCCGGGCACGCCTAGGCAGGGGGCCGAGCGATGGATGCTGCAGGGAACGAGCTCGCCGATCGCGTCCGCGCGCTGCTGGGTGCGGATGCCGCGATCGAGGAGCGGCGGATGTTCGGCACGCGGGCGTTCTTGGACGGCGGTCACATCCTGGTGGGTGCGCGTCCCGGCGGCGTGCTCCTCGTCCGCGTCGATGACGAGAACGGCGCCGCCCTGTTGACGCAACCCGGTGCGGCTCGCGCGGTGATGGGCGCGCGGACGATGAGTTCAGGCTGGCTGGACGTCGTGCCGAGTGCGATCGAGGACGACACCGCATTGATGTTCTGGCTCGATGTCGCACGAGAGTCGACGGGATCGGCTGTCGAGACGCCCGATCAGGACTGACCGTCAGGGGCAGTGCACCAGCGTCTTCGGTCCAGAGCGGTCGATCTCGTGCTGCGACATCGGAGCGCCGCAGAGCGGGCACGCACGCTCCGCACGTTCTGCGGCACTGGGCGGGGGAGTCGTCTCATAGGGCCCGACGGATGCCGGACCGGCGAACCGGATCAGGTTCGTGTTCACCCAGGAGTACAGTCCGCCGGCTTCGCGGATGCGGGTGCGGAGGGGTGGGCGGTCGGAGTCCTGTGACATGTTCATTAGTGTACTAATGATTCGTGCAGATGTATAGTCGCCTGTGTGACACCATCCGATGACCTGCTCCGTCTGGAGAACCAGCTCTGCTTCGCCCTGGTGACGGCGGCGCGCAACGTCGTCGCGCTGTATCGGCCGATCCTCGAGCCGCTGGGGCTCACGCACCCGCAGTACCTCGTCATGCTCGCGCTCTGGGAACGGGCGCCTCGCACGCTGAACGACCTCGCCGTCGATCTGGCGCTGGAGCCGGCCACCGCCTCGCCGCTCGTCAAGCGTCTGGAGGTCGAGGGGCTGGTGACTCGGCAACGGAGCACCGAGGACGAACGGCGCCTGGAGATCGCCCTGACCGAGGCCGGGGCGGCACTGCGGGATCGGGCGGTGACGGTGCCGCATCAGGTGATGGCGGCCGTGGGTATGGACATCGACGAGATCGCCGCACTCCGCGACGGCCTCGGACCCTTCGCCGGACGACGCCCGGACCTCGGCTGACGCCGCCTCCACGCAGCGGCCATGACGTCGCAGCGGGGGAGGTGCCCCCTAGGGTGGAGGCATGTCGCGCTCCGAGCCCCCGGCCCCGGAGCAGGAGCATGTCGGAACGCGGCCGCGAATCGACCGGCTGCTGGTCCCGCTGATCGGCATCGCCGGCTTCTTCGCGGTGGTCATGTTCGCCGCCTCAGCGCAGGGGACTCCGCAGTTCGGCCCGTGGCCGATCGAGGGCGCCGAGCCGACGGCTGTCGACAACACGCCTGCGCCGATGGAGTCCGCTCCGCCGCCGCCCCCTCCCGAACAGCCGGCGGACTCCGCGATCCTCGCGATCATCGGCTACGTGGCAGCCGCCCTCATCGTCGCCGCCGTGCTCGCGATGGTGTACCTCGGTGTGCGGTATCTCCTCCAGTTGTGGCGCAACCGGCCTCTGGCACGTCGTGGCGCAGCCGATGTGGCGGTCGAGGTGGTCGCCGCACCCGTCGCCGACGCAGACCCCGACGCGGCGGTGATCCGTCGCGGCATCGACGAGGCTCTGCGCACGATCGACGAACGCCCGGAACCCGGAGACAGCATCGTCGCGGCCTGGGTCGGACTGGAGGAGTCGGCAGCCGATGCCGGTGCCGGTCGTGCGGCGAACGAGACCCCCTCCGAGTTCACCGTGCGCATCATCGGGCGACGCAAGGGGATCGCGGACGAGGTCGTCGTGCTGCTGCGACTGTACGAGGAGGTCCGCTTCGGCGGTCACGTGGCCGACGATGACGACCGTGCCCGTGCGGCGACGTGTCTGCGCGGCATCCAGGAGGGATGGCGATGAAGGCGAAGGTCCTGGGGATCGCCGCCGGCCTCGTGGTCGCAGCTGCCGTCGTGGTTCTCCTGGGACAGGTCGGCTTCCCGATGCCGTTCATGGCGGCCTGGTTGATCCTGATCCTCGCAATCGCCCTGGCCGCACGGCAGGTCTTCTTCGACGACAGCGCGAGCTGGCCGCCCGAGAAGCCGCGACGGGACTCGCGCGGGTCCGAGGTGTCGCGGCTGGCGTGGGGGATCAACTCCCGTACGGGTGTCGTCGGTCATCTCGTCGTGCGCCGTGTGCAGAACGCGTTGCGCAGGCGCCTCGTCCACCGCGGCCTCGACCTCGACGACCCCGACCAGCACGCGCGCATCGACGCATTCCTCGGGGCGGGTGTGCGCGACGCCCTCCACCGACGTGAAGTGCAGCGTGCCGACGTCGAGCGCGTGCTCGACGCGATCGAACGCATACCGAACGACATGAAGGAGACGGCATGAGCAGTCAGGACACCACGCAGATCGCCGATGTCGGGCGCCGCGTGCTGGACAGCGTCCGCGGTGCGGTCGTCGGGATGGACGAGCCCCTCACGGTCGCGCTCGCGGCGATCCTCGCGGGCGGACATGTGCTCTTCGAGGACGTCCCGGGACTCGGCAAGACGCTCGCGGCGCGGAGTCTCGCTGCAGCCCTCGGGCTCGATTTCCGACGACTGCAGTGCACGCCCGACATGCTTCCCGGCGATGTGACCGGGTCGTACGTGTATGCGCCGGCGACCGGCGATTTCGTGTTCCGGCCTGGCCCGATCTTCACCGGACTCCTCCTGGCCGACGAGGTGAACCGCACGACGCCGAAGACGCAGTCCGCGATGCTCGAGGCGATGGCCGAGCATCAGGTGACCGTGGAGGGCAACAGGTTCGCGCTGCCGCGACCGTTCCACGTGATCGCGACCTCGAATCCGATCGAGTACGAGGGGACCTACGCGCTTCCCGAGGCGCAGCTCGACCGCTTCATGGTGCGGCTCGCCGTGGGATACCCCGCGGCAGACGATGAGGCCCGCATCATCCTCGACCGCGTGCGTCGCCAGAGCCCCGACGTCACGGTCGACGCCGTGGTCGATGGTGAGGGGCTGCTTGCGATCCAGGCAGCGGTTGAGCGCATCCACGTCGATGCCGACGTCGTACGCTACTGTGTCGATCTCACGAAGGCGACACGCGATGCCGTGAACGTCGCGGTCGGAGCCTCGCCGCGCGGCTCGCAGGCGCTCGTGCTGCTGGGACGAGCTCTCGCGGCGCTCGATGGCAGGGATTACGTGCGCCCCGATGACATCAAGCGCATCGCCGAACCCGTGCTCGCGCATCGCCTCACCCTCACGCCCCAGGCGTGGGCGCAGGGCGTGGATCCGCGATCCGTCGTCGCCACGGTGGTGGCGACGACCCCGGTTCCGCCGACTGTGGCCGTGCTCCGGTGACCGAGCCGATTCGTGTCAGCGCCCGCGCTCCGGTGCGGTGGCACCGGACGCCGGTGGTCGCCATCGGGATCATCGGGGCAGCGGCCTTGACTGCCGTGGGGCTCGTGTTCTCGCGCCCGGACGTGATCGGGATCGGGCTCCCGCTCGCGCTCGCGACCGCATGGATGCTGCTGCGCCGGCCGGAGGACTCGGCGATGTCGATAGAGTTGCGCGCTCGCCCCGGCGGCGCAGAGGCATCGCCGAACGCGGTCGCGGAGGCGGACATCGTGCTCGATGCGGACTGGCTGCAGGTCGCGGTCGATCAGGAGGGATGGCGGACGGGCGTCGCGGAGGTGCGTCCCGGATCTGCTGTCTTCGGCTCACGGAGCCGTCTGCAGCACTCGGGCCCTGTCGAGCTGCTCGGGGTCACCGTCCGCGGTGCGGCGCTCGACGGAGCGTGGGTGTCGGACACGGCTCCGCGCGTCGCCCTTGACTGGAACACGCCGCCGCGCTCGGTGCGGATCGGCCGCCTTCCGGTCGCCCCGCGATTGGCGGGTCTGCATGGCGCGCATGAGGGGGCGCGACCGGGCCAGGGCGGCGACTTCCGCGACATCCATCCCTTCGCGCCCGGCGATGAGCTGCGTCGCGTCGATTGGCGCGCGACGGCCCGCGCGGCCCGTCGCCCGGGTGAGCTTCTGGTGCGTCGCACGAACACGCTCAGCGACTCCTCGGTGGTGATCGCGGTGGACACCGCGGAAGACGTCGGCGCGGTCGTCGCGGCATGGGGAGTCGATGACCCCGACCGCTCCGGGACGACGTCGCTCGACCTCGCCCGCGAGTCGGCCCTCTCGATCGCGACAGTGGCGATCGGTGCCGGGGATCGCGTGGCGTACCACGCGCTGTCGCCGGGGGGCCGAAGCGTGCGTTCCGGTGGCGGTGCGCGGCATCTCGCCCGGGTGCGTGACACGATCGCCGCCACTGGCCGAGGGGAGGACGGGTCGCGCTACCTTCGGTCCCCGGTCGTGCCCGCCGGATCCATCGTCTTCGTCCTCTCCACCTTCGTAGACGGCGTGGCCGCCCGCGTGGCCACCGGCTGGCGCGCGTCGGGTCACGCCGTGGTCGCCGTCGATGTGCTGCCGACTCCGGACACGACCAGGCTCACCCGAGAACAGGGCATCGCCCTGCGCACGGTGCTCGCCGAGCGCTCCGACATCCTCGCCGAGCTGCGCCATGCCGGCGTCGAGGTCGTGCCCTGGGCGAGTTCCGATGTCGATGTCGCGATGCGGCTCGCTGCGGTGCGTCAGCAGCGGATGGGGGCGGTACGGCGATGACGCGCGGCATCAGGTCGTTCCGCGTGCCCGGTGCGGTCCCGGGACTCGTCATCCGCCTGCTGCTCGTGGCGATCGTCTGGTTCGGGGCCGTCGCGCTCAACCCGTTCCCGCTGTGGCAGGGGATCGCAGTGGTCGCCTCCGTGATCGCGACCGTGCTGCCCCGCTCCCTTGCGGCCTGGCTGGGCGCGGCGTGCCTCGTGTTCGGGGTGCTCCTCACGGATCCCGCGCCGGAGCGGACGGCGCTCGCGGTGCTGCTCGTCCATGCCATCCACGTGTTGGGCGCGCTCGCGCTCACGATCCCGCTCGCCTCGCGGGTCGCCCTCGCCGTGCTGGCGCCGAGTGCTACCCGGTTCCTGGTCGTGCAGCTCATCGCGCAGCCGTTGGTGTTCGGCGTGTGGCTGCTGGCGCCTGCCGACGTCGATCGCGGCGTCGCCTGGCTCGCGCCCGTGGCGGCGGTCGCGCTCCTGGTCGGTGTGCTGCTCGCGCTCAGGGCCGCGCGAAAGGCGGACGATTCCCGGAGAACCGCCGCATCCGAGAGCGCGCCGTCGGTGGTCGAGCGGCCACGCGGAGCCGATGTCCGTGGCCCCTCGTAGACTTGACCGGTGCCCATCGTCCCCGTTGCCTCCTCCGGAAAACTCAGTGTCCGCGGTGCCCGCGTCCACAATCTCAAGAACGTCGACATCGACATCCCGCGCGACTCCCTCGTCGTGTTCACCGGCTTGTCCGGGTCGGGGAAGTCGAGCCTCGCGTTCGACACGATCTTCGCCGAGGGGCAGCGTCGCTACGTCGAATCGCTGAGCGCGTACGCGCGCCAGTTCCTCGGTCAGGTCGACCGCCCCGACGTCGATTTCATCGAGGGGCTGAGCCCCGCCGTCTCGATCGACCAGAAGTCGACCAACCGCAACCCGCGGTCGACCGTCGGCACGATCACCGAGATCTACGACTACATGCGTCTGCTGTGGGCGCGCATCGGCATCCCGCACTGCCCCGAGTGCGGTGAGCGGATCCAGCGTCAGACGGTGCAGCAGATCGCCGACCAGCTCATGGAGCTTCCCGAGCGCACGCGCTACCAGGTCGTGGCGCCGATCGTCTCGCAGAAGAAGGGCGAGTTCGTCGACCTGTTCCGCGAGCTCGGTGCGAAGGGGTACTCGCGGGCGATCGTCGACGGCGAGCTCATCCAGCTCGCCGAGCCGCCGACGCTCAAGAAGAGCTACAAGCACGACATCGCCGTGGTGGTCGACCGCCTGGTCGCTTCCGGCGACATCCTCGGTCGGGTCACCGATTCGGTCGAGACGGCCCTGGGATTGGCCGGCGGCGTGGTGCAGATCAACTACGTCGACGGTGAGGGCGACGACGCGTGGCAGACCTTCTCCGAGAAGCTGGCGTGCCCGAACGGGCATGCGCTCACGCTCACCGAGATCGAGCCGCGCACGTTCTCGTTCAACGCGCCGTTCGGAGCCTGCCCGGCATGTTCCGGGCTCGGCACGCGCATGTCTGTCGACGTCGACCTGATGCTCGGCGACGAAGACCTTTCCATCCGTGAGGGCGTCATCATCCCCTGGACCACGCAGGGCAAGGGTCTGTTCCAGTACTACGAGCGTCTGCTCGAAGGCCTCTCGAACGACCTCGACTTCTCTCTCGACACGCCGTGGCGGGAGCTGCACTCCGATGTCCAGAACGCGGTGCTGCGCGGCGAGAACTACAAGGTCTCGGTCAAGTGGAAGAACCGCTACGGTCGCGAGATGCGGTACACCTCCGGGTTCGAGGGCGTGGTCCCGTACATCGAGCGGCAGTACCTGCAGGCCGAGTCCGACACCCAGCGCAATCGCTGGGGCGAGTACCTCCGTGAGGTCCCCTGCCCGGTGTGCGACGGCAATCGCCTCAAGCCCGAGGTGCTCGCCGTGCAGGTGCACGGCCACTCGATCGCCGAGGTCTCCCATCTCAGCCTCGCCGATGCCCGTGCCTTCATGGAGACGCTCACCCTCAGCGAGCGTGAGGCGAAGATCGCCGCCCAGGTCCTCCGGGAGATCCGGCTGCGGCTCGACTTCCTGCTGCAGGTGGGGCTGTCCTACCTCAACCTCAGCCGTTCGGCCGGGTCTCTGTCCGGTGGCGAGGCACAGCGCATCCGTCTCGCGACGCAGATCGGTTCCGGCCTGACCGGAGTCCTCTACGTGCTCGACGAGCCGTCGATCGGTCTGCACCAGCGCGACAACCGCCGACTCATCGAGACGCTGCTCACACTGCGCGACCTCGGCAACACCCTGATCGTGGTGGAGCACGACGAGGAGACGATCGAGGCGGCGGACTGGGTCGTCGACATCGGACCGGGCGCCGGTGTCAACGGCGGGGAGGTCGTGCACTCGGGTCCCTACTCGGCCCTGCTCGCCGACAGCGCGTCGATGACCGGGGAGTACCTCTCCGGTCGCCGCGAGATCCCGATGCCGACGAAGCGCCGCAAGATCGACAAGAAGCGGATGCTCAGCGTCGTGGGCGCACGCGCCAACAACCTCCGCAACGTCACGGCCGACTTCCCGCTCGGTGTGCTGACGGCGGTCACCGGCGTCAGCGGCTCCGGAAAGTCGTCACTCGTGAACGACATCCTGTACCAGGTGCTCGCCTCGCGTCTCAACGGCGCACGGACGGTCCCGGGCAAGCACACGCGGGTCACGGGACTCGATAACCTCGACAAGGTCGTGCACGTCGACCAGGCCCCGATCGGCCGCACGCCGCGGTCGAACCCCGCCACGTACACCGGCGTGTTCGACCGCATCCGCACCCTGTTCAGCGAGACGCCCGAGGCGAAGGTCCGCGGTTACCTGCCCGGTCGGTTCAGCTTCAACGTCAAGGGCGGCCGCTGCGAGGCATGCTCCGGCGACGGCACGATCAAGATCGAGATGAACTTCCTGCCCGACGTGTACGTCGACTGCGAGGTCTGCCACGGCAAGCGCTACAACCGCGACACGCTCGCCGTGCACTACAAGGGCAAGAACATCGCCGAGGTGCTGGAGATGCCGATCGAGGAAGCGGCGGAGTTCTTCGAGCCGATCCAGGCGATCCACCGCTACATGAAGACGCTCGTCGACGTCGGACTCGGCTACGTGCGGCTCGGGCAGTCGGCGACGACGCTGTCCGGCGGCGAGGCACAGCGCGTCAAGCTCGCCACCGAGCTCCAGCGTCGCAGCAACGGCCGCAGCATCTACGTGCTCGACGAGCCGACGACGGGTCTGCACTTCGAAGACGTGCGCAAGCTCCTCGAGGTGCTGAACGGGCTGGTCGACAAGGGCAACACTGTCATCGTCATCGAGCACAACCTCGACGTGATCAAGTCGGCCGACTGGGTGATCGACCTCGGCCCGGAGGGCGGTTCCGGCGGAGGCCAGATCATCGCCACGGGCACCCCGGAGCAGATCGCACGCGTCGAGGAAAGCCACACCGGGTTGTTCCTCGCCGAGATCCTGGGTGAGGGGCGCTCCGCGCGGAAGGCCAGCTGATGGCCGATGTGCTGTCGTACAAGCCACGGCAGGGGGAGATCCCCACCGATCCTGGGGTGTACCGCTTCCGTGACGCCGCGGGCCGGGTGCTCTACGTCGGCAAGGCGAAGAATCTTCGCCAGCGCCTGTCGAACTACTTCGCACCGCTGCGGACCCTGCACGAGCGCACCCGGCGCATGGTCACGACGGCGGCATCGGTGGAGTGGACCGTCGTTCCGACCGACGTCGACTCGCTCCAGCTCGAGTACATGTGGATCAAGGAGTTCGATCCGCCCTTCAACGTCCGCTACAAGGACGACAAGTCCTACCCCTTCATGGCAGTGACCCTCGGCGACGAAGCACCCCGTGTGCTGGTGACCCGCAACCGGAAGATCCCCGGCGCACGGTACTTCGGCCCGTTCCCGAAGGTCTGGGCCGTGCACGAGACCATCGACCTGATGATCAAGGCGTTCCCGATCCGCACCTGCAGCGACGCCAGCTACAAGCGTGCGATGCAGACCGGTCGCCCGTGCTTCCCCGGCCAGATCGGCAAGTGCGGCGGGCCGTGCTCGATGACCGTGACGATCGAAGAGCATCGCGCCATGGTCGACGACTTCGTCGCCTTCATGGCGGGAGGCGACGAGCGCTTCACCCGAGAGCTCACCACGCGGATGCTGGCGGCATCGGCGGCGATGGACTACGAGGCGGCGGCGAAGTACCGCGACAAGCTCGCGGCCATCGAGGCCGTACTCGGCAAGAGCGCGCTCGTGCTCCCGAGCGACGAGGACGCCGACCTCTTCGGCATCGCCGAGGACGAGCTGTCCGCGGCCGTGCAGCACTTCGTGATCCGCGGTGGTCGCGTTCGCGGTGTGCGCGCCCTCACGATCGAGAAGGAGATCGACATCACGAGCGCCGAGCTCGTCGATCAGGTCCTGCAGCAGGCGTACGGCGAGGCGCAGGACGTTCCCCGGCGCATTCTGGTGCCGACCCTTCCCGACGATGCGGCGGAGCTGGAGCTCTGGCTGCGGGAACGCCGGGGCAAGAAGGTCGAGATCGCGGTCGCGCAGCGCGGTCAGCGCGCCGACCTGATGCGCACGGCCACGCTCAACGCGCAGCAGGCGCTCATCCGGCACAAGACGCGGCGGACGAGCGACTACGTCGCGCGGACGCAGGCGCTCACCGACCTGCAGGAGGCGCTCGGGATGAGCGAGGCGCCGTTGCGCATCGAGTGCTTCGACATCTCGCATCTGGGCGGCACGAACGTGGTCGCCTCGATGGTCGTGTTCGAAGACGGTCTCCCGCGCAAAGATCAGTACCGCTCCTTCAACATCGCCGAGACCACCGACGACACCGATTCGATGTACCAGGTGCTCCGGCGACGGCTGGCGTACCTTGATCGTCCGGAAGAACCGGAGGTCATCGACCCGACGACCGACGAGATCGTCGGGCAGGACCTCGGCGAGGCGACGGCACGGCGCAAGCCCCGCTTCGCGTATCCGCCGCAGCTGCTCCTCGTCGATGGCGGTCAGCCGCAGGTCGAGGCCGCCGCCCGGGCCCTCCGTGACGCCGGTCATACCGAGATCGCGGTGTGCGGCATCGCGAAGCGCCTCGAGGAGATCTGGCTGCCGGGCGACGACTTCCCGGTGATCCTGCCGCGCACGAGCGAAGCGCTCTACCTCCTGCAGCGGCTCCGCGACGAGGCGCACCGCTTCGCCATCACGCATCAGCGCAAGCGTCGGCGCAACGACATCACCTCGGTGCTCGCCGAGGTCCCGGGGCTCGGTGCCTCGCGCATCAAGGTGCTCCTCAAGCACTTCGGATCCGTCACCGCGTTGCGGGCGGCGGAGCCGGGGCAGATCGAAGAGGTCCAGGGAATCGGGCCCGTGCTTGCTCAGAACATCCACGCGCACCTGTCCACTCGCTAGGCTGGAGGCCGAGGGGGAGAGGGAGCACTGAGAGCAATGGTTGACGGCGAGAAGGGCGAGTTCCTCATCGTCACGGGAATGTCCGGCGCGGGTCGGACGACCGTGGCGAACGCGCTCGAAGATCTCGGCTGGTACGTCGTCGACAACCTGCCCCCGCAGATCCTCCGCCCGCTGCTCGATCTGACCGATATGGGTGGCACGGCCCTGCCCAAGGTCGCGGCGGTGGTCGACGTGCGCGGGCGCAACCTGTTCGATGACTTCCCGGGCGTGGCGCGCGCGTTGCGGTCGCGTGGCTCGGTCAGGGTGCTCTTCCTCGATGCGTCCGATGACGTGCTGGTGCGTCGTTTCGAGTCGGTGCGACGTCCGCATCCGCTGCAGGGCGACGGCACTCTGCTCGACGGCATCCGCGTCGAGCGCTCCCGGCTCGCTCCGATCCGCGAGGCCGCCGACATCGTGATCGATACGTCGTCGCTCAACATCCATCAGCTGGCGACGCAGGTGTCGGACATCTTCTCCGAGGAGGGCGCCGCGAGGCACCGCGTCACCCTGCTCAGCTTCGGGTTCAAGTACGGTTTGCCGACCGACGTCGACATCGTCGCCGACATGAGGTTCCTGCCGAACCCGTTCTGGAACGAGGAGCTGCGCGGGCTGACGGGCCAGGACGAGACTGTGCGGGAGTACGTGCTCTCGCGGGAGGGCGCGAGAGAGTTCCTCGATGCCTACTCCGCCGCTCTGGTCCCGGTTCTGGAGGGATATCAGCGCGAGAACAAGAGTCATTCCACCATCGCCATCGGGTGCACGGGGGGAAAGCACCGTTCGGTGGCGATGTCGGAGGAGCTGGCGAGGAGACTCGCCGCGGTCCCCGGCGTCGCCGTGAACGTCCGTCACCGGGACCTCGGCCGAGAGTAGTCGGCCGCCCGGCCGAGTAAGCTGGACGTTTGCGTCGCGATCCGGCGCGTGAACGTGAAGGAGTGTCGTGGCACTAACCACCGACGTCAAGGCCGAGCTGGTCAGCATCCGCAATGCACCCCCGACGGTGCGTGTCGCGGAGGTCACCGCGATCCTCCGGTTCGCCGGTGGACTGCATTCGATCGCCGGTCGCGTGGCCGTGGAGGCCGAGGTGGATGCGGAGACGCTGGCACGTCGTGTCGCTCGTGACCTCGCCGAGATCTACGGCGTTCGGCCCGAGATCGCGCAGGTCCAGTCCAGCACCGCGAACGAGGGTGCGCGATGGGCGGTGCGCGTGATCGCACAGGGGGAGACCCTCGCGCGCCAGACGGGTCTGCTCGACCAGCGCCGGCGTCCCGTACGTGGACTGCCGAACCGCCTCACCACCGGCTCTCGCGCCGAGGTCGCCGGCCTGTGGCGCGGCGCGTTCCTCGCGGCGGGGTCGCTGAGCGAGCCGGGACGCTCGGCCATGCTCGAGGTCGTGTGTCCGTCGTCCGAGGCCGCGATGGCCCTGGTGGGTGCCGCGCACCGGCTGGGTGTGGCCGCCAAGGCCCGTGAAGTACGCGGGATGCCGCGCGTGGTCGTGCGCGAGGGGGAGGCGATCCGCACGATCCTCAACGAGATGGGTGCGCAGAAGACCGCCATCGCGTGGGAGGAGCTGCGTCAGCGCCGCGAGGTGCGCGCCGGCGTCAACCGCCTGGTGAACTTCGACGACGCCAACCTCCGGCGTTCCGCGCAGGCCGCGGTCGCCGCCTGCGCGCGGGTCGAGCGTGCGCTCGAGATCCTGGCCGACGACGTGCCCGATCACCTGAAGGTCGCCGGCGAGCTTCGCCTCGCACACCGTGACGCCAGCCTCGACGAGCTCGGCCACCACGCCGACCCGCCCCTGACGAAGGACGCCGTCGCCGGCCGTATCCGTCGCCTCCTGGCGATGGCGGACAAGCGCGCTCAGCAGGAGGGCATCCCCGGCACGGAGGCTGCCGTCCCGGTCGGACTCGACGTCTGACCCACCGCGACTCATCGAAGACCTCGTTCCCGACTTCCGGGGCGAGGTC
Organism: Microbacterium sp. LB12; assembly: GCF_037150835.1. Lineage (NCBI taxonomy): Bacteria > Bacillati > Actinomycetota > Actinomycetes > Micrococcales > Microbacteriaceae > Microbacterium > Microbacterium sp. LB12. The sequence goes on along the minus strand of NZ_JBBCPF010000006.1, from coordinate 261,155 downwards.
TTCGTCATGTGAAGGAAGGTTCGGGGCACCTGCGGGGTTGTCGTCAGTAGGATGAAGAACGTCCGCTCTACGCCGCACATCGGCGGCGCGGAGGATCGGCAAGCGCCGCGGCGCGGCGCGGATTGGATGAAAGCGATATGGCGACCTACACGCTCCCCGACCTTCCCTACGACTTCGCAGCTCTCGAGCCGCACATCAGCGGCAAGATCATGGAGCTGCACCATGACAAGCACCACGCGGCGTATGTCGCCGGCGCGAACACGGCCCTCGACCAGCTCGCCGAGGCTCGTGAGAGCGGCAACCTCGCCAACGTCAACAAGCTCGAGAAGGACCTCGCGTTCAACCTGGGCGGCCACGTCAACCACTCGATCTTCTGGACGAACCTCTCGCCGAACGGCGGGGGCGAGCCCGAGGGTGAGCTGAAGGCGGCCATCGACGAGTACTTCGGCTCGTTCGCGAAGTTCCAGGCGCACTTCACGGCGGCGGCGACCGGCATCCAGGGCTCCGGCTGGGCCGTCCTCAGCTGGGACTCGATCGGCTCGCGCCTGATCATCCAGCAGCTGTTCGACCAGCAGTCGAACACGGCGCAGGGCACGATCCCGCTGTTCCAGCTCGACATGTGGGAGCACGCCTTCTACCTCGACTACCTCAACGTCAAGGCCGACTACGTGAAGGCCGCGTGGAACATCGCGAACTGGGAGAACGTCGCCCAGCGCCTCGACGTCGCCCGCAAGCAGACGAACGGCCTGCTGGTACTGTCGTAACCGGGTTGCGTCCCGACGGGCATCGGCTCGTCGGGACGCCCTCTCAGCCAAAAAACCAGCGCGTCATGCCTGCTGCAAAGCTGCGCATCGCGCACGAGAAACAGGGAGACCTGAGTGTCTGTCAAGATCGGTATCAACGGCTTCGGCCGCATCGGACGCAACTACTTCCGCGCGGCTCTCGCGCAGGGCGCAGACCTTGAGATCGTCGCGGTCAACGACCTCACCGACAACAAGACCCTGGCACACCTGCTGAAGTACGACTCGGTGGGCGGCGTCCTCGACGCCGAGATCAGCTACGACGACGACAGCATCACCGTCAACGGCAAGGCGATCAAGGCCTTCGCCGAGCGCGACCCCGCCAACCTCCCGTGGGGCGAGCTGGGTGTCGACATCGTCATCGAGTCCACCGGCTTCTTCACCAAGGCCGAGCTCGCCAAGAAGCACATCGAGGCCGGCGCGAAGAAGGTCCTCATCTCGGCACCGGGCACCGGCGTCGACGGCACGTTCGTCATGGGTGTGAACGAGGACACCTACAACCCGGAGACGGACCACATCATCTCCAACGCGTCGTGCACCACCAACTGCCTGGCGCCGCTCGCGCAGGTGTTCAACGACGCGTTCGGGATCGACCGCGGCTTCATGATGACCGCGCACGCCTACACCGCAGACCAGAACCTGCAGGACGGCCCGCACAGCGACCTGCGTCGTGCACGCGCCGCCGCGATCAACATCACCCCCGCATCGACCGGTGCCGCCAAGGCCATCGGCGAGGTGCTGCCGGCACTGCAGGGCAAGCTCAGCGGCTCGTCCTACCGCGTCCCGGTCCCCACCGGCTCGATCGTCGACCTCACCCTCATCACCGACCGCGAGAACCTGACGGTCGACGAGGTCAACGAGGCCTACAAGAAGGCTGCGGCCGAGGGTCGCCTGGCGGGCTACCTCCAGTACAACGAGGACCCGATCGTCTCGAGCGACATCGTGCACAACCCGCACTCGTCGATCTTCGACGCGACGCTGACCAACGTGAGCGGCAACCTGATCAAGGTGTCGAGCTGGTACGACAACGAGTGGGGCTACTCCAACCGTCTCGTCGACCTGACCGAGTACGTGGCCGAGCGCCTCTAAGCTCAGAAGCATGACTCTGCGCACCCTGGACACGCTGGGGTCGCTCGAGGGCAAGCGCGTCATCGTCCGTTGTGATCTCAATGTCCCCCTCCGGGACGGGATCATCACGGACGATGGCCGTGTCCGCGCCTCGTTGCCGACCCTCAACGCACTGATCAACGCGGGAGCCCGCGTGGTCGTGTGCTCCCACCTTGGACGCCCGGATGGCGCGCCCGATCCGCAGTACAGCCTGGAGCCGGTGGCTCAGCGGCTCTCTGAGCTGCTCGGTGCACCGGTCGCCTTCGCCCGCGACACGGTCGGCGAGTCGGCGCGGGAGGCCGTGGCCTCGCTCGAGGACGGCGGTGTCGTCGTCATCGAGAATCTGCGGTTCAACCCGGGGGAGACCGCGAAGGACGATGCCACGCGCGGAGCCTTCGCGGCGCAGCTCGCAGAACTCGGGGACGTCCTCGTCTCCGATGGGTTCGGAGTCGTGCATCGCAAGCAGGCGAGCGTCTACGAGCTCGCCGAGCTGCTTCCGTCCGCGGCGGGCCTGCTGATCGCGGCAGAGCTCGACGTGCTCGACCGCCTCACCGAGAACCCGGAGCGTCCCTATGCGGTCGTCCTCGGCGGATCCAAGGTGAGCGACAAGCTCGGCGTCATCTCGCACCTGCTTCCGCGGGTCGACAAGATCCTCGTCGGTGGCGGCATGCTCTTCACCTTCTTGAAGGCCCAGGGTCACGCGGTGGCGTCGAGCCTGCTGGAAGAGGAACAGCTCGACACCGTCCGCGGCTACATCGCCGAGGCGGCGGAGCGCGGCGTGGAGCTCGTGCTCCCCACCGACGTCGTCGTCGCAGCCTCGTTCGGTGCGGACGCCGCGCACGAGGTCGCCGCGGCCGACGCGATCGAGTCGACGCCGTTCGGTGCCTCGGGCATCGGACTGGACATCGGCCCGGAGACGGCTGCACGGTTCGCCGAGGTGATCCGCGGATCGAAGACAGTGTTCTGGAACGGGCCGATGGGCGTGTTCGAGTTCCCGGCATTCGCCGCGGGTACCAAGGCGGTGGCGCAGGCGCTCACCGAGGTCGACGGCCTCAGCGTGGTCGGTGGTGGCGACTCGGCTGCTGCCGTGCGTCAGCTGGGCTTCTCCGACGAGCAGTTCGGTCACATCTCGACCGGCGGCGGCGCGAGCCTCGAGTTCCTCGAGGGCAAGAAACTACCTGGGCTGGAGGTCCTCGGATGGGTGTGAACGCCCGTACCCCGCTGATCGCGGGAAACTGGAAGATGAATCTCGACCACCTGCAGGCGGTCGCGTTCGTGCAGAAGCTGCACTGGACGTTGAAGGACGCGAAGCACGAGGACGGCTCGGTCGAGGTGGCGGTCTTCCCGCCGTTCACCGACATCCGCAGCGTGCAGACGCTGATCGACGCGGACAAGATCCCGTTCGCGCTCGGTGCGCAGGACCTCTCTGCACACGACTCCGGTGCGTACACGGGCGAGGTGTCCGGAGCGTTCCTGGCGAAGCTCGACGCGAAGTACGTGATCATCGGGCATTCGGAGCGGCGCGAGTACCACTCCGAGGGCGACGATGTCGTGGCGGCGAAGGTGCAGGCATCGCTCAAGCACGGCCTCGTTCCCGTGATCTGCGTGGGCGAGACCGCGGGCGATCTGGAGAAGTTCGGCGCCAGCGCTGTCCCGGTGTCCCAGCTGGAGGCGGCGCTGCAGGGCGTCTCCCCGAAGGCCGACATCGTCGTGGCGTACGAGCCGGTGTGGGCGATCGGCTCCGGTCAGGCGGCGACACCGCAGCAGGCGCAGGATGTCTGCGCGGCGCTGCGCGCCGTGATCGCGAAGGTCCTCGGCGACGAGGCGGCCGCGCGTACCCGCATCCTCTACGGCGGATCGGTGAAGTCGGCGAACATCGCCAGCTTCATGCGTGAGCCCGATGTGGACGGTGCTCTGGTCGGCGGGGCGAGCCTCGTCGTGGACGAGTTCGCCGCGATCATCCGCTTCGAGAAGCACGTCGGCGTGTGAGTGCAGCGGGGCTCCGGCCCCGCTGCACCGTATACTTGACCGTTACGGGGGCGTTCCGGCCCCAGCGAAAGGCTCTCTCTCGTGGAAATTCTCGAGTTCGTCCTGCAGGTCGTGCTGGGCATCACCAGCGTTCTGCTGACTCTCCTCATCCTCCTGCACAAGGGTCGCGGTGGCGGTCTGTCCGACATGTTCGGCGGCGGCATGACCTCGGCGGTCGGCTCCTCCGGCCTCGCCGAGCGGAACCTGAACCGCTTCACGGTCGTCCTGGCGCTGACGTGGTTCGTTTCCATCGTCGCGCTGGGCCTCATCACGAAGTTCGAGGTCATCTGATGGCAACCGGTGGAAACGCGATCCGTGGCACCCGTGTCGGCTCCGGCCCGATGGGCGAGCAGGACCACGGCTACCACGCCGACCGCATCGCGGTCTCGTACTGGGACGGGCTCGGCAACGAGACCGTGCGCTACTTCGCGGCGGGCCTGCCCGAAGAAGAGATCCCGGAGATCATCGATCACCCGCAGTCCGGACTTCCTGCCGGCCGCGACAAGGAGAACCCTCCTGCGCTCGCGAAGGCGGAGCCGTACAAGACGCACCTCGCGTATGTGAAGGAGCGTCGTACCGACGAGGAAGCCGTCCAGCTCCTGGACGACGCGCTCACGCAGTTGCGCGAGCGTCGGGGCCAGTGACCTCGATCTGACATCCAAGAAGCCGCCGCGAGTCATCGCGGCGGCTTCTCTCGTCTCGGTGGCTCAGCGGCAGCCGGCGGCGGCGTCGATGTAGCTCTGCGGCGGGTAGCCGTACGCCCAGACTCCGTTGGCGTCGTCGGTGAACCCCATGCTGATGGCCCAGGCAGTCGCCCATTTCTCGATGCTGTCCTGCGTGGACGCGTCGTACATCGTCTGGCACTTCACGCTGATCGCGTGGCCGACCTCGTGGGCGATGAGCGCCCGGCTCCGTTCAGCGGGCCACTGTTCGGCGACCGAGTTCGAGAGCTCGATGGTCGCGCGTCCGGGGGAGCCCCACCACCAGGTGGTGTAGCCGCCCATGCTGCCGTTGTAGCCCGCCCCGCTGACCACGGGCGCCCAGTCGAAGTCGAGGAGCACTCCCGGCGCGAGCGAGCGGGCGAAGGCCTCGATCTCGAGGCGGGCGCTCAGCAGCGGCCCGGCCTTCTCGGCCATCTCCTCGTTCTCGGTCGCGATGACCTGCGCACCTGCCGCCTGGAGTGCGGCGTAGACGGTGGCCGCGGTGTCGTCGACGGAGGAGACGGCCGTGGCGCGGGCCGCGGCGTCGCGCAGCGCGATCACGGAGTCGTTGCGGGCGGAGATGTGTGCGGCCTCGAAGTCCCTTGCCGCAGCCCCTGCTCCTGTCACGACGGCGACGCCGCTCTCGTCGACGGCTGCGGACGCGGCCCGTGCATCGCCTGAGACGGATTCGAGTCGTCCGGCCAGGTGGGTGAGGTCGGTCTCGTCGTCGGACAGCTGAGCGGTGGCAGCGAAGAGTTCCCAGAACCAGACAGGCTTCTCCGCACGCGTCGGTCGTTCGGTCGCCATGACCTGTTCGGCGGCCGCTCCGGCCTCCTCACCGTCCGCGATCGCGGTGGAGAGCGACGTGACCGCATCTTCCGGAACGGGGATCGGCGCGACTCCGGCGTCCAGGATGACGTGCCCGGCGTCGGTCGACTCGATGAGAGCTGTGGTGGCGTGCTGTGCCTGCGCGCTCTGCGCGGTGACCGTCCTGAAGGCATCGTCCACCCGGAGTGACGCGTCGTCGTAGCCGACGTTCGCGCTCCACTGCGTCAGGCCGGCGGCGACGACGAGCACAACGGCGCCAACAAGTCCGAGGATCAATCCGGTCCGGCGACGGCGCGGAGTCGACGGAGGCGCGAGCAGGGCGGACTCGGCGGGGAATCGTGCCGGAAGGTGATGTCCGCCGGGGAACGGGGCTGCAGGAGGACCGGCGGGGGCGGCGCCGAGCGGGGTGGTCACGTCGTGGCCATTCGAGGGAGCCTTCCGGTCGGAGACGGTGTGCGTCGGTGCTGTCAGCGTATGCGACCCGGGACCGCAGATGCACGAAGGCCCTCACCGTCTGGTGAGGGCCTTTGTGAGCGGAGGGGCTGACGAGAATCGAACTCGCATCATCTGTTTGGAAGACAGAGGCTTTACCACTAAGCTACAGCCCCGGATTTCTGAGGAAGCCTCAGATCCGGTCGGAATCTGAACTCCGACGTGATCGATCATAGCGGACTGTCGGGGGTGCTCTCGTCCGTTAGACTCGGTGGGGCTGAATCTGCGTGCGGATTCCCCGGGGCGTAGCTCAGCTTGGTAGAGCGCCCGCTTTGGGAGCGGGAGGTCGCAGGTTCAACTCCTGTCGCCCCGACACGGCCCCCACGGACCTTACAGCCGCGATTCAGCGCGGAAATCACAAGGAGAACACACCAGCATGGCGAACAGCACCGTCGAGAAGCTGACCCCGACCCGGGTCAAGCTCAGCATCACGGTCACCCCGGACGACCTCAAGCCCAGCATCGCGCACGCGTACGAGCACATCGCTCAGGACGTCCAGATCCCCGGCTTCCGCAAGGGCAAGGTCCCGGCTCCGATCATCGACCAGCGCATCGGTCGCGGCGCCGTCATCGAGCACGCGGTCAACGAGGGCCTGGACAAGTTCTTCCGCGACGCGACGGTCGAGCACAAGCTGCGCGTCGTCGGACGCCCGGCTGCCGACATCACCCAGTGGCCGAACGAGAAGGACTTCTCCGGCGACCTGCTCGTCGACATCGAGGTGGATGTCCGCCCCGACATCGAGCTTCCCTCCTACGAGGGCATCACCGTCACGGTCGATGCCGTCGAGGCCGACGAGGCTGCGCTCGACGCAGAGCTCGACAACATGCGCGCGCGCTTCGGCACGCTCGTCCCCGTCGACCGTCCCGCCGCGAAGGGTGACTTCGTGGAGCTCGACCTCGTCGCCACGATCGACGGTGCCGAGATCGACCGCGCCGAGGGCGTCTCCTACGAGATCGGCTCCGGCGAGCTGCTCGAGGGCATCGACGACGCGATCGAGTCGCTCACCGCCGGCGAGGACACCACGTTCCGCTCCGCGCTCGTGGGCGGCGACCACGCCGGCTCCGAGGCCGAGGTCTCCGTGTCGGTCAAGGCCGTCAAGGAGCGCGAGCTGCCCGAGGCCGACGACGACTTCGCGCAGATCGCGAGCGAGTTCGACACGATCGCCGAGCTCCGCGCGAGCCTCGCCGAGCGCGTCGCGCAGCAGGGCGTCTTCACGCAGGGCTCCGCTGCCCGCGACAAGCTCGTCGAGACCCTGCTCGAGCAGATCGAGATCCCGGTCCCGCCGCAGCTCATCGAGGACGAGGTGCACAACCACCTCGAGGGTGAAGGCCGTCTCGAGGACGACGTGCACCGCGCCGAGGTCACCGAGGCGAGCGAGAAGCAGTTCCGCACGCAGGTGCTGCTCGACACGATCGCCGAGCAGGCCGACGTGCAGGTCTCGCAGGAAGAGCTGAGCCAGTACCTGATCCAGTCCGCGGCGCAGTACGGCATGGCTCCGCAGGAGTTCGTCGAGGCGCTGCAGTCCTCGAACCAGCTCCCCGCGCTCGTCGGCGAGGTCGCCCGCAACAAGGCCCTCGCGATCGCGCTCGGCAAGGTGAAGGTCGTCGACAGCAACGGCAAGGCCGTGGATCTGTCCGACTTCATCGTCACCGACGACGAGGCCGAGACCGAGTCGGCCGAGGCGGAGGAGAAGCCCGCCAAGAAGGCTCCTGCCAAGAAGCCCGCTGCTAAGAAGGCCGCCGAGAAGGCCGACGACGCAGAGGCTGCGGAGAAGCCCGCCGCGAAGAAGCCTGCGGCCAAGAAGGCACCGGCCAAGAAGGCTGCCGACAAGGCCGAGTGATCGACACGATCCAGTGAAGAGGGCGGATGCTGCGGCATCCGCCCTCTTTCGTCTCGAGGGAGAGAACCGATGAAGACCTGGGATGAGCGCGTCGATGACGTGTGGGCGGATGCGACCGGGGAGGAGGTCGGCGACGACACCATCGCCCGTATCGACGCTCTTGCGGCCGAGCGCGGCTCCGATGATGCGCGTGCCGAGTTCGAGCGTGCGGGGGCGCGTGACTCGGCAGGACGCCCGGCCGAGGCGGTCGAGCTCTACCGTCGCGCGCTGGCGCTCGGGCTCGATGAGGAGCATCGTCCTCAGTGCGTGATCCAGCTCGCGAGCTCGCTGCGCAACCTGGGGGCGTTCGACGAAGCACTCGTGGTCATCCGTGCGGAGGAGGAGGTGTCCGCGGACGGCCAGTACCGTGACGCCGTGGCCGCCGTCCATGCGCTGATCCTCGCGAGTGCCGGACGCCCCGCTCAGGGGCTGTCGGTGGCTCTTCTCGCGCTGGTACCGCACCTTCCGCGGTACCACCGCTCCATGACCGCGTACGCCCACGAGATCGCCGACGCCGACACCTGATATGCCGACGGCGAACACGGCCTGGGCACAGCAACCGCGCCGGTAGATTCGAATCACTGAAACACGGAATCAGGAGCTGACATGGCTGCAGAACCCCTCGTCGCAACGAGCGTCTTCGACAGACTGCTGAAAGATCGCATCATCTGGCTGGGCTCAGAGGTGCGAGACCAGAATGCCAACGAGATCTGCGCGAAGATCCTTCTTCTCGCCGCAGAAGACTCTGAGAAGGACATCTACCTCTACATCAACTCGCCCGGTGGCTCCATCACCGCGGGCATGGCGATCTACGACACGATGCAGTTCGTCCCGAACGACATCGTCACCGTGGGCATCGGCATGGCCGCATCGATGGGACAGCTGCTGCTCACCAGCGGCACCAAGGGCAAGCGCTACATCACCCCGAACGCCCGCGTGCTGCTGCACCAGCCGCACGGTGGCTTCGGCGGCACCTCGAGCGACATCCAGACCCAGGCGCAGCTCATCCTCTCGATGAAGAAGCGCCTCGCCGAGATCACCGCCGCACAGACCGGGAAGTCCGTCGAGCAGATCAACGAAGACGGCGACCGCGACCGCTGGTTCACCGCGGAAGAGGCTCTCGCCTACGGCTTCGTCGACCACATCCGCGAGCACGCCAGCGACGTCACCGGCGGCGGCGGCACCGCGGACGACGCAGAGTAATCCGGATTCGAAAGGACATCATGTACACGCCCACTTTCCAATCCGCAGGAAACCTCCCTTCCAGCCGCTACGTGCTGCCGCAGTTCGAGGAGCGCACGGCCTACGGCTTCAAGCGCCAGGACCCGTACAACAAGCTCTTCGAAGATCGGGTGATCTTCCTGGGCGTCCAGGTCGACGACGCATCGGCGGATGACGTGATGGCACAGCTCCTCGTCCTGGAGAGCCAGGACGCCGAGCGCGACATCACGATGTACATCAACTCGCCGGGTGGCTCCTTCACCGCGATGACGGCGATCTACGACACGATGCAGTACGTCGCGCCGCAGATCCAGACGGTCGTCCTCGGCCAGGCGGCATCGGCCGCGTCCGTCCTCCTCGCCGCGGGTGCGCCCGGGAAGCGTCTCGCGCTGCCCAACGCGCGTGTCCTGATCCACCAGCCCGCGATGGGTGAGGCGGGCCAGGGGCAGGCGTCGGACATCGAGATCCAGGCGGCGGAGATCCTCCGCATGCGCACCTGGCTCGAAGAGACCATGGCGAAGCACACCGGCAAGCCGGTCGAGCAGATCAACCGCGACATCGACCGCGACAACATCCTCTCCGCCGCTCAGGCGCAGGAGTATGGAATCGTCGACCAGGTCCTCACCACGCGCAAGCGCGCCTGAGTCCGTCCGGTTCCGAAGGGGCGCCCGTCATCGTGACGGGCGCCCCTTCGTCGTCTCCGGCGTATGTGCATCCACCCCACCAGCTCATGCGCATATGAGCAATCAGATGCGCGAACGCAGTAATGGGCCTACGCTGGGGTCGGAAGGAGGATGCCGTGGAAGAAGATCTGCTCATGGTTCGCGTCGCCGAGCTGTACTACGACGAGGACAAGACCCAGGACGAGATCGGCGGGCTCCTCAAGATCTCCCGCTGGAAGGTGGGCCGTCTGCTCACGCAGGCGCGGGAACGCGGCATCGTGCGCATCGAGATCGTGCATCCGCGCGCGCGTCGGCTCGGCCTCGAGCGGCTTCTCGTCGAGAAGTTCGGACTCACGGACGCCGTCGTGGTGCCCGCTCCGGACGGCGACGACGGCACGCTCGAACGCGTGGCACAGGCGGCCGCCGACTTCCTGACGGCTCTCCGGCCCGTTCCCCGCACGCTCGGCGTGAGCTGGGGGCGCACGCTCCGCGCCGTCGCCGAGGCGCTGCCCGACGGCTGGGCGAACGGCGTGACCGTCGTGCAGCTCAACGGTGGCGTCAGCCTCAACCGACGCTCGGGTGGCGCAGCCGGACTGGCCGTCACGATCGCGCAGCGCGCCTCGGGTCAGGTGTCGCTGTTGCCGAGTCCGGCCATCCTGGAACGCGTCGAGACGAAACAGGCCATCGAGTCCGACCGCACGGTCGCCGCGGTGCTCGAGGAGGCTGCGAAGGCGCAGGCATTCCTCTTCACCGCCGGACCCTGCGATGCGTCGTCGGCCCACGTCGAGAACGGCTACCTCCGCGCGGAGGAAGTCGAAGAGCTCGCGCGGCGCGGCGCGGTCGGTGACATCCTCGGGCGCTATGTCGACGCCGAGGGCAACATCGTCGATTCGCAGCTCGACGCACGCACGGTCGGGGTCTCGCTCGATCGACTGCGCGGGGCTGCCCACGCGATCTTCGTCACGGCGGGCCCCGCCAAGCACGACATCGCGCGTACCGTTGTGACCAGCGGCCTGTGCGGCGTACTGGTGACCGATGAGACCACAGCACGAGCATTGTTGGAGGAACAGTGACGACCACAGAACTCAGCCGCAGGACGGCGGTGGACGTTCTCGGCGGTGAACCCGACGACGCCACGCTCCGGCGGTTCCTGCACGGGCTTCCCGGAGTGGACGCCGTCGGCCTGGAGCAGCGGGCGGCCGGGCTCGGGACCCGCTCGATCAAGACCACATCCAAGGCGTGGGCGCTCGACACGATCATCAAGCTCATCGATCTCACGACGCTCGAGGGCGCGGACACGCCCGGCAAGGTGCGGTCGCTGGTCGCCAAGGCGAAGAACCCCGATGCCGCTGACTCCTCAACGCCGCGGGTCGCTGCGGTGTGCGTCTACGGCGACATGGTCGGCGATGCGGTCACCGCGCTCGGAGACATGCACGGCGACCCCGACGAGGGACTGATCTCCGTCGCCGCCGTGGCGACGGCGTTCCCGAGCGGCCGTGCATCGCTCGCGATCAAGCTCGCCGACACCGCCGAGGCGGTGGCCGCCGGCGCGGATGAGATCGACATGGTCATCGACCGCGGTGCCTTCCTCTCCGGCCGCTACGGCCTCGTCTTCGACCAGATCGCCGCGGTCAAGGAGGCGTGCCGCCGCGCCGACGGCTCGTCCGCGTCGCTCAAGGTGATCCTCGAGACCGGTGAACTGAACACCTACGACAACATCAAGCGCGCCTCGTGGCTCGGAATCCTGGCCGGAGGCGACTTCATCAAGACCTCGACCGGCAAGGTGCAGCCCGCAGCCACCCTGCCGACGACGCTCCTCATGCTCGAGACGGTCCGTGACTGGCACCGGGGTACGGGCGAGAAGATCGGTGTGAAGCCGGCCGGTGGCATCCGCTCCTCGAAGGACGCGGTGAAGTACCTGGTCACCGTCGCCGAGACCGTGGGGGAGGAGTGGCTGCAGCCGCACCTGTTCCGGTTCGGTGCCTCCAGCCTCCTCAACGACGTTCTCCTGCAGCGTCAGAAGCTCAGCTCCGGCCACTACTCGGGCCCCGACTACGTCACGATCGACTGACGGGAAGACGAACATGTCATTTCTGGAATACGCTCCGGCACCGGAGTCCACCGCGATCCTGAACCTCAAGGACAGCTACGGCCTGTTCATCGACGGCGAGTTCGTCGACGGCTCGGGGTCGAGCTTCACCACGATCTCCCCGGCGACCGAGAAGCGGATCGCCGAGATCGCCGTGGCGAGCGACGAGGACATCGACCGTGCCGTCGCGGCGGCTCGTCGCGCCTACGACAAGACCTGGTCGAAGATGAGCGGCCGCGATCGGGGGAAGTACCTCTTCCGCATCGCCCGTCTCGTGCAGGAGCGGGCGCGAGAGCTCGCCGTGGCCGAGAGCCTCGACAACGGCAAGCCGATCAAGGAGAGTCGGGACGTCGACGTGCCGCTCGTCGCGTCGTGGTTCTTCTATTACGCCGGCTGGGCTGACAAGCTCGACCACGCGGGCCTCGGCGCCAACCCGCAGGCGCTGGGTGTGGCCGGGCAGGTCATCCCGTGGAACTTCCCGCTGCTGATGCTCGCGTGGAAGCTCGCTCCGGCTCTCGCCGCGGGCAACACGGTCGTCCTCAAGCCGGCCGAGACCACGCCGCTGACGGCCCTGATCTTCGCCGAGATCCTGCAGCAGGCCGATCTTCCGGCCGGTGTCGTGAACATCGTCACCGGTGCCGGGGCCAGCGGTGCCGCCCTGGTGCGCCACCCCGACGTCGACAAGGTCGCCTTCACCGGATCGACCGGCGTGGGCCGCGACATCGCGCGTGCCGTAGCCGGGACGAACAAGAAGCTGACGCTGGAACTCGGCGGCAAGGCCGCCAACATCGTGTTCGACGACGCCCCCATCGATCAGGCGGTCGAGGGAATCGTGAACGGGATCTTCTTCAACCAGGGGCACGTCTGCTGCGCCGGCAGTCGCCTGCTGGTGCAGGAGTCGATCCACGACGAGGTCGTCGACCGACTCAAGTCGCGCCTGTCGACCCTGCGCCTCGGAGACCCGCTCGACAAGAACACCGACATCGGTGCGATCAACTCCGCCGCGCAGCTGGCCCGCATCCGCGAGCTCAGCGACATCGGCGAGGCGGAGGGCGCCGAGCGGTGGACCGCGGACTGCGCGATCCCGGAGCAGGGCTTCTGGTTCGCGCCGACGATCTTCACGGGGGTCGAGGCATCGCATCGCATCGCCCGGGACGAGGTCTTCGGGCCCGTGCTGTCGGTCCTGACCTTCCGCACCCCGGCCGAGGCGATCGCGAAGGCGAACAACACGCCCTATGGCCTGTCGGCAGGAATCTGGTCCGACAAGGGTTCGCGCATCCTCGCCGTCGCGGATCGACTGCGTGCCGGCGTGATCTGGGCCAACACCTTCAACCGCTTCGATCCGTCGAGCCCGTTCGGCGGCTACAAGGAGTCCGGATTCGGTCGCGAGGGCGGCCGTCAGGGGCTCACCGCCTACCTCAAGGGAGCCGCAGCATGAGCAAGCGTCTGACCGTCCCCAAGACGTACAAGCTGGCGATCGGCGGCGCTTTCCCGCGGAGCGAGTCCGGGCGCACGTACGAGGTGCTGACCGCCAAGGGCGCCTTCCTCGCGAACGCTGCGAAGGGCTCCCGCAAGGACGCTCGCGATGCGGTAGTCGCCGCTCGCGCTGCGGTCAAGGGCTGGTCGGGAGTGACCGCCTACAACCGCGGTCAGGTGCTCTACCGCGTTGCAGAGGTGCTGGAAGGCCGCCGTGCGCAGTTCATCGACGAGATCGTCGCTCAGGAGGGCGTGTCGACCGCGGCCGCCGGCGCGCAGGTCGACGAGGCGATCGACCTCTGGATCTGGTACGCGGGTTGGTGCGACAAGTACGCGCAGGTCGCCGGCAACGCGAACCCGGTGTCCGGCCCGTACTTCAACATCTCGGTGCCGGAGCCGACCGGTGTCGTCGCGATCGTCGCCCCTCAGGACTCCGCGCTCCTGGGACTCGTCTCCGTCGTGGCACCGGCACTCGTCGCGGGCAACACGGTCGTGGTCGTGGCGAGTGAGCGGCACCCGCTCTCCGCCATCAGCCTTGCCGAGGTGCTGGCCACGAGCGATGTCCCGGGAGGTGTCGTCAACGTGCTCACCGGATCGCCGGCCGAGATCGCGCCGTGGCTCGCGTCGCACCAGGACGTGAACGCCCTCGACCTCGCCGGTGCAGGAGCTCTCGACTGGGTCGACCTGCAGATCGCTGCGGCCGAGACGCTCAAGCGCGTGCTCGCTCCCGGCGAGGTCGTCGCGTCTCCGGAGCGGATCGGCGCCTTCACCGAGGTGAAGACGGTCTGGCACACCAAGAGCATGGTCTGACCGTTTGTTGGACCGAAGAAGGGCCCTGCTGCGCATCGCGTGGTGGGGCCCTTCTTCGCGGATGGGCGTCGCACGCGCGGGTCTGTGGTTTCATGGCGGCATGTCGATGACGCCACTGCGCACCCGGTTCGCACTCCTCTGGCTCGTGCTCGCCGGGACAGCGGTGCTCGGAGGATGCGCGATGGTCTCGGCGGAGACGGGCGATGCGCGGATGGGTTCCGGTTCCACGCCCACGCCCACGCCCACCGCGGCGTGCCCTCAGATCGAAGGCGTGGTGCTTCCCCCGGAGTGCGCACCGTACGATCCCGACAACGCTATGGCGCAGAACGACCGGTACAAGGAGCGCATGGAACTCTCCAGTGAGGCGGCGGAAGCCGTGGGGGAGTCGGTGTCCGATCTGCGTGCGCGTCTGGAAACACTGCGCACGGGAGGCACGATCACGATCGACGCCGTTCAGGGAGCACTGCGGGAGGTCGGACCTCCGGACGACGCGGTCCGCGGTGACGAACGTGCCGTGGAGTTCGGTGTCGACGCACCGGAGGGCGGCTGCGTGTTCGGCGAGGTGCGGCCCGACTCCGTCCAGGTCGAGGCGGGCGGATACATCATGGACGGCGGCTGTCTGCCGGCACAGTGAGTGGCGCTCGCACTCGTCGTGAGCGTGCGCTCTCCGGTCCGCGTGACGCGATCGGCTCCAATGCGGCCCTGTGTCGTATGCAGCGGTTAGGCTCGAAGAACGATCTCTGATCCCCCATAGGAGGACGCGCATGGCACGCATCGGTGAAAGCGCTGACCTGTTCAAATGCTCTTTCTGCGGAAAGAGCCAGAAGCAGGTCCAGCAGCTCATCGCCGGACCCGGCGTGTACATCTGTGACGAGTGCGTCGAGCTGTGCAACGAGATCATCGAGGAGCGGATGGCCGAGTCCTCCGCCGAGGGCGTCGCCGAGTTCGAGCTGCCCAAGCCGCGCGAGATCTTCTCGTTCCTCGAGGAGTATGTCGTCGGCCAGGAGCCCGCCAAGCGCTCGCTCTCGGTCGCGGTCTACAACCACTACAAGCGCATCCGTGCGCACAGCACTCTGCAGTCGGCAGAGCAGAAGGCCGAGGAAGTCGAGATCGCGAAGAGCAACATCCTGCTCATCGGTCCGACCGGCTGCGGCAAGACCTACCTCGCGCAGACACTGGCCAAGCGCCTCAATGTGCCGTTCGCCGTCGCCGATGCGACCGCCCTCACCGAGGCGGGCTACGTCGGCGAAGACGTCGAGAACATCCTCCTCAAGCTCATCCAGGCCGCCGACTACGACGTGAAGCGTGCGGAGCAGGGCATCATCTACATCGACGAGGTCGACAAGATCGCCCGCAAGGCCGAGAACCCGTCCATCACGCGAGATGTCTCGGGCGAGGGCGTGCAGCAGGCGCTGCTGAAGATCATCGAGGGCACCGTCGCCTCGGTGCCGCCGCAGGGCGGTCGCAAGCACCCGCACCAGGAGTTCCTGCAGATCGACACATCGAACGTATTGTTCATCGTCGCGGGAGCCTTCGCCGGCCTCGAGGACATCGTGTCGGCCCGCGTCGGCAAGCACGGCATCGGCTTCGGCGCCCCGCTGCACGACAAGAACAACGACCTCGATCTGTTCAGCGAGGTGCTGCCCGAAGACCTGCACAAGTTCGGGCTGATCCCGGAGTTCATCGGGCGTCTGCCCGTCGTCACCAACGTCTCCCCGCTGGACCAGGACGCTCTCATCGACATCCTGACCGGACCGCGCAACGCGCTCGTCAAGCAGTACCAGCGCATGTTCGAGATCGACGGGGTGCAGCTCGAGTTCGAGGAGGACGCGCTGCGTTCGATCGCCGATCTCGCCGTCGAGCGCAAGACCGGTGCCCGCGGTCTTCGAGCCATCCTCGAAGACGTGCTCGGGCCGATCATGTTCGAGATCCCCTCCGTCGAAGACGTGGCCAAGGTCATCGTGACGCGCGCGGCCGTCGACGAGGGCGCTCCGCCCACCATCGTGATGGAGCGCAAGCGCAAGAGCGCGTGACTTCGGCGCGCCCGCGGACGCGCCGAAGTCAGACGGTCAGCCGATCGGCATGAGCAGGTCGGTGCGCAGTTCTGCCGGCGTGGTGCTGGGGTCGGACACGTAGACCTCGATCCACATGCCCCCGGGGTGGACGCCCTCGGCGCCTGCGCGCGCGACGAGACCCGCCCAGGCCGCCCCGAGCTCTTCGTACGATCCGAAGAGCGTCGTCGCAACGGCCGGGCCTGCGGGGAGAGCGGAGGCGACGATGACCGTGCCGCTGGCCGTCGGGATCGGATTCTCCGGTACGGTCTCGACGGGAAAACCGAGTTCGAGATCGAACGCGCCCATCGGATCGCCGTGATACACCGCCAGCGCCGGCCCGGTCGGCGTCAACGCGCCGCCCGCGAAATGCAGTGCGATCGCCGCATATCCGGCGTCGAAGGCCGCCTGGATGTCGGGCAGGCGGATGCCCTTGTGTCGGATGACGGCGAGCGGGACCGCGTCGAGCTCGATGCGGTCGATCGGGCCGAACGGGGCGTCGGGGAATGCGTTCATGCGCTCAGGGTCTCACGACTCAGGAGCCGAGTCCACGACGCGTGAGCAGCGGCTCGATCTCGGCATCGCGACCACGGAAGTCGCGGTATGCCTCCAGCGGATCCTTCGAGCCGCCCACGCCCAGCAGCCGCTCGCGGAACCGGTCGCCGTTGCCGCGGGTGAGACCGCCGTTCTCCCGGAACCAGTCGACGGTGTCGGCGTCGAGCACCTCGCTCCAGATGTACGAGTAGTAGCCGGCGCTGTAGCCACCCGAGAACACGTGCGCGAAGTAGGTCGAGGAGTAGCGGGTGGGCACGGCGGGATCGTCGAGTCCGATGTCGGCCAACGCTGCGGCCTCGAACGCGGCGACGTCCGTGATGTCGGCGGCGACCGAGAGCCGGTGCCACGCTTGATCGAGCCACGCGGCGGCGAGGTACTCGCTGGTGGCGTGGCCCTGATCGAAGGTCTCCGTGGCGCGGAGTCGCTCGACGATCGCGGGGTCGAGGGGCGCGCCGGTCTCGTGGTGACGGGCGTAGTTGTCGAGCACCTCCGGCCACAGGATCCACATCTCGTTCACCTGGCTCGGGAACTCGACGAAGTCGCGGAACACGTTCGTTCCGGCGAAATGCGGGTACGTGACGGTCGCGAACAGGCCGTGCAGCGCATGACCGAACTCGTGGAACAGCGTCGTGACCTCGTCGAGCGTGAGCAGCGTCGGCTCGCCCTCGGCGGGGAGCGGCACGTTCAGGTTGTTGACGACCACGGGCGCCGTGCCCCGCAGACGCGACTGGCTGACGATCGCATTCATCCAGGCTCCGCCGCGCTTGGAGTCACGCGTGTAGAGGTCGAGTACATAGAGCCCGACGGGGGAGCCATCGGCGTTGCGCACCTCGAACACGCGAGCTCCGGGGTGGTAGGCGACGAGGTCGTCGCGCTCGGAGAAGGTGACGCCGTACAAGCGTGTGGCTGCGAAGAAGACCCCGTCCTGCAGCACGCGCTCCGCCTCGAACCACGGGCGCAGCGCGCTGGCGTCGATGTCGTAGCGGGCCGTGCGCACACGCTCGGTGTAAAACGCCCAGTCGTGCGCCTCGATCGCGAACGGCTCGGGTTCGGTCTCGTCGACGATGCCCTGCAGAGCGACGCGCTCGGCGACCGCATTGCGTGCCGCCGGGAATGCGAGCCGCCGCAGCATCTGCTCGACGGCGTCGGGGGTTCCCGCCGTCTCGTCGGCGGTGACGTACGCCGCGTGCGAGTCGTAGCCGAGGAGTGCGGCACGCTCGGCGCGCAGCCGGACGATCTCGAGCAGCACGGCGCGGTTGTCATGCGCGTTGCCGCGTGACCCGCGTGCGAGCGATGCGGCCATGATGCGCCGACGCGAGTCCCGTACGCGCAGCTCGCCGAGAGCAGGGTGCCCCGTGAAGAGGGGGAGCGTGATCAGCAGCTTGCCGTCCAACCCTCGATCCGCTGCCGCACGCGCCGCCGCCGACAGCTCGCCCGCGCTCAGCCCCTCGAGCTCGGCCGGGGAGTCGAACACCACGGCGAGGTCGTTCGTGTCGTTGAGGAGGTTGCGTTCGAACGTGTTGGTCAGCGTCGAGAGCTTCTGGTTCAACGCGGTCAGGCGGGTCTTCGCTTCGTCGTCGAGACCTGCTCCGGCGTGCGTCATCTCGCGGTGACGGCGCTCCACCAGGTAGCGCTGCTCGGGGTCGAGGTCGAGCGCGTCCCGCTGCTCGTAGACCTGCTGCACGCGCCAATACAGCTGTCCGTCGAGGGTGATCGCGTCCTGGTGCGCGGCCACGAGCGGGGCGAGTTCTTCGTCGATCGCCTGGATCTCCGGCGTCGCATCCGCCGAGCTCACGGTGTAGAACGCATGCGCGACCCGGTCGAGCAGGGCGCCGGAGCGCTCCAGCGCCTCCAGGGTGTTCTCGAAGGTCGGCATCGAGCGGACCATGGTGATGCGGGCGACCTCGCGGAGCTGCTCCTCGAATCCGGCCTGGAACGCGGGCAGGTAGTGCTCAGGACGGATGGCGGCGTAGTCGGGGAGCTCGTACGGGAGGGTCGACGGCTGGAGCAGCGGATTCGTGGCGTCGGTCATCCTCCGAGCCTAGCCATGCACACCGACGTCGCTCAGGAACCGTCGTCGCTCAGGCGCGTCATCACCCGCCGCAGGGCGTCCACCACGACACGTACCGAGCGGCGGCGCAGATTCTCGGGACGAGCGAGCAGGTCGATCATCCGATGCGTGCTCACACCCGTCAGCGGGAGCCGCACGATCTCCCGATCGTCGACGCTGCGTGACGTGAACCGCGGCAGCATCCCCAGCACGCCGCCGGCGGCGACGACGGCCGACACGGCGCCGTAGTCGTTGAGGCGGTGGAGGATCTCGATGGGGCGGTTCGCGACGGCCGAGACGGCACGCAGCACATCGTCGGGGGAGTAGCCGATGCGACTGGTCGCCCAGCGTTCGGCGGCGACCTCGGCGGGCGTGAGGCTCGTGCGCGTCGCGAGGGGGTGCGATCGTGAGAGGGCGACATCCAGCGGCTCGCGGACGAGCGTGAGGCTGCGCACGCCGTGCGTCGGCCAGGGCTCGGTGTGCTCCATGCGATGTGCGAGCACGAGGTCGTAGCGCGCGGTGAGTGCGGGGAACTCGCTCTGGGCGACGTCCTCGTCGGTGAGCTGCACGGTGGGCGAGTCGGACAGCTGCGACAGTTCGCGCAGCAAAGGGCCGAACAGCGCCTGGCCGACGCTGTGGAACCCGCTGATGGTGACCACGCCGGTGGCGGCGCCTTCGAACTCGTCGAGGGCGTGCCGTGCGGCCGCCATCGCATCGATGGCCTCCGAACCTGCGGCAGCCAGCACCTCCCCGGCGGGGGTGAGCGCCAGGGTGCGCCCGACGCGTCGCGTGAGAGGCGTAGGAAAGGAACGCTGCAGGGCCGCGAGCTGCTGTGACACCGCCGACGGGGTCACAGCGAGAGCGTCGGCGACCGCGGTCACACTGCCGAGGGTGCCCAGTTCCCGAAGGATCTGCAGTTGATGGAGCTCCACTCGATAAGTGTAGCTGTGGCTACATGGATGATGCAGATGATCCCGATTGTTCTACAGAGTTGGATGCGGTGGGATCGAAGCATGAAGGCACTGTTCAAAGGCGCACCCGGCTCCGGTCTCGAGCTCGTCGATCGCCCCGACCCCACAGCCGGCCCCGATGAGGTCGTGATCCGTGTGCTCCGCACCGGCATCTGCGGCACGGACCTGCACATCCTTCGTTGGGACGACTGGGCGGCATCGGCGATCTCTGCACCGCTGATCCCCGGACACGAGTTCTACGGAGAGGTCGTCGAGGTCGGCCCCGGCGTGCGCGACATCGCCGTAGGCGATCGGGTGTCGGGCGAAGGGCACATCGTGTGCGGCACGTGTCGCAACTGCCGTGCCGGTCGCCGCCAGATGTGCATCCGCACCGTCGGACTCGGACTCCAGCGCGACGGCGCGTTCGCCGAGTACCTCTCGCTCCCGGCGACCAACGTGTGGGTGCACCACGCAGAGGTCACCCCGGAGCTCGGAGCGATATTCGATCCGCTCGGGAACGCCGTCCACACCGCACTCACCTACCCGCTCGTCGGAGAAGACGTGCTCGTCACGGGCTGCGGTCCGATCGGACTGATGGCCATCGCCGTGGCCCGGCATGCGGGTGCGCGCTTCATCGTCGCCACGGATGTCAGCGCCCCCCGGCTCGAGATGGCGCGTCGGATGGGCGCGGACGAGGTGGTCGACGTCTCCGTGAGCGACATCCGCGACGCGCAGCACTCCCTCGGCATGCGCGAGGGTTTCGACATCGGGTTCGAGATGAGCGGCGCCGCTTCCGCGCTGCCCGCCATGATCGACAACATGAACCACGGCGGACGTATCGCCATGCTGGGACTGCCGAGCGCCGGCTTCGGCATCGACTGGGGCAAGCTCGTCACCCACATGCTCACGATCAAGGGCATCTACGGGCGCGAGATGTTCGAGACGTGGAATGCCATGGGGGCGATGCTGCAGACCAGCGCGACCCTGCGGGATGCCATCGGCCGCGTGATCGCCGAAGTCATCCCGGCACGCGACTGGGAGCGCGGATTCGCTGCGGCGGAGTCCGCGGGCACGGGAAAGATCATCCTCGACTGGACGGAGCTGTGATGTACGGGACTTTTCAGAAGCATGTGGCGGCGGAGCTGGCGGGAATCGAGGAGGCCGGGCTCACCAAGCACGAGCGCGGCATCCGCGGACCGCAGAGCGCCGAGATCACCGCGGACGGCGCAGAGGTGCTCAACTTCTGCGCGAACAACTACCTCGGGCTCGCCGACGACCCCCGCATCCTGGATGCCGCGAGTTCCGCGCTGCAGGAGTGGGGATACGGCCTCGCGAGCGTGCGCTTCATCTGCGGCACGCAGGAGCAGCACCTGGAGCTCGAGCGGCGGCTGGCCGACTTCCTCGACACCGACGAGGCCATCCTCTACTCGTCGTG
The DNA here is from genome assembly GCF_037150835.1 of Microbacterium sp. LB12. Lineage (NCBI taxonomy): Bacteria > Bacillati > Actinomycetota > Actinomycetes > Micrococcales > Microbacteriaceae > Microbacterium > Microbacterium sp. LB12. The sequence goes on along the minus strand of NZ_JBBCPF010000006.1, from coordinate 240,021 downwards.
CTTCGACGCGAACGGGGGAGTGTTCGAGACGCTGTTCTCTGCGGAGGACGCCATCATCTCGGACGAGTTGAACCACGCGTCGATCATCGACGGCATCCGTCTCTCCAAGGCGCGGAGACTGCGCTACCGCAACCGCGACATGGCCGACCTGGAGGCACAGCTGCAGTCGGCGGCGGATGCGCGGTTCCGGGTCGTCGTCACGGACGGCGTCTTCTCGATGGACGGCTACATCGCGCCGCTCGCCGAGATCTGCGACCTCGCCGAGCGCTATGACGCTCTCGTGTTCGTGGACGACTCCCATGCGGTCGGCTTCGTCGGCGAGCACGGTCGAGGGACGCCCGAGTTTTGCGGGGTCTCGGACCGGGTCGACATCTACACCGGGACGTTCGGCAAGGCGCTGGGCGGTGCATCCGGCGGGTACGTCGCCTCGCACGCCGAGATCGTCGCGCTCCTGCGTCAGCGTTCCCGGCCCTACCTCTTCTCGAACACGCTCGCTCCGGCGATCGTCGCGGGCACGTTGACTGCCCTCGACCTGGTCGAGGGATCGGCCGACCTGCGTGCGCGCCTTCGTCGCAACGCCGCATCGTTCCGGGAGCGGATGACCGCCGAGGGCTTCGATCTGCTCCCCGGCGAGCACCCGATCGTGCCGGTCATGTTCGGCGATGCCGCGAAGACGGCGCGGATCGCGCGGGAGATGCAGGAGCGCGGGGTGTATGTGACGGCCTTCAGCTTCCCCGTCGTGCCTCGTGGTCTGGCGAGGATCCGCGTGCAGCTCTCGGCCGCGCATACGCCGGAGCAGGTGGAGCGCTGCGTGCAGGCATTCGTCGAGGCGCGTGCCGCCGTGGCGTGAGACCCTCCTTGCAAAGAAATGCTTGCAAAGAAGTCTTTGCAGAGGTATCTTTGCATGCATGACGAACGAGACGCAGATCCGCACGCTCGACGCCGGCGCACTCAAGGCGCTGGCGCATCCCCTGCGCGTGAGGATCTTCGACCTGCTCGCGTCGCAAGGCCCGCAGACCGCGAGTTCGCTGGCCGCCCTCGTGGGGGAGACCTCGGGGTCGACCAGCTATCACCTCCGCGCCCTCGCCGCCCACGATCTCATCCGTGAGGTCGAGGGCCGGGGTACCGCACGCGAGCGGTGGTGGGAGCGTCCGAAGGGGCGCATCGACGTGCCCGGCCCCGACGACATGACGTCACCGGCGAACCGTGCCGCCGCGCAGATCGTGAACTCGGAGTTCTTCCGGCTGCGCCACGAGACCCTGATGGCCTACATCAACCGTCCGCAGTCGGAGGTGCCCGAGGCCTGGCGTGACACCGGCAGCATCGTCACGACCCACCTCGACATGACACCGGAGCAGGTGGTGTCGCTCCGCGAGGAGCTCGAGGGGATCGTCGAGCGCGCCATGGAGCGCTACCGGGGGCAGACCGGTCCCGACGTGCGGCGCGTCTCGCTGCGGACCGAGATCTTCGACCTGCCGACTCCGCACACGACGAAGTCGGGACCCACCGATGGCATCGAGGAGGAATCATGACGAGTGCGACCCTTCGCCTCGCGGCACCGACGCAGACCGAGCGCACGCTGCTCCTGCTCGCGGACCGCATCACCGCATACGTCGAGCACCGGGTGGCTCGTCGTGCCGAGAAGCGCACACAGTCACTGGAGATGCTGCGGATGCAGCAGACCCCGACGCAGGATCCGCGCGAGCTCACGCGGGCCCTGGCGCAGCTCGACATCCCGCGCTTCTAGACGCTGCCGAGACCCCGGTCTTACGCTGAGACCCCCTGTTGCCGTTGCCGGCACCAGGGGGTCTCGACGGTGAAGCGGGGTCTCGCGGATCAGTCGTCGAAGGGGCGGGCGGTCACGTCGCCCGTCACGGACTGGAAGACCTCCCAGCCGGCATCGAGTTCCGCGATCGCGCGGCCCTCGAGCCAGGTGAGCGTCCAATGCCCGGCGAGTCCCTTCGCCTCGACCTCGGCGATGGCGGGTCGCAGAGCGGCGGGAACCGACGCGGGCGGCTCGGAGCCGGTGGCCCAGCGCGTGCCGAGCTGCATCAGGACGCCTCGACCGGCGCGAGCTCGATCGCGGTGACCGCGAACTCCTCGGCCTCGCTGAACTCGAGCTCCGCGATGCGTCCGACAGCGCGCAGGTCGTCGGCGGCCGCGCGCAGGGCGTCGAGCTTCGCGGTCGGTGCGGCGATCGCGGCGCGCGAGACCGGGGTCTTCTGCGACGCCTTCGCCTCGGTCTTCGCCCGGCGGATGCCGATCAGCGCCTCGCTCGCCGCGGCCAGCACTGCGGGGTCGCCGTCGATGTCGAGCGGCGTCGGCCAGGCGGCCGTGTGCACAGAGCCCTCCTCGAACCAGGACCAGGACTCCTCCGCGGCGAAGGAGAGCACCGGTGCAAGCAGTCGGAGCAGCGTCGACAGCGCAAGGCGGAGCGAGAGCGCGGCGGATGCCTGGCCCACGTCGGCCTGGTTGTAGGCGCGCTCCTTCACGAGCTCGAGGTAGTCGTCGCAGAACGTCCAGAAGAACGCCTCGGTCAGCTCCAGGGCACGCGCGGCGTCGTAGCGGTCGAAGGCCTTCGTCGCCTCGACCACCACGCCGTCGAGGGCGGTGAGCATCGACGCATCCAGGGCGTGGGTGACCTGCGCGCCCTCGGGCACCGGGAACGACAACACGAACTTCGCCGCGTTGAGGACCTTGATCGCCAGGCGGCGGCCGATCTTCACCTGCGTCGGGTTCTGTGGGTCGAACGCGGCGTCCATGCCGAGGCGGCTCGATGCCGCCCAGTAGCGGACCGCGTCCGAGCCGTGGGTGTCGAGCACGTCGGCCGGGGTGACCACGTTGCCCTTCGACTTCGACATCTTCTTGCGGTCGGGGTCGACGATGAAGCCGGAGATCGCGGCGTTGCGCCACGGGGTGCGGTCGTCTTCGAGCGTCGAGCGCAGCATGGTGGAGAACAGCCAGGTGCGGATGATGTCCTGGCCCTGCGGACGCAGGTCGAACGGTGCGGTGAGCTGCCACAGCTCCTCGTCGCGCTGCCATCCACCTGCCAGCTGCGGCGTCAGCGACGAGGTGGCCCAGGTGTCGAGGATGTCGGCCTCGGCGTCGAAGCCTCCGGCCACACCGCGCTGCTCCTCGGTGTACCCGGCCGGTACGTCGGTGGTGGGATCGATCGGCAGGGAAGCGGCGTCCGGCGTCAGCACGCGGTCGTAGTCGCGCTCGCCGTTCTCGTCGAGGGCGTACCAGAGCGGGATCGGCACGCCGAAGAACCGCTGGCGCGACACGAGCCAGTCGCCCGTGAGACCGCCCACCCAGTTCTCGTACCGCACCCGCATGAAGTCGGGGTGCCATGCCAGCTCGGTGCCGTGGGCGAGGAGCTTGTCGCGCAACTCGCCGTCACGGGCGCCGTTACGGATGTACCACTGACGCGTGGAGACGATCTCGAGAGGACGGTCGCCCTTCTCGAAGAACTTCACCGCGTGCTGGAACGGCTTGCCGACCGCGGTCAGGTCGCCGGTCTCCTGCAGCTTCTCGACGACCGCCTTGCGTGCGCTGAAAACGGTCTTGCCGGCCAGCTCCTCGGCATACCAGGCGCGGGCCTCGGCGTTGGCCACCGTGTCCGGCGCCTCGGGGAGGAACCGGCCGTCGAGCCCGATCGTGGTCATGTTGGGCAGCGACCGCCCCAGGGAGTCGCGCAGCTCGCGCCACCAGATGATGTCGGTCACGTCGCCGAAGGTGCACACCATCGCCGCTCCCGTGCCCTTGTCGGGCTGTGCGAGGTGGTGCGGGAGGATCTCGATCTCGGCGCCGAAGAACGGCGTGCGGACCTTGGTGCCGATGAGGTGCTTGTGCGGGCCCTCCGGGTGCGTCACGATCGCGATGCACGCGGGCAGCAGTTCGGGGCGCGTGGTGTCGATCGCGATCGATCCGGAACCGTCCGCGAAGGGGAACTCGAGCGTGTGGTACGCGGCCTGCTGGTCGCGGTCCTCGAGTTCGGCCTGCGCGATCGCGGAGCGGAAGTCGATGTCCCACAGCGTCGGCGCCAGCGCCTGGTAGGCCTCGCCGCGCTCGATGTTGCGCAGGAACGCGAGCTGGCTCTGACGGATGGTGTCGTCCGAGATGGTGCGGTAGGTCTGCGTCCAGTCCACGCTCAGACCGAGCTGACGGAACAGCGCCTCGAACTGCTTCTCGTCCTCGATCGTGAGGCGTTCGCACAGCTCGATGAAGTTGCGACGGCTGATGGGGAGCTGGTCCGCGGCACGGCTCGACTTGTTGTCGCCGCCCTCGAAGGGGGGAGTGAAGTCGGGCGTGTAGGGGAGTGAGGGGTCGCAGCGCACCCCGTAGTAGTTCTGCACGCGGCGCTCGGTGGGCAGCCCGTTGTCGTCCCAGCCCATCGGGTAGAACACGGTCTTGCCGCGCATGCGCTCGTATCGCGCCTTCACGTCGGTGTGCGTGTATGAGAACACGTGGCCGATGTGGAGGCTGCCGGAGGCCGTGGGCGGCGGGGTGTCGATCGAGTACACGCCCTCACGGCCGGACTGCGCGGCACGGAGGCGGTCGAACAGGTAGGTGCCCTGCTCCGCCCATGCGGCGTCCCACTTCGCTTCGAGGCCTTCGAGTGCGGGCTTGTCGGGAATCTGATTCTGCGCAGGCATGGAGGTCTCCTCGAGCGATGTATGCGGCACCGTGTGAGCGTGCCTGAGTGTGGGTTGTGCGACCAGTCTACCGAGAGCTCCGGGCAGCGGCTGTCGTCACAGATCGACCCCGTCCAACAATCGGATCTAGGATGGATTCATCCCGACCCGATCGTCCTGAGGAATCGTCATGCCCGCAAAACCCGTGCGTCGCCTCCTGCCCTTCGCCGCGCTCGCCGCCGCCACCGCACTGGTGCTGAGCGCCTGCTCCGCCCCGTCGTCCGGCAGCGACGGCGAACTGGTCTGGTCGATCGAGGGCGCGAACCTCTCGGCCGGACACATGGACCCCCAGGTCAGCCAGCTCGACGTCTCGGGCATGGTGCAGCGCGCGGTGCTCGACTCGCTCGTGTTCCAGGAGGCGGACGGTTCATTCACGCCGTGGCTCGCGAAGAAGTGGGACGTGTCGCCGGACAGCACCGAGTACACGTTCACGCTCCGCGACGATGTGACCTTCACCGACGGTGAGAAGTTCGATGCTGCCGCGGTCAAGGCCAACTTCGACCGGATCGTCGACCCCGACACGGCGTCCGCACAGGCCGCGAGCATGCTCGGCGCCGACTTCTACAAGGGCACCGAGGTGATCGACGACCACACGGTCAAGGTCACGTTCACGCAGCCCTACGCCCCGTTCCTGCAGGCGGCGAGCACGCCGCAGCTCGGCTTCTACTCGCCGGCGGTGCTGAAGGAGTCGGCCGACAAGCTCAAGGCCGGCGGTCCGGGGATCACCGTCGGCACCGGTCCGTTCGAACTCACCGAGTACACGCCCGACCAGGAGCTCGTCTACACCCGCAACGACGACTACGCCTGGGGCCCGCACGGCGAGAAGGCCCCGAAGGTCGAGACCCTGCGCGTCGAGATCCAGCCCGAGGCCTCGGTGCGCACCGGGGTCGTCACGAGCGGCGAGGCCGACCTCGCGAGCAACATCCCGCCGAACCTCGCCAAGGACCTCGGCGACGGTGTCACGGTCGACTCGATCGAGTACCCCGGTCTGCCGTACTCGCTGTACCTCAACGAGAAGTACGGCGTCTTCGCCGATGAGAAGGTGCGCCAGGCGTTCGCCCGCGGCGTCGACATCGACGCGGCCGTCGAGGAGATCTACTTCGGCCAGTTCCCGCGGGCATGGAGCATCCTCGGCTCGACGACGCCCGGATACGACGCGTCGCTGGAGGGCAGCTGGCCCTTCGACCCCGCCGCCGCGAACGCCCTGCTCGACGAGGCCGGCTGGACCGCGCGCGACGCGGACGGCATCCGCATGAAGGACGGCAAGCGCCTGTCGGTGCGATGGATCGCCTGGACGCCCGTCCCCGACGATCGTGCCGCCCTCGCCAACGCGATCCAGTCCGACCTCAAGGCCATCGGCTTCGAGGTCGAGCGTGACGTGCTCGAGCCCGGGGCGTACAACGAGCAGTACGAGCCGAAGACGTTCGATCTGACGGACTGGGGCTTCTCCGGAGTCGACCCCGACCTGCTGCGCGCCCACCTGCACACCGACGGCTTCCAGAACGCCTCGCAGGTGAGCGACCCCGCGATCGACGCGCTGCTGGAGCAGGCCGTCGCGACCAGCGACCAGGAGCAGCGGAACGCGCTCTACACCGAGCTGCAGCAGTGGAACGCGCAGTACACGGCCATCGTGCCGCTCTACAGCCCGTCGGCGATCACCGCCGTCGGCGAGCGCGTCGGCGGACTCCAGTACGACCTGTACGGACGACCGCTGTTCTACGATGTGACCGTCGGCTGAACCGCCGACGGAGCGGAGGGCACGAGTGGTGAAGGCTGCGCTCGTCCGCATCCTCGGCCTCCTCGCCTCCGTCATCATCGTGCTGTGGGGTGCGGCGACCGTCGCGTTCCTCGCGTTCCGGGTGATACCCGGCGACCCGGTGTCGGTGATGCTCGGTCCGCAGGCGCAGGTGAGCGAGGCGGTCAAGGACGGGATCCGAGCCGAGCTCGGGCTGGACCGGCCGCCATTCGAGCAGTACGTCGGCTTCATCGGCCAGCTCGCGCGTGGCGACCTGGGGGAGTCGTATCAACTCCGGATGCCGGTGGCCGAGGTGATCGGACGACAGCTCGGGGCGACACTGCAGCTCTCACTGCTGGCGCTCCTGATCGCCGTGGTGCTCGCGCTCGCCGTGGCGGTGTTCGTGCGAGGGCAGGCCGGTCGCGCGGTGGCGGCGGGGATCGAGCTCGTCGTGCTCTCGTCGCCGGTGTTCTGGATCGGACTGGTGCTGCTCAGCGTGTTCGCGTTCGGGCTCGGCTGGTTCCCCGTGTCGGGGGCGCGCAACCCCGCCACGCTCGTCCTCCCTGCCATCACGCTCGCTCTTCCCGTCGCGGCCCTGCTCAGCCAGGTGCTGCGCGACGGACTGGTGCAGGCCGAGCGGATGCCGTTCGCCGAGACCGTCCGTGCGCGCGGTGCGAGCCCCTCGTGGTTCACACTCCGCCACGGCCTTCGCCACGGTGCCGCGTCGGCGGTCACCCTGGCCGCGTATCTCACCGGGTCGGTGCTCGGCGGGGCCGTGCTCGTGGAGACCGTGTTCGCCCGCCCTGGTCTGGGGCGTGTCACGCTCGCGGCGATCAGCGACCGCGACCTCCCGGTCATCACCGGGATCATCCTCCTGAGTGCCCTCGTGTTCGTCGCCGTGAACCTCGTGGTCGAGCTCGTCCATCCGCTGATCGACCCGCGGGTTGCCGCCGCCGCCCGTTCACGGAGCGTCCGGTGAGGCGCGCGCAGCGGGTGCTGCTGGCGGCGGCGATCGTCGTGCTCGCCGTGATCGTCTTCGCGGGGCTCTGGCCCGGCGTGCTCGCGACCCACGATCCGCTGCAGACGGACGTGCGATCGGCCCTGCTGCCACCGTCGTCCGCACACCTGTTCGGGACCGACCAGAGCGGGCGCGACGTGTACTCGCGCGTCATCTTCGGCGCGGGGCGCTCCCTCGGAATCGGGCTGCTCGCCACCGGGGTCGCGCTCGTGGTCGGGTTGCTGATCGGTGCGCTGGCCGGGGTGGCGCCGCGCGGCGTCGACACCACGGTCATGCGTGTGAACGACGTGCTCATGGCGTTCCCGGAGTTCCTCGTGGCGCTCGTGGTCGTCGCCGTTCTCGGACCTGGCCCTGTGAACATCGCCATCGCGGTCACGCTGGCCGCCGTGCCCGTGTACATCCGCCTCGCAAGGGTGCAGACCCAGACGCTGCGGGTCGCCGAGCACGTGGAGGCCGCCCGTATCCTCGGTGTCCCGACGCTGCGCGCCTTCCGACGGCACGTGCTCCCGGGGGTGCTGGGGGCGTTGAGCGTGCTGGCCACCATCGGCATCGGCTCGAGCATCCTCGCCGCGGCCGGGCTCAGCTTCCTCGGGCTCGGACCGTCGGAGCCGACGCCGGAGTGGGGGCTCATGCTCGCCGGCGGACGCAACGTGCTGGGCCAGGCCTGGTGGATCTCGCTCTTCCCCGGAATCGCGATCACGCTGACGGTGGTGGCCGCGACCGTGGTCGGCCGGATCCTCCGGGCACGCGCGGAGGGACGCACGGCATGAACGCGGCACTCGAGGTCCGTGGGCTGGGGGTCGCGTTCGGCACGCGCACCGTCGTGGACGGCGTCTCGTTCACGGTAGACCGGGGCGAATGCGTCGCGATCGTGGGAGAGTCCGGTGCGGGCAAGTCCCTCACCGCCCGCGCCCTGCTGGGACTCGCGCCGGCGGATGCGACGGTCACGGTCGAACGGCTCCTGATCGACGGCACCGATGCGGCCGGACTCTCGGAGCACGGGTGGCGTGCACTCCGCGGCGCGGGCATCGCCCTCGTCTCGCAAGACGCGCTGGTCTCACTCGACCCGCTGCGACGGATCGGGGCGGAGGTCGCGGAGCCCCTGCTCCTGCACCGCACGGTCCGTGGGCGCGACGCGCGAGAGGCACGCGTCCAGGAGCTGCTGCAGCGGGTGTGGATGCCGGACGTCGTGCGGCGTGCCCGGCAGCACCCGCACGAGCTCTCCGGCGGGTTGCGGCAGCGGGCCCTGATCGCGTCGGCCATCGCCGCGAACCCCGCCGTGCTGGTGGCGGACGAGCCCACGACAGCGCTCGACGCCACCGTGCAGGCGCGCATCCTCGGGCTGCTGCGCGAGATCGCCGACGCCGGAACCGCGGTGGTCTTCATCAGCCACGATTTCGCGGCCGTGCGGCGGCTCGCCGATCGGGTGCTCGTGATGAAGGCCGGAGCGGTCGTCGAGTCCGGGCCGGTGGCCGAGGTCCTGGGGGATCCGCGGCACGAGTACACGAAGCAGCTGATCGCCGCGACCATCCACGAGCCCAAGGCCGTCGCGGCGAACGAGGCCGCCCCGATCCTGGTCGCCACCGAGGTCTCGAAGAGCTTCGGCGACACGGCCGCGGTGGTCCGGGCCGAGTTCACCGTCCCGGCGGGGCGCACGCTCGGCATCGTGGGGGAGTCGGGGTCGGGCAAGACGACACTCGCGCGCATGATCGTGGGAGTGGATGCCCCGGACACGGGTGCGCTGCGCTGGGCGGGCACGCATCGGGTGCAGCTCGTGCACCAGAACCCGCTCGGGGCGTTCGACCCGCGCTGGAGCATCGGCCGATCCCTCCGCGAAGGACTCGAAGCCGGCGGGGTACCGCGGGCACAGCGAGCCGTGCGGGTCGCCGAACTCCTCGCCGAGGTCGGCCTCGCGCCCGAGACGGCCGACCGGCGTCCGAGCGCTCTGTCCGGAGGACAGCGTCAGCGCGCGGCGATCGCGCGGGCGCTCGCCGCCGATCCGGACGTGCTGGTGCTCGACGAGCCGGTCTCGGCGCTCGACCCTTCCGTGCGCGAGCGGGTGCTGCGGCTGCTCGCGCACGTGCAGGAGGAACGACGGCTGACGATGATCCTCGTGTCGCACGACCTCGACGTGGTCGGGGCGGTCGCCGACGAGGTGCTCGTGATGCAGGACGGCAGTATCGTGGAGCAGGGCGCCACGGCGGCGGTGTTCGCCGCACCGCAGCACCCGTTCACGCGGGAGCTGTTGGCCGCGAACGGACCGGTCAGTCCCTGATCTGGATGCCCAGGCTCGCCGCGATCACCGGCGCCAGCTGCTGCACCTGGAACGAGGTGAGCGTGGTGCCGCGCAGGCTGTTCGCGTCGAGGAAGGCGAGGGCGTCGAGGCCGCGCAGATCGACGTCTTTCGCCCGCATGCCGCGCGGGTCGACCTCGTCGCTCGTGGTGCCGGTGAAGCGCACGCGGGTGAGTTCCGCCTGCGGCATGTCGATCGTGCGGACCGTGCAGTCGGCGATCTCGACATCGGTGGCCCGCGCGGCGCCGAGGTTGAGGTAGTCGACGCGCACATCGCGCAGTTCGAGTTCGGAGATACGGGCCTCGCTGAGGTCGAGTGTGCCGATCCGGCCGCCGCTGATGCGCAGCCGCCGCACTCCCGCATCACGCAGGCGCAGGGAGGCGATGCGCACCGCCGTCATCTCGACGTCGAGCACGGTCGCGCCCGTGAGGTCGACGGTCTCGGCTTCGGCGACCACGGTGCACTGCTCGAGAGTCGAGTACGCGAGATCGACCGCGCCGTGCAGATCGAGGCGTGCCGCGATGAGGTCGATGCTGCGCCCCGGAGCGGCAGCTTCGAAGGTCGGTGGGAGGTCCGGAGCGGAGACACGAGGGGCGGCAGGGGAGTCGGGAGTGCGGACCATGCTCCGAGAGTACGGCGCACCGCCGACAGTCGCGCGAGCGCACCCGCGACGGTGGCCTGCGCGCACGCGTACAATGGACGCACGAGCATCGATCCGCTATCACCGGGGAGCTCTCGGAAGAACACCGCATCCCTCGGGACGCGGTCAGTAGAACCGAGCGGGGCAGGCCCGTCACAGCCGCAGTGAGAGTGGTCGCGTCGCAGGGCGCGGCACGCGAGGTGGTACCGCGGTCCGCGAGGATCGTCCTCGCAGGAGCATCCGCCACCACGACCACTGCGAGACACGATGACCTACCCCCGTTCCTCCTTCGGACCCGCCGCCGACTCCGTCGCGCCCAGCCCGCGCTTCCCGCGGATCGAGGAGGAGGTGCTGGCGTTCTGGGAGCAGGACGACACCTTCCGCGCCTCGATCGAGCAGCGCGAAGGCGCACCCGAGTGGGTGTTCTACGACGGCCCGCCGTTCGCGAACGGCCTCCCGCACTACGGCCACCTGCTCACGGGCTACGCCAAGGACGTGTTCCCCCGATTCCAGACGATGACCGGCCACAAGGTGGACCGCGTCTTCGGCTGGGACACGCACGGCCTCCCCGCCGAGCTCGAGGCCATGAAGCAGCTCGGGATCACCGAGAAGGCCGAGATCGAGGAGATGGGCATCGACGTCTTCAACGCGAAGGCGAAGAGCTCGGTGCTCGCCTACACGCACGAGTGGCAGGACTACGTCACGCGTCAGGCGCGCTGGGTCGACTTCGATCGCGGCTACAAGACGCTCGACCTCGGGTACATGGAGAGCGTGCTGTGGGCGTTCAAGACCCTGTACGACAAGGGCCTGGCGTACGAGGGCTACCGGGTGCTGCCGTACTGCTGGCGTGACGAGACGCCGCTCAGCGCGCACGAGCTGCGCATGGACGACGACGTGTACCAGACGCGCCAGGACCCGTCGGTCACGGTCACCTTCCCGCTGACCGGTGCCAAGGCGGAAGCCCTCGGGCTCACCGGCGTCCGCGCCCTCGCCTGGACGACCACGCCCTGGACCCTGCCGACCAACCTCGCGCTCGCCGTGGGACCTGCGATCGAGTACGTGGTGCTCCCGGCCGGACCGAACGGCGCCGCGGACGTGCACCAGGCCGCCGGTACCGCGGATGCCGCGATCGAGGCCTCCGCGCACCGCTACCTGCTCGCCCGTGATCTGCTCGGCGGCTATGCCAAGGATCTCGGCTACGAGAGCACCGAGGACGCGCTCGCCGCGGTCGACGCCACGGTCCTCGGTTCCGAGCTGCAGGACGTCACCTACGACCGCTTGTTCGACTATTACGCCGACACCGAGACGTACGGCACCGAGAACGCCTGGCGCATCCTGGTCGACGACTACGTCACGGTGAGCGACGGCACGGGTATCGTCCACCAGGCTCCGGCCTACGGCGAGGACGACCAGCGGGTGGCCGGCGGCGCCGGTATCCCGACGATCCTCTCGCTCGACGACGGCGGCAAGTTCCTCCCCAACGTCACCGATGTGGCGGGCATGCTGTGGATGGACGCGAACACGCCGCTCGTGCGCCTGGTCCGCGAGAACGGCCGGCTGATCCGGCTGCAGAGCTACGAGCACTCCTACCCGCACTGCTGGCGCTGCCGGAACCCCCTGATCTACAAGGCCGTCTCGAGCTGGTTCATCCGCGTGACGGACATCAAGGACGACATGCTCGCGAACAACGAGCAGATCACGTGGGTGCCGGAGAACGTCAAGCACGGCCAGTTCGGCAAGTGGCTGGAGGGCGCGCGCGACTGGTCGATCAGCCGCAACCGCTATTGGGGCTCGCCCATCCCGATCTGGAAGAGCGACGACCCGGAGTACCCGCGCGTCGACGCCTACGGCTCGCTGGAGGACCTGGAGCGCGACTTCGGCACGCTGCCGCGCAACCCCGAGGGCGAGATCGACCTGCACCGGCCGTACATCGACGACCTCACGCGCCCCAACCCCGACGACCCCACCGGCAAGAGCACGATGCGCCGCATCGAGGACGTCTTCGACGTGTGGTTCGACTCGGGATCGATGCCCTACGCGCAGGTGCACTACCCGTTCGAGAACCAGGAGTGGTTCGATTCGCACGCCCCCGCCGACTTCATCGTCGAGTACATCGGTCAGACCCGCGGCTGGTTCTACGTCATGCACGTGCTGTCGACCGCGCTGTTCGACCGCCCGGCGTTCACGGGAGTGAGCTGCCATGGCATCGTGCTCGGCAGCGACGGCTACAAGATGTCGAAGTCGCTGCGCAACTACCCTGACGTGTCGGAGGTGCTCGACCGCGACGGCTCCGACGCGATGCGCTGGTTCCTCATGTCGAGCTCGGTGCTGCGCGGCGGCAACCTCGCCGTGACCGAGGAGGGCATCCGCTCGGGGGTGCGCGAGTTCCTGCTGCCGCTGTGGAACTCCTGGTACTTCTTCGCGACCTACGCGAACGCCTCGGGCGCCGACGGGTACGAGGCGCAGTGGCGCACGGACTCCACCGACGTGCTCGACCGCTACATCCTGGCTCGCCTCGGCGATCTCGTCCGCGAGGTGCGCGCCGATCTCGAAGGCCTCGACTCCACCACCGCGTCCGCGCGCCTGCGCGACTTCGCCGAGGTGCTGACGAACTGGTACATCCGTCGCTCGCGCGACCGCTTCTGGACCGGTGTGACCGACGACCCGAAGAGCCGCGAGGCGTTCGACACGCTCTACACGGTTCTGGAGACCCTCACCCGCGTCGCCGCACCCCTGGTGCCGCTGATCAGCGAGCGCGTGTGGCAGGGACTCACGGGCGGACGCAGCGTGCACCTGACCGACTGGCCGGATGACGCGCAGTTCCCCACGGCGGACGAGATCCGCGATGCGATGGATGCGGTCCGCGAGCTGTCCAGCGTCGGCAACGCCCTGCGCAAGAAGGAGAAGCTGCGCGTGCGGCTGCCCCTCGCGCTCCTCACGGTGGTCTCTCCGCTCGCGGCGTCCCTCGGGCAGTTCGAGGACATCCTGCGCGAGGAGCTCAACGTCAAGTCGGTCGAGCTCGTGCCGCTCACGGAGTCCACCGCGGTGGACTACGGCATCGACCACCGGCTCAGCGTGAACGCCCGTGCCGCGGGTCCGCGTCTGGGCAAGGACGTGCAGAAGGCGATCCAGGCCGCACGCTCGGGCGACTGGAGCGAGGTGGATGGCGTGGTCACCGCGGGCGGCATCGCCCTGGAGCCGGCGGAATACGAGCTCGTGCTCGAGACCACCGGGCGTCCGGAGGGCGAGGCGCTGGCGATCGTCCCGACCGGCGGCTTCGTGCTGCTCGATACGAACACCACGCCGGAGCTGGAGGCCGAGGGGCTTGCCCGCGACGTCATCCGCGCCGTGCAGGAGACCCGCAAGAACGCCGGCTTCGACGTGAGCGACCGCATCCGCCTCGATCTCCGGTTCGCCAGCGAGGAGGATGCCGACGCCGTCGCCGCCGCGTTCGACGTCGCCGACGTCGCGGGGGAGACCCTGGCGGTGGAGCACTCGCTGCACCGAGAGGACCGGCCGGTCGCCGGTGCGGAGTTCATCGCCGACATCCCGAAGGGCACGTACGCGAACCGCGCGGCCTTCACGATCGCCGTCACCAGGATCGGAGCCGGAGCATGAGCGACAAGGACCGGGCGGACGCCGTCTACGAGACTCTCCTGAGTCGCGCAGGGGAGCGCTGGGTGCAGCCTCGCAAGGAGCGCACCGCGCGCTTCCTGGCATTCCTCGACAACCCGCAGCGCACCTACCGCGTCGTGCACATCACGGGCACCAACGGCAAGACGTCGACGGCGCGCATGATCGAGAGCCTGCTGCGGGCGCACGACCTGCGCACGGGGCTGTTCACCAGCCCGCACCTGGAGCGCTTCACCGAGCGCATCATGATCGACGGCGAGCCGATCGCCGACGAGGCCGTGGCGGACGCCTGGGATGAGATCGAGCCGTTCGTCGACATCGTCGACGCCGAACTCGAGGCGGCGGGCGATGCCCCGCTGACGTTCTTCGAACTGCTCACGGTGCTGGCGTTCGTCGCGGTGGCCGACGCGCCGATCGACGTGCTCGTGCTCGAAGTGGGCATGGGCGGGGAGTGGGACTCCACGAACACGGCCGACGGCGACGTCGCGGTGTTCGCTCCCATCGACATCGATCACGCGGACCGGCTCGGCAGCACGATCGCCGAGATCGCCCAGGTCAAGGCGGGCATCATCAAGGAGGGCGCCGCGGTCGTCTCGGCCCAGCAGCCCGCCGAGGCCGCGGAGGTGCTGCGTCGTGTCGCGGCCGAGCGCCACGCGACGATCGCGTTCGAGGGCGAGGAGTTCGGGCTCACCGAGCAGAAGCTCGCGGTCGGCGGGCAGCTGCTCACGATCCGTGGGCTCGCGGGGGAGTACACCGAGGAGTATCTGCCGCTGTACGGCGCGCACCAGGGCCACAACGCCGCACTCGCGGTCGCCGCGGTGGAATCGCTCATCGGCGGAGCCACGCAGCCCATCGCCGCGGACATCGTCACCGCGGGGCTGCAGGAGAGCACATCACCGGGTCGGCTGCAGCTGCTCGGCATCGCGCCCACCGTGGTCGTCGACGCCGCACACAACCCGCACGGCGCGAAGGCGCTCGGGCAGGCGCTCGACGACAGCTTCGACTTCGACGAGTGGGGTCTGGTGCTGGGAGTGCTCGCAGACAAGGACGCCGCGGGCATCGTGGCCGCGCTCGCACCCGCGGCCGCGCATGTGTTCGCCACGTCGCCGGATTCGGATCGTGCGAGCGACGCCGACGTGATCGCCGACCTCGTCGAGCAGACCGGCCAGCGCGCCACCGTGCACGACTCGCTCGCGGACGCTGCCGATGCGGCGCGCGAGTGGGCGGCATCCTCCGATCGTCGTGCCGTGATCATCGCGGGTTCGGTGGTGCTCGCCGGTGAGGCGATCGCGCTGTCCGAAGAGGAGGACTGGAAGGCGGGGTGGCGCGCATGAGCGCCGATGCCACCCCCGCGCGTGCTCCGCGCCCTCCGCGACCTCCGCGCACCCTCGTGCAGAAGCTCGCACCGGTCGTGCTCGGCTTCGAGGCGATCGTGGTGTTCCTCGTCGGGCTCACGATCTTCGGGCTGCGCCAGCTCCCCGACGGCATCGAGCAGTGGTGGGGCATCGTCGGCGGAGCGGTCCTCGCCCTGGCGTGCATCGCGATCGCCGGGATGATCACGAAGCCGTGGGCGATCACGGCCGGATGGGTCGTCCAGTCGATCGTCGCGCTGTCGGCGTTCTTCGTCCCCGCCATCCTGCTCGTCGTCCTGATTTTCGGCGGCATGTGGGCGTATGCGACCATCGGAGGGGCCCGGGTGGACGCACGACGTCCCGCCGAGCCCACGACCGAGACTCAGACCACGCAGATCTCAGACACAGAGAGTGAATGACATGGCCACCGAAGAAACCCTCGTCCTCGTCAAGCCCGATGGCGTGGCCCGCGGCCTCACCGGCGCGATCCTCGCGCGCATCGAGGCGAAGGGCTACGCCCTCGTCGACATCCGCCTGGTGGAGCCCGACCGCGACCTGCTCGCCGAGCACTACGCCGAGCACGAGGGCAAGCCGTTCTACGAGCCGCTGCTCGAGTTCATGCTCTCCGGACCGTCGGTCGCCATCCGTCTCGCGGGCAACCGCGTGATCGAGGGCTTCCGCTCGCTCGCGGGGACCACCGACCCGACGACCGCCGCTCCCGGCACGATCCGCGGCGACTTCGGTCGCGACTGGGGCCTCAAGGTGCAGCAGAACCTCGTGCACGGCTCCGACAGCCCCGAGTCGGCCGCCCGCGAGCTGGGCATCTGGTTCGACTGACCACCGCAGCATTAGGAAACCCGCCGTCGATCGCAGGATCGGCGGCGGGTTTCCCGTTGGTGCGGGCGGGTCAGAAGATCATGCCGATGACCTCGCCGAGCAGGTCGAGGCCGCGCAGCTGGGCGAGCAGGACGACCACGGCATACGCGAGGATCGTGGCGAGCGGCACCCAGGCCATGAGGCGGTTCGCGCGCTCTTTCACCTTCTCGTTGCTCGTGAAGCTGCCGTTCCGCGTGAGATGCAGCATGGTCGCGAAGAAGGTCGGGATGGTCACCGACCAGGTGAGCATGCACCAGGGGCAGAGCACGCCGAGGTTGGGAGCGTAGAGGCTCTGCCAGATCAGCCAGCACACGAGGCCGAAGGCGAACGTGATGCCCGCGCCGAACGTCAGCCAGAACCAGCGCGGGAACCGGGCTCCCGCCAGCAGTGCGACGCCGACGAAGAGGGGAGCCATCCAGCCGGCGATCCCGATGATCGGGTTGGGGAAGCCGAAGACCTCGCCCTGCCAGGATCCGAGGTTCTTGCCGCACTGGATCATCACGCTGACGTTGCAGCTGAGTTCGGCGTCCGGGTTCGCGGCCTGGATGAACTTGTCCATCGTGAGCTGGAAGGCGGCGAACCAGCCCACCACGCTCGCGATGATCAGCCAGACGGCATAGACGACGGGGCGGGTGCGCTGCTCGCTCATACTGGGGATTATCCCAGCGACGGCTATGGATGTGGCGAGAACAGGCCGGTGAAAAACGCCTGGCGACACCGGGATGCCGCGAACGCACCCACTTGGTGCGATAATGGCCTGTGATGCGATGAACGGCGTTGCCGCGACACGCATCGAGCAGACTTCGGGGTCCTATGCCCCACGCGATCAGAGCCATGAGCCGGTCGCAAACCGAGTGAGTTCGCGGAACCCGCGGGTACCGCATGAGATTTCACGGAGCACCCAGTGTCCCGTGCAGGGAGTACGCCAGAGATGGCCGATGAGAACAATGACAACAACGCCCCTACCCTCGACTTCCCGGCTGACGCCGCGGGAGAGCTGACGGAGCACATCGCTCCCGAGGTGGCCGACCCCGCGGAGGCACCGAGCGAGGGCGAGGAGTCTGCAGACGTGGCCGATGAGGCTCTCGGAGCGGAGTCTGTCGCGGACGAGGCTGCCGCGGCGGAGACCGCCGCAGAAGAGTCCGTCGCTGAGGAGCCTGCAGTGGAGGAGGCCGCCTCCGAGGCGCCCTCCGCCGAGGCGCCATCCCCCGAAGAGCCCGCCGTCGAGTCGCCTGCTGCAGAGGAACCTGCCGCTGAGGAACCTGCCGCTGAGGAGCCTGCCGCTGAGGAGCCTGCCGCCGAGGAGCCCGCCGCCCCCGAGGCGCCGGCGCCGATCACGGCTGTGTCGCTCGGCCTCCTGCCCGAGGTGTTCGTCTCCCAGGTCTCCACGCAGCTGCACTTCTATGCCCCCGAGATCGTCCCGCTTCCCGCCCGCCCGGGTCGCGAGCGCATCTTCGACCGCATCGCCGAGCGCGAGCAGCCGCAGGACGATGCTGCCGGCCGCGGTCGTGGCCGTCGCCGTCGCGGCGGATCCGAGGGCGACGACCAGCGCGAAGAGCCGCGTCAGCGTCAGCGCGTCGTCGAGTACATCACCGAGCCGAAGGCCATCAAGGGATCGACCCGTCTCGAGGCCAAGAAGCAGCGCCGCCGTGACGGTCGTGATGCGGGGCGTCGTCGTCCTGTCGTGACCGAGGCCGAGTTCCTCGCCCGTCGCGAGTCGGTCGACCGCAAGATGGTCGTGCGCTCGAAGAACGGCCGGACGCAGATCGGCGTCCTCGAGGACGGCGTGCTCGTCGAGCACTACGTCGCCCGCAACCAGGACGCGTCCCTCATCGGCAACGTGTACCTCGGACGGGTCCAGAACGTGCTCCCCAGCATGGAGGCGGCGTTCGTCGACATCGGTCGCGGACGCAACGCCGTGCTGTACTCCGGCGAGGTCGACTGGGACGGCGTCGAGACCGGCAACCAGCCCCGTCGCATCGAGCTGGCGCTCAAGCCCGGCGACCGCGTGCTCGTGCAGGTGACGAAGGACCCGGTGGGTCACAAGGGCGCGCGTCTCACCAGCCAGATCTCCCTCCCCGGCCGCTACCTCGTGTACGTGCCCGGCGGATCCATGAACGGCATCAGCCGGAAGCTCCCCGACAACGAGCGTGCACGCCTCAAGCGCATCCTCAAGGAGGTGCTGCCCGAGTCGTCGGGCGTGATCGTGCGCACCGCGGCCGAGGGCGCGACCGAGGATCAGCTCACACGCGACGTGCAGCGGCTCACCTCGCAGTGGGAGCACATCCAGAAGCAGGTCGAGAACCAGCAGGCGCCGGCGCTCCTGCACGCCGAGCCCGACCTGCTCGTCAAGATCGTGCGCGACGTCTTCAACGAGGACTTCACGAAGATGCTGATCCAGGGCGAGGACGCGCAGCAGACCATCCGCGCATACCTGGAGAGCGTCGCCCCCGACCTGCTCGAGCGCGTCGAGGCGTACGAGGACGAGACCGACCCGTTCGACGCGTTCCGCATCACGGAGCAGATCGAGAAGGCGCTCGACCGCAAGGTCTGGCTGCCGTCCGGCGGATCGCTCGTGATCGACCGCACCGAGGCCATGACGGTCGTCGACGTCAACACCGGCAAGTTCGTCGGCTCGGGCGGAAACCTCGAGGAGACGGTCACCAAGAACAACCTCGAGGCGGCGGAGGAGATCGTCCGCCAGCTGCGCCTGCGTGACATCGGCGGCATCATCGTCGTCGACTTCATCGACATGGTGCTCGAGTCCAACCGCGACCTCGTGCTGCGCCGCCTGATCGAGTGCCTGAGCCGCGACCGGACGAAGCACCAGGTGGCCGAGGTCACCTCGCTCGGACTCGTGCAGATGACCCGCAAGAAGCTCGGCCTCGGCCTGCTGGAGACCTTCAGCGAGGCGTGCGAGGTCTGCGCCGGCCGCGGCGTCATCGTGCACCACGACCCCGTCGTGAAGCACCGCACCAGCAACAGCGCCAACGGCGGCGGAAACAGCAACGGCAACGGCCAGAGCGGTCGTCGTCAGCGCGGCGGCAACAATGGCAACGGCGGCGGCAACGGGCAGAGTCAGCACGCTCCGGCGGCTCCGAACGTGACCCACAGCATCACCGAGGGGGCCAAGTCCGCTCTGGCGCAGATCGCGGCGTCCACGATCGCTCCGGCGTCGGACGGCGCAGCCGAGGCCGGACCCGTCGAGGCGCCGGCCGAGGCACCGGCAGCTGCCGAGCGTCCGAAGAAGGCCCGCAAGAAGCGCGGGGGAGACCGCAAGGGTCCGAAGTCTCCTGCCGAGCAGCTGCTCGACTCGGTGCTCGACGCCCTTCCGGAGCCGAAGGCACCGGGTCAGGGACGTGGCCGTCGTCGCGTGAGCACGGCGGCACTGACCGGAACCCCGGTCTCGGTCAACTCCGAGCCGTCAGGGCCGTCGGTCCCGGCCGCGGACGCGGAGTCCTGAGGCGATCAGCCGACGAACCAGCTCCTTGCCCGCCACATGGTGGGCGCCGGCGGCGATGAGCCGGGGGATGATCTCCTCCGGCACGTCGTAGTGGTCGAGGTCGAAGGCGCGCGCCGGCACGTCGTTCGCCCGCGCGAACGCGTGCAGCTCGTCGAGGTCCGCGTCGCTGACCAGGTGCGCCCAGAGGCGTCCGTGGGCGGGCCAGATCGGGTCATCGACGAGTACGGTCACCTCGCCAGCCTAGGTCCGTGGGGGAGGGGGAGCGCCGGGTCCGTCTCGCTTTGCGACACCGACCCGCATCCGGTAAAGTAGTCCCTTGGTGCGTATGCCGCGTCGTCCTCGTCGGTCGAAGCGGAGAGCCTTGCGTTCGCGCCCGTCGTTCTGCGGCGCATGCAAGCAACAGTCTTCCCGTGAGATTCTCGGAGCCGACGTGCTCCCCAACGAAACAAGGTATGAAGTGGTTTACGCAGTAGTGCGCGCCGGTGGGCGGCAGGAGAAGGTCGAGGTCGACACGATCGTTCAGCTCGACCGTGTGCAGGCTGCCCAGGGCGAGAAGATCGAGCTTGCCGCTGTGCTGCTCGTCGACGGCGCCTCGGTGACCACCGACGCCGACAAGCTGGCGAAGGTCAAGGTCACGGCTGAGGTTCTCGGCAACCTCCGCGGCCCGAAGATCGTCATCCAGAAGTACAAGAACAAGACCGGCTACAAGAAGCGCCAGGGCCACCGTCAGGAGCTCACGCGCGTCAAGATCACCGGCATCAAGTAAGACCGAGGAGACCAGGACATGGCACACAAAAAGGGCGCAAGCTCCACCCGCAACGGTCGTGACTCCAACGCACAGCGCCTCGGCGTGAAGCGCTTCGGCGGTCAGCAGGTCCTCGCCGGCGAGATCATCGTCCGCCAGCGCGGCACGCACTTCCACCCCGGCGTCAACGTCGGCCGTGGCGGCGACGACACGCTGTTCGCTCTGGCCGCGGGCGCGGTCGAGTTCGGCGCGAAGGGCGGCCGCAAGGTCGTCAACATCGTCGCCGCAGCTGAGTGATCTCAGCGCGACACTAGTCATCCGGTTCGGGGCGGGCTTCGGCTCGCCCCGTCCGTGTATCTGCACACCTTCATCTCACAGGAACCCAGGGGAACCCGCACATGGTCACGTTCGTCGACACCGTCACACTGCACCTTCGTGCGGGTAAGGGCGGCAACGGCTGCGTCTCCGTGCACCGCGAGAAGTTCAAGCCGCTCGGCGGACCCGACGGCGGCAATGGCGGCGATGGCGGCGACGTCGTCCTCGTGGCCGACCCGCAGACCGGCACGCTGCTGTCGTACCACCACTCGCCGCACCGCTCCTCCGGTAACGGCGGTCCGGGCATGGGCGACCACCGCTCCGGCTTCCTCGGTGAGACGCTCGAGCTTCCGGTCCCCGTGGGGACCGTGGTGAAGAACACTGCGGGCGACGTGCTGATCGACATGATCATCCCCGGCGAGCGGTTCGTCGTCGCCAAAGGCGGGATGGGCGGACTGGGCAACGCCGCCCTCGCCACCCCGAAGCGCAAGGCGCCCGGATTCGCGCTCCTCGGCACTCCCGGGTACGAGGGCGACGTCGTCCTGGAGCTGAAGACGGTCGCGGACATCGCGCTCGTCGGGTACCCGTCCGCGGGAAAGTCGAGCCTGATCGGCGCGATCTCCGCCGCGCGCCCCAAGATCGCCGACTATCCGTTCACGACGCTGCACCCGAACCTCGGCGTCGTGCAGGTCGGCGACTTCCGCTATACGGTCGCCGATGTGCCCGGCCTCATCGAGGGAGCGAGTGAAGGACGCGGCCTCGGTCTCGAGTTCCTCCGCCACGTCGAGCGCTGCTCGGCGCTGCTGCACGTGCTCGACTGCGCGACGCTGGAGCCGGGCCGCGATCCGATCTCCGACCTCGACGTCATCCTCGCCGAACTCGGCGCCTACGAGGTGCCGGAGGGGCAGACGCCGCTGCTCGAGCGTCCCCAGTTCGTCGCGCTGAACAAGGTCGACGTGCCCGAGGCGCGCGACCTCGCCGAACTCGTGCGGCCGGACCTCGAGGCCCGTGGGTTCCGCGTGTTCGAGATCTCCACGGTCTCGCACGAGGGACTGCGCCCGCTCACCTTCGCGCTCGGCGAACTCGTCGAGAAGCACCGGGCAGAGGCCGCGGTCGAGACGCCGGTCGAGCGTGTCGTGATCCGCCCGCGTGGCTCCAAGAAGGACTTCAGCATCCGGGTCGAGGGCGGCACCTACGGCAACGTGTACCGGATCCTCGGCGAGAAGCCGGTGCGCTGGGTGCAGCAGACCGATTTCCAGAACGAGGAGGCCGTCGGCTACCTGGCCGACCGCCTCGAGAAGCTGGGCGTCGAGGACGAGCTCTTCCGCCTCGGCGCGGTACAGGGATCGACCGTGGTGATCGGCGAGGGCGACAGCATCGTCTTCGACTGGGAGCCGACCATGACCTCCGCCGCCGAGCTGATGACCGCGCCCCGCGGAACCGACCCGCGTCTTGCCCCCAACTCCCGTCGCACGACCTCGGAGCGCCGCGAGCAGTACTACGAGCGCATGGACGCCAAGGCCGAGGCCCGCGCCGAGGTCGAGGCGCAGCGGCTCGCCGCGTACCGCGAGGACGGCGAGTGACCGCACGCACCCGTGCGGACCTGGCGTCCGCATCCCGCATCGTCGTGAAGGTCGGCTCGTCGTCGATCAGCGGGGAATCCTCCTGGCGGATCCCGATGCTCGTGCACGCGTTGGCGGCGGCGCACGCGCGGGGCACCGAGGTGGTGCTGGTCTCCTCCGGTGCGATCGCGACCGGCATCCCGTTCCTCAAGCTCGACGCCCGTCCCACAGACCTCGCGACGCAGCAGGCGGCCGCGGCGGTCGGACAGAACATTCTGGTGTTCCGCTACCAGGAGGCGCTGCGACCCTTCGACATCGTGGCCGGTCAGGTCCTGCTCACCACGGGCGACCTCGAGAACGCCACCTCGCGCTCGAACGCCCGACGCGCCATGGAGCGCCTGCTCGGGCTGCGCGTGCTCCCCATCGTCAACGAGAACGACACCGTCGCGACGCAGGAGATCCGCTTCGGCGACAACGACCGGCTCGGCGCCCTCGTCGCCCAGCTGATCGAGGCCGATGCCCTGATCCTCCTCAGCGACATCGAGTCGCTGTACACGAAGCCCCCGACCGACCCTGGCGCGGAGCCGATCGACATCGTGGCGCCCGACGCCGATCTCACGGGACTCGAGTTCGGTGCGACCGTGGTGAACAGCGTCGGCACCGGGGGAGCGGCCACCAAGGTCTCGGCCGCCCGTCTCGCCGCGGCGTCCGGTATCGGGGTGCTGGTCACCAGCGCCGACCTGGTCGATCGGGCGCTCTCCGGGGCTGAAATAGGGACCTGGTTCGAGCCGGCGACCTCCTAAACTGGGCGGATGACCGACCAGACTCCGCAGGTGCGCCTGGAGCGCGCGAAAGACGCCTCCCGCGCCACCGCGGCGCTCACCAGCGACGACAAGGCCAGGGTGCTCGAGGCCATCGCGGTCGCGCTCCTCGACGGTGCGCCGCAGATCATCGAGGCGAACGGCCGCGACATCGCGCGCGGACGCGAGGACGGCATCGGGGAGTCGCTGATCGATCGGCTGCGTCTCGACGAGAAGCGCGTCGCCGCGCTCGCCTCGGCCGTGCGCGAGGTCGCCGCGCTGCCCGACCCGGTGGGTCGCGTCGTCGGCGGGCATCGGATGCCCAACGGGGTGGCGCTCGAGCAGGTGCGCGTGCCCTTCGGCGTGGTCGGAGCGATCTACGAGGCGCGTCCCAACGTGACGGTCGACATCGCGGCGCTCGCGCTGCGGTCGGGCAACGCGGTCGTGCTGCGCGGAGGAAGCGCTGCGCGTGAATCGAACACCGTGCTCGTCGAGATCATGCGCGCGGCGATCGAGGGCGCGGGTCTCACGGCCGAGGCGATCCAGACGGTCGACGACTTCGGACGCGACGGTGCGAAGGCGCTCATGCACGGACGCGGCTTCATCGACGTGCTGGTCCCCCGGGGGAGCGCGGGCCTGATCGAGACGGTCGTGACCGAGTCGACGGTGCCGGTGATCGAGACCGGGGCGGGCAACGTCCACATCTTCCTCGACGAGACGGCTCCCGCCGACTGGGCGCGCGACATCGTCGTGAACGCCAAGGTGCAGCGGCCGAGCGTGTGCAACGCCGTCGAGACCGTGCTCGTGCACCGCCAGGCCGCGCCGAGCCTGATCCCCCTCGTGGCCAGCGCACTGCAGAGCGAGGGCGTCGCGATCCATGGCGACGACATGGTCGCCGGACTCGTGTCGAACGTGATCCCGGCCACCGAGGAGGACTGGGCGACCGAGTATCTGAGCCTCGACATCGCGATCAAGGTCGTCGAGTCCCTCGACGAGGCGCTCGCGCACATCCGTCGCTACAGCACGGGACACACCGAGTCGATCATCACGACCGATTCGCGCAACATCGAGCGGTTCCTGGCCGAGGTCGATTCGGCCGTCGTGATGGCGAACACCTCCACGCGCTTCACGGATGGCGGCGAGTTCGGATTCGGCGCCGAGGTCGGCATCTCCACGCAGAAGCTGCACGCGCGCGGTCCGATGGGCCTCGCCGAGCTCACCAGCACGAAATGGCTCGCGCGTGGAGCGGGGCAGACCCGCGGCTGAGGGCTAGACTGGGGGACGCTGTACCCCACAGGATCCCGAACAGTACGCCCGAAACGGAGTCAGGATGAACCTCGTCGCACAGATCGCGATGGCCGCTGCCGAAACCGAGCACCACGGCAATGTCGCGCTCGAGACGGTGATCTTCGGAGCCATCGCGGCGATCGTGTTCGCCTTCCTCGGACTGGTGACCTTCTCGTACAAGAACGTCGCCAACCGCCACTCCGCGAAGGCCGAGGCGTGGGCTGCGAAGCACGGCAAGGACGGTCACGAGGCGGGACACGGCCACTAGGCCCCCATGAACGACGCTGCTACCACGCGCACCCCGCGCATCGGCGTGATGGGCGGAACCTTCGACCCCATCCACCACGGCCACCTGGTCGCAGCCAGCGAAGTGGCGAACTCCTTCGGCCTGGACGAGGTCGTGTTCGTGCCCACCGGTCGCCCCTGGCAGAAGTCGAGCGTCACCCCGAGTGAGCACCGCTACCTCATGACCGTGATCGCGACCGCGTCCAACCCCCAGTTCACGGTGAGCAGGGTCGACGTCGACCGCGAGGGACCGACCTACACGATCGATACGCTGCGCGATCTCAAGCGCGATCGGCCGGATGCGGAGTTGTTCTTCATCACCGGGGCAGACGCCGTAGCGCAAATTCTCAGTTGGAGGGACCATGATGAGTTGTGGGAGTTGGCCCACTTCGTCGCGGTCTCACGCCCAGGACACATCCTGAGCACTGACGGCCTCCCGAGCGACAACGTCAGCCAACTGGAAGTGCCGGCGCTGTCGATCTCGTCGACGGACTGCCGTGAACGCGTTCGCGACGATCAGCCGGTCTGGTATCTGGTCCCTGATGGGGTCGTTCAGTACATCGCGAAGCATCATCTGTATCGGAGCAAGGCATGAGTACATCGGATCAGCAGGGGCAGGGTCCGCTGACGCGAAAGCAGCTGCGGGAAATCCGGTTGACGGGTTCCACCCCCGTGATCTCCAGCGAAGAGGCCGCCGCGGCTGCGGAAGCGGCCCCGCCCGCACCCCCGCTTCCACGCGCTGCCGAACCCGCGCCGGTCGCCCCGGCCCCGGCCCCGGCTCGTGAAGCGGAGAGCGGCGATGCCCCGCTGACCCGCCGTCAGGTGCGCGAGCTGGAGAAGGTCCGCACCGCTTCGGTGCCCGTCGTGGGTGCGAATGACGAAGAGTCCGCCGCTCCGACCGATGCTGCCCCGCAGGCTGTCGGGACCCCGCAGCCCGAGGAGCCCCAGGTCGAGGAGCCTCAGGCCGAGGAGCCGAAGGCTGCCGCGCCGGTGAGCGCCCCCGCCGACATCGTGTCGCGCGTTCCCGATTTCGCTGCGGTACCCTCGCCGGACGAAGACGACGATGACGTCGATGATGAGGTCGCGGTCGCGCCGGTCCGCGCATCCGCTGTCACGGATGCCGTGGGCGATGTGCCGCTCGACGCGTCCGACAAGGCCACGGCCGATGAGGTCACCGCCGACGATCACGGCGATGACGAGGTCGAGACCGTCTTCGGGCTCTCCGACGAGTCCTCCGCCGACGCGGCCGACGACGACGTGCTCGCCGACGTGGACGACGTCGATGACGAGGACGACGCCCCCGCGCGGCCCACCGTGAACTCGGCGTTCGGCGAGGGCGTCCTCGCCGATGCCCCCGAGGTGCACACGCCCTTCCGGCCTTCGTTCGACGAGCTGCTCACGGTGGGCGACTCCACGGGGTCGCAGCACTCCGCGCCGAACGCGCTGATCTTCACACGGTCTCCGGGCGAGGGGTCGCTGTCGGGTCCCGTCGCCTCCACCGGCGAGATCCTGGTCACCGGCTCCTACGAGCTTCCGCAGGGCATCGGCTCGCAGGGGCACGCCCTCGGCACCACCGACGGCAAAGACGTCGACGCCGTCCTCATCGACGGTGAGCTGCCGCCCGCCTCGTCGCCCACGCCGATCGCCGCGAGTTCGGCGATCAGCACCATCAAGCCCGCCGGCGAGGTGATCCGTCCCCCGGCGCCCGAGAAGGGCAACCGCCTGATGGTGACGCTCGCCATCATCGCCGGCGGACTCGCCCTCGCGATCGGCGTCGTCCTCGTCATCGCCTTCACCACGAAACTGATTTGATGCAATCACCTGAAACTGCCGAAGAGATGCTGCGCCTCGCAGCGCAAGCCGCCATCGACAAGGGCGGCGAGAACCTCGTCGCGCTCAACGTCTCCGAGCCTCTTCCGCTCGTCGACATCTTCCTGCTCGTCACGGGAAACAGCGAGCGCAACGTCGCCGCGATCGCGGACGAGATCGAAGACCGGCTGATCGAGGCGGGTCACAAGCGCGTCCGTCGAGAGGGCCGCGCGGAAGCGCGCTGGGTCCTGCTCGACTTCGGCGACCTGATCGTGCACGTCTTCCACCAGGAGGAGCGGGTCTACTACGGCCTCGAGCGCCTGTGGAAGGACTGCCCCGTCGTTCCCATCGACGTGGCCGAGCCCGCCGCCGACCCCAGCTGACATGCCCACGCACCTGATCACCGGTGCGGGCTCCGGCATCGGCGCGGTCCTCGCCCGTCGACTGCTGGATCGCGGCGACGCGGTGGTGGCACTGGCGCGTGACGCCGGACGTGCCCGCCAGATCGCGGCGGAGCTCCCCGGCGCATCCGTGCTCGTCGGCGACCTCGCGCAGCCGGGCCGGCTCTCGTGGGCGCTGTCGAAGCAGCAGCTGCCCGATCGTATCGACGCCCTGGTGCATGTCGCCGGTGTCGTCGACCTCGGCGACGTCGCGGAGCTGCCCGCCACCTTGTGGGAGCAGCAGCTCGCGGTGAACCTGGTGGCTCCTGCCGAGCTCACCCGGCTCCTCCTCCCCGTGCTGCGCGTCTCGCAGGGGCAGGTCGTTTTCGTGAACTCGGGCGCGGGGCTGCGTGCGAATGCGGGTTGGTCGGCCTATGCGGCCTCCAAGCACGGGCTTCGTGCGCTGGCCGATGCCCTGCGTGCGGAAGAGGCGCAGCACGGGGTGCGCGTGACGTCGATCTACCCCGGGCGCACGGCGACTCCCATGCAGGAGCGGGTGCACCAGCAGGAGGGGCAGGACTACGACGCCGAGCGCTTCATCACGCCCGACGCGGTCGTGACGACCATCCTCACCGCCCTCGATCTTCCGCGCGACGCCGAGATCACCGACCTCACCGTGCGTCCCGGCCGCTGAACCCGTCGTCTCAGGCGGTCAGGCGCGTCCGACGCGCGAGCATCCCGCGGTCTGCCCGCGTCTGCGGCGGGATCGCCGACAGCAACGACCGCGTGTACGGGTGCTCGGGGTGACGGTAGATCTCCTCGGTGTCGCCGATCTCGACCATGTTGCCGAGGTACATGACGGCGACACGGTCGGCGATGTGCCGCACGAGCGACAGGTCGTGCGCGATGAACACGATCGACATGCCCAGACGCTCACGGAGATCGCACAGCAGATCGATGATCTGCGCGCGGATCGACACATCCAGCGCTGACACGGGCTCATCGCACACCAGGACGTCGGGGTCGAGGGCGAGCGCCCGGGCGATGCCGATGCGCTGACGCTGTCCGCCGGAGAACTGGTGCGGGAAGCGGGAGCCCATCTCGGGGGTGAGGCCGACGAGTTCCAGCAGTTCTGCGACACGTTCCCGTCGACTCGCCGGAGTTCCGGTCCGGGTGGCGGCAAGCGGCTCCGCGATGATCTGCTGCACCGTCATGCGCGGGTTGAGTGACATGTACGGATCCTGGAACACCATCTGCACTCCGCGCCGCAGGATCTTGCGATCGCGCAGTCGGCCGCGCGTCACGTCCTGATCGCGGTAGCGGAGGGTGCCGGCGTCGGGGGAGTCGAGACCGACCAGCATCCGGGCGAGCGTGGACTTGCCGCTGCCCGATTCCCCGACGATCGCCAGGATCTCGCCCTGCTGCAGTTCGAGATCCACTCCTGCGACGGCTGCGACGCGGTGCGCACGGCGCCCGCTGCCGGAGCGGAAGGTGCGCTCGAGGCCGTGCCCCGCCAGGATCGGGGTCGAGCCGTCCGACTCGGCCGCGGCACTGACGTCGCGCGGCATCGAG
Source organism: Microbacterium sp. LB12 (assembly GCF_037150835.1). NCBI lineage: Bacteria > Bacillati > Actinomycetota > Actinomycetes > Micrococcales > Microbacteriaceae > Microbacterium > Microbacterium sp. LB12. Next base: position 211,562 of record NZ_JBBCPF010000006.1, on the reverse strand, counting down.
TTGAGCAGCTGGATCGTGTAAGGGTGCTGCGGCTCGGTGAGCACCTCATCGGCGGATCCCGACTCCACGATGCGTCCCGTGCGCATGACCGCGACCTGGTCGGCCACCTCCATGACGACACCCAGATCGTGGGTGATGAGCAGCACGCCCATGCCGAGCCTGTCCCGCAGTGACAGCAGCAGATCGAGGATCTGCGCCTGCACCGTCACATCGAGCGCCGTCGTCGGCTCATCCGCGATGATGAGATCAGGATCCAGCGCGATCGCCATGGCGATCAGGATGCGCTGGCGCTGTCCGCCCGAGAACTGGTGCGGGTAGTCGTGCACGCGCTTGTCGGGGGTGGGGATGCCGACGAGGGTGAGCAGTTCGACCGCACGCGCCTCGGCGGCCCGACGTCCGATGGTGCGGTGTGCGCGGATGAGGTCGATGATCTGGTCGCCGATGCTGAGGACGGGGTTCAAAGCAGAGAGAGCGTCCTGCATCACCAGGCTCACCCGCACGCCCCGCAGGCGTCGGTGCTGTTCGGGGGAGAGGGAGAGGAGATCGGTTCCGCTGAGCGTCATGGTGCCCGCCTCGACCTCGCCGTTGTCGATGAGTCCCATGATCGCGCGAGCGGTCATGGACTTGCCGGAACCGGATTCGCCGAGCAGCGCGAACACTTCGCCGCGGCGCACGGTGATGTCGATCTCGTCGACGACGCGGTTGCTGCGGCCATCGCCGGTGAGGGTGACGGTGAGTCCTCGGACATCCAGGACGACGGCGTTCCGGGGGTCGGATGTGTTCTCCATGGATCACATCATGCCAGCTTCCCGGTTCTGAATTGTTTCGAACAGGAAACATTTCAGCCGAAGATCATCACGAGGATTGACTTCTGTGCCGAAATCCTCCAGATTCGAGGAATCTCCCGCTCGTCGATCGGGAGGGGCACCCGCATCATCGAACCGAAGGAGCGCATCCGTGCTCGAACAAGCTGGCCGGTACACCGGCTACACCGCGTACGACTACCTGGAAGCAGGCAAGGACTACCGCGAGTTCCGTTACGCCAAGCAGATCGGCCGCGTGCCGGCCTATGATCTGGGTCTCAGCGACGCGCAGCAGGAACGCACCGAGCGTCTGCTCCGCGAAGAGACCGTCATCTCGCTGCACGAGCACGTGCAGGTGTTCCCCGAGGACATGGGCGAGCTGCGCGACCACATCCGCCAGGGCCGCGAACCCACCGGGTACCAGGGCCTCGCTCGCTCGGGTCTGACCGCCGTGTTCGACAACGGCATGGACGGCACCTGCTGCATCTCGAGCGACGCCGGCTGGAAGTACCAGGACGTGCTGTTCGACCTGGGCGTGCGCATGGCCGACCTCGCGCACCAGGACTTCGTGATCAAGGCCGAGTCGATCAAGGACATCCGCTACGCCGCGGAGACCGGCCGGGTCGCGCACATCTTTGCGCTCGAGGCCTCGACCATGATCGAGAACGAGGTCGACCGCCTCGACGTCCTGTACGGCTTCGGCGTGCGTCAGATGGGCATCGCGTACTCCGAGGCCAACATGCTCGGCGGCGGGCTCAAGGAGCGCGGCGACGGCGGACTGACCTACTTCGGAGAGCGCGCGGTCGAGCGCATGAACAAGCTCGGCATCGCGATCGACATCTCCCACTCGGGAGACCAGACCTGCCTCGACGTGATCGCGCACTCCACCAAGCCGGTCTTCATCACGCACGCGGGAGCGCGCGGCCTGTGGCCGACCAACCGCATGAAGACGGACGAGACGATCATCGAGTGCGCCAAGCGCGGCGGTGTCATCGGCATCGAGGCGGCACCGCACACGACGATCTCGCCCCAGCACCCGAAGCACTCGCTGGAGTCGGTCATGGACCACTTCCAGTACTGCGTCGACCTGGTCGGCCTCGAGCACGTGAGCTTCGGCCCGGACACGCTGTTCGGCGACCACGTCGGCCTGCACGACGCGTTCTCGTCGAACCTCTCGCTCGGCCAGGCGCACGCCAACGTCGACTACGAGAAGCAGCCCTACGTGGACGGCATCGAGAACCCGGCCGAGGCCTTCTACAACATCATCGGCTGGCTTGTGAAGCACGACTACTCCGACGACGAGATTCGCGCCGTCGTCGGTGGGAACACCATGCGCGTACTCGAGGAGGTTTGGGTCTGATGAAGTACAGCAAGTACCTCGCCCTCGGTGCGGCCGCGGCTCTCGCCGTCGGTCTCGCCGCGTGCGCCCCGTCCGCACCGGAGGCGAAGCCCTCCGCGTCCAGCGGTCCGAGCAACGAGACGCTCAGCATCGGCACGACGACGGACGTCGTGAACTTCAACCCGGTGCTCGGCAACAGCCGCACGGACTCGTGGATCACCAACCTGATGTATCCGCATCTGCTGAGCATCAGCGACGACGGCTCCAAGGAGGCCCACGTGGCCACCGACTGGGGCTACGTCGACGAGACCACCGGTTTCTACGAGATCCGCGACGATCTCACCTGGAGCGACGGCGAACCCCTCACCGCCGAAGACGTCGCCTGGACCCTGAACGCGGTCAAGCGCGACCAGGCACCCGGCACGTTCTACGGTCAGCTCGGCAACCTCGACACGGCCACGGCCGTCTCGGACACCCGGGTCGAGCTGACGCTCACGCAGCCGGACTCCTCGATCATCGACGAGATCGGCTTCTGGGGCGTCGTCGTCCCGAAGCACGTCTTCGAGCCGCACGGATCCATCGCGGAGTTCGCGAACGACGGCAGCGATGGCGGCTGGGTCGGCATGGGGCCGTTCATCATGAGCGACTTCCAGGTCGGCCAGCACTACACGCTGGAGCGCGTGGAGGACTACCCGCTCGTCGACGGCGGCGTCCCCGGACCCGCCGAGGTCGTGTACCGCGTGTACCCGGACGTGAACACCGAAATCCTCGCGCTGCAGAGCGGCGAGATCGACGTGATCGCGAACGCGCTGCCGCCGGCACAGGTCGAGCAGCTGAGCAGCACCGACGGCCTCCAGGTCATCGAAGCTCCCGGTCTCGGCTACGCGCACCTCGTCTACAACATGGACAAGCCCGACCTCGCCAAGACCGAGGTCCGCCAGGCGCTCGCCCACGCGGTCGACTACGACGCGATCCGCACCGTGGTGCTGCAGGGACAGGCCGTCTCGACCGGTTCCAGCGCGCTGATGCCCGTGCTCGCCAAGTACTACGACAAGTCCGTGAAGGAGTACGACTTCGACCCGAAGAAGTCGCGCGAGCTCATGGAGAAGGCCGGGTACACGGCGGACGCCGACGGCACCTTCCCCGTCTCATTCCGACTGATCTACTCGCTGCAGGACAGCGTGACGAGCCAGTGGGCGCAGATGGTCAAGGACAGTGCGGCCGAAGCCGGCATCACGATCGAGCTCCAGGGCACCGAGCGGAACACGTACCTCTCGATGACCAACGAGGGCGACTACGACATCTACGCGGGCAACTTCGCCATCATGGACGACCCGGTGACCAACTTCGCCCTGTCGTACCTGCCGGGCGGAGCGATCAACTACACCCACGTCGACGACGCCGACCTGAACGCGCTGATCGAGGAGGGCATGATCACGTTCGACCAGGACGAGAAGATCTCGATCATGCGCAAGGCGAACAAGATCGTCCACGAGAACGTCTACGACAACATCATGTACACGCAGAACCTGTTCTTCGCCGCCAGCGACGAATGGGCCGGCTTCATCGCGAAGCCGAGCGAGCTGCTCTCGATCGTGAACCCGCTCTCGCTCGCGAGCGCGCACCCGGCCGAGTAACAACCACCGCACTCTCGAGGAAGGTCGCCCGGGTGTCCCGAGCATCGTTCATTCTCCGTCGCGCAGGTCGAGGTCTGCTCACGATCTGGTTCGCCGTGACCGTGACGTTCCTGCTGCTGCGCCTGCTCCCGGGCGACCCGGCCCTGGCGCTGGCGAGCCCGAACATGACGGAGGACATCCGGGCGACCATCCTCGAGCAGTACGGGCTGGATCAGCCCCTGATCGTGCAGTACGGCCTCTACATGTGGCAGCTGCTGCAGGGGAACCTCGGCATCTCGTTCACGCAGTCCATCCCCGTGACCGATGTGCTGCTGCAGCGGCTGCCGTGGACGCTGCTGCTGACGATCACCGCCCTGGTGCTCACGATCCTCATCGGAGTTCCGCTGGGCGTCGCGGCGGCCTCACACAAGGGCAGGTTCATCGACCGTGCCGTGCAGGTGGTCGGGGTCACGGGGCAGTCCCTGTTCGTCCCCAGCGTCGCGATCTTCCTGCTGTTCGTGTTCGGCTTGAACCTCGGCTGGTTCCCGATCGGCGGCGCCTACACGAACAACACCTACGGGTTCGACTGGTACCTCAGCGTCGCGCAGCACCTCGTGCTCCCCGCCGTGTCGCTCATGCTCATCCAGGTCGGCTCCTATGTGCTCACCATGCGCTCCACGCTCATCGAGACCCTCGGCGAGGACTACATCCTCCTCGCGAAGGCGAACGGACTGCGCGGGCACCGCATCCTCTGGAAGCATGCGCTGCGCAACGCACTGCTGCCCACCACGACCCTGATCGGGCTCCAGCTCGGCTTCCTGGTCGGCGGTGCCGTGCTCACCGAGACGGTGTTCGCCTACCCCGGCATCGGCCGCGGCATCTACGAGGCGGTCACGCAGCTCGACTTCCCCGTGCTGCAGGGCGCCTTCCTCATGCTCGCCATCACCGTGGTGGTCGCGAATACGATCACCGACATCATCTACGGCTACCTGGACCCGAGAGTGAAGACCTCATGACCGCTCCGATGCCCTCCTCCGAGACCCTCGCCCCGAGCGAGCCGACCGCCTCCGGGAGCGAGCGGGCGAGCGCGCACACCTGGCGCGCGTTCCGCCGCGACCCGCTCGGCATGATCTCGCTCGGTCTGCTCGTGCTGCTCGTGATCATCGCTCTCGCGGCACCCCTGATCGCGCCCTATCCGGCCAGCTACGGGCCCGATGTGCTGCGTCCGCCGAGCGCCGATCACTGGTTCGGGACGGACGCGCTCGGGCGCGACGTGTTCTCCGAGGTGATCTGGGGAACGCAGCAGAGCGTGCTGGTCGCGGTCGCGGCCTCCGTGATCGCGATCGTGTTCGGCACGATCATCGCGGTGCTCGGCGCGTACTTCCGCAAGCTCGACAGCATCATCAGCGTGATCGTCGACATGACGCTGTCGCTGCCGGTGCTGCCGCTCATGATCCTCATCGCCGCGCTCGTCGGACCGAGCACGTCGACCATCATCTTCGTCGTGGCGGCCTTCTCCTGGCCCGAGGTGACGCGCCTGGTGCGCTCGCAGGCGCTCACCGTGGTCGGTCTGCCGTACGTCGACGCCTCCCGCCTGATGACCACCTCGCCCGTCTGGATCATCACCCGCCACGTGCTCCCGGCCGTGACTCCGGTGGTCGTCGTGTCAGTGGTGGTGACCGCCTCCCGGGCCGTGCTCTCCGCTGCGGGACTGGCGTTCCTCGGACTCGGAGACCCGACGACGTGGTCGTGGGGGCGCATCCTCTACGAGGCGCAGCAGGCCGGGGCGATGGTGAGCGCGTGGTGGCTGACCCTGTTCCCGTCCATCGCGATCCTCATCCTGGTGCTCTCCGCGACGCTCCTCTCGATCGCCTACAACGACGCCCGCAACCCACGGCACCTCGCCCGCTAGGAGACAGACATGAGCGACTTCGATCAGCGCCTGGAGCCCGAGTTCTTCGACCGGGTGCAGGACCGCGTGCGCGGGCGGATGGCCGAGGAGGGCTTCGATGCCTTCCTGACCGACCACCCGGAGGACATCGCCTACCTCACCGGCTTCTTCCACCACCCGTCCGAGCGCCCGGTCGCCGTGTGGATCGAGGCGAGCGGCCGCGTCGTGATGCTGCTCCCGGAACTCGAGCGCGAGTACGCCGAGTCGCAGTCGTCGCGGGCCGAACTCGTCGCGTTCTTCGAGTTCCCCGGGATCGTGTCCCCGTTCGCGGTGCTCGCCGACGCGGTGCGCCCGCGCGGACGCGTCGGGTTCGCCTCGACCATGCCGTTCTCCCGGCTCGCGGCCGCCCGCGACGCGATGCCGGAGGCGGAGCTGGTCGGCTCGGATCTGCTCATCCGCACCCGCTACGTCAAGTTCCCCGAGGAGGTGACGCTGCACCGGGAGGCGGCCCGCGTCACGGATCGGATGCTCGACGCCGGGGTGCAGCTGGTGACCGACGCCGTCGCGGCCGGGGGAGACCTTCCGACCGAGGCGGAGCTGGAGCGGCACGTCACCGCGGCCGGCACCGGCATCATGTACGCGGAGCACCGCAACGTGGTCGTGGCGTCGCTGCTGGCCGGCGGGCTGGTGTACTCCGGCGCGAACTCCGCATTCCCGCACGGACTGCCGTCGGTCAATCGGCTCCGGGCGGGCGACACCTTCATGCTCTCGCTCGGCTGCGCGGTCGGCGGGCGCTTCATCGAGGGGGAGCGCACCTTCGTGCTGGGAGAGCCCACCGCCGATCAGCGCCGGTACCACGACACGATCCGGGACGCGCAGCGGCTCGGACGCGACACGATCCGCGCCGGGCTCGAGTGCCGCGACGCGAACCGCCTCTGCCTCGACGTGATCCGCGACGCCGGCCTCGGCGAGTACATCCGCCACCGTCAGGGACACGGCATCGGGCTCGGGATGCACGAGGCGCCCTGGCTGGAGGACGGCGATGCGACCGTGCTCGAAGCGGGCATGGTCGTCTCGAACGAGCCCGGCATCTACGTGCCGGGACACGCCGGATACCGCATCAGCGACAGCATGCTGGTGACCGCCGATGGCGCCGAAGCACTGACCACCTACCCCCGCAGTCTCGACGACTGCATCATCGCGCTCTGACGCCCCGGAATCGAGAGAAGAGAACATGACCACCACCCCGCCGGTATCCCCGGAGTTCGCCGCAGCCACCGGTTCCCACGAATGGGTCGAGATCAACGGAAACCATCTGGCCGTGGAGGTGCTGGGGCCGGAGGGCGCGCCGGTCATCATCACCCATCACGGCGCGCCGGGGCTCGGATCCCGCGCCGAGCCCCGTGCGAGCTTCGGTCGACTGGCGGACGAGTACCGTGTGGTCGTGTTCGACGCGCGCGGCAGCGGTCAGAGCGAGGGCGAAGGCACGTACAGCCACGAGCAGTGGGCCGCCGACATCGACGGCCTGCGGGAGTGGATCGGCGCGGACAAGATCGTGATGGCGGGTGGCTCGTACGGCGGGTTCATGGCCATGGAGTACGCCCTGCGGTACCCGGAGCGGGTCGCCGCGATCGTGCTGCGCGACACCTCGCCGGACAACTCCAACGCCCACCTCGCACGCGAGAACGCGCTCGCCTCCGACCGCGTGAAGATCGACATGGAGAAGTTCGACCGCATCGATGTCGGCGAGGTCTACGACGACGAGGACCTCAAGGACTGCTGGCGGGAGATCCTGCCGCTGTACGACTTCGTGTACGACCCGGAGGCGACCGAGCGCAAGGTACAGGCGACGCCGTACCGCTACCGCGCGCACAACTACGCCTTCTCCGTGAACCTCAAGAACTACGACCTCAAGCCGAAGCTGCCGGAGATCGGTGTGCCGACACTCATCACCGTGGGACGGACCGACTGGATCACGCCAGTATCGTGTAGCCAGACGATCGCCGATCTCATCCCGGACTCCGAGATGGTGGTGTTCGAGAAATCGGGGCACTCCCCGCAGATCGAGGAGGCAGAGGCGTGGACGAAAGCCGTGCGCACGTTCCTGCACCGGGTGTACCCGCCGACCCGATGAGCAGCATCCACCTGACGAGAGAAGTGAGCGATCTCGATCGACGGATCGTCGTCGCGCTGCAACAGGATGGACGGGCGAGCTGGACGTCGATCGCCGAGTTCGCGGGTGCCTCGGTGTCGACCGTCACCCGCCGAGGGCAGCAGCTGCTTGCCGAAGGGCTGGTGCGGGTCGGGATCGTCCCGACGCTGGGCAGCGAAGGGCACGTGGAGACGTTCTTCGTGCGGATCAACTGCACGCCCGGGTCGCAGCTCGGGGTCGCGCAGGCCTTGATCGGCTCGCCGTACGTGCGCTTCGTGACGCTCGTGACCGGCAAGTTCGACGTGTTCGCCGAAGTCGTCATCCCCGGCGACTCCGCCACGTACGCGCACGTCCTGACTGACTTGCAGGCGATCCCCGGTGTCGAGCGCTGGCGCAGCGACCTGGTCGTGCACACCTACAAGGTGAGCTTCGACTGGGGGCGGCAGCTCTACGACGCGCACGCCGAGGCGACGAGCGATCCGCAGTCGTACATGCCTGCGCCGAACACGTGCGACCCCACGCACTTCGACGATGCCGACCGGGCGATCGTCGAGGAACTCAGCGAGAACGGGCGCGCCTCGTTCCAGTCGATCGGCGACAAGCTCGACATGAACGAGAGCAGCGTGCGCCGTCGGTACGAGCGGATGCGCAATGCCGGCTGCCTCACGACCGTGACGATGGTACCGGCCTCGGCGCTCGGGATGAGTGCCGAGACGCTGCTCATCCTGCGCGTCGAACCGTCACGGATCGCCTCGGTCGCGCAGACCCTCGCGCATCATGTGTCGGTGCGCTTCCTCGCCGCGGCGCTGGAGGAGAACTCGCTGTACTGCGAGATCATCCTGCCGAGCACCGAGACGCTGCACGACTTCCTCACCGGGACCATCGCCCACCTCAAGGGCGTGCGGGGGTGGAACGCGGCGATGGAGCTCGTCTTCATGAAGCGCGGTTTCATCGAGACCCCGTGGTGGCGGGCGCAGGTCGCTTCGGCAGGGGCCGTGGACACCGGGGTGTAGCGCGACAAGCGCGGCACCGTCAGCGCGCGCTGTCAAGGGGCTTCCCTGGTGGGCAGCGGTGGCGCAGGCTCTTTTCGAGAGAGTCCTGGAGGGCCCCAGATGTCTGAACTTCCGGATCCCCGCTTCCTGCTGAAACGCATCACGGCATCGGAGTGGCTGATCAATGACCTTCGCTACGCACCCAACGATCCGCGTCATGTGGTCGCCTGCGTGTACGAGCTCGCCGAGACCGAGGTGGAGGTGACGTGGCTGCGTGATCTTCCGCTGGCGAGCCGCTACGGCACGGTGTTCGAGGTGCTCGAAGACGTCGAGAGGATGCTCAGCGAGAGCCGTGCCACGCGTCCGATCTCCATCCCGCACCGGCCGCCCCTGCTGGCGACGTAGTCGGTCCCGTGGGGCAACGGCGCCCCGAACCGCAGAAGCGCACCCCTCGGTGATCGAGGCGGTGCGCTTCTGTGGTTCCGGCATCCGTCCTAGAGCAGTTGCAGGTCGGTGATGCAGGTGCGATCGTCGGCGTTGCGCGTCGACACCGGCACGCTTCCGCTGCGACCGTCGTGCGTGATCGTGAGGGTCGCCGTGATGCCGCGGGGAACCCAGAACCCGACGAAGCCGTTGTCGTAGGTGCGCCGCATCTCGTCGATCAGCACCGCGCTGTCATCGGTGGTGAGGGTGAGGTGCACCTCGGTGTCGGTGAGCTCACCGATGCAGGTCGTGAGGCTGTGGAAGTGGCACTCGTGCGTCTGCTCGCGGAACGGCGCGACCGAGACGTACACCTCGTCGTCGGGCATCGGCAGCCGGACCTCTCGATCGTCGGCCGCGCGGAGCACGAGCGCTTCGGGCTGCACGGAGGCCACCAGGTCGGTGGGGCGGTCGGCGACCGGCATGGCGTCGAGCCGTTCGATGACCTCGCGGACGTCGAGTCCGGCCAGGTCGTGCGCAGCGAGGGCTTCTTCGACACCGGGGGAGCGGTCGGTGTCGGTCGATTCGGGGGCGGTGGCCGGCGCGGCGCAGCCGGCGAGGGTGAGCCCGGTGGCGAGCAGGGCCGCGAGGGCGACAGGCAGCCAGCGGAATTGGCGAGGAGCGGGCGAGTTGCGTGTGTTCACGGTGTGTTCCTTCGAGCGGGTGGGGCCGATGCCGCGGCGTGCGGCATCGGCCCCGGCGGGGTCAGAGGGCGGCGAGGAGATCCTTCATCGTCTGGATCTCGTCGGTCTGCGCGTCGATGATGGTCTGCGCCAGTTCGACCGCCGCGGGGTCGCTCCCGCCGTCGACCTGGGCCCGCGCCATCTCGACAGCGCCCTCGTGATGCAGGATCATCTGCTCGAGGAACAGTCGCGATGCCTCTGTGCCTTCGGCGGCACGGAGGGCGGCGAGGTCGTCGTCGCTCATCATGCCGTCGCCATGGCCCATGCCGTCGGTGTCGCGGTCAGCGGCAGCGACGCTCCAGTCATCGAGCCACCCCTCAAGCTGGTCGATCTCCGGGCCCTGCGCAGCCTTGATCTGCTGCGCGAGGGTCGTCACCTCCGGGGCGACGCCGTCGGCGGCGAGGATGATGTCGCTCATCTCGATCGCCTGCTCGTGGTGCGCGATCATCATGGTCGCGAACATCACGTCGGCATCGTTGACGTCGGGCGACGTCTCCGCGGAGGAGCCGTGGTCCATGCCGGGCATGGAATCCTCGCCCGTGCTGGCGGTGCAGCCGGACAGGGCGAGGACGGCGGACAGGGCGAGTGCGGCCGTGGCCGCAGCGCGAATCTTCATGGGTGTTCTCCAATACGCATCGTCGTGTGCGCGCACGCCGGAGCGGCGGTGCGCGAGAGTGAGGGGGACGTGACCCGGTGCGCGGGAGCGCTCGGGCCACCGGCCGCTCAGGTGCGACTGATGCAGAGAACGTGCAGGGAGGGCGCGCGGGGGAGCCGTGCGGTGAAGGTCTCGGCGAGTGGCGTCAGGAGTGCGGCTCTCGTCCAGCCGCGCAACGCGCTCGGCGGAACCACGAGGAGCAGGACGAGCAGGAGCGCCAGCACGCACATCATCGCCATGCCTGCATGGTCGTCGGTGCCGCAGCCGGCGCACGACGTGCTGTCTTCGCCTGCGGCACCGCCGTGGGCGGACATGGCCGTGCCGACGTGGTCGGACTCGTGCGCGGAGGCCGACATCGACATCGCGGCGGGAGCGTCGGCGGCGGCAGTCCCGTGCAGGTTGAGGGTGTGCATCGCGAGGAGGCCGACGATGACCGCCGTGACGAGCAGCACGGCGAGGAGCACGCCGCGGAAGACGCTCGCCCTGCCCCGTCCGGGGCGCGTCACCGCTGCCATGCCTCGAGTCTACGGGCGAGCGGCACACCTTCGCGTGGGACGGGAAAGGGCCGGAGCTCCGTAGAACTCCGGCCCTTCGTGTGGTGGACCTGAGGGGACTCGAACCCCTGACCCCCTGCATGCCATGCAGGTGCGCTACCAGCTGCGCCACAGGCCCATTCACTCCTCCGGACGAGCCGGAGCAACTTGAAAAGAGTACTACACGAATCCGCGCGAACACCAATCGGGGCGGGGATCCCGGGCGCGTCTCACCCCGTGGAACAACGCGGGGGAGCGCGACGTTCTGACCAGTGTGAGCATCCTCGACAGTCTCGTGATCGGCGCAGGCCAGGCCGGTCTGTCGGCCTCGTTCCACCTGTCCCGCCTGGGGATCTCGCACGTCGTCCTCGACGCGGATGAGCATCCGGGTGGCGCCTGGCAGCACCGGTGGGACGCGTTGACGATGCGGGACGTGCACGGCGTCGCCGAGCTCCCGGGTGACACCCCGCCGCCGCGCGACGGTGCCCGCGCGAACGTGGCGGTGCCCGCGACCTTTTCCGCTTACGAGCAGAAGCATGCGCTGCCGATCCTGCGCCCGGTCCACGTCGACCGTGTCGAGGATCAGGACGGACTTCTCGTCGTGCGCGCCCGCCAGGGGGAGTGGGTCACCCGCACGCTCGTCAATGCGACCGGAACGTGGACGCATCCCTTCCTGCCGCACGTGCCGGGGATGGAGACGTTCCTCGGGGAGCAGCTGCACACCGTGGACTACCCGGGGCCCGAGCACTTCATCGGCAAGCGGGTGCTCGTGGTCGGCGGCGGCGCCTCGGCCGTGCAGTTCCTCGGCGCGCTGGCTCCGCTCACCCAGACGCTGTGGGTCACCCGCCGCCCACCGGTCTGGCGGACCGACGACATCGACCCGGAGGCCGGAGCGGCCGCGGTCGCACTCGTCGAGCAGCGGGTCGCTCAGGGTCTCCCGCCCGAGAGCGTCGTGAGCGTCACCGGACTGATGCTGCGCCCGCAGGAGCGGGAGGCGGAACGACTCGGGGCCTACGCCGATCGCCGACCGATGTTCACGCGCATCGAACCCGACGGCGTGCGCTGGCCCGACGGCGCATTCGAGCCCGTCGATGTGATCCTCTGGGCGACCGGATTCCGTCCGGCGATCAGTCACCTCGCACCCCTGCATCTGCGCAGCGCGGCGGGCGGGATCCAGCTGGACCGCAACGGACGCGGAACCACCGCGGTCGCCGATCCGCGTGTGCAGCTGGTCGGCTACGGACCCTCGGCCAGCACGATCGGCGCGAATCGTGCAGGACGATCCGCCGCCAAGGGAGTGCAGCGTGCGCTGCAGTCGATCGATGCCACCGTCACCAGCGGTTGAGCACCTCTTCGGCGAATCCCTCGATGCCGTCGACCCGCACCCGTGATCCGGTGTCGTCGAGTACCCAGCCCGTCCAGACGCCGAAGAGCTGGTCCGTGCGACTCGCGATGACGAGGGCGTTCGTGCGCGAGCGCTTGTCGTAGAACGGGGTGAACGTCAGCTCCGCGGTGGCACCGTGGATGCGCCAGGGCTGCATGAAGCGTTCGGGGTCGTACTCCCAGACCAGTTCCTCACCGAGCTTCGACAGATGTCCGTCGACGACCACGGCGTTCTCGGTCGTTCCGGACCCATCCGTCCACTTCGCTCCGAGCTGCAGGCCGACCACGCGGCCGTCCACGATCCCGGAGCCTGCCGCCCAGTTCCAGTGCACGCGGTACGGCCAGCGCCCGCGGCCGTGATCCAGCACCGCCCAGCTCCCGGCAGGCACGTCGAACGACGACCCGTCGAGCGTCACCGTGCCGGTGGCGGGGCGGGCGACATCCTTCACCGTGTACTGGAATCGCGTGATCTCGTCTCCGCGTCGCCAGGGCACCACGACACCGAGCGAGTCGTGCCCTGCCGGGCGAGCCGCCAGGATGTCGAAGGACGCACGCGCCGTGCTGCCGCGCAGCCGGGTGCCGTCGAACGTCTCGTCGATGTCGATCGTGATGCGCTTCGTGCGCGCCCGTGCCGGGCCATCTCCGAGGGACGCCGGCAGTCGTGCGCTGCGGCTTCCGGGGGAGATCACGGTCGTGCCCACGGATTCGCCGGTCGCCCGATCGAGCACCCAGATCTCGTGCAGTGACATGTAGTCGACGCACGAGACGGTGAGGGCCACGATGTGAGCGGGCGTCATCACATTCCAGTACTCCCAGCGCTTGTTGCGTCCCCACGATCCGCGTCCGGGAATACCTCCGGTGTCGTGCAGGGGCGTGCGCGACCATCCCAAAGCGGCCGGGTTCAGTCCGCCGTCGGCGCGGGTGAGGGACACGGGCGCGGTTAGCTCGCGTTCGGTCGAAGGGGTGGGCGTCATCGTCCTGCCATCCGGAGGGATGCCGTCTCGGGTCGGCATCGTTGTCCCGATTGTAGGGGACCGGGTTCCGCAGGCGGCGACACCCGGGCCCAACGGACGGCACCGGGACGTCGCAGCGGCTCGCTACGCTGAGGGCATGCTCCGCGTGATCTTCGCCGTCGTCTGGCTGCTCCTGTCGGCGTGGCTGCTCATCTGGGTCGGCGAAGGGCTGTTCGGGGTCGACCAGCGGCATTCGATCCTCCCGTTCGCCGGTGAGGACACGCTCGGCGGCCCGATCATCATCGGTGTCGCCTGGGGACTGTTGCTGACGTTCGGCGGGATGCTGTCCGGCCTCGGGCGCCGCAAGACCGTGCGCGGGGATGCCCGGATCGCGGTCGGCACGATCGTGGAGGTGTCGCGCACCGGGCTGACCGTCAACGACGTGCCGCAGTACGACATCTTCATCCGGGTGAGTCCGAGCGGGGCAGAGGACTTCATCGGGCAGCTCCGGATGCTCGTGGACGGGGTGGATCTGGCGACAGTGCAGGTCGGACTCCCGGTCCCGGTGCGCTACAGCCTGACGGACAAGGACACGGTCGAGCTGGCCGACCTCACGGATCCGGCGGTCCGCGAGGCGATGCTGCAGTGGCGCATCGAGCGCGGGCTGATCGACCCGAGTCAGGTGCGTGCCCGTACCTCCGGCATCCAGGTGCCCGCATCGGTTCTCACGGTCCGGCCGACCGGACGCCGCCTCGCAGGGCAGAGCGAACTGGCGCTCCGGGTGCTGATGGCCCCGGAGGGCGCGCCGACCTGGGAGGCCGACACGACGGTGTTCGTGTACCCGCAGGCGATCCCGCACCTGCAGGTGGGGGCGCCGATCTGGGCGTTCTACCGGCGGGAGGATCCGCACACGGTCGCGGTGACCATCGAGCAGGAGGCGGGACGATGAACCCGATGGACACGGTGATCTGGCTGGTCAATTTCCCGGCGGCGCACGGCTACGCCATGGTGTTCATCGCCGGCTTCTCGATCCTCGGGCTGTTCGCGATGTCGGTGCGCGGGGCGACGCCCGGCGGTGCGCTGCGCAGCATCCGTGAGCGCGAGGGACTGCCGCAGGGAAGCAGCCGCCCGCGAGGCCAGGTGGTCGGGACCATCGTGCGCGTCGTGTTCCGCATCCTCGCGTTCGTGATGCTGGCGTCACTCGTGATCGGAATCCTCAGCCTCGTCGGCGTCCCGGTCACCCGCGCGTACATCTACGACAACGGCACGACGGCGACCGGGACCATGGACGGCGATTGGGTGACGTTCACGACGACGGAGGGGGTGGAGTACACGCTGGAGAGCAACTTCTTCACCTCGGCCGTGTACCCGGACCGCGACGTCTACTTCCCGAGCGGCGAACCGGTGGAGGTGCGCTACCTGCCCGGTCACCCGCAGGCGTTCGTGATCGACAGCGAGCAGACCCCGCGCTGACGTCCGATCCGGCGCGTAGGGTGAGGGTATGTCGCGCATCCTCGTCTTCGGCGGCCACGGCCGCATCGCCCTGCTCCTCGCGCCACTGCTCACCGCCCGTGGCGACGAGGTGACCGGCGTGATCCGCAACCCCGACCATTCCGCCGAGGTGGAGGAGGCCGGGGCCCGTGCCCTCGTCGCCGACGTCGAGCAGCTGGATGTCGAGGCGCTCGCCGAGATCATCCGCGGGCATGACGCGGTCGTGTGGTCGGCCGGCGCCGGAGGCGGGTCGCCGGAGCGCACGTACGCCGTCGACCGTGATGCCGCGCAGCGCTCCATGAACGCGGCCGAGCGAGCAGGAGTGCGCCGCTACGTGATGGTGTCGTGGCTCGGATCGACCGCCGACCACGGCGTGCCGCAGGGCGATTCGTTCTTCCCGTATGCCGACGCCAAGTGGGCCGCCGACGAGCACCTGCGGGGCACCGGCCTGGAGGGCACGATCCTCGCGCCCGGAACCCTCACGTTCGACGAGCCCACCGGACGCATCCAGCTCGACCCGGAGGGACGAGGCGCCGTCTCGCGGGCGGATGTCGCGGCCGTGATCGCCGCGTCTCTGCAGGAGCCCTGCACGATCGGGCGCACCATCCGGTTCGGCAACGGCGACGAGGCCGCCGCCGTCCCGATCGCTCAGGCGCTCGCCTGCTGATCCCGGACACGGCGCGGGGGCCGAGATGATGCAGAACCGCGCCTGGGCGGCGGGCGCACTGGTCGCCCTCGTGTGCGGGCTGGCGGTCGGCCCGGCGGCGACGGCGGCGACAGGGGCGAGCTCGGTGCGGGACGATGCTGCGACCGCGGTCGCGGAGAGCACTCTCGCCGATCGGGCGGCGGCGATGGTGCAGCAGATGTCGGTGGCCGAGCGGGCATCCACGATCGTGATGGGGCACATCCCCGGCACCGATCCGGCGGCGCTCCACGCCTACATGTCCACGGGACTGGGCGGCTTCATCCTGATGGGCGCCAACATTCCGGCGACCGAAGCCGAGCTGCAGGCTCTCACCGCGGCTCTCACGATCGACCCCGCCCTCCCGCCGTTGATCGCAGTGGATCAGGAGGGAGGTCTGGTCTCGCGCCTGGTCGGCGACGACTTCGCGGCGTCCACCTCCCTGAAACAGCTTCCCGTCGCGGGTACGGCTGCCGCGTTCAGCGCGCGCGGCTCGCTCGTCGCCCGAGCGGGGATCACCGTGAACTTCGGCACGGTCGCCGACGTCACCGGCGACCCCGGCTCGTTCATCTACGGTCGTGCGCTCGGCACCGATCCGTCGAGCGCGGCCGACCGGGTGGCGGCGGCGACCACGGCGCAGGAGCAGTTCGTGGCATCCACGCTCAAGCACTTTCCCGGGCACGGTGCGCCTTCCGGGGACTCGCATCACGCGATCCCGAGCTCGTCGATGGGGATGGGCGAGTGGAGGGCAACTGAGGCGGTGCCGTTCGAGGCGGGGATCGACGCGGGAGCATCGCTGCTGATGTACGGGCATCTCTCATATCCGGCGATCGATCCGCTTCCGGCCTCGCTCTCGCCGACCTGGCATCGGATCGCCAGGGAGGAGCTCGGCTTCGAGGGAGTCGCGGTCACGGACGACCTCGGGATGCTGCTGTCGTCCGGCGATCCGGCATATGCCGATCCGGTGGCGAACGGTGTGGCGGCCGTCGCTGCCGGGAACGATCTGGTGCTCATGATCGCCGGGTCCGACGCGCAGACAGCGGGGCGCATGGCGGCGGGGATCGCGGCGGCCGTGGACTCGGGCGCGCTTCCGCCGGAACGGCTCGAGGAGGCGGCGACGCGTGTCATGACGCTGCGGCTGCAGGCCTCGGCGGCGACCGCGCAGTGGGCGGTCTGCTCCGACTGCGAACCGGCGGGCTGAGCGTCAGGCCGCGTCGCGGGCGCGCGTGTCGAGCCAGGCGTCCAGTAGGGCGGTGCGCAGTGCGGTGCCGCGATCCGCGAACGCCCGCTGTCGCCGCACGTACTCCGCCTTCCCCTCGGGGGTCTCGACGGGCACGGGGGCGATATCCCAGGCGGAGAGATCGTAGGGTGCGGCCTCCATGTCGAGGAGGCGGATGTCGCGCGCGAGCTCGAAGGTGTCGAGCAGCAGCTCGCCGGGGATGAGCGGCCCGAGCTTCGTGGCCCACTTGTAGAGGTCCATACCGGCGTGCAGGCAACCCGGCTGCTCGAACAGGGGCTGGTCGTCCCGGCTCAAGGACGTGCGATTGCGGGGGACGGCCTCCGGGGTGAAGAACCGGAACGCGTCGAAGTGCGTGCAGCGCAGGTCGTGATTCTCGACGACGGCGTCCGTGCCTGCCTGCCCCAACCGCAACGGCACCGGATGACGGTGTTCGTCGGCGCGATACACCATGGCCCACTCGTGCAGCCCGAAGCAGCCGAACTGCCCCGGTCGCGAAGCCGTGCGCCGCAGCATCCGCTCGATGAGATCGGCCAGTTCGGGCTTCTCGTGGGCGAAGGCGTCGGCATCGGGAACCGCACTGCCTGCCGTGGCTCCGGGGGAGTACCAGCGCCAGCCGAGGCGGTCGGCGGCATCGGCGAGCTCGACCCCCGCCCCGGGATGCCAGCGCCGCAGCTGTGCGGGCTTGTACGAGTAGTAGGTGAACAGGAAGTCCCACACCGGATGCTTCTCGGAGCGGGCCGCGCGCTCGCGGTGGGCCGCGGTCAGGGCATCGGCGCGCGCCTGATGCGCCTCTTCGCGGAGGAGCCAGTCCGGGCGGGCGATCGCCATGTCAGTGCAGGATGCCGGCTTCGCCGAGCAGGTCGCGCAACCCTGCGCCGTCCTCGGCGCTCACCCAGGGGGCGACATCGTCGGAGTGCGGTTCGCGTCCCGCGCGACCACCGGCGAGCACGGCCTCCGCGGGAAGCAGACGACGGATGGCGACGCCGGCCACGGAATCGGGGTACTCGTCCATGAACTGGCTGTAGATCGCCTCGTCGTGCTGTCCGTCGTCGCCGATCAGCAGCCACTTCACATCCGGGAACTCGGTCGCGAGTCGGCGGAGGTTGGTGAGCTTGTGCTCGCGGCCGCTGCGGAACCAGCGCTCATGCGTAGGGCCCCAGTCGGTGAGGAGCATCGACCCCGCGGGGAACAGGTGGCGTCCGAGGAACCTCCAGAGCGTCGGCGCGACGTTCCACGCGCCCGTGGAGAGGTACACCATGGGGGCGCCGGGGTGCTGGCGCAGGAGCTGATCGAGCAGCACGGCCATACCGGGGACGGGCAGACGGGCGTGCTCGTCCAGCACGAACGAGTTCCAGAACGCCACGAAGGGGCGCGGGAGCGCGGTCACCATCACGGTGTCGTCGACATCGGAGACCACGCCGAACGTGGTGCCCTCGGCGACGACGAACACCCGTGCCTCCACCGGCTCCTGTCCTTCGACCGAGAAGGTGAACGTCTGCCAGCCGGGTTCGAGGTCGACGTTGATCTTCGCGTCGACCACACCGCCGCGGTCGGCCACCACCTGATGCGTGGTGTCGCCCACATGCACGCTCACCGCGGCGAACCCCACGGGGATCCCCACGAAGCTGCGCCAGCCGCGCACGCTCGCGGGCTCACCGTCACGCGTGCGGCGCTGCGGCGGCACGATCAGCACTCGACCGACGACCCGCACCCAGCCCGGTCCGCCGTATCCGGGGAACGGGAGGATCGTCGCGACCCGTCCACGACGGCGCGCACGACCTTCACGCCAGACGTGCAGGCGGTGTTCGAGTCGGGCGAACCAGTGGATCCGGGGCGCCGGGGGTGCGGAAGCCATTGCCTCAGTCTTTCACGTCGGCGTCGCGCTCTGCCTCCGGGGCCTCCAGGTGACGGGCCTCCAGCCGCTGCAGCAGCTTCTTGCCCAGGAACGCGAGCAGCAGGAAGAGGGCGATCACGCCGACGAAGATGTATCCCGCGTAGTGCACCCGGTCCACCAGCTCACGGAAGCTCCCGGCGGCGAGCGAGGTGACGCTCACGTACGCCGTGGCCCAGATGGCGCAGGCCGGTGCGGTCCAGGCCAGGAATCGGCGGTACGGGTACTCGCTCATGCCGACGGTGAGGGGGACGAGCGAGTGCAGCACGGGCAGGAAGCGGGAGAGGAAGATCGCGATGCCTCCGCGGCGGGCGAGGTAGTTCTCCGCACGGACCCAGTTGTCCTCGCCGATGCGCCGCCCGAGCCAGGAGACGCGGATGCGGGGGCCCAGCCACCGTCCGAGCCAGAAGCCGATGCTCTCGCCGATCAGGGCGCCGATCACGACGGCGATGCCCATCGCGATGCCCTCGAGCGGAGTCGCGACGCCCATGGACGCGATGATCACGATCGTGTCTCCGGGGACGATGAGACCGATCAGGATGCTGGTCTCGAGCATGACCGCGACGCCGGCCAGGAGAGTGCGGGGAACCGGACCGATCGACTGCACGGTGTCGAGAAGCCAGAGCAGGAGGTCGTTCACCCCCAAGAGAATACGGGAGCGGTCCGGTTCTAGGCTGGCAAGGTGCCTGACCGCCTGACCCCCCACCTGCTGCGTGCGCCGGTGCAGCCCTCCGCGGTGTTCCGGATGCTCGAGAGCCGGGCATCCGAGGTGTTCTGGCTCGATGCCGGTGCCGCCGCCACCGAGGGGTGGAGCTTCATCGGCACGGGGGAGCCGGCGGATCTCCCCGAGGACGTGCGCCTCGACGCCGCGGCTCCCGCTCCCGGACTGCCGCCGTTCCTGGGCGGCTGGGTGGGCTGGCGCGATTACGAGAGCGGAGCCGCCGCGGCGGGTGCACCCGTGAGCCGGGAAACACGCAGGGGACAGTTCTCCTGGATGCACGTGACACGCATGGTGGCGTTCGACCATGCGTCGGGCGCGGTGTGGACGCTCAGCGGTCCGGAAGAAGAGGAGTCCTGGGCGCGCGAGATCGGAGTGGTCGGAGCGCTCGCCGCAGCCGACCACACCGCCCCCGCCGTGCCGCGCATCGCCACGGCCCGACACGACCCTGCCGAGTACGCCGCGCTGATCGAACGCTGCCGAGACCTCATCCGCGCCGGTATCGCCTACCAGCTGTGCCTCACCACGCGCTTCACGGTCGACGGCCCCCACGATGCGGTCGCCGTGTACCAGCGCCTCCGGACGGCCACGCCCGCGCACCACGGAGGATTCCTGCGCATCAGCGGGCGCACGCTGCTCAGCGCCAGTCCGGAGCAGTTCCTGCACGCCTCGGGCGGAGTCATCCGTACACGTCCCATCAAGGGGACCAGGCCCCGCTCCACAGACCCTGTCGTCGACGCCGCGCTCGCCGCGGAACTGCGGATCGACCGCAAGGAGCGCGCGGAGAACGTGATGATCGTCGACCTGATGCGCAACGACCTCTCCCGGGTGTGCGATCCCGGGAGCATCCGTGTCGACGGCCTCTGGGTCGTGGAGAGCTACCCGGCGGTGCACCAGCTCGTGAGCACCGTGAGCGGCACCGCGGCCGCAGGGACCACGGTCGGGGCGCTGTTCGAGGCGGCGTTCCCCGCCGGCAGCATGACCGGGGCGCCGAAGCTGTCCGCCATGACGCGACTGCACGAGCTGGAGGGCGGGCCGCGCGGCGTCTACGCCGGATGCTTCGGCTATATCGGCGGGGATGGGGTCCTGGATCTCGCCATGGTCATCCGCAGCCTCGTGATCGACGAGGAGCGTGCCGTCGTCGGAGCCGGGGGCGGCATCACCTGGGGATCCGTCCCCGCCGCCGAGGTCGCCGAGGTCGCGACGAAGGCGCGGGCGCCGCTCGCCGCACTCGGGGCGGAAATGCCTGGGCTCTGGCGTTCCGATATCCTGAACTGATCCCGCTTTTTCCTTCAGATTGGTCGTGCGTTCGTTGTCTGAGAACCTGTCCACCGCTCCTGCCGACGAGGAGACCCCGTCGGCGCACGCCATCCAGAACAAGTGGCAGAAGTACTGGGCGGAGAACGGGACCTTCCTCACGGGCGGCGACGACGACACGCGGCCGCGACGGTACGTGCTCGCGATGTTCCCGTACCCCTCCGGCGACCTGCACATGGGGCACGCCGAGAACTACCTGTACTCCGACATCGTGGCCCGGTTCTGGCGGCACCGCGGGCACAACGTGCTCAACCCCATCGGATGGGACTCGTTCGGCCTGCCCGCCGAGAACGCAGCGATCCGTCAGGGCGCCGACCCGCGGGAGTGGACCTATCAGAACATCGCGCAGCAGAAGCTCGGCTTCGAGCAGTACGGCGTCTCGTTCGACTGGAGCCGCGAGCTGCACACGTCCGACCCGGAGTACTACCACTGGAACCAGTGGCTGTTCCTGAAGCTGTACGAGCGGGGGCTGGCCTACCGCAAGAAGAGCGCGGTCAACTGGTGCCCGAACGACCAGACGGTTCTGGCGAACGAGCAGGTCGTCGATGGACGCTGCGAGCGCTGCGGCTACGAGGTCGTCAAGAAGAAGCTCACGCAGTGGTACTTCCGCATCACCGACTATGCCGACCGCCTGCTCGACGACCTGAACCAGCTCGAGGGCTTCTGGCCGCACAAGGTGCTGCAGATGCAGCGCAACTGGATCGGCCGCTCGATCGGCGCCGATGTGGACTTCCGCATCGAGGGTCGCGAGGAGCCGGTCACGGTGTTCTCGACGCGCCCCGACACGCTGCACGGTGCGACGTTCTTCGTGGTGGCCCCCGACTCCGACCTGGCCGCCGAGCTCGCGGCCGGTGCGCCCGCTGACGTGCGGGTGCGTTTCCAGGACTACCTGGAGCAGGTGCAGAAGGAGACCGACATCACCCGGCAGTCCACGGACCGCCCGAAGACCGGTGTGTTCCTGGAGCGCTACGCGATCAACCCGGTGAACGGCGAGAAGCTGCCGGTGTGGGCCGCCGACTACGTGCTGGCCGACTACGGTCACGGTGCGGTCATGGCGGTTCCCGCCCACGACCAGCGCGACCTCGACTTCGCGCGTGCCTTCGACCTGCCGGTCAAGGTCGTCGTCGACACCACGGCGCCCATCACGGGTGCGATGCCGGTGATCGAGGTCGACGAGGACGGCGTGCCGATCGACACGGGTGCTGCGCTGGACGAGCAGAACCCGGCATCCACGGGAGTCGCCCTCACGGGTGAGGGTCGCATGATCAACTCCGGCGCGCTGAACGGACTGTCCAAGCGCAATGCGATCGCCCGCGCGATCGAGCAGCTGGAGACCTCCGGCACCGGTCGTGCCGCGAAGAACTACCGTCTGCGCGACTGGCTGATCTCGCGTCAGCGCTTCTGGGGCACCCCGATTCCGATGCTGCACGGCGAGGACGGCCGGATCATCCCCGTCCCCGAGGACAAGCTGCCGGTGAAGCTGCCGAGCGTCGAAGGACTCGACCTCAAGCCCAAGGGCACATCCCCGCTGGGCGGCGCCGAGAGCTGGGTACGCACGACCGACCCCGAGACGGGCGACCCGGTGCTGCGCGACCCCGACACGATGGACACGTTCGTCGACAGCTCGTGGTATTTCCTGCGCTTCCTCTCGCCGAACAGCGACGTCATGGCGTTCGACCCCGCGGAGGCTTCGCGTTGGGCGCCGGTCGACTCGTACATCGGGGGTGTTGAGCACGCGATCCTGCACCTGCTGTACGCGCGCTTCATCACGAAGGTGCTGTTCGACATGGGCCTGATCGACTTCACCGAGCCGTTCTCGAACCTGATCAACCAGGGCATGGTGCTGCTGGACGGGCAGAAGATGTCCAAGAGCAAGGGCAACCTGGTGCTCTTCCAGGAGGAGCTCGACGCTCACGGTGCCGATGCTCTGCGTGTCGGGCTCGCCTTCGCGGGCCCCGTGGAGGACGACAAGGACTGGGCCGACGTCTCGACGACCGGTGCGCAGAAGTTCCTGTCCCGCGCGCTGCGAATCGCCGGCGAGGTCTCCAGTCCCGTGGACGTCGTGTTCGACGGCGGCGACGCCGCGCTGCGTCGCGCCACGCACAAGCTGCTGGCGGAGGCGCCGGCACTGGTCGAGCAGACGAAGTTCAACGTGCTCGTCGCGCGTCTCATGGAACTCGTCAACGTCACGCGCAAGACCATCGACGGCGCGGCGGGTGCGGCGGACCCTGCCGTGCGCGAGGCCGCCGAGACGATCGCCGTGATGCTCGACCTCATCGCCCCGCACACTGCGGAGGAGATCTGGGAGATGCTCGGTCACGAGCCTTCCGTGGGCCTGGTGACCTGGCGTTCGGCCGATCCGTCCCTGCTCGTCGAGGACACCGTCACCGCAGTCGTGCAGATCGGCGGCAAGGTCCGTGCGCAGCTCGAGGTTCCGGCGCGCATCGGCGAGGCCGAGCTCGAAGCGCTGGCGCGTGCGGACGAGCGGGTGATCCGCTCGCTCGGCGACAAGGAGATCGTCAAGGTCGTCGTGCGGGCTCCGAAGATCGTCAGCTTCGTCGTCAAGGGCTGATCAGCTCCTCCACCGTGGACGACCCGTGCGGGTTGTCCACGGTGGCAGTGTTCCTGCGTGAGTCGGGGTGATCCGTCGCGCCTAGCGTGGCCGGATGGCTTCCCCGCAGGTATCTCCTCGTCCTCCTCGACGGCGTGCGCGTCTCAGCGTCGGCGCGGCGGTGATCCTCGCCCTCGTGGTGCTGTCGGCGGCGGTCGGCTTCGGCATCCTGCGCGGCCAGGCGGCGCCGATGGAATCCGTGTCGGTGGCCGACGTCGAGGCCACGACCGGCCCGTCCGGAGAACTCTATGTGCACGTCCTGGGTGCGGTCGAGAAACCGGGACTCTACGTTCTCGACCTCGACGCCCGCCTCGTCGATGCCGTCGGTGCGGCGGGTGGAACCACCGACGACGCGGATCTGACCGCGATCAATCTGGCGCGCGCGGTCGAAGACGGAGAGCAGATCCTGGTGCCGACTGTGGGGGCACCCACCGCAGCGTCGCCGGGAGCGGCCACCCCGGGGGACACGCGCATCGATCTGAACGCGGCGGATCAGGCGGCGCTGGAAACGCTTCCGCGCATCGGGCCCGCGCTCGCGGAGCGCATCATCGCCTGGCGAGAGGAGAACGGCCGCTTCCAGTCGGTGGATGATCTGCTGGCGGTTCCCGGTATCGGCGAGAAGCTGCTCGAGGGCATGCGCGACGGGGTCCGGGTGTGAAAGCGCGCGATCTTCGGCTCGTGCCGCTGGCGCTGGCCGCCTGGGCCGCGGCCCTCCTGTGCGTCTTCGTGCCGGCCCTCTCGTGGGTGTGTGTGGGTGGATGCCTGCTCGCGGCGGTCACCGTGGTGGTGCTGCTCGTCTCGCGTCGGCGGCAGAGACGGCATCGGACCGTCGGTCGTCTGCGTTCCGGTGGACTCGTGGTCGTCGCTCTCGCCGCCGCAGCCGGGGCCGCGCTCTCCGTCGCTCTCGCCCTTCCCTCGCGCGAGCGTGCGTCGGCGTGGGACGGACGCGTGGTGGAGGTCAGTGCGGAGATCACCTCTTCCGGATCGATCGGGCGTGATGGACGCCTGTGGGTCGAAGCGCTGGCGACCGGAATCGGATCACCCGGAAGGGTCTCCGGGGCGGCGGCACCGGTACGGATCGGCGTCGAGCCTGCGGCGGGATTCGAGCTGGGCGCGCGTATCCGCGTGGTGGGGGAGGCCGCGGCCACGGACGCGGGGGAGCGCTCGGCGCTGGTGGTCTTCGCGAGCGATGCCGAGGTCGTTGCACCGGCCTCGGGCGTCTTCGGTACGGCGGCCAGGATCAAGGAAGCCTTCATCGAGAGGTCGCAGCGCCTTCCGGAACCCGGGGCGGGGCTGCTGCCGGGGCTTGCGGTCGGAGACACCCGTGCCGTGTCGGCGGCGTTGAACGACGACATGCGCACGAGCGGCCTCAGCCACCTCACCGCGGTATCCGGAGCGAACTGCGCGATCGTCGTCGGCGCGATCTTCGCGCTCACGGCGCTGTGCGGGGGAGGGCGGGCCCTCCGCGTGGTCCTTTCGCTCGTCGGACTCGCCGGGTTCGTCGTGCTGGTCACGCCGGAGCCGAGCGTCATCCGCGCCGCGGTGATGGCGGCCGTGGGCATGCTCACGGTCCTGCTCGGCAGACCGAGCGCCGGCGCGGGGATGCTGGCGCTGTGCGCGGTCGGCATCGTCCTCGCCGATCCGTGGTTGGCGGCGACACCGGGTTTCGCTCTGTCCGTCGCGGCCAGCGGAGCGCTCATCCTGCTCGCGCCGCCACTGGCGCGGGGGATCGGACGGTTCATGCCCGCCCCGGTGGCGCTTGCTCTCGCCGTGCCCCTCGCCGCGCAGCTGGCGTGCGGCCCGATCATCGCGCTGTTCGCCGAGCAGCAGTCGCTGATCGGGATCGCAGCGAACCTCATCGCCGAACCGGCAGCTCCGGTCGCCACGGTGATCGGACTCCTCGCGTGCCTCTCCGCCCCGATTCCGTTGCTCGCCGACCTGCTCACGGCGTGCGCCTGGCTCCCGTCCGCCTGGATCGCGGCAACCGCCATGACCACTGCGCGGATGCCGGGCGCGCAGATCCTGCTTCCGGCGGGGATCGGCAGCGCTCTGCTGGTCACGGTCGTGAGCGCCTCCCTCGTGATCGTGTTGATGCGCGCCCGGGTCGCGAGACCTGGCACGGTGACCGTTCGCGGCGATCGACTGCTGCGGCGCGGGGCGGCCGGGGTGCTCATCGTGGTCCTCTCTCTCGGCGGTGCGCGGCTGCTGTTGAACGGTCCGCTCGCCACGGTCGCGACACCCGGGGGATGGTCGATCGCCGCGTGCGACGTGGGGCAGGGAGATGCCGTGCTCGTACGCTCGGAGAACGCGGTCGCGCTGATCGACACCGGACCTGAGCCGGACCCGCTCTCGGACTGTCTGCGCTCGCTCGGTGTCGATCGCATCGACCTGCTCGTGCTCACGCACTTCGACGCCGATCACGTCGGTGGTGCGCCCGCTCTCCGGGGCCGGGTCGATGCGGTCCTCCACGGTCCGGTCGCCGAAGGTTCCGATCAGCACCTGCTCGATGGTCTCGCTTCCGCGGGTGCTCGCCTCGATGAGGCCTCCGCCGGCCAGCACGGCATACTCGGGTCGGCGACGTGGCGGGTGCTCTGGCCACAGCCTTCGTCCCGGGTGTTCCCCACGAGTAACGACGCGAGTGTGGTGCTCGACATCGACGGCGGGGACGTGCCCCACTCGCTGTTCCTCGGCGACCTGTCGGCGCAGCCCCAGCGCATGCTCGCGCGCACCGTACATATCGGCCGGTACGCCGTGGTCAAAGTCGCCCACCACGGCAGTGCGGATCAGGATCCCGGCCTCTACGAAGCGATCGGAGCACGTGTGGCCGTGATCAGCGTCGGTGCCGACAACGACTACGGCCATCCTCGACAGGAGACGCTCGACGTTCTCGCGGCGACGGGCGCACAGGTGGTGCGTACGGACCAGCGAGGGCGCATCCTCCTGGGGCTCCACGATGGCGAGCTGCAGATCTGGACCGAGAGACGGTCGGGATGACCCGGCGTCGGACAACCTGTTGTCCCGCCCGCACCGCAGGACTACTGTCAGCCTCAGTTGCGTGCAGACGCGCAGCGACGAGGGATCATGATGAGCAGTAGACGATGGTCGGCGATCCTCGCCGCGATCGCCGTGGGGGCGGCGGCGGCGGTGGTGCCCGTGAGCAGTGCCTCCGCCGCGACGATGGCGGACTACGTGGTCGTCTCCGTCACCGGACTCAACTTCGGCGACGACGTGGCGTTCGGCGATCCGAACATCACCATGACCTACACGATCACCGCGCTGCAGGACGTGACGCTGTCGACGAGCGGGTGGTACACGCCTGCGCCCGACGCCGCGCTGTCGGAGACGTCGGGCGGTGCGTGCCCCGGCATGAGCGTGTTCAGCACGTCGCGCTTCCTGGCGGCGGGTGCCGTGTGCACCATGAGCGTCGTGTTCAACCCGAGCGTCTACCTCGCCCCGCTCACGTCGGTGCAGGGCGGCCGCGGATGGACAGCGAGCGGCGCGGGCGGCGTCGCCACGGATCAGGTGTACCTGCCGTACACGGCTCTCGTGCACTCGCTCGACATCGAGCCGCGGTCGCTGTCGTTCACGGCGCCGCCCGCCACACTCAGCCCCGCGCAGACGGTCACGTTCACGAACACGGCGGCCGTGCCGCTCTCACCGCTTGCGCTCACGTCCGTCGAGCCGGCATTCCTCCTCGACCCCGGCACGTGCACCGCCGCGCTGCCGGTCGGCGGCAGCTGCGTGGCGTCGATCCAGTATCAGGGCGGGGCGCTCTTCGACAGCGTCGAAGGCAGGGTCAAGGTGGACTACACCGCGACCGGCAACGCGGGGCAGCGCGAGTTCACAGACTTCATCGGCTATGTGCGCCTGAGCGGCTGGACCTACGTGACACCGCCGCTCACGAACATCGCGATCACCAAGGTGCTCGTCGACAGGGGTCCGATCGGTGCCGGGTCGCGCCTCGAGTGGGCGATCACGGTGACGAACCTCAGCACGGTCGATGCCACCAACGTGTACTTCTACGATTTCCCCGAGGACCCGCTCATCCACGACGGCACGACGGCGCCAGGATGCGAGAGCGAGCCGCAGCCGGTGGGCG
The DNA here is from genome assembly GCF_037150835.1 of Microbacterium sp. LB12. Taxonomy (NCBI): domain Bacteria; kingdom Bacillati; phylum Actinomycetota; class Actinomycetes; order Micrococcales; family Microbacteriaceae; genus Microbacterium; species Microbacterium sp. LB12. The sequence continues at coordinate 184,033 of NZ_JBBCPF010000006.1, read as the reverse complement.
TGCAGTCGGGGGTGACCGTGCGATCCGGGTGGGCGTCGTGCAACCTCGGCACCATCCCCGCCGGCACGAGCCTGCAGTTCTCGAGCTTCGCCCTGGTTCCGGACGACGTGCCGCCGGGGACGGTCCTCACCAACAACGCCTCGGTCTATCCGGCAGAGCAGGATTCCGACTACTCCGACAACTTCACGTCCGCGAGCACCCCGCCCACGGTGGCCTTCGCCGACCTCTCGATCGCGAAGCGTGCGCTCACCGCCGCGGTCGCACCGGGCGACCCGGTGACGTGGATCCTCCAGGTTGCGAACCACGGCCCCGACGATGCGACGGCGGCGGTGGTCACCGACACCCTGCCCGCGGGACTGACCGTCACCGACGTCCCCGCGGGCTGTGCTGCTGCGGGAGCGATCGTCACCTGCACATCGGCGTCGGTCGCTGCGGGTGCCTTCATCGAGTTCGAGATCGGCACGTCGGTGGACGCGCGCGCAGCCGGTGCAGAGGTCGCCAACGCCGCGAGCATCTCCGCGGAGACGCACGACCCGGACCTCACGAACAACGACGCCTCGGCATCCGTCTCGATCCAGCTCGCCTCGAGCGGAATGGCACCGCTGTGGTGGGCTGTCCTCGGTCCCGTGCTGCTCGTCGCAGGCGTCGTGCTGCTGGCGGTGCGGCGACGCCCGGAGGCACGACGGATCGACTGATCGGCGGTCCGGCGCGGTCGATCACGCGGAGCGGTGTCGGTGACCGCCGGTAGGCTGGATCCATGGCAGCTTCGCGTCCCTCTCCCCGTGGTGGCGCGAAGCCCACCAAGATCCCGCAGGTGTCCTGGCGTGAGCCGCATCCCGCCCCGATCGTGCTCGTATCAGGACCGGAGGAGGTCTGCGCTGAACGCGCGATCGCCGGCGTGCGTGACTACCTGCGCGCAGAAGATCCCGCGCTCGAGGTCAGCGATGTGCGCGCCGACGATTACGCGCCCGGAACTCTGCTGTCCCTCACGTCGCCGTCGCTGTTCGGAGAGCCGCGTCTGGTGCGCGTCTCGGGTGTGGAGAAGTGCTCCGACGCCTTCATCCAGGAAGCGGTGTCGTATCTCGACAACCCGCAGGAGGGCGCGACGGTCATCCTCCGGCACACCGGTGCGAGCGTGCGCGGCAAGAAGCTGCTCGATGCCCTTCGTGCCGGCATCGGCGGCGGTATCGAGATCGCCTGCCCGGCGATCAAGCGCGACGGCGACCGTGTCGACTTCGCGGCGGGGGAGTTCCGCGCGGCGAAGAAGCGCATCGCGCCTCCGGCTTTGCGCGCGCTCGTGTCGGCGTTCGCCGATGATCTGACCGAGCTGGCCGCCGCGTGTCAGCAGTTGATCGGCGATGTCGAGGGCGACATCACCGAAGAGATCGTCACCAAGTACTACGGCGGTCGGGTCGAAGTGTCGGCGTTCGTCGTGGCCGACACCGCGATCGCCGGTCGCTATGGCGAAGCGCTCATCGCCCTGCGCCATGCCCTCTCGTCGGGGGCAGATCCGGTGCCGATGGTCGCGGCGTTCGCGATGAAGCTCCGCACGATGGCGCGCGTGGCGGGCAACCGCGAGCCGAGCAGACAGCTGGCGCAGCGCCTGGGCATGAAGGACTGGCAGGTCGATCGCGCCCGTCGCGACCTCGCGGGATGGAACGAGCGGTCGCTGGGAATGGCGATCCAGGCGACGGCTCGGGCCGATGGCGAGGTCAAGGGTGCAGCGCGCGATCCGATCTTCGCGCTGGAGCGCATGGTCACGGTGATCGCCACCCGTCAGCCGTTCGGCGAGTAGCACTGCAGGACTCCGTTTCACCGACGACACCTCGTCTCACCGCGGACACCTCGTCTCACCGGGGACCCCGGTACAACGAAGAAGGCCCACCCCGATACGGGGTGGGCCTTTCTCAGACGGTGCGGCTCAGAGAGCGGCGACCTGCTTGGCGAGAGCCGACTTGCGGTTCGATGCCTGGTTCTTGTGCAGGACGCCCTTGCTGACGGCCTTGTCGAGCTTCACGGACGCCTTCTTCAGGGCGGTCTCGGCGGCGGCCTTGTCGCCCGCGGTGACAGCGGTGCGCGCGGTGCGGATGACCGTCTTGAGCTCGCTCTTCACGGCCTTGTTGCGCTCGCGCGCCTTCTCGTTGGTCTTGTTGCGCTTGATCTGCGACTTGATGTTTGCCACGTGTGGACGCTTTCTGTACAGGAGTGTTCGGAATGCCGGCAGCAGAAGAGGGCTGCTGCACAGCGGTCGTGAGGGAAGAACCCACACGCAAGCCAAGAGTCGAGTCTACCAGCAGAGGGGGTGATCACGCGAAACGGCGACGGGAACACGGTACTCGGTCGCGGATCCGGTGGTACCGGGTGCAGAATCATCACTATCCCGACACTGACGTCAAGGAGCCACATGACCCCCGCACCCGTCCGTCCCGCCGTGCCTGCCGGGCTCCGCTGGTCTGCAGCCACCTCCGCTTTCCAGATCGAGGGGTCTCGACCGACCGGGGATTCCGGGCGGTCCATCTGGGACGACTTCCTGGAGCGGCCGGGAGCGATCATCGACGGATCGACGGCGGACCCGGCGTGCGACAGCTACCGGCATCCGGAGGCCGATGTGGCCCTCGCCGCGGGTCTGGGCCTCGACCGCTACCGGTTCTCCATCCCGTGGTCGCGCGTGCAGCCCGACGGCAGCGGTCCCGGCGACACGGTGGCCCTCGACCACTACTCCCGTGTGGTCGATCTGCTGCTGGATGCCGGGGTCGTGCCGTTCCCGACGCTCTTCCACTGGGAGATGCCGAGCGCTGTCGAGGCCGACGGCGGGTGGGTGAACCGGGATACGGCCGAGCGCTTCGCGGAGTATGCCGCGATCGTGGCCGGCCGTCTCGGCGACCGCGTCACGCACTGGTACACGCTGAACGAGCCGGCGATGACGACCCTGCAGGGGTATGCGGTCGGCGCTCTCGCACCGGGCAAGCAGCTACTCTTCGACGCGTTGCCCACCGCGCACCATCAGCTCCTCGCCCATGCGCGCGCGGCCGAGGTGCTCCGTGCGCGCGGCGCGACGGCGGTCGGTCTGGTCAACAACCACACCTGGGTGCTGCCGCTGCACGACACGGTGGAGGATCTGCAGGCCGCTGCGATCTACGACACGATCCACAACCGGGTCTTCAGTGAACCGCTCCTCGCCGGCGCGTATCCTGATCTGGAAGCCTTCGGGCTTCCCCCGATGCCCACGCAGGACGGGGATCTGGAGGCGATCGCCCGTTCGATCGACTTCTACGGCATCAACTTCTACAACCCCACCACCGTCACGCTCGCGGAAAAGGGGAGCCCGATCCCGTTCGACATCGTGCCGACCCCCGGTGCGCCGGTCACCGGCTTCGGCCCGGAGTGGCCGATCATGCCGAGCGCCCTGCGCGACCTCCTGATCGACCTGCATACCCGGCACCCCGACCTGCCTCCCGTGATCATCGGCGAGAACGGCGCCTCCTTCCCGGAGCCCGAACGTGCCGCGCGCATCGACGACACCGACCGGATCGCGTACCTCGCCGGTCACATCGCCGCGGTGGCGGAAGCCGTCGATGCCGGAGTGCCGGTCGAGGAGTACACGGTCTGGTCGCTCCTGGACAACTGGGAGTGGGCCGACGGGTATACGCAGCGCTTCGGTCTGGTCCATGTCGATTTCGAGACGGGAGAGCGCACGCCGAAGGCCTCGTATGACTGGTATCGCGATCTCATCGGGGCGTCCCGCGTCGCCGCGACGGCGGAGGAGACTCGATGAGCGAGGTGACCCGCACCCGCACCGTGCGGGCCGGAGCGCGATGGATGTCGCTGTTCACGCTGGCGTGGCTCGCGATCTGGACCGTGCAGCTCACGCCCGTGCAGCTGCTCCTGCCCCTGCAGCTCGACACCCCGGAGGACGACTGGATCCGCGGGGTCGTGTCGTCCGGACTCGTGCTCGGGATCGGCGGGCTCGCGGGCATCATCGCCGGTCCTGCCGCGGGGGCGCTGTCGGACCGTGCGGCCGCCGGTCGTCATCGTCGCCGCCCGTGGGCCCTGGGCGGTGTGCTGTTCACCGCGTTGTGCCTCGTACTCACCGGTTTCGCAGAGGGCCCGTGGGCGGTCGGCGCCGGCTGGGTGGGTGTGTCGATCGGTGTGGCGGTGTCGTCCGCGGCCTTCACCGCGCTCATCGCCGACCAGCTGCCGTCCACGCAGCGCGGTTCGGCATCGGCCGCCGTGGGTTCGAGTCAAGCCGTCGGTATCGTGCTCGGGGTAGGCCTCGTGGTGCTCCTGGGGCTCGGCATCGGCGCCGGATACCTGCTCCTCGCGGCCATCATCGCGGTCGTCGGCACCGCGGCGGCGCTGCTGCTGCCCGATCCTCCGAGCACGGAGGCGATGCGTCCGAAGCAGGCAGGACGCCGCCGGCTGGCCTCGCTCCGCGATCGCGACTTCGCCTGGATGCTGTCGGGTCGCCTGGTCACGAACATCGGGAACGCGCTCGGGACGGCGCTCTTCCTCTTCTTCCTGCTGCACGGTCTCGGTCAGCCGAGCGCGGAGGCGCAGGACAACCTGCTGCTGCTGATCGTCGTGTACACCGTGTTCGTGGTGATCGCCTCGGTGGTCACGGGGATCGTGTCCGACCGCACCGGCAACCGCCGCACGCTCACGGTCGCGGCGACCGTGGTGCAGGCGGCGTCCGGTGTCGCGATCGCCCTGGTGCCGACCTTCGAGATGACGATGATCGCCGCCGCGCTGATGGGACTCGGATACGGGGCCTTCTCGACCGTGGGCCTGGCGTTCGCCGCCGATCTGCTCCCGGATGAGCAGGATCATGCGCGGGACCTGGGGGTCGTCAACGTCACGGCGGCGCTCGGCCAGCTGATCGGTCCGGTGCTGGGCGCGGGGCTCGTGGCGCTCGTCGGTGGCTTCTGGCTGGTGTTCGTGGCGGCGGCGGTGCTGTCGCTGGTCGGGGGAGTGCTCACCGCGCTCGCGCGGCAGCCCGTGCGACCGTCATGAGTCGGAAGCGGACTCCAGTGTCGCTATCGCGAGTTGCAGCACGGCGTCGAACACGCGGGGTCGCATCGCGGTGACGAGGTGTGTCGTGCGGGGCACGATGATCAGCTCGGCGTGCGGGGCCAGGCGTCGGAACAGCGACTCGTTCAGGCGGAGCTGATCGTACTGCCCGTTCACGAACCAGAGCGGGATCGTGATGCGTGCGACCGCGGTGGCGATGTCGAGGGCGGCGAGGCTGCGCAGCGCCGCGTCCTGGGTGTCCAGCGCATAGCCGCCGGCCGCGAAGTCGGAGCGGGTCTCGGCGGGGATCGTCGCCTCGAGGATCCTCCCGGTGAGCCACATCCCGCGGTCGGGCAGGGAGTCGACCGCCCGGGTGAACAGCCGGTAGGCGGCGAGACCGGCGCCATGGGGGAGTGACGTGCACGAGGCGGCGATCAGACCGGCGACCGGGGGCTGCTGCGCACCGCCCGCGTAGGCGAGGCAGAGCAGACCGCCCATCGAGTGGCCGACGAGGAGCACGGGGCCCTTCTCGGCCGCGGTCCGCACCGCGACGTCGATCGTGTGCAACGCCTCGTGCAGGGTGAAGTCCTCGTGCATCCGGGTGCCGTGGCCGGGCAGATCGACGGCGGTCGCCGTGTATCCGCGGGCATCGAGGTACTCGAGCTGTGCCCGCCACATCGTGGCGGACGTGCGGATGCCGTGCACGAGGACGATCTGGGCGCTCACGCGTTCAGCTTAGGCAGCACGTGGGCGAGGGGCCATCCTCGACGTCAGGCGAGCAGGCGTGCGCTCAGGATCCCGAGGAGGATGCTCGCGAGGAGCGCGAGAAGCGGCCACCACACGACGCGCACCGACGGGGAAGCGCCGGTGTCGGCGGGGCGTCCCACCTCGTCGCGCGCCTGATCGATCGCTTCCGCGACTCCCACGAACGCCCGTTTGCGCGACGCTTGTTCACGGTCGGCGGCGTGGCCCTTGTGCGGGTGCACGGTGGGCGAACCCCAGGCGCGGCGCACTGTGCCGTCGGTGAGCGTGATCACGAGCTGGTAGCGCACGTGGAGGTCGGCGATCCTCCGCCAGGGGAGCGTGTGCTCCCGGAGGACGTTCACGACGATCAGGCTCGACGGCGTGACGACGAGGCACGGACGGATCAGGAGCATCCAGCAGACCAGGAGGATCGCGCACATCCACGGCAGCGCGAGGAGGATCGTCGACCATTCCGCGCGCACTGCCGCATCGATGAGCATGTAGGCGAACAGCGCGGCGAGGATCCCGCTGATCCACCACCCCGACGCGCCGCGGATCACGACGCGGTCGTCGGCGCCCCGGCCCGTTCGTCCCGTCTGCGTCACGCGGGCTGCAGGATGTCCTGCTCCGCCCAGTGGCACGAGACGTCGCGTCCCTCCACCGTGCGCAGCTCGGGCGACCTGGTCTCGCACTCGTCCTGCTGCGCGGGCGGCAGGATCGCGTACAGGGGGCACCGCTTGCGGAATGCGCATCCCGTGATCGACTCGGTCGGCGAGGGCAGGTCTCCCGAGAGCAGGATGCGCTCGCGGGTGCGCTCGATCTGCGGGTTCGGGATCGGCACGGCCGACAGCAGTGCACGCGTGTACGGGTGGCGGGGGTTCTCGAAGATCGCATCCGAGTCGCCGTACTCGATGATCCGGCCGAGGTACATCACGGCTACCTCATCGGCGATGTGACGAACCACCGCGAGGTCGTGCGCCACGAACAGGTACGACAGACCGAGCTGCTGCTTGAGGTCTTCGAGCAGGTTGATCACGCCGGCCTGCACCGAGACGTCGAGCGCGGAGACCGGCTCGTCGAGCACGAGGATCTTCGGCTCCACCACGAGCGCACGGGCGATGCCGATGCGCTGACGCTGACCGCCCGAGAACTCATGCGGGTAACGGTGGGCGTAGCTGGGTTCGAGGCCGACGAGCTCGAGCATCCGCCGCACGCGACGGGTGATCTCCTTCGGCGGCACGTCGTGCACGGTCAGCGGTTCGCCGATCAGCTCCTCGACGGTCATGCGGGGGTCGAGCGATGCCGCGGGGTCCTGGAACACGATCTGGATGTCGGTGCGCAGGGCGCGACGCTCGGAGGCCGACAGCGACGCGGTGTCGACGCCGTTGATCGCGATCTTCCCGGACTGGGGCTTGGCGAGCTCCATGACCTCCATGACGGTGGTCGACTTGCCGCAGCCCGACTCGCCGACCAGGCCCAGCGTCTTGCCGCCCTGCAGCGAGAAGCTCACGCCGTCCACGGCGCGGACGGTGCCCACGCGGCGGCGGAAGACCGTGCCCTTCGTGAGGGGGAAGTGGCGCTTCACGTCCTCCACCTCGAGGACCGTGCCGTGCGTCTCGACCTCGCGGACGACCTCCTCGACCGGTGCGGGCGGGGAGAAGACCTCGTCGCGGGGGAGCCGGCCGTCGACGATCTCCGCCGAGCGGATGCAGGCGGCTGCCTGCATGGGCGCGACCGGCACCAGTTCCGGCTCGATGTCGTGGCACGCCGAGATCACGGCGGGGCAGCGATCGGCGAACGGGCATCCGGTGGGGATCTCGGTGAGCAGCGGGGGACGGCCCTCGAGCGGCACCAGGCGCGCCGATCGGGTGTCGACCATGTTCGGCATCGAGCGCAGCAGACCGATCGTGTACGGCATGGACGGCCGCTCGAACAGGTCGTCGACCGGTGCGGTCTCGACGATGCGTCCCGCGTACATCACGGCCACGCGATCGGCGTTGCCGGCCACGACGCCGAGGTCGTGCGTGATGAGCACGACGGCGGCGCCGGTGATCTCCTTGGCCGTCTGGAGCACGTCCAGGATCTGCGCCTGGATCGTCACGTCGAGCGCGGTGGTCGGCTCGTCGGCGATGATCAGCTTCGGGTCGTTGGCGATCGCGATCGCGATCATCGCGCGCTGGCGCATGCCACCGGAGAACTCGTGCGGGAACGACTTCACGCGGCGACGCGGTTCCGGGATGCCGACGATGTCGAGCAGCTCGATCGCGCGCGCCTCCAACGCCTGGGGGCTCAGCCCCGGCTGGTGCAGCTTGAGGCCCTCGATGATCTGCTGGCCGATCGTGTACACCGGGGTCAGCGCCGAGAGCGGGTCCTGGAACACCATCGCGATGTCGGAGCCGCGCATCTTCGACAGCTGGCGGTCGGTGGAGCCGAGAAGCTCCTTGCCGTCGTAGGTGATGGATCCCGTGATGTTGGCGGTGCTGGGGAGCAGGCCCATCACCGCCATCGACGACACCGACTTGCCCGAACCGGACTCGCCGACGATCGCCAGGAATTCCCCACGGTTGACCTCGTAGTTCACGCCACGCACCGCGTGGACGGTGCGGGCCTTCGTCTCGAAGGTGACGTTGAGGTCGCGGACGCGAAGCAGTGGTTCAGGCACGGTTGTTCTCCGAGGTCGGGTCGACGGCGTCGCGCAGGGCATCTCCGAGGAGGCTCGAGGCGAGCACAGTGGCGACGAGGAGGATCGCCGGTGGGATGAAGAGCCACGGGCGGGTGGTCGCCGCGGCGCTTCCCGCGGCGAGCAGGGTGCCCAGGGACACATCGGGCGGCTGGATGCCGAAGCCGAAGTAGCTGAGCGTCGTCTCAGCGAGGATCGCCGCACCGACACCCAGCGTCGCGTCGATGATCAGCAGCGAGGCGACGTTGGGGAGGATGTGGCGGCGGATGATCGTGAAACCGCCGACGCCCATGAAGCGCGCGGCCTTGACGTAGTCGCGCTCGCGCAGTGACATGGTCTGCCCGCGGATCACTCGGGCGAGCACCATCCATCCGAAGAGGGGGAGGAAGACGACGAGCGCGACCCAGGCGAGGTTCTTGAAGAGCGGGCTGAGCAGCACCAGGATGTAGAAGCTCGGCAGCACCAGGAGCAGGTCGATGATCCAGACGATCACGCGGTCCCACACGCCACCGACGTATCCGGCGATGGCGCCGACCACTCCGGCGATGATGGCCGTGACCGGGCCGACGATCAGACCGATGAGGAGCGACTTCTGCAGTCCGGCCATCGACTGGGCGAAGATGTCCTGCCCGATCGTGTCGGTGCCGAACCAGTGGTTGAGGCTCGGCCCCTTGTTGAACGACAGGTAGTCCTGGTCGGTCGAGGACCAGGGGTACAGGAGCGGTCCGACGTAGGCGAGCAGGAACATCAGGATGAGCACTCCTGCGCCGATCCAGGCCCGCTTGGTGGAGAAGGTGCGCTTGAGGATCAGGCGCCAGCGGGGGATCGACGGGGCGTCGTCGGTCTCCGGCTCGAGCACCGGGGCGTCCAGCTGCGTGGGATCGAGGGTCATCTCACATCCTCACTCGGGGGTCGAGAGCCGCGTAGAGCACGTCGGCCAGCGTGCCCGCGATGAGCACGAGGATCGCGGCGAACAGGATCGAGCCGGTCGCTGCGTTGATGTCGTTGTTGGAGACGGAGTCGATGAGGTACTCACCCATGCCGTGCCAGCTGAAGATCTTCTCCGTCACGGCGGCGCCGGTCAGGATGGTTCCGAACGAGTAGGCGAAGAACGTCGACATCGGGATCAGCGCGACGCGCACGCCGTGGCGCATGATCGCAGATCCGCGGGTGCGGCCCTTCGCGCGGGCGGTGCGGATGAAGTCGGACGAGAGCACCTCCGAGGTGCCGAACTCGGCGATCCTCGCCCAGCAGATCCAGCCGATGGCCGCCAAGGCGGGCTTCGACGTGAAGATCGACACGGTTCCGTCCGCTGACTTCTTCACGAAGTACATCACGACGGAGACGCGTGACTTCGAGGCGACCATCTTCGCGTGGCAGGGTACCCCGTACCCGATCTCGTCGACGGAGTCGATCTTCAACCCGGCCGACTCCGGCCAGAACTTCCCGGGCGTCGCCGACGACCGTCTGGAAGACCTCTGGACGAAGGCCAACGGAGAGCTCGACCCCGACGCTCGTCTCGACATCGCCAAGGAGATCGACAAGATCATCATGAGCGAGGCCGTCACGATCCCGCTGGCCGCGCGTCCGAACCAGTACGCGATCGCCAAGGGCGTCGTGAACTACGGTCCCTCGCAGTTCGAGTCGACCACCGGCACGAACCACTGGGAGAACGTGGGCTGGGCCAAGTAAGCCCGGATCCTCATCCCGGACGGGGCGGTCTCTTCGGAGGCCGCCCCGTCTGCTCTGTCCGGTGCGCCCCTCGGCGAATCGGGTAATCCGCCCACCTGACCGTACAATCGAGTGGACATGTCCCCACGCGCTCTCACCCCTCTTCAGCCTGCCTCGACGCCGGCTGCGCAGATCCGCAATTTCTGCATCATCGCCCACATCGACCACGGCAAGTCGACGCTCGCCGACCGCATGCTCCAGATCACCGGAGTCGTGTCGGATCGCGACATGCGCGCCCAGTACCTCGACCGCATGGACATCGAGCGTGAGCGCGGCATCACGATCAAGAGTCAGGCCGTCCGCATGCCCTGGGAGCTCGACGGTCAGACCTTCGCGCTCAACATGATCGACACCCCCGGCCACGTCGACTTCACCTACGAGGTCTCGCGTTCGCTCGCTGCCTGCGAGGGCGCGATCCTGCTCGTGGATGCGGCGCAGGGCATCGAGGCGCAGACGCTCGCGAACCTCTACCTGGCGCTGGAGAACGACCTCCACATCATCCCGGTGCTGAACAAGATCGACCTCCCGGCCGCCGATCCGGAGAAGTACGCCAAGGAGCTCGCGTCTCTCATCGGGGGCAAGCCGGAGGATGTGCTGCGCGTCTCGGGCAAGACCGGCGTCGGCGTGGAAGACCTGCTCGACCGCCTCGTGCAGGAGATCCCGGCACCCGTCGGCGACGCGGACGCGCCGGCGCGTGCCATGATTTTCGACTCCGTGTACGACGCGTACCGCGGCGTCGTCACCTACGTGCGCATGGTCGACGGCAGCCTGTCGCCGCGGGAGCGCATCCAGATGATGTCGACCGGTGCGAACCACGACGCGCTCGAGGTCGGCGTGTCCAGCCCGGAGCCGACCCCGACGAAGGGGCTCGGAGTCGGTGAGGTCGGGTACCTCATCACCGGTGTGAAGGACGTGCGTCTGTCGAAGGTCGGCGACACCATCACCAACGCCCGCAAGCCTGCCGCAGAGGCCCTCGCCGGATACACCGACCCGAAGCCGATGGTGTTCTCGGGCATCTACCCGATCGACGGCAGCGACTACGCGGAGCTGCGTGAGGCGCTGGACAAGCTCAAGCTGTCCGACGCCTCGCTGCAGTACGAGCCGGAGACGTCCGTGGCGCTCGGCTTCGGCTTCCGCTGCGGATTCCTCGGGCTGCTGCACCTCGAGATCATCACGGAGCGCCTGTCGCGCGAGTTCGACCTCGACCTGATCACGACCGCACCGAGCGTGATCTACGAGGTGCTCACGAGCGACACCGGCGAGACCGTCACCGTGACCAACCCGAGCGAGTACCCCGACGGGCGCATCGGCTCGGTCTCGGAGCCGATGGTGAAGGCGGCGATCCTGCTGCCCAAGGACTACGTCGGCACCGTCATGGAGCTGTGCCAGTCGCGCCGTGGAACCCTGCTCGGAATGGAGTACTTCTCCGAGGAGCGCGTCGAGCTCCGGTACAACATGCCGCTCGGCGAGATCGTGTTCGACTTCTTCGACCAGCTCAAGTCGAAGACGCAGGGATACGCCTCCCTCGACTACGAGCCCTCCGGGCAGCAGGAAGCCGACCTCGTCAAGGTAGACATCCTGCTCCAGGGCGAGAAGGTCGACGCGTTCAGCTCGATCGTGCACCGCGACAAGGCTTACGCGTACGGCACCATGATGGCCGAGCGGCTGCGCAAGCTCATCCCTCGCCAGCAGTTCGAGGTGCCGATCCAGGCCGCGATCGGCGCGCGCATCATCGCCCGCGAGACGATCCGCGCGATCCGCAAGGACGTGCTCGCCAAGTGCTACGGCGGCGACATCACCCGTAAGCGCAAGCTCCTGGAGAAGCAGAAGGAGGGCAAGAAGCGCATGAAGATGGTCGGTCGCGTCGAGGTCCCCCAGGAGGCGTTCATCGCCGCGCTCTCCGGTGACGTCGAAGGCAAGGACAAGAAGTAGCCGCGCCCGATCGCGCCGGGGATGTGACGTCCCGCGGCGCGGTGGGGGTGTTCGCCCAGGGAACGCGAAGTAGGCTGGAACTCATGCGGCGCGGGACTTTCCGAGACGACACGGTGGACTATGCGGCCGTGGGTGCCACCCATGCCCCCGACCTGATGCAGTACCCGCCGGAGCGCAGCATCCCGGCGGAGGACTCCTGGCGGATCGGCAGCGGCGTCGAGCGGTTCCAGACGGCGGGCGAAGCCCTGCTCTCGTGGACGGCGCAGCGCGCGGCGGGCCTCGCGGTCGAAGACGTGCGCCCTGCCCCCGGCCCGGCCTATGCCGGCGTGAGCTTCGATGCGGAGGGCAACCCGATCGCACCGAGCAAGCGCGACGTCGAACCGCGATACGACGCCGAGGGCGTTCCTTTCGTCGGCGCCGGGATGACGCTGCACCTGCGCGGTCGCGTGGGCGGGATGCGGGCGGACTCCGAACTGCGCGTGATCTCGGTCACCGAGGAGAAGCGGCGCATCGGCTTCGTGCTCGGGACGGTCGGCGGCTCCGTCGTCAGCGGTGAGGAGTCGTTCGACGTGGACTGGCGCGAGGACAACGACGAGGTCTGGTTCACGGTTCGTGCTTTCGACGCGCCCAACAGCCTCCTCTACCGCACGGTTCCCGCGCTCATGAAGCGTCGTCGGCGCGAGCTCTTCGCGCGCTACCTCCGCGCGATCTCCCCGCTCTACGCGACCCCCGTCTGATGGCGGGACCGCTGCCTCTGGGAGACCCCGCGCCCGCGGACGGGCACCTGCCCGCGGATCTGCCGGTCGACACGAGCGTGCCGTTCTCGGCATATCTGCACATTCCGTTCTGCACCGTGCGCTGCGGCTACTGCGACTTCAACACCTACACCGCGACCGAGCTGCGAGGGGCGAAGCAGGAGGACTACGCGTCGACGCTGATCTCCGAGATCGCGCTGGCGCGTCGCGTCCTCGACGATGCCGGTGCGCTGCGACCGATGGACACGGTCTTCTTCGGTGGCGGTACCCCGACACTGCTTCCCGCGGGGGATCTCGCGCGCATGCTCGATGCTGCGACGTCGGCGTTCGGGCTGGTCGACGGGGCCGAGGTGACGGTCGAGGCGAACCCCGACACCGTGACGCTCGAGGTGGCACGCACGCTGGCTTCCGCCGGGGTGACGCGGATGTCCGTCGGCATGCAGTCCGCGGTCCCGCACGTGCTCGCCGCACTCGACCGCACGCACCGCCCCGAGAATGTGCGCACGGCCGTCACCGCGGCGAAGGATGCGGGTCTCGCGGTCAGCGTCGACCTGATCTACGGTGCACCGGGGGAGTCGCTCGACGATTGGGAGGCGTCGCTCGATGCCGCCCTCGCGCTCGAACCCGATCACATCTCCGCCTACGCGCTCATCATCGAAGATGGCACCAAGCTCGCCCGGCAGATCCGTCGCGGCGAGGTGCCCACTCCTGACGACGATCTGCAGGCCGATATGTACGAGCTCGCGGATGCGCGCCTGGGCGCCGGCGGGTTCGAGTGGTACGAGGTCAGCAACTGGGCGCGCGTGCCCGCACAGCGTTCCCGGCACAACCTCGCCTACTGGCGGGGGAGTGACTGGTGGGGCTTCGGCCCCGGCGCGCACAGCCACGTCGCCGGACTGCGGTGGTGGAACGTGAAGCACCCGGCCGCGTACGCGCAGCGGCTCGCAGCATCCGAGTCCCCGGCAGCGGCGACGGAGCGGCCGGATGCCGAGTCGCAGACGCTCGAGCGGATCCTGCTGCTCAGCCGTATCCGTGAGGGCATCGCCGTCGATGAGGTGCCCCCGGCGAACCGGAGCCGGGTGGCCGGATTGATGGCCGACGGGCTCGTCGACCCGGTCGCCGCAGTACAGGGGCGCATCCAGCTGACATTGCGCGGGCGGCTGCTCGCCGATGCCGTCGTCCGAGCACTCACTGACTGACGGCCCCGCACGGGCTCAGCCCGGCAGCAGATCCATTCCGGCGGTCCGCCGTTGCGGCACGGTCGTGCTGACCGTGTCGAAGAGCCGCGTGCGGCGCTCGGCGCCATAGGCGGGCCAGCCGGGGTCGCCGTCGGTCACGAAGCCGACCCACGACTCGCTCATCTCGGTCGCGAGCTGCTGTGGTGCATCCGGTCCGGCCATCCGCACCGCCTCGTCGTCGCGGAGTCGGTCGAACACGAAGCCGAGCTCCAGCGCATGCGCGGCACGCAGATCCCGCACCGGACTCGGCCACGCGAACTCGTACACGTGCGTCGTCTCCGGGCGGGCGACGGCGACGCGGCTCAGCGGTGCCCGCAGCATCATGTCGGTGACGAGCTGACCGAACACCTCGCCGGTGCTCGCGCCCGGGAACGCCGCGCGATACTCCGCCAGCGCACGACGGGGGATGCGCGACAGCAGTCGCGCAGCCTGCAGCTTGACCCCGCTGATCGCGGCCAGCGCCTCGGGTGGGAACCAGAGGCGATACTCGTCGGTGTTGCTGCCGATCAGGAGCGGGGTGTCGATGCCGCCCAGCACCTCGTGCGGTGAACGCGGCAGGCTGTCCTCGTCGATCGCGAACTGGAAGCCCGGTGCTCCGCCGAGCGGCGAAGAACCCGCCGACTGCGCCTTGCGCGCCTCGAGCAGTTGGGCGGGGCTGAGCGCGGCGAACCCCTCCCGATCGGCGGTCACGCGCAGCAGCTTCGCCAGCTGCGCGGTCACGCGCCCGGCCTTCTTCGCGGTTTGCGCCTGCAGGGGACCCGATTCGATGATCGCCCGCGCGATGAGCGCGCGAGAGTCGTCACGCGTGATGAGCCCGGCGACGATCGCTCCGCCCGCCGACTCGCCCATGGCGGTGATGCGCGCGGGGTCGCCGCCGAAGGCTTCGATCTCGCGGTGCACCCATTCCAACGCCGCGGCGGCGTCGCGCAGGCCGAGGTTGCGGGGCACGCCGTCCAGCACGGAGAAGCCCTCGGAGCCTAGGCGGTAGTTGATCGACACGAAGACGATCCCCGCCTTCGCGAACACGGTGCCGTCGTACAGCGGCAGTGCCGCTGTACCGCGTTCCAGCGCGCCGCCGTGGATCCACAGCAGCACGGGGGCCCCGGATGTCGCGGTCGGAGCCCACACGTTCGCGGTGAGGATGTCGTCGCCGTCGATGTGCACCGATCCCAGCAGCTCGCCGATCGCGCCCGCATAGGGCACCTGGGGCGGTGTGGGACCGAAGCTCGTCGCCTCACGCGTCCCCTCCCAGGCCGCCGCGGGCTGCGGTGCGCGGAACCGGTTCTCGCCGAACGGGGCGGCCGCGTACGGGATGCCGAGGAAGCGGACGACCCCCTCGGCTTCGGAGCCACGGACGACGCCGCGGGACAGGGTCGCATGGGGTGCGGAGGTCATGAGCGTCATCCTAGGTCGCGCCGATCGCGGTACGGAGATTCCCGAGCGACACGGGGTAGGATTGGCACTCTGAACGTCCGAGTGCCAACGGAAGGGAAGGGCGATGGTCACAGAGCGAGGACTCCAGGTTCTCCGCGCGATCGTGCAGGACTACGTCGAGACCCACGAACCCGTCGGCAGCCGCTCCATCGTCGACCGGCACTCCTTCGGCGTCTCCGCGGCGACGATCCGCAACGACATGGCGCTGCTCGAGGACGAAGAGCTCATCACGGCACCGCACACCTCGTCTGGCCGCGTGCCCACCGACAAGGGCTACCGGGTGTTCGTCAACCATCTGGCGCAGTTGCGACCGCTCTCCTCGGCGCAGCGTTCGGCGATCGAATCGTTCCTCGGCGAGCCCGCCGACCTCGACGACCTGATGGTCCGCACGGTGCGGGTGCTGACGCAGTTGACGGGCCAGGTCGCGCTCGCGCAGTATCCGTCCTTCGCGCGTGCGCACGTCACCCACGTCGAACTGGTCGCGCTCGCGCCGAACCGACTCTTGATCGTGCTGGTGACCGACGCCGGCGGCGTATCGCAGCGCATGGCCGTGCTGCCCGACATGATCGACGAGACGGGGCTGGCCGCGCTGCGCGCGCGGTTGGCAGCGCTGATCACGGGGCAGGCGATCAGCGAGGCGTCCGACCGTCTCCAGACGCTGCTCGCCGCCGAGGAGTCTCCGCAGGACCGCGTGCTGCGTACCCTCGCTGGCGTCGTGATCGACGAGTTGAGCGGTTTCCGTCAGGAGCGTCTCGTGATGGCGGGGGCGGCGACGCTCGCCCGCCGTGAACAGGACTTCCGCGGCAGCATCCACCCGCTGCTCGAGGCGATCGAGGAGCAGGTCACGCTGCTGCGGCTGATGAGCGAGATGGTCACCGACGAGCATGGTCTCGCGGCCAGCATCGGCACCGAGAACGCGCCGTTCGGGCTCGGTGAGGCATCGATCGTCGCCAGCAACTACGCCGCGCCCAGCGGCACGGCCCGTGTCGGCGTGATGGGGCCGACGCGCATGGACTATCCGAGCAACCTTGCTGCGGCACGGGCGGTCGCCCGCTACCTGTCGCGGATGCTCGACGAAGACGAGGCCGGCCGCTGACGCGGTCGCCACGAGAAGACACACGCAGAAGGGCGATTGTGGCGGACCACTATGAGGTTCTCGGGGTGTCCCGGGACGCTTCCACCGATGAGATCAAGAAGGCGTACCGACGTCTCGCGCGACAGCTGCACCCGGATGTGAATCCCGGTGAGGACGCGGCGGAGCGCTTCAAGCTCGTCACGCACGCCTACGACGTGCTCAGCGACGACGAGTCCCGCCGGCGCTACGACATGGGCGGCGGTGACGGCGCGGCGGGGAACTTCGGCGGATTCGGCGGTTTCGGCGACATCTTCGAGACGTTCTTCGGTGCCTCGCAGGGCGGCGGTCGCGGTGCGCGTCCGCGGTCGCGCCGTGAACGCGGTCAGGACGCCCTCGTCCGCGTGACGCTCGACCTGGGCGACGTCGTGTTCGGTGCGCACCGGGACATCGACGTCGACACCGCGGTGCTCTGCGAGACGTGTCAGGGCTCCTGCTGCCAGGACGGCACATCCCCGGTCACGTGCGACATCTGCGGTGGCTCCGGCCATGTGCAGCGTCAGGTGCGCAGCCTGCTCGGCAACGTCGTCACCTCCCAGCCCTGCGGCACCTGCGAGGGGTACGGCACGACGATCCCGTACCCGTGCGGCACGTGCGGCGGACAGGGGCGCGTCCGTTCGCGTCGTACCGTGTCGCTCGACATCCCCGCGGGCGTCGAGACCGGGCTGCGCCTGCAGCTTCCGGGCTCGGGCGAGGTCGGCAAGGCGGGCGGCCCCAACGGCGACCTGTACGTCGAGGTCACCGTCAACGCGCACGCGGCGTTCAGCCGTGAGGGCGACGACCTGCTCGCGACGCTCGAGGTGTCCATGACCGACGCGATCCTCGGCACCGAGACGAAGATCCAGGGGCTGGACGGCGAGGTCGATCTGGAGATCCGGCCCGGCGTGCAGTCGGGTGATGTGCTGACCATCAAGGGCCGAGGGATCACCCCGCTCCGCGGCAGCCAGCGCGGCGATCTGCGGGTCGGCGTGCAGGTGCTGACCCCGACCCGCCTGGACTCGGCGCAGCGTGCGCTGATCGAGGACTTCGCGAAGAAGACCAAGTCGCCGGAGCCGCAGCTGGCGCAGTTCCAGCAGGGACTCTTCTCGAAGCTCCGCGACCGCTTCCGCAGCCACTGATCATGGCCCTGCACTTCCTGGTCGAGTCGTCGACGGATGCCGGAGTCGGCGACCTCGTGTCGTTGACGGGCGCCGAGGCGAAGCACGCCGCCGTCGTGCGCCGTCTCCGCGTCGGCGAGGCCGTCACGGTCGGCGAGGGGGCCGGGGTGTGGTTGTCCGGCATCGCGGAGGAGGTGTCGCCCGTGCGCGTCGATGTGCGCATCTCGGAGCGTGTCGAGCACGAGTCGCCGACGCCGCGGATCGTCCTGGTCCAGGCGCTCGCGAAGGGCGATCGCGACGAGCTCGCGGTGCAGGCCGCCTGCGAGCTCGGCGTCGACGAGATCGTGCCGTGGCAGGCGAGCCGCAGCGTGTCGCGCTGGGAGGGGCCGAAGGCCGCGAAGGGACGGGAGCGCTGGGCGACCATCGTGCGTGAGGCCGCCAAGCAGGCCCACCGTGCGTGGCTGCCCGATGTGTCGTCGGTCGTGACGACCGCGCAGCTCGCCGAGCGCGCGACCGCCCAGCGGGTGCTGCTGCTCGATCCCACCGCATCCACGCGCCTGTCCGCGATCGAACCCGATGGGCGCGACCTGGTGCTCGTGGTCGGACCCGAGGGCGGCATCTCCGACCAGGAGCTCGACCGTCTCACCGCCGCCGGAGCGGAACGCGTGCTCCTGGGCGAGACCGTGCTGCGCACGTCGACCGCGGGCCCGGCGGCGATCGCGGTGCTGTCCGTGGCGCTCGGGAGATGGTGACGGCGAACGTCTGCCGACGGCACGCAAGGGCTGTGCGGACCCGGTGGTCAGTAGACTTGACCGCATGACGGAACCCTCGATCTTCACCCGCATTCTGAACGGGGAGATCCCTGCCGAGATCCTCGGCGAGACGGATCGCGTCTTCGCGCTGCGCGACATCGCTCCGCAGGCGCCCGTGCATCTGCTCGTCGTCCCGAAGTCCGCGGAGTACCGCGATGTCGTCGAGCTCGCTGCCGGTGACCCCTCGCTGCTCGCCGAGATGGTGGCCTTCGCCCGGGAACTGGCGGCGATGCACACCGACGACGGAGACTTCCGCCTCGTCTTCAACACCGGCACGCAAGCCGGGCAGACCGTTTTCCACGTCCACGCCCACGTGCTGGCCGGTGGATTGACCGAGAAGAGCGTCGGTGCCTGAGAATCACGAACCGCAGGAGCGCAGCCTCGGAGCCCGGACGCCCGAGGCCGTCGAGAAGATATACGCGGACGGCGTCGCGATGGTGCAGCTGCTCGGACCGCAGGATCGCCTGCTCCGGATGCTCGAGAAGGAGCACCGTGACGTCCAGGTGCTCGTGCGCGGGAACGAGATCACGCTCAGCGGCGATGCGGAGTCCGTCGAGAAGGCGAAGGCTCTGGTCCACGAACTGCTCGAGATGACGAGGGCAGGACACGACCTGGCACCCAGCGACGTGTCGAGCTCGGCGCGCATGCTGCGGCAAGACGGAGGACCGCGACCCAGCGAGGTGCTCGGCGAGGCGATCCTGACCACGCGCGGCAAGGTGATCCGTCCGAAGACACTCGGACAGAAGGAGTACGTCGACGCGATCGAGGAGAACACGATCGTGTTCGGCATCGGTCCGGCCGGGACGGGCAAGACCTACCTCGCGATGGCGAAGGCCGTGCAGGCCCTGCAGCGCAAGGAGGTCACCCGGATCATCCTGACCCGTCCGGCCGTCGAAGCGGGGGAGCGGCTCGGGTTCCTCCCCGGCACCCTCACCGACAAGATCGATCCGTACCTGCGCCCGCTGTACGACGCGCTCAACGAGATGATGGACCCCGAGATCGTCCCGCGCCTCATGGCGACCGGAACCATCGAGGTGGCCCCGCTCGCCTACATGCGCGGACGCACCCTGAACGATTCGTTCGTCGTGCTCGACGAGGCGCAGAACACCACGCCCGAGCAGATGAAGATGTTCCTCACGCGCCTCGGGTTCGGCACCAGGATGGTCGTCACCGGCGACATCACGCAGGTCGATCTCCCGCAGGGCTCGTCCGGCCTCCGTCTCGTGACGCGCGTGCTGGACGGCATCGACGACATCCACTTCTCGCGTCTCACCAGCGACGACGTCGTGCGGCACTCGCTGGTCGGGCGCATCGTCGACGCCTACAGCGAGTACGACGAGAAGCGCACCGCTCAGCGGTTCGAGCGCGAGCAGGCGGCCGAGTTCGCCAACCGTGCCGACCGCAGAGGAGCGCAACGACCAGGTCCGCGTGACCGCATGCCGAAACGAGGACTCTCATGATCGAGATCAACAACGAGTCGGCCATCGACGTCGACGAGACCGTGCTGCAGCGGCTCACGGACTACAACCTCGCGCAGCTGCACGTCAGCCCCGACGCCGAGGTGGCGATCGTGCTCGTCGACGAGGGCGCCATGGAGGCCCTGCACGTGCAGTGGATGGACGAGCCCGGCCCCACGGATGTGCTCAGCTTCCCGATGGACGAGCTGCGTCCCGGCACGGAGGACCGCCCGACGGCCCCCGGTCTGCTCGGAGACATCGTGCTGTGCCCGCAGGTCGCCGAGACGCAGGCGCAGGCGGCGCACCACACCCTCATGGACGAGCTGATCCTGCTCACCACCCACGGTCTGCTGCATCTGCTCGGATTCGACCATGCCGAGCCCGACGAGGAGCGTGAGATGTTCGGCCTGCAGAAGGAACTGATCCAGGGCTTCGCGGCGGCTGAACGCCGGCGATGACGGCCACTCTCCTTCTCATCGCCGCCGTCCTGCTGGTGGCGTTCGGCGGTCTCATGGCCGCCATCGACGCCGCGTACGGTGTCACCTCTCGCGTGGGCCTCGCCGACATGGCGACGGAAGGCCGCAGGGCGAAGGCGCTGGGACGCATCGCCGCCGACCTCGACGCGCACGTGAACGCCGTCGCGTTCATCCGCGTGCTCGCCGAGGTGACCGCGGCGGTGCTGGTGACGGTCGCCTTCACGATCCTCATCGAGAACAACTGGTGGGCGATGCTCGCCGCCGCGTTGTTGATGACGGCGATCACGTTCGTGTTGGTCGGGGCGAGCCCGCGGTCGTTCGGGCGCCAGCACGCGGAGGGCATGATCCGTGCGACTGCCTCGATCGTGCGCGGGCTCCGCATCTTCCTCGGCCCGCTCGCCCAGGCGCTGGTCCTGCTCGGCAACCGCGTCACGCCCGGCACGGGTCGCAGCACCTTCGCGAGCGAGGATCAACTGCTGAGCATGGTCGACGAGGCCGCGTCGAACGACCTGATCGAGGAGGACGACCGCGACCTCATCCACTCCGTCTTCGACTTCACCGACCAGTTCGTACGCGCGGTGATGGTCCCGCGGACGGAGATGGTGACCGTCGACGCCACGGCGACGACCGAAGAGGCGATGTCGCTGTTCCTGAACCGCGGCGTCTCCCGGATGCCCGTGGTGGACGACGACGCCGACGACGTGGTGGGCGTGCTGTACCTCAAGGACCTCGTCCAGTTCGCGTACCGCGACGACAGCGCCTGGCGTGCCGCATCCATCCGCCCGATCGCTCGACCGGCGACGTTCGTGCCGGAGTCGATGCGTGCGGAGACGCTGTTGCAGCAGATGAAGCGCGACGCCGTGCACGTGTGCCTGGTGATCGATGAGCACGGGGGGATCTCCGGACTGGTCACGCTCGAGGACCTGATCGAGGAGCTCGTGGGGGAGATCTCCGACGAGTACGATCAGGTATCCGCCGAGTTCGTCGACCTCGGCCACGGGCGTTACCGCGTGAGCTCCCGACTCTCGTTGGAGGACGTGGGCGATCTGTTCGGTCTCGAGCTCGAGGACGAGGACGTCGACTCGATCGGGGGACTGCTCGGCAAGGCGCTCGGACAGGTGCCGCAGCCGGGCGCAACGGCGACCGTGGAAGGCTTGGTCCTCACGGGAGGGGCATCCCGAGGGCGGGGTCGCGGCATCGCGACCGTGTTCGTGGAACGTGCGGCAGGGGATCCTGACGCTTCGCAGGACGAAGGAGATCGACTCGATGGCTGAGACAACGCGGAGCGGGTTCGTGACGTTCGTCGGACGACCCAACGTGGGCAAGTCGACGCTGACGAACGCCCTGGTCGGCGAGAAGATCGCCATCACCAGCGAGAAGCCGCAGACCACGCGTCGGGCCATCCGCGGCATTGTGAACCGTCCGGAGGGGCAGCTCGTGATCGTCGACACCCCCGGCATCCACAAGCCGCGCACGCTGCTGGGCGAGCGGCTGAACGACCTCGTCGAGCAGGTGCTGGGCGACGTCGACGTGATCGGCTTCTGCGTGCCGGCGAACGAGAAGGTCGGTCCCGGCGACCGTCGCATCGCCGCATCGCTGGACGGCTACCCCCGCGCCAAGAAGATCGCGATCGTGACGAAGACCGATGTCGCCGGCCGCGACGACATCACGGAGCGGCTGCTGGAGGTCGATGCGCTGCGTGAGGACTGGTCCGCCGTCATCCCTCTCTCCGCGCTCACCCGCGACCAGCTCGACGTGCTGTCCGACGAGATCCTGATGCTCATGCCTAAGGGGCCCGCGCTCTACCCGGAGGGCATCACGACGGATGAGTCGCAGGAGGACCGCATCGCCGAGATGATCCGCGAGGCCGCCCTCGAGGGCGGCCGTGACGAGCTCCCGCACTCGATCGCCGTGGTGATCGACGACATCGCCCCCCGCGAGGGCACGGATCTGACCGATGTTCATGCGTCGATCGTCGTCGAGCGCGACAGCCAGAAGGCGATCATCATCGGTCACAAGGGCAAGCGGCTCAGCGAGGTCGGCGCTCGCGCCCGCGCAGGCATCGAGACGCTGCTGGGCACCCGCGTGTTCCTGGGCCTGCACGTCAAGGTCGCCAAGGAATGGCAGCGCGACCCGAAACAGCTCGGCAGACTCGGCTTCTGAGATGAGACCGCGTCACGCGTCGATCGCGGCGGGCAGACCGCCGACCCTGGCGACATGAACGGTCGCAGCGAAGACCCGAATCCGCTGCGCAACGAGGTCTTCACACGAGTGTTCGACGAGCACTGGGCAGCCGTGCGCCACCACATCGAGGGTGTCGTCGCCGCCGAGGCGGAAGTCACCGAGATCGTCTCGGAGGTCTTCCTCACCGCCTGGTCGCGACTGCGGCCCACTCGTCCGCCCAGCCGCATCTGGTTGCTGCGCATGGCTGACCGGCGCCTGCGGGCACGTCCTGGTCGCGCGTCGACACCGCATGACGCGCTCGATGCCGTGCATGTCGGCGTCACCGGCGATGGCGATGCACCGGGCGGCATCAACAGGATCGAAGTCATTCGTGCTTTGGGTGTCCTCACACCGCTGCAACGGCGTATCATCATGCTCACGTACTGGGATGGACTCGCGGTGGGGGAGATCGCGGAGCTGTTGCGCGCTTCTGAGTCCCGGGTGCGGAAGACGCTGGGCCGTGCGCAAGACCGTCTGCGCGCGGAGCTGGGCCTGGAGGGGCTGACCACGAGTGATGACTGATAACGCTGTGCTCGATCGGATGTTGAGCGACGCCGACCCTGCGACGACACCGCGGGATGCGCCACCCGACGCGCGGGCACTCGCGACCCGTGACCGGATCCTCCGGACGGATCTCGCGCCCCGGAGACGTCGTGCACGCACGGTCGGCTGGGCCTCCGGCCTGACCGCCGCCGCGGCCTCGGTCGCCGTGGCGTTCGCCGTGTTCTCGCCGCAGGGTACCGCGGTCGCGGGCACCCCGTCGCCCCTGGAGTTCGCCGGGTCGAGCACGGTCACGCAGATCGTCGACGATGCCGACGCCGCCCTCGCCGAGGCGCCCGGTCCTGCCGCGCCGGAGCGCATGGTCCGCACGGCATCGTGGGGGTTCAACGTCGACGTCGATGAGAACACGACGACCGTCGTTCCGCAGCTGTCGACGCTGACGTGGGAGCCGGACGGCTCCGGACGCATGACGATCGTCGCCGGTGTCGCCTACGACCCGTCCGACGCCGTCGCGAGCAACGCGGCCGAGGTCACCAGCAGCGGCGAGGTCATCACCGACCTGGTGATGGCGCCCGGCGACTTCGCGACCCCCTGGACGACGGTGCCCGGCGACACGCGCGATGACATGGTGGCCATGCTCCGTGCGTTCGGCATGCCGGAGGCCCCCACGGCTTTCGACGTCGAATCCGCGTTCACGTCGGTCCTCGGCCAGTGGACGTTGACGAACGCGCAGCACCGCGAGCTGCTGCACCTGATGGCCGATGCGGGCGGCGGCGAGGCGCTGGGAACCACCACGGATCGCCTCGGGCGTCCGGTCGCCGGTATCCGCGTGCAGTCGCCGGACGGCGCATCGAGCGACCTCGTCCTGGTGTCGCGCGACACCGGACGCATCGTCGGCGTCGAGCGGACGGTCCTGAAGGGGGATGACGTGTACCCGACGGGCGCGATCATCTCGTACCAGATGTGGGATGTCGATGAGGGGATGATCGAATGAAGCGCATGACGGTTCTGGCTGCGGCCGTGGTCGGTCTGATCGTGGCGTTGGGGTCCGCGCCGGCGAACGCGGCGGTGACCGGCGACAGAGATGTCGATCCGCAGGTCGCCGCGATGCTCGAGGAGGTCCCGGGTGGGATCTTGATCGATTCCACGCACGCGGTGTGGCCCGAGCTCGATATGGCGTTGTCGGTGCGCCCTGACTCCGGATTCGCGGCCCGCTCCGTAGGGAGCTGTGCGACGGACAAGATCTGCGCGTACAGCGGCGTTTCCCTCAGCGGCAGCGTGCTGACCTTCGGCACGTGCGGCATCCTCTCGGTGCCGGGAAGCTTCTCGGTCAAGTCGGCCGCGAACGCCCGGACCTCGGGTTACGCACAGCCCCGCAACGGGACGACAGTGCTGGCCACGATTTACGCGGGCGGGTGGAGCAACGTCTCCGGCACCACCACGAACATCCGCTGCGTCCTCTGACCCCTGAACGTCAGTCGATCTCACGCAGTGCCGAGGTGACGACCACCACGTCGTCTCCGTAGTCCGCGTTCGCGGCATCCTGGATCGTGCCGTCGTCCCAGACGACCTGGAGCCAGACATATCCGCGGTCGGTGCTGACGGCGAGCGCCTCTGCGCCGAGGCGGGCCGAGATGTCGTCCTGGACCCGGACGAGTTCCGCTTCGTCGGTCGTGCCGTCGACACCCCCAGTGGGGTCCTCGGGCGCCACCGTGTCGTACAGCGCCAGCATGATGGGCGGGGCCGTGTTGGTGAGGCGTTCGCCGTCGTACGTGGCGTACACGGCATAGGCGCCCCAGGTGGTGTCACCGCTCGTCTCGCTGCCGTCGACGCCCTCCCACGTCCAGTCGTCCACGGGCACGCCGTCGCACTGCGGCGGGTACGACTCCGCGACGGCTCCCAGGCACAGCTGTACGTCGCCGGCGACGTCCAGCACCGTGCCTACACCGATGACCCGCCCCTCCGGCAGTGCGGGCTGGGCGTTCTCGAGGCTCTGGCCGGATGACGCGCTCGTGCTCGTGGGGCTCACGGAGGTTCCCGGACCCGTCGCGCAGGCGCTGAGGAACAGGAGGCCGACGGCGGATGCCGTCGCGAGGACGAGGCGTCGCTGCGATGTGCTCACACCCGGGAGTGTCACCCGCGCGGCGATCGTCTCGCCTGGACCCGAAATCGTCGTCGCATCCCTGCTAACATGACCACATGCCTTTCGGCGGTCTGCTTCTTCTTAGCTGCCGCGACGAGTCCTAAAGCTAGGGCCTTCCTCGTCGCGGCGCTTGTGTTGGCCCGTACATCTTGACGAAGAGAAGAAGCCCCATCATGCAGAACACTCAGCGCCCGTCGGCGATGCCGACCCACAAGTACCGGCCGTTCCACGAGCAGATCACCGTCCACCTGCCGGACCGCACCTGGCCCGACGCCCGCATCACCGAGGCCCCGCGCTGGTGCGCCGTCGACCTGCGCGACGGCAACCAGGCCCTCATCGACCCGATGTCGCCCGAGCGCAAGCGCGTCATGTTCGAGCTGCTGGTCAGCATGGGCTACAAGGAGATCGAGGTCGGCTTCCCGTCCGCGAGTCAGACCGACTTCGACTTCGTGCGTCAGCTCATCGAAGAGAACCTGATCCCGGACGACGTCACCATCCAGGTCCTGACCCAGGCGCGCGAGCACCTGATCGCCCGCACCTACGAGTCGATCGCCGGCGCGAAGCAGGCCATCGTGCACCTGTACAACTCGACCAGCGTGCTGCAGCGTGAGGTCGTGTTCCGCACCGACAAGCAGGGCATCATCGACATCGCGCTCGAGGGCGCGCGGCTGTGCCGTCAGTTCGAGAAGACCATCCCCGACACGAAGGTGTACTACGAGTACTCGCCGGAGAGCTACACCGGCACCGAGCTGGAGTTCGCGGTCGACGTCTGCAACCAGGTGATCGAGGTGTTCGAGCCCACCCCCGACCGCAAGGTCATCATCAACCTGCCGGCCACGGTGGAGATGGCTTCCCCGAACGTCTACGCCGATTCGATCGAGTGGATGAGCCGCAATCTCGCCCACCGCGAGAACGTGATCCTGTCGCTGCACCCGCACAACGACCGCGGCACGGCGATCGCTGCGGCCGAGCTCGGTTATATGGCAGGCGCCGACCGCATCGAGGGTTGCCTGTTCGGCAACGGCGAGCGCACCGGCAACGTCGACATCGTCGCGCTCGGGATCAACCTGTTCACGCAGGGCATCGACCCGCAGATCGACTTCAGCGACATCGACCAGGTCAAGCGCACGGTCGAGTACTGCAACCAGCTGCCGGTTCCGGAGCGCAGCCCGTGGGCGGGCGACCTGGTGTTCACCGCCTTCAGCGGATCGCACCAGGATGCGATCAAGAAGGGCTTCGAGGCGATGGCGGCCAAGGCCGAGGCGGAGGGCGTCACGGTCGACGAGATCGAATGGGCGGTGCCCTACCTGCCGGTCGACCCCAAGGATCTCGGTCGCTCATACGAAGCCGTCATCCGCGTGAACTCGCAGTCCGGCAAGGGCGGTGTCGCGTATCTGCTGAAGTCGGATCATGCGATCGACCTGCCGCGCAAGCTGCAGATCGAGTTCTCGGGGGTCGTGCAGGCCAAGACCGATGCCGAGGGCGGCGAGGTCACCAGCGAGCAGATCTGGTCGATCTTCCACGACGAGTACCTGCCTGCCGCCGACACGGCGGCCAAGTGGGGCCGTTTCGAACTGCTCGCGACGCAGACCCGCAGCGACATGTCGGGCGATGTCGTGCTCGACGTCGTGCTGCGCGACGACGAGCAGCAGATCTCGGTGTCCGGCAACGGCAACGGACCGGTGGCTGCCTTCGTGGAGGTGCTGCGCGGCCAGGGCTTCGACATCACGGTCTACGACTACGTCGAGCACGCGCTCAGCGCCGGCGGCGACGCGCAGGCCGCGGCCTACGTCGAACTGCAGGTCGGCGACCAGCGCCTGTGGGGAGTCGGCATCGACGGCGACATCTCCACCGCGTCGCTCAAGGCGATCGTGTCGGGCGTGAACCGCTCGATCCGCACGCGTCAGCAGGAGCTCGCGGCGGTCTGACCGCCTCCGTCACCATGACGACGGCCGGGATCCTCTGCGGAGCCCGGCCGTCGTCATGTCAAGGATCAGTCAGTCCTGAGGCTTCACGATCGCGATGGCGCCGGTCTCGGCGGCGACCTTGCGCCGGTAGAGGCGGCGCTGCTCCGGGAGGGAGACGTCGAAGGTCACGGCGAGGATGCGGATGACCGTCGTCACCGCGATGCCGATGATCGCGGCGAGGGTGATGGGCATGCCCAGCGCCACCGAGATCACGATGAAGGTGCAGCCCGCACCGGCCGCGACCGCGTAGAGCGAACCGACGTGCATGATCGCGGTCGGAAGTCCCATCAACATGTCGCGCAGCACGCCGCCGCCGACAGCCGCGCACACGCCGATGAAGACGGCGGGGACCTCGGGGATCCCGAAGGCGAGCGCCTTGCTCGTGCCGAAGGCCCCGAACATGCCGATCACGACGGCATCGAGCACCACGATCGCGGTGTTCAGCCGGGTGAAGAGTCCTGCGAGCAGCATGCCGAGCAGGGCCGCCCCGACGGCGGTCACCAGATACCACTGGTTCTGCAGCGTCGCGGGTGTCTGTCCGAGCAGGATGTCGCGGATGAGACCGCCGCCCATGCCGATCATGATGCCGATGATGGCGACGCCGAGCCAGTCGAGGCGCCGCTGACCCTGGAACCCCGACGCGAACATCGCGCCCTGGACCCCGCCGAGGCCGACGCCGAGGAGGTCCGCCCACAGCGGAATGGTGAAGAGCGGTTCGGTCACCCGTCCATTGTCGCCCACGGAGGATAATCGGAGGATGCCCACCTACCGAGACGAAGCGGTGATCCTGCGCACTCACAAACTCGGTGAGGCGGATCGCATCGTCACGATGCTGTCGCGTCGGCACGGCAAGGTGCGCGCCGTGGCGAAGGGCGTGCGCCGCACGTCGTCGAAGTTCGGCGCGCGGCTCGAGCCGTTCATGGTCGCCGACGTGCAGCTCTACCAGGGCCGCTCGCTCGACATCGTGCAGCAGGCGGAGTCGCTCGGCTCCTACGGCACGGACATCGCGACGCACTACGACCGGTTCACGGCGGCGAACGTGATGGTCGAGACCGCCGACCGGTTGAGCGACGCCGAGGCGACGCCCGATCAATACCTGCTGCTGGTGGGGGGACTGCGCGCGCTCTCCCGCGGCGAGCACAGCCCTCGGAGCATCCTCGACTCCTATCTCCTGCGGGTGATGTCCCTGTCGGGATGGGCGCCCTCGCTCGATGAGTGCGCCCGCTGCGGCACGCCCGGCCCGCACGAGCGGTTCGTCGCCCAGCTCGGTGGGCTCGTGTGCACGAACTGCGCGCCGGCCGGAAGCCCCCGCGTCGCGGACGGCACGCTGAGACTGCTCCGTGCCCTCATCTCCGGCGAATGGGACGTGATCGACGCGGCACCGCCTTCCGACACGGCGGCAGCCTCCGGCCTCGTCTCGGCCTACGCCCAATGGCATCTCGAGCGCGGCATCCGCTCGCTCGCACATGTGACCGACGACACTGGAGAGCGAACACGGTGACCCCGAAGCCCTACACGCACAAGGACGCCGTGGCATACCGTCCCCTGGATTGGACGGGGGTGCAGCCGCCGACGTTCCCCGCGGTTCCCGCACATGTCGCGATCGTGATGGACGGCAACGGGCGCTGGGCGAACCGCCGCGGTCTCAACCGCATCGAGGGGCACAAGGCGGGGGAGGAGGTGCTCCTCGACGTCGTGGCGGGTGCGATCCAGGCCGGCGTGAAGCACCTGTCGGTGTACGCGTTCTCCACCGAGAACTGGGCGCGCTCCCCGGAGGAGGTGCGCTTCCTCATGGGCTACAACCGCGACGTGCTGCATCGCCGCCGTGATCAACTGAACGAGTGGGGCGTGCGGATCCGCTGGGCCGGACGCAAGCCGCGCCTGTGGGGCAGCGTGATCAAGGAGCTGCAGTACGCCGAGCAGCTGACGCGCGGCAATGACGTGCTCACGCTCACGATGTGCGTGAACTACGGCGGCAGGGTCGAGCTCGTCGACGCGATGCGGTCCATCGCCGAGGACGTGGCTGCGGGGCGCGTGAAGCCGAAGGCGATCTCCGAGAAGATGATCCGGCGGAACCTGTATGTGCCCGACATGCCGGACGTCGACCTGTTCCTGCGCAGTTCGGGGGAGCAGCGCACGTCGAACTTCCTGCTGTGGCAGTCGGCGTATGCCGAGATGGTGTTCCTCGACACGCTCTGGCCTGATTTCTCACGGGAGGAGCTGTGGCGAGCGATCGGCATCTACCTGTCGCGTGATCGTCGCTTCGGCGGAGCGGTCGACATCCCCGACGCCTCGTTGGACGACGAAGCGGAATAGCTCGCAGGCGCATGCGGTTGGATGAAAGTGTGACTGAACCCATCTCCATCGACATCTGGTCCGACATCGCCTGCCCCTGGTGCTACATCGGCAAGCGCAACCTCGAGAAGGGTCTCGAAGCGGTTGCCTCCGACGAGGACGCCCCGCAGGTCAACATCACCTTCCACTCGTTCGAGCTCTCGCCCGACACCCCGGTCGACTTCGACGGCGACGAGGTCGACTTCCTCGCCGGGCACAAGGGCATGCCGCGCGAGCAGGTCGAGCAGATGCTCGCCAACGTGACCGGCGTCGCCGCGAATGCCGGCCTGCAGTACCGCTTCGACCTGCTGCAGCACACCAACACGGTCAAGGCGCATGAGCTGCTGCACTTCGCGAAGGCGGAGGGGTTGCAGCACGAGATGGAGGAGCGGCTGATGTCCGCCTACTTCACCGAGGGAAAGCACGTCGGACGCATCGACGACCTCGTCGAGCTCACGACCGAGGTCGGCCTCGACGCGGACCGTGCGCGCGCCGCGCTCGAGAGCGAGCAGTACCTCCCCGCCGTCCGTCAGGACCAGGCGCAGGCCCGTGCCTACGGCATCCAGGGCGTGCCGTTCTTCGTCGTCGACGGCCAGTACGGGATCAGTGGCGCGCAGCCGCCCGCGGCGTTCGAGAACGTCCTGCGCGATCTGTGGTCGAAGCGCGGCGAGACCGAGGCGGAGAACGCCGCGGTCTAGCGATCAGCGCCGATTCAGCGGGTCAGGGCCGCTTCGATCGCGCTGACGATCTCGGGGGCGTCCGGCTTCTGCTTCGGGCGGAAGCGCAGGACGTCCCCGTCCGGGAGCACGAGGAACTTCTCGAAGTTCCACTCGACACGTCCCGCCTTGCCGCCGGCATCCGGAATCGCCTTGAGCGCCTTGTAGAGCTCGGATGCGTTCTTGCCGTTCACCTTGACCTTGTCGTTGACCGGGAACGTGACGCCGTAGGTCGTCGAGCAGAACTCGAGGATCTCGTCGACCGAGCCGGGCTCCTGGCCGAAGAACTGGTTGCACGGGAAGCCGAGGACGGTGAACCCCCGGTCGCCGTACAGGCGCTGCAGCTCCTCGAGCTGTTCGTACTGCGGTGTGAGGCCGCACTTCGAGGCCACGTTCACCACGAGGACGACGTCGGCGCCGAGGTCGTCGATCGTCTTCTCCTCGCCGTGAGCGTCGGTGAACGGGATCGAACGGAGCGCGGAATCGGTCATGTTCACAGCTTAGATCGCCGCATCCCTCCTGGCTCCGCGTCTGGGAGAATAGAGGGGACATGACTCTCGCCACCGCACCCGCCCGCCCTCTTCGCATCGGTCCGATCGATCTCGACGTGCCGGTCGTCCTCGCGCCCATGGCCGGGATCACCAACACCGCCTTCCGGCGTCTGTGCCGCGAGTACGGCGCCGGGCTCTACGTGAGCGAGATGATCACGTCGCGCGCCCTCGTCGAGCGCAACGAGACGACCATGCGACTGATCCGGCACCACGAGTCCGAGACGCCGCGGTCGATCCAGCTGTACGGGGTCGACCCGAAGACCATCGCGGAGGCCGTGCGCATCATCGTCGCGGAGGACCACGCCGATCACATCGACCTCAATTTCGGATGCCCGGTGCCGAAGGTCACCCGTCGCGGTGGGGGTGCGGCGCTGCCCTGGAAGTCCAAGCTGTTCGCCGACATCGTCGACCAGGCCGTGAAGGCAGCGGGCGACATCCCGCTCACGGTGAAGATGCGCAAGGGCATCGACAAGGACCACCTCACGTTCCTCGACGCCGGACGTGCGGCGGAGGATGCCGGGGCCGCCGCGGTCGCGCTGCACGCGCGCACTGCCGGCGAGTTCTACTCGGGCTTCGCCGACTGGAACGCGATCGGCGAGCTCAAGCAGGCGGTGACCAGCATCCCCGTGCTCGGCAACGGCGACATCTGGTCGGCTGATGACGCGGTGCGCATGATGGCGCAGACCGACTGCGACGGCGTCGTGGTCGGCCGCGGATGCCTCGGACGACCCTGGCTGTTCGGGGAGCTCGCGACGGCGTTCGGCGGCGAGGGGACGATCGTCGACGCGAACCTGGGCTTCGTGGCCGATGCGTTCCGCCGGCATGCCGAACTCCTGGTCGAGTTCTTCGAGGACGAGGACCGCGGGTGCCGCGACGTCCGCAAGCACGTGTCGTGGTATTTCAAGGGCTACCCGGTCGGCGGCGACATCCGCACGGGACTCGCGACGGCGTCCAGCCTCGCGGAGATCGACGACTTCCTCGGTCGCCTCGACCGCACGGCGCCCTACCCCGGGGCAGACGCGGAGGGACAGCGCGGGCGCTCGGGGCACCCGAAGCGGACCGCCCTGCCGGACAAGTGGCTGGATTCGCGCGAGGTCGCGTCGGACGCCACGGAGATGATGCGTGGAGCGGAGATCGAGAACAGTGGTGGTTGATCCTCAGGTCGGTCTGCGCGCCGACGGCTACGACGCGCGTGACGCCGAGCGCTTCTTCGCCGAGACCCACCGATCCGAGCGCGATGACTTCGCCCGTGACCGCGCCCGTGTGCTGCACTCCGCCGCTCTTCGCCGTCTCGCCGCGAAGACCCAGGTACTGAGTCCTGCGAGCACGGCAGACTTCGCCCGCAACCGGCTGACGCACTCCCTGGAGGTCGCGCAGGTCGGGCGGGAACTCGCCGTCGCACTCGGAGTCTCCGCCGACGTCGTCGACACCGCGTGCCTGAGCCACGACCTCGGCCATCCGCCGTTCGGTCACAACGGCGAACGGGCGCTCAACGAATGGGCCGGCGACATCGGCGGCTTCGAGGGGAACGCGCAGTCGCTGCGCATCCTCACCCGCCTCGAGGCGAAGGTGCTCGACGACGAGGACCACTCGGTCGGCCTCAACCTGACCCGCGCGAGCCTCGATGCGACCTGCAAGTATCCGTGGACGGTCGACAGTCCGGTGCCCGACCCCGGTGGCCGCCTCAAGTTCGGGGTCTACCCCGAGGATGAGGCGGTCTTCCGCTGGATGCGCGAGGGTGCTCCGGGGCGGCTGCGTTGCATCGAAGCGGAGATCATGGATCTCTCGGACGACATCGCCTACTCGGTGCACGACTTCGAGGACGCGATCGTCAACGGCTACGTCGATGTCGCGCAGCTCGCGGATCCGCGGCAGCACGATGCGCTCGTCGGACGGATCCAGCAGTGGGTGGGCTACGACTTCACACGCGAGGAGCTCGCCGACGCGCTGTATCGTCTGGCGTCGCAGCCGATGTGGCTGGCGTCGTTCGACCGGTCCCGACAGGCGCTCGCGCGGCTCAAGAACCTCACGAGCGATCTGATCGGGCGCTTCGCCCGTGCGGCCGTCTCCGCGACCACGGAGAAGTACGGGACGACGGCGCTGGTGCGCTACAACGCACACGTGGTCGTGCCACGAGTGGTCGAGGTCGAGATCGCCGTCCTCAAGGGCATCATGGGTCAGGCCATCGTGACGATCGAGGCGCGCAAGGGCGTCTACAAGGAGCAGCGCCGCGTGCTCACGCGCCTCGCCGATGCGCTGTGGTCGACCGACGCGCTGTGGTCCGCGGGATCCGACGTGCTGGAGCCCGCCTTCGCGGCGGACTTCGTCGCGGCGGCGGATGATTCCGAACGAGCGCGCGTCGTGGTCGACCAGATCGCGAGCCTGACGGATCAGAGCGCGATCGACTGGCACAACCGGCTCGTAGGCGAGATCGATCCGGCGGAGGTCGGCATCTGGACGCCGCGTCACGTGCGTCCGGGCGCTCGCGCCCACGCGGAGAGGCGGCCCGTCGCCGAAGGGGCGCACTGATGCCGCGGATCCTGCAGGCCGACGTCGATGAGGTCAAGGCGCGCACGAACATCGCCGACATCATCGGAGAACGCGTCGCCCTCAAGCCCGCAGGCGTCGGCTCGCTCAAGGGGCTCTGCCCCTTCCACGATGAGAAGAGCCCGAGCTTCCATGTGCGCCAGCAGGTGGGGTATTACCACTGCTTCGGCTGCGGGGAGTCGGGCGACGTCTACTCGTTCCTGCGCGAG
Source organism: Microbacterium sp. LB12 (assembly GCF_037150835.1). NCBI lineage: Bacteria > Bacillati > Actinomycetota > Actinomycetes > Micrococcales > Microbacteriaceae > Microbacterium > Microbacterium sp. LB12. Next base: position 150,347 of record NZ_JBBCPF010000006.1, on the reverse strand, counting down.
ATGGACCACGTCAGCTTCACGGAGGCGGTCGAGCGTCTGGCCGGACGGATCGGCTACACGCTGCACTACGAAGACGGGGGAGCGGCTCCCGAGACGAGTGGCCGCAGCCGCCTGTACGCCGCCAACACCGCCGCGGCCGAGTTCTTCCGCGCGCAGCTGCTTTCGCCTGACGCGGAGGCCGGACGGCGGTTCCTGGGCGAGCGCGGCTTCGATGCCGGGGCGGCTGCGCACTTCGGCGTCGGGTTCGCACCGCGCGGCTGGGACGGGATGCTCAAGGCGCTCACGGCGCAGGGCTTCACCCGTGAGGAGCTGAGCACGGCCGGTCTGGTCTCGACGGGGCAGCGTGGGGTGTACGACCGGTTCCGAGGTCGCCTCGTCTGGCCGATCCGCGACGTGTCGGGGCAGACGATCGGTTTCGGTGCCCGCAAGCTCTTCGACGACGACCCCGGCCCCAAGTACTTGAACACCCCGGAGACGCCGATCTACAAGAAGGCGCAGGTGCTCTACGGGCTCGACCTCGCCAAGCGGGACATCGCCCGGGGGGATCCGCGACGAGTCGTCGTGGTGGAGGGCTACACCGACGTGATGGCGTGCCACCTGGCCGGTCTCACGACCGCGATCGCGACCTGTGGCACGGCCTTCGGCACCGAGCACATCAAGGTGCTGCGGCGCGTGATGGGCGATGACAACGCGTCGGGTGAGGTGGTCTTCACGTTCGACGGCGACGAGGCAGGGCAGAAAGCCGCCCTGCGTGCGTTCACGGAGGATGACCGCTTCAACGCGCAGACGTTCGTCGCGGTCGCGCCCGACGGGCTCGACCCGTGCGACCTGCGGCTGCAGCGTGGAGACGCGGCGGTTCGCGGGCTCATGGACACCAAGCAGCCGATGTTCGAGTTCGCGATCGACCGCAAGCTGGGCGGCTTCGACCTCTCCACGGTGGAAGGGCGGGTCGGTGCGCTGCGTGCGGCGGCGCCGATCGTCGCGGAGATCCGTGACCAGCTCCTGCGTCCGGGCTACGAGCGTGTGCTCGCGCGACGGCTCGGCATGGACCCGACCGAGGTGCGCGGCGAGGTCGAACGGGCGGCGCGCGGGGCTTCCTCCCTGCAGCAGCAACCCCGTCGCGAAGCGCCGCAGGTCGACGCGGCGACGGGTGCGCCCGTGATCGCGCCGGTCACACTGGCGAGCCTTCCCCGAAGCCCGGATGTCGCCGTCGAACGAGACGCGCTGATGGGTGCGCTCCAGTACGGGCACCAGGTCGATCAGGCGCTCCTCAATCGCGCTCTGGCCGCGCCGTTCCGCACGCCCGGCCTGGACGCGGTGCGGGAGGCCGTGGCCGCTGCACCCGACCGCGCCAGGGCAGGGTGGGTCACGGAGGCCGTGAACGGCGTTCGTGAACCGTATCGATCGCTCGCGGGCGAGTTGCTGATGACGCCGTTCCCCGCGCGTGACGAGGAGCGCGCGGTCGCGACCGTGACCGACCTCGCGCGCCGACTCGTGCTGCGCCAGCTCGAGCATGAGAAGCAGGAGCTGCTGGGAGCGGTGCAGCGTGTCCCGGCCGACTCCGATGGCGGGCGCGCGCTGCGGATGCGCCTGCGCGACATCGACGCGGAGCGCCAACGGTTCGCCGAGTCGTAACCCCGCCAGGCAGCACGCAGAGGGCAGGATGGAGACATGTCCCGCAGGCCCGAATCCACGAACGCGATCGATTGCTCGGATCTGGTGATCGACCGCATCGGTCACGGGATGCCGACCCGCGCTGTCGACGGCGTCACGTTCTCGCTCGCTCCCGGCGAACTGATCTGCGTCGCCGGTCCCACCGGGTCGGGGAAGTCGACGCTCGCGGCCGCCCTCGCCGGTTCCACCGACCCCTCCGTGAAGGTCGTCGGCGGTCGTGCGCAGGTGTGCGGCATCGACGTGCGCAAGCCGGGGCGCAAGCATCGGATCCTCACCTACCGCACGGGGTTCGTGCCGCAGGGGGCGGGCGCCGACCTTCCACCGCGACTCACCGTGAACGAGGTGATCGCGGAGCCGATCCTCATCCGGGAACGGCGAGTGAACACCAAGGCCCTCTCGATCCGGGTGGCGACCCTGCTCGACGAGCTGCATCTTCCACTCGGCACGGCGGCGAAGTTCCCCTACGAGCTCAGCGCGGGCATGCGTCAGCGCGTCGCGATCGCCCGCTCGTTCGTGCTGGAGCCCCAGGTCCTGATCGCTGACGAGGTGCTCGCGAACCTCGACCTCGAAGTGCGCCCCGTCGTCTTCGACGCGATCACCCGCCGGCGCAAGGAGCAGTCGATGGCGGCGCTGCTCGTCACCAACGACGCCGATTTCATCCGCGAGTTGAACGCCGAGACCCTCATGCTGCGCGGTGGCCATGTGGTCGCTCGTGGCGTGGGCAAGGACCTGCTCTGGGTGCCGAACGCGGAGTCGGATTCGCGTCGCTGAGCCCGACACGCCCGGCATCCGCGAAGGGTGCCCCTGTGTCGTGAACACGTCCCGGAGTTTGCTAAGCTTGTCGAGTTGCCCGCTCAGCGGTGCACATTCCTCGGTAGCTCAATTGGCAGAGCAGCCGGCTGTTAACCGGCAGGTTCTTGGTTCGAGTCCAAGCCGGGGAGCCAACGGAAAAGCCCCCTCTGCGGAGGGGGCTTTTCTCGTTCCCGTGATGGTGTCGCCGGCACGAGCGCGATGCTCGTGCCGGCGATCGGGGCTCAGCCGACGCCCTCCATCGCGCTCGTCTCGGTGTTGCCGATGCGAGCGATCACGTCGGGGCGACGTCGGGCGAGGTAGGCGTAGCGGGTCAGGGCGATGCCGACCGTCACGAGGAACACGTAGGGGATCACGTTGTACGGGAACGCCGGGACGGGCCAGACATTCGCGAAGAACACGTATGCCATCGTGACGACCGCCACCGTCGCGCACACCTTCACGAGGCCGTTGCGCATCTTCGCCCGCTGCGTGTACACGACGCAGGCGATCGCGACGAGGGCGTACGCGACCATGTAACCGTAGGTGCCCCAGGTGTTCACCCAGACGAGGATCTCGCCCGGTGCGGCTCCGGCGAGCAGCAGCACGATGTCGACGGCGATCGCGGCGGCCCCGGCGATGATCAGCACGCGATGTGGCGTCAGGTGCTGCTCGTGGGTGCGCCCGAACCGCTCCGCGACGACGCCCTCCTTGCCCATCACGTAGACGATGCGTCCGATGACGTTGAGGGGTGCCACGACGACAGCGAAGAACGAGGCCGCGACGCCGAACGTGAGCACGGCGGCGAACCAGCTGGGCATCCCGATCAACGCGGACATGCTCTCGAGGGGGCTCGCGGCGGTGGCGAGGTCATCACCGAGCACCGTGATCTGGGTGTAGGCCGCGAACACGTACAGCACGCCCACGCCGAGTGCGCTCCACATGATGGCGCGGGGGATGGCCTTGTACGGCTCCTTGGCCTCACGGCCGAGTGCGTCGGCGGAGGAGAATCCGACGAAGCCCAGGATGCCGAGCACCATGCCCGACGCAACGCCCTGGAAGGAGGAACCCGTGGCGAGCACCTGCGCCGGGTCCCACGCGGCGGGGCCCGCCCAGACGAGAGCGGCGATCAGCAGCACGAGGATGATGCCGACCGAGACGAGCTCGAGCACGAGGGAGACGCGCGCGGACAGACGGATCCCGCGGATCGTGAACAGCGTCGCGAGTCCGCCGAGCACGATCGCGAGGCCGATCTCCCAGCCGAGACCCTGGGCGGGGATGCCGAGCATCGTGAGGAACTGCGACATGTAGCTGACCGATCCGCTCAGGGATGCGGCCGCGATACCGAAGCAGCCGATCAGCAGGGTGACTCCCGCGAGGAAGGCACCGAACGGTCCGAGCCCCTTCGACACGTACGTGTAGAGCGAGCCGGCCGACGCGTGCTTGCGGGCGAACACCACCACGCAGTATCCGACGCACAGGATGACGATCGTGGCGAGGGCGAAGGCGTAGATGGTGCCGTTACCGGCGCCGAGGAAGATCGCCGCCGCCGTGAAGGCGATGACGGCGCTGGGTGCGATGTTGGCGATGGCCTGGGCGGCGAGCTCGGGCCCGCTCATGATGCCGGTGCGGAGGCCGGCATCGGTGGGGGCGCCAGGCGGGGCGACGACGGTGTCTGACATGGTTCTCCTGGATTCGGGTTGCAGGGTGACGGGTGGCGATCAGGGGATGAGGAGTGTGCGCAGCGCGGAGCCGGCCTCGAGATCGTCGAGTGCGGCGGCGGCCTCGGCGAGCGGACGGCGACCGGAGATGAGCGGGTCGATCTTGAGCTGTCCGTCCATGTAGCGGTCCACGAGTGCGGGGACGTCGATGGACGGACGCACGGAGCCGTAGTTCGAGCCCAGGATGCGCTGGTCGGCCTCGGCGAGGACGAGGGGCTCGAACGAGGCACGCGCGCCGGTGGGCGGGAGCCCGACGATCACGGCAGCGCCGCCGAGGCCCAGCATCTGGATGGACTGTTCGGTCGTGGTCGTGCGGCCGATGGCGTCGAAGGCGTAGTCGACGCCATCGGGGATGAGCTCGCGCAGCTGGGCGACGGCGTCTCCCTGCGAGGCGTCGATGCGATCGGTGGCGCCGAACTGCAGGGCCATCTGAGTCTTCTCGGGGCGGACGTCGATCGCGATGATGCGCTCGGCGCCGGCCAGACGTGCGCCCTGGACCACGTTGAGCCCGACGCCGCCGCAGCCGATCACCGCGACCGTGGAGCCGGGCTCGACGGCGGCGGTGTTGAGCACGGCGCCCACGCCGGTGGCGACTGCGCAGCCGACGACGGCGATCACGTCGAGCGGCGCATCGTCGCGCACCTTCACGGCACCGGAGGCGGGGACGACGACCTCCTCCGCGAAGGACGACACGCCGAGGTAGTGATGCAGCGGCTCACCGTCGCGGCTGAGTCGCGAGGTGCCGTCGAACAGCACGCCGAGGGGAGCGACCACGGTCGCGACCTTCTGGCAGCGGGCTTCATGGCCGGCGCGGCAGTAGCGGCACTCGCCGCACGGCGGGACCCAGCTCAGGACGACGTGGTCGCCGACGGCGAGTGTCGTGACGCCTTCGCCGAGCTCGGTGACGACGCCGGAGCCCTCGTGCCCCATCACCAGCGGAGCAGCCGCGTCCCATTCGCCGCGCTTGACGTGCAGGTCGGAGTGGCAGACGCCGGCGGCGGCGATCCGCACACGGACCTCCCCGGCACGGGGCGGCGCGAGGTCGACATCGACGAACTCGATCGGTGACTGCGGATCGCGGAAGACAACAGCTTTCATGACATCCTTCGGGTGGAGAGGGGATGCCGACGATGCTAGGAGAGAGGCGGCCGATGGGGCATCCGACAATAGTGTGAAACCCATCGCGTGATTCGACACTCTGTACAATGAGGTGTGGCTCGCGATGTCGCCTCCGTGGCGCGGTACTTGAACGGTGTGGTGCTGCAGGGGGAGGTCCCGGCCGCTCGGCACGTGAACTCGGTCGTGGCGATCGAGCTGTTCGGCGCTCCGACCGACCGGCTCTTCACGACGCTCGTGATCGCCGACGAGGCGCAGCTGCTCGCCCTCGTCGAGGATCCGGATCGGCTCGCCCTCCTCCGGGGGATCGTGCTGGTCACGAATGCCGATTCTCCGTCGGTTCGTCGCGTCCTCGACGACGGCTCGATCACGGCGATCGTCGGGGCGGACGTGCCGCAGGCACAGCTGCTCCCGACGCTCACCTCGCTCCTCGCGGTCGACCAGGCGGCGGAGGCCCGGGCGATCACCTCAGCGATGCGTGTGCTCACCCTCGCCGCCCGGCGCAGCGGGATCACCGGCGTCATCGCCGAGCTCGCCCACCGGATCGACGGGTGGGCGGTACTGCTGGACCGACACGGCGAGGTCATCACGACAGCGGGTGCGGGCAGTCTGCACATCGACGACGCGATCGCGGTCGCCGTCGGGCGCCCCGTGCGGGTGCGCCACCGCGCGCTTCAGGTGCATCCGGTCGGACCGGGACAGGACATCACGGCTCAGCTGGTCACGGCTCCCCGCAACGACAGCTCCGGTCGCGGGCGCGAACTCAGCTCGCAAGCGGCGGCGCTGCTCGATCTGTTGATGCGCACGCGCGACAGCAGCCACCTGGAGCGCCTCGGCCGCTCGATGATGCTCGAGACCGTGCTCGAGGGCGGCCCGGAGGCGACCCGGCTGCTGCGGCGGTGGGGCGTGCACGAGCGGACTCTCGTCGGCTTCGCACTGGCGTCCCGCACGAGCGGTGTCGATGTGGAGCACCTGCTCGCACTGTGGCTCGACGAGCTGGGCGCCGAGCACGTCTTCACCTCGCAGCGGGGACTCATCCATGGCGTCGTGCGCGAGGAGCATGCGGAGGAGATCACGCATCGGGCGCGGGCGTTCGCATCGACCCTGTACCTCGGACTCGGCCGCCCTGCCCCCACGGATGCGCTCGCCCGGAGCATCGACGAAGCGCGCCAGGCCTGCGAGGCGGCACGCACCGGTGGGGAACGGGTCGTGCGCTACGAGTCGATCCCGACCGTGTCGTTCGTGCTGGGTCAGCTCGACACGGATCAGGCGCTGCGGATCGGACGCCTACTGGATCCGTTGAGGGCCGCAGACGAGCGCGCCGACCTCATCGAGACTCTGCGCGTCTTCCTCGCGACGAACAGCGCCTGGGGTGAGAGCGCCGCGCGGCTGCGGATCCACCGGCAGACGCTGACCACCCGCATCCGGCGCATCGAGGATCTGATCGGGCTCTCGCTCGCGGATCCCGACGATCGCGTCGCGGCATGGCTGGCCCTGCGGGCGTCGGAGAGTCGACGCTGAGCGGCGGAAACGCGAGAAGGGGCCCCGCCGTATCGGCGGGGCCCCTTCGTCGGGTGTGTCCGGTCAGCGTGCGCTGGCGGCCAGCGATCCGGTCGTCTGACCGGCCGGGTCGAAGATGAGGCACTGGATCACGCGGTCGTTGGCGCCCTCCCACGATTCCTTGGTCGGCGTGAGCATCGTCACGTCGAGCGCGGAGTCTTGGTAGCCGACACCGACGAACGTCGTGTACGCGTCGCCGATGCACTCCTCGGAGGCGGTGTTGATGTCGGCGTCGGAGAACTCGCCGTCCGGCATCGTGATCTCGTAGTACACCTCGAGGTCGTGCGGGTCGGTGCAGGGGAGGATGTCGGCGTTCGAGAGTGCCCCCGAACCCGTGTCGAGCATGCAGTCGCCGAGCTTGACGGCGAAGACGTCGACGTTCGCGCTCTCGGTGACCTGTCCGGTGTTCTCATCGCGGTTGGCGTTGCCGGAACCGCTTCCGAGAATGTCGTTGATCGCACTGCAGCCGGTCAGTGCGACCGTGAGCGCCACCGCGGAACCCGTGAGCATCAGGGCGCGTCGTGTGCGCAGCTTCATCATGTGTTTCCCCTCCGAGACGTGGTGCGGAGGCATACGGAAACCCCCCGCCGCCAACACGCTAGCCGCCGTCGAGTCTGTGATGCAACTTGACGCGAGCTATGTGCACGCTGGGAAACGAGTGTTCCTATGTCGACGGCGTGTCGCGTCGGCTCAGCCTTCGAGGTCGTCCACGCCCGGCATCCAACTCGCACCGGGACGCCCCCACCCGCGCTTGCGTGCGATCTTCTGCGCGGTCTTCCAGTCGCCGTCCGAAAGTCGATCGACGTAGAGGATGCCGTCGAGATGGTCGAACTCGTGCTGCATGATGCGCGCACGCCAGCCGTCGACGTCGATCGTCACCGGCTGTCCGTCCAGGTCCGTCGCCGTCACGTGGACGCGCTCCGAGCGCCGCAGCGGGAACCGCTCACCGGGGAACGACAGGCAGCCCTCCGACTCGAGATCGGGGTCCGGCTCGCCCGGCTCCAGAGGCGTCATCCACAGCACGGGGTTGATGAGGACCCCCCGCCACGGCTGGTCGTCGTCGTCGACGTACGAGTAGGTGTAGACCCGCAGCGGCACACCGACCTGCGGGGCGGCGAGCCCGACTCCGGGGGCGGTGTCCATGGTCTCGAACATGTCGGCGACGAGTGTGCGGACCTCATCGGTGACCTCGTCGACGGGAGAAGCGGGGGAGTGCAGGACGGGGTCGCCCATGATGCGAATCGGAAGTACAGCCACGTCACAACCCTAGTGCGCGGGGGTCTGCCGGTAGGGTCGTAGTGTGAGCGCAGGGGTGTGGATGAACGCGATGGAGGATGTCGGCGACCAGCTCGTCGGCGCCTTCCAGGACCCTGGGATCCTCCTCGGCATCCCGCTCGCGCTGGCCGGTGCGGTCTTCATGTCGCTGGGCGCGCAGTACCAGCACCGCGGCGTCGAGAAGGTGGAGCGCCTCAGCGGATCCGCCGGCACGTCCGGGCTCAGCCTCTCGCAGATCAAGGGGCTGCTGACGCGGCCCTCGTGGCTCATCGGCACGCTCATGCTCGGCCTCGCCGTGGTGTGTCAGCTCGCCGCGCTTGTCAAGGCGCCGCTCATCGTCGTTCAGCCGCTGGGTGCCATCGCCCTCGTCATCACGACGTTGCTGAACGCCCGGGTCTCCGGCCACGCCCCCACCCGGCAATCGCTCACCGCCATCGCCTGCTGCGTCGGCGGCATCTTCCTGTTCGTCTTCTTCGCGGCGATCTACGCCACCGAGCAGGAGGTGACCGATCGCGAGCTCTTCGTGATCCTCGCGCTCCTGCTGGTCGTCATCATCATCCTCGGTGGTGGCTGGCTCATCCTGCGCCGTCGCATGCGTGCGCTGTTCTACGTGATCGGCGCCGGCGTGCTCTACGGCTTCGTCGCCACGCTCGCGAAGGTCGTCATCAAGCGCATCGAGGCCGGCCAGTTCGAGTGGATCACCGCGATCTGCGTGCTCGCCCTCGTCGCGGCGGCCGCCGTCGGCGGCTACTTCGTGCAGACCGCCTACAGCTCAGGGCCGCCCGACCTCGTGATCGCCGGACTCACGGTCGTAGACCCGCTCGTCGCCGTGCTCATCGGCATGGTCATCCTCGGTGAAGCCGCAGCAGCGCCGCCGTGGGTGATGGTGATCTTCGCGATCGCCGGCGCCATCGCCGTCTGGGGAGTCGTGGGTCTCGCCCGCTATCACCCGCAGGTGCTCAGCGAGAGCCAGGAGCTCGGGATCGTGCGCGGAAGCAGCCCGACCCCGGCGGCGGACGGTGAGCCCGACTCCGGCGGCGCCTCTGACAAGCCCACCTCCTGACGGGAGAACGCTTTCGTGCGCCCGTCAGTCGGGTCGCACTCAGTAGGTCTGGTCGATCAGATCGGCCGACACCTCGGAAGAGGCGGCCTCATCGACGAAGAACACCGTGCGCTTGCGGCCCTTTGCGCCGGCCGCCGGAACACTCGTGTAGCTGGCGCCGGCGAGAGCGAGCCCCAGAGCCGAGGCTTTGTCGGCGCCCGTCATCACGAGCCACACCCGCTTCGACGAGTTGAGCACCGGACGCGTCAGCGTCACACGCTCGGGCGGCGGCTTGGGGGAGTCGCGGACGGCGAGCACGGCGGCATCCGTCACCGTCACCTCGTCGCGATCCGGGAACAGCGACGCGATGTGCCCGTCGGGGCCGACACCGAGGAAGCACACGGCGAACGACGGCCAGGGGTGCTCGTCGGTGCCGAATCGGGCGAGCTCGGCTGCATAGGCCGCCGCCGACTCGTCGAGGCTCAGCCCGCTGTCCGGGCCGGCGACCTCATGCACGTTCTCCGCCGGAACGGGGATGTGATCGAGGAGTGCCTGCCGGGACTGCAGCGAGTTCCGGTCGGCGTCGTCGCGGGGGACGAACCGCTCGTCGCCCCACCAGAAGTGCACGAGCGACCAGTCGGTCTCACCCGCCCGAGGATGCTCGGCCACGGCGCGCAGCACCGCACCGCCCATCGACCCGCCCGTGAGGGCGATGTGCGCGATCCTGCCGTTCCTGGTGCGCGCGCGGACGCGCGTCAGGAAGCGGTCGGCGACTCGGGTGGCCAGCGCGGTCGGAGTGGCTTCCACCACGACCCGCTTCTCTGCGGATGAAACCGGCATCGACGTCACTCTCCTGTCTCGGGCGGACCCAGCTTCTCCCAGCCCTCGGTGATGACTCGACCGTACAGGACGTCGGGGTCCAGTCGTCGCAGCTCCTCCGCGAGGCACTCGCGGAGCGTGCGCCGCGGCAGGTGCAGATCGTGGTTGGGCTGGTTCGGCTGCGTGAGGATCGCGATCCCCGGAGAAGGGCGTTCGAGCAGGATGTCGCCCGAGGCCCGCGTCAGGCGTACGGACTTGATGCCCTCCTGCCAGTGCTCCGGATCCTCGTACGACCAGCGCACCGGCACGTCGAGGGCCATCTGCAGCCAGGCGGCCAGCAGCGCCGTCGACGGAGACGCGGATGCCCCGCGCACCTCGACGGCGGTGATCGGCTCGAACGGCGGCTGATCGAGGACCGCGGCCAGCTGCTCGCGCCAGTGCGTGAGACGGGTCCAGGCCAGGTCGGTGTCGCCAGGAGCATGCGTGCGTCCGAGGAGCGCGAGTCGGTCCCGGACGTCGGGGGAGGTCGCGGCGTCGGTGATGCGGCGCTGGGCGATGCGGCCGAGCGGCGACGCCGCCGGTGAGGTCGGTGCCTCTTCCGGCCACCAGGCGACGACCGGGGCATCGGGGAGGAGCAGTCCCGTGATCAGGCTCTCCTCGTTGCTCGCGGCATCGCCGTACGCCCGGAGCACGACGACCTCGCTCGCGCCGGCGTCCCCGCCGACACGGATCTGGGCATCGAGCCGGGATTCGCCGTCACCGGTGGTGAGCACGATGACGCGCATCGGGTGTTCGCGGGAGGCGTCGTTCGCCGCGTCGATCGCCGCTTCGGCGACACCGTTGCGGGCGGAGATGACGAGGGTGAGCACACGTCCGAGGGCGACGGCGCCGCCCTCCTCGCGCACCTTGACGAGCTGCTTGGCGACCTGGCTGACGGTCGTGTCGGGAAGATCGATGATCACGGGCGTCTCCAGACTCGTCCGTCGCGGGCCAGGAGGTCGTCGGCGGATGCCGGACCCCACGAACCGGGTGCGTACTGCTCAACCGGGCCGCCGACGGCCGCCCAGTACTTCTCGACCGGGTCGAGGATCTTCCAGGACAGTTCGACCTCTTCATGTCGGGGGAAGAGGGGAGGATCGCCCAGGAGCACGTCGAGGATGAGGCGCTCGTAGGCCTCCGGGCTCGCCTCGGTGAACGCGTGGCCGTAGCCGAAGTCCATCGTGACGTCGCGCACGTTGGTGCCGCTGCCGGGCACCTTGGAGCCGAAGCGGATCGTGACGCCCTCGTCGGGCTGCACACGGATCACCAGGGCGTTCTGTCCGAGCTCCGAGGCGTTGCCGCGTCCGAACAGGTGTTGCGGGGCACGCTTGAACACCACGGCGATCTCGGTGACGCGCCGGCCGAGGCGCTTGCCCGTGCGCAGGTAGAACGGCACGTCCGCCCAGCGGCGCGTGTCGATCTCGAGCTTGATGGCCGCGTACGTCTCGGTGGTCGAGTCGGGGTTCATGCCCTCCTCGTCGAGGAAGCCGGTGACCTTCTCGCCGCCCTGCCACCCGCCCGCGTACTGTCCGCGTGCCGTGGCGAGGGAGAGGTCGTCGGGCACGTGCACCGCGGCCAGGACCTTCTCCTTCTCCGCCCGCAGGTGCTCGGCGGAGAGGCTGATCGGCTCCTCCATCGCGGTCAGCGCGAGCAACTGCAGCAGGTGGTTCTGGATCACGTCGCGGGCTGCGCCGATGCCGTCGTAGTACCCGGCACGGCCGCCCACGCCGATGTCCTCGGCCATCGTGATCTGCACGTGGTCGACGTAGTTGCGGTTCCAGATCGGCTCGTACAGCTCGTTCGCGAAGCGCAGCGCCAGGATGTTCTGGACCGTCTCCTTGCCGAGGTAGTGGTCGATACGGAAGATCGAGTCGGCAGGGAAGGCCACCTCGAGTGCCGCATTGAGCGCCCGAGCGGATTCGAGATCGTGCCCGAACGGCTTCTCGATCACGACGCGACGCCAACGCTCGTCGTCGTCGCTGTTCTCGCCGACGAGTCCCGACTCCTTGAGCTGCTTCGCGACGAGCGGGAAGTCCTTCGGCGGGATCGACAGGTAGAACGCGTGGTTGCCCATCGTGCCGCGTTCCACATCGAGCTTCTCGATGGTCTCGCGGAGCTTGCGGAACGAGTCCGGGTTGTCGAACTCGCCCGACACGAAGCGGATGCCCTGCAGCAGCTGGGTCCACGTCTCCTCGCGGAACGGCGTGCGGGCGTGCTCCTTGACGGCGTCGTAGACGACCTGGGCGAAGTCCTGGTCTTCCCAGTCTCGGCGGGCGAACCCGACCAGGGCGAACCCCGGAGGGAGGAGACCGCGGTTGGCGAGGTCGTAGACCGCGGGCATCAGCTTCTTGCGTGAGAGGTCTCCGGTGACGCCGAAGATCACCAGGGCGCTGGGCCCGGCGATCCGGTTGAGTCGGCGGTCATCGGGGTCACGCAGCGGGTTGTGCCCGCGCGAGATGGGAACAGACATCGGTGGGGGATTCTCCTGCTGTTACTTCTGTGCGGCTTCGAAGAGGGCGAGCACGTCGTCCGAGGACTCGGTGATCGTCAGCGTGACGACGGGCCGGCCATGCTCGGCGAGCACCGCCGCGTCGCCGGCGGCCTGCGCCTGGATGAGCTGTCCGAACGTGAACGGACGGTCCGGGATCTCGAGGTCGACCTCGGTGCGCTCCAGGATCTGCAGGAAGACGCCCTGCGCGGGACCGCCCTTGTGGTACTGACCCGTCGAGTGCAGGAACCGCGGCCCCCATCCGAACGTGGTCGGGCGACCCGAGTCCGCCGCGACGAGCTCGCGCAGCCCCTGGAGCTGCGAAACCTCGAGGCGGTTGACGTAGGCCTGGATCGAGACGTATCCGTCGGCGGGGAGCTGCGCCCAGAGTGCATCGAGCACACCTTCGACGGTGCCGGACGCCGCGAGCGACGGGTCGGACACACGGACCTCGACGCCGTTCTCCACGAATGCCGGCGCGGTGGGCTCCGGGCGGGCGTCGAGGAGTCCTCGGGCCGCGACCTTCGCCGACTCGACGTCGGGCTGATCGAACGGGTTGATGTGGAGCAGGTGCCCCGCGATCGCGGTGGCGTACTCCCACACGATCAGCTGTGCGCCGAGCGTGCCGCTGACGAGGATCTCGCCCTCGTGGCGCTCGTGGAGGTGGAACTCGTTCGCGTCGTCGACCAGGCGGACGATCTGCAGGTCAGCGGGGACGGGGTCGAGTTCGGGGGAGACCGGGAGCAGGACGACCGGCAGGATACCGGTGCCGTCCTTGCCCGTGGACTCTGCGATGAGCTGCTCTATCCAGTCCGGGAGGCCCTTGATGTGAGTGCCGTCGGTGATCAGTCCGAGCTTGTCGCGCCGCGGGTTCGTCGCCGCGATCGCCGCGCCCAGACGGAGCGCCGGGTTCTCAGCCGAATCGACGGCGACCTCGAGCAGTGAGGCCTCGGCCTCGTTCAGCAGCTCGTCGATGTCGACCCCGGCGAGACCCGACGGCACGAGTCCGAAGGCCGTGAGCGCCGAGTAGCGGCCGCCCACGTTCGGGTCGGCGTTGAAGACCCGGTAGCCGGCCTCGCGTGCGGACACGTCGAGCGGCGAGCCCGGGTCGGTCACGACGACGATGCGCTCCACCGGGTCGATGCCGAGATCGCGGAACGCGGCCTCGAAGGTGCGGCGCTGCGAGTCCGTCTCGACCGTCGAGCCGGACTTCGACGAGACCACCAGCGCGGTGTCGGCGAGGCCCTCATCGAGGGCGGCGAGCACCTGTCCCGGTGCCGTCGAGTCGAGGATCGTCAGCGGCACTCCCGCGGTCTGCGCGATGACCTCGGGAGCCAGCGAGGAGCCGCCCATGCCGGCCAGCACGATGCGCGTGACGCCCTTGGCGTTCAGATCGGCGCGCAGGGCGACGATCTCGGCGACCAGCGGGCGCGAGACCGATACGGCCTCCACCCAGCCGAGTCGGATGGCTGCTTCCGCTTCCGCGGCGGGACCCCACAGGGTGGCGTCTCCGCCGGTGATCCGCGAGGCGATGAGGTCGTGGACGAGTGCGGGCACCGTCTCATCGATCGCGGCTCGCGCGGCACCGGAGGTGTGGATCGAGAAAGTCATCGCTGGGACTCCAGAGCCTCGGCGACCTGCGTCAGCAGATCGTGCCACGAGTCGATGAACTTCGCGACGCCCTCGTCCTCCAGCACCTGGGTGACGTCGGCGAAATCGACGCCGACCTCGGCGAGACCGGCGAACACCGCACGGGCTTCGTCGTAGCCGTTCGTGATGGTGTCGCCCGTGACGACGCCGTGGTCGAAGGTGGCCTCGAGCGTCTTCTCCGGCATCGTGTTGACGACGCCGGCTGCGACGAGCTCCGTCACGTAGAGCGTGTCGGGCAGCGCCGGGTCCTTGACGCCTGTCGATGCCCACAGCGGACGCTGCAGGTTCGCACCCGCATCGACCAGGGCCTTGGCGCGGTCGCCCGCGAACGTCTGCTCGAACAGTTCGTAGGCGAGCCGCGCGTTGGCGAGGCCGGCCTTGCTCTTGAGCGCTTCGGCGTCGTCGGTGCCGATGGCGCTGAGGCGCTTGTCGGTCTCGGTGTCGACGCGGGAGACGAAGAACGAGGCGACGGAGTGGATGGTCGACAGGTCGATGCCTGCGGCCTTCGCGGTCTCGAGACCGGTCAGGTAGGCCTCGATGACCTCGGCGTAGCGCTCGAGGCTGAAGATCAGCGTGACGTTGACGCTGATGCCGGCGCCGATCGCCTCCGCGATGGCCGGGAGCCCCGCCTTGGTCGCCGGGATCTTCACCAGGAGGTTGGGGCGGTCGATCTTCGCCCACAGCTCCTTGGCCTGCGCGACGGTGCCCGCGGTGTCGTGCGCGAGATCGGGGGAGACCTCGATCGAGACACGGCCGTCCACGTGGGCGGATGCCTCCCACACGGGGCGGAACACGTCGAGGGCGGCGGCGACGTCCTGCGTGGTGGCGGCGAAGACCGCCTCCTCGGCGCTGGCGCCGGAGGCGGCGAGCTCGGTCACCTGCGCGTCGTACGACGTGTCGTTCTTGTCGGTGATCGCGTTGGCGAAGATCGTCGGGTTGGTCGTGACGCCGACCACGTTGCGCGAGGAGATCAACTCGGCGAGGTTGCCGGAGGCGATGCGCGTGCGGGAGAGGTCGTCGAGCCAGATGCTGACGCCTGCGGCCGCGAGCTGTGCGGTGGGGGTGCTCATGCGTTCTCCTTGGTGCTGTTGGCCGCGATGGTCTCGCGGGCGGCCGCGATGACGGCCTCGGTGGTGATGCCGAACTTCTCGAAGAGGGTCTTGTAGTCGGCGGAGGCGCCGAAGTGGTCGATGCCGACCGAGCGACCGCGGTCGCCCACGATGCCGCGCCACGTGAGGACCGAGCCCGCTTCGACGGACACGCGAGCGGTGACGGCAGCCGGCAGCACGCTCTCGCGGTACTCCGCGTCCTGCTCGTCGAACCACTCGAGCGACGGTGCGGACACGACGCGCACGTTCACGCCCTCCGCGGCGAGTGCTTCGCGCGCGTTGACAGCGAGCTGCACCTCGGAGCCGGTGGCCACGATGATCACGTCCGGGGTGCCGTTCGGCGCCTCGGCGAGCACGTAGGCGCCCTTGGCGGCGTTGTCCGCCGACGCGAAGGTGTCGCCGGAGGCCGCACCCTCGCCGCGCGCGAACACCGGGATGTTCTGGCGGGTCAGGGCGATGCCGGCAGGGCCCTCGTGGCGGCGGAGGATCTCGAGCCAGGTGGCGGAGGTCTCGTTCGCGTCGGCGGGTCGCACGACCGTGAAGTTCGGGATCGCGCGAAGCGTCGCGAGCTGCTCGATCGGCTGGTGCGTCGGGCCGTCCTCGCCGAGCGCGACGGAGTCGTGCGTCCAGACGAAGATGCTCGGGACGTTCATGAGTGCGGCCAGACGCACGGCCGGGCGCATGTAGTCGCTGAAGATGAGGAACGTGCCGCCGAATGCGCGTGTCGGGCCGTGCAGCACGATGCCGTTGACGATCGCGCCCATGGCGTGCTCGCGGATGCCGAAGTGCAGGACGCGGCCGTAGGGGTTGCCGGACCATTCGTGGGTCGACCACTCGGCCGGGATGAACGACGGCGCACCCTTGATGGTGGTGAGGTTCGACTCGGCCAGGTCGGCCGATCCGCCCCACAGCTCGGGCAGCTCGGCGGCGAGGGCGTTGATGACCTGACCGGAGGCGGCGCGGGTCGAGACCTCCTTGCCGGATTCGAACACCGGCAGTGCGGAGGTGATGTCCGCAGGGAGCTCGTGTGCCTCGAGGCGGTCGAGCAGGGCCTTCTTCTCCGGGTTCGCCGCAGCCCAGGCGTCGAACGACTCCTGCCAGGCGGCGCGGGCGTCCGAGGCACGGGCGGCGAGGCCACGGGTGTGCGCGATCACATCGTCGGCGACCGCGAAGGTCTGCTCGGGGTCGAAGCCGAGGACCTTCTTGGTGGCGGCGAGCTCATCGGCGCCGAGCGCGGAGCCGTGGATCTTGCCGGAGTTCTGCTTGCCGGGCGACGGCCAGCCGATGATGGTCTTGAGGATGATGAGCGACGGCTTCGAGGCCTCGCCCTGCGCGGCCTCGATCGCGGCGTTCAGCGCGGCGATGTCCTCGACGTACTCGCCGGTCTTCTTCCAGTCGACGACCTGCACCTGCCAGCCGTAGGACTCGTAGCGCTTCGCGACGTCTTCCGTGAAGGCGACGTTGGTGTCGTCCTCGATGGAGATCTGGTTGGAGTCGTAGATCGCGATGAGGTTGCCGAGCTGCTGGTGGCCCGCGAGTGAGGAGGCTTCACTCGTCACGCCCTCCTGCAGGTCGCCGTCGCCGGCGATCACGTACACGAAGTGGTCGAACGGGCTCGTGCCCGCGGCGGCCTCCGGGTCGAACAGGCCACGCTCGTAGCGGGCCGCGTACGCGAAGCCCACGGCGGAGGCGAGACCCTGGCCGAGCGGGCCGGTGGTGATCTCGACGCCCTTCGTGTGGCCGTACTCCGGGTGGCCGGGGGTCTTGGAGCCCCACGTGCGCAGTGCCTTGAGGTCGTCGAGCTCGAGGCCGAAGCCGCCGAGGTAGAGCTGCACGTACTGCGTGAGAGAGGAGTGCCCGACCGAGAGGATGAACCGGTCGCGACCGAGCCAGTCGGTGTCGGTCGGGTCGTGGCGCAGCACGCGCTGGTAGAGGAGGTATGCGGCGGGAGCGAGGCTCATCGCGGTGCCGGGATGACCGTTGCCCACCTTCTCGACCGCATCGGCCGCCAGGATCCGGGCGGTGTCCACCGCACGTCGATCGATCTCATCCCACTGCAATTCCGACACGTTCATGCCCTTTCCGACAGTTTCGAGGGCGCCCGTATTCCCTGGCGCATCCGCAACCTCCCTGGCGCATCCCGCACCGTCGCGGAGACGGGTGGGGGAGTGTGCGCAGCGCCGGGCGCGCGAGTGCCTTCAGCATAGCGAAGGTGACTGTCGTGCTACGCGGACGGGCGGCGCGGATGACGTCATCGCGTGTCATAGACTGGAGAGGTTGTCCGGTAATGTGCGCGGAGGAGGCGATCGAGATCTCGACGATGTCTGATCAGACCGTGAGGAAGTCGTCCATCGGTCGCACTGTCAGGGCCTATGTCACGCTGACCAAGCCGCGGGTGTTGGAGCTTCTGCTCGTCTCGACGGTGCCGGTGATGTTCCTTGCCCAGGGCGGTATGCCGAACCTGTGGCTCGTGCTGGCGACGGTCATCGGCGGGTCGCTGAGCGCCGGGTCGGCCGCCGCGTTCAACATGTATCTCGACCGCGACATCGATGCCCACATGCATCGCACCGAGAACCGTCCGCTCGTGACGGGCGAGGTGAGCCCGCGCGGCGCCTTGATCTTCTCGTGGACGCTCGCCGTGGTGTCCACCCTGTGGCTGCTGGCCACGACCAACTGGCTCACCGCCGCACTCTCCGCGGCCGCCATCTTCTTCTACGTCGTGATCTACACGATGATCCTCAAGCGTCGCACCGAGCAGAACATCATCTGGGGTGGCATCGCGGGCTGCTTCCCGGTGCTGATCGGCTGGTCGGCGGTCACGGGATCCCTCGACTGGCCCGCGTTCATCCTGTTCCTCCTGGTCTTCCTGTGGACGCCGCCGCACTACTGGCCGCTGTCCATGAAGTACAAGGACGACTACGAGGACGTCGACGTGCCGATGCTGGGCGTCACGCGCAATGCGTCGCAGGTCGGGCTCCAGGTCATCCTGTACGCGTGGGCGACCGTGGCCTGCTCGCTGCTGCTGGTGCCGATCGCCGGCATGGGGCTCGTCTACACGGTGTCTGCTCTGGTGTTCGGCGGATGGTTCATCTACGAATCGCACCGCCTCTACAACCGTGCCGTCCACGGCACAGAGGCGCGCCCGATGCGTGTGTTCCACGCATCGATCACGTACCTGACGCTGATCTTCGTGGCGGTGGCGATCGATCCGCTGCTGCCCTTCTGATCCGGCTGGATCGAAACGAAGGAGCGGCGCCGATTCCTCGGCGCCGCTCCTTCGTTCTTTCCTTCTCGTCGTCGATCAGCGGGTGATGGACGGCTGTGTCTCGTCGGTGTCGGTCTCCGATGCGTCCTTGTTCTCGGTCGCGGCTGCGTCGTCAGTCGTCTCGATGACGGGGGCGGCGGGGGTCGGCTCGACCTCGGTGGCTGTCGTCTCGTCTGCGTCGGCCGTCCAGTCGATCGCCTCGACGACCGTGGGGGCGGCAGCGGGGACGAGCGCGCGTGCCGCGACGAGCGCGAGGCTCAGGAGGATGCCGACGATGCCGGCGCCGAGCACGCCTGCACCCACCACGACGAGCGACTGGCCCACGTAGACCTCCACGCCGGTGGCCGTTCCTGCGACCAGCGTGGTCGTCATGGTCCCGATCTGGTTGGCGACCAGCCATCCGCCGACGGCCGTCGTCGCGAGCGACACGACGAGGAGGAGCCAGAAGCCGATGCTTCGCGTGAGTGACTTGTTCATGTCGCCCACGATTCCCGATGCGCTGATGAGTCGGCGATGCGAAGCCTATGTATCGACTGTGTGCGCTCAGTCCGTGGTGAGGGCGGGCCGCTTGAGATGCAGCACGACGACGGTGTAGGTCGCCGCCGACAGCGATGCCAGCACCATGTGGATACCGACCAGCACGGGCGGCAATCCTTCCCGAGCCTGCCAGACGCCCACCCCGACCTGGACGGCGATCGCTACCACGAGCACGAGGAGCCAGCGTCGCGGCTCGAGACGCAGCACCCATGCCGCGATCGTGAGGAACAGCACGAGTGCGGCGAGGATGTAGCCGGGCCAGGAGTGCACATGTGCGAGCACCGTCGCGTCGAAGCCGTGGCGCTGCACATCGGCGTCGCCGGAGTGCGGGCCCGATCCGGTGGTCAGCACACCGAAGAGGATCGTCACCGCGAGGGCGAGCCCCGTGACGTGCGTCACCGCGGCGAACCACGCGGGGACGGCGCGCTCACGCGGACCGGGAGCGGCCTTGAGCCGCACCAGGAACGCGGCCGTGATGCACACCAGCAGCAGCGAGGTCGTGTAGTGGAAGCCGACGATGAACGGGTTGAGCCCGGTGAGGACCGTGATCCCGCCCACGAGCGCCTGCGCGACCACGCCGATGAGCACGAGCCACGCGAGGAGGGTCAGGTCGCGGCGCCCGGGCGTCGTCCGCACGGTGTGCACGGCGGCCGCGATGACGGCGAGCAGCAGCACGCCGAGGGCGATGGGCGAGGACGGCACGTGGAACAGCGTGGCGATCGCGAAGGCGATTCCGGCGGCGAGGATGCCCCCGGCGGCATACCAGAGCGACGTGACCAGCGCCCGCTTGCCGCTGATCGTGTGCAGCACCAGGAGGACGACCACGAGCGCGATGATGCCCACCACTCCGGTCATCAGGCGGTTGCCGAACTCGATCAGTCCATGAACGCCCTGATCGGCATAGATCGGGACGAGGGAGCCGGGGGTGCACAGCGGCCAGTCGGAGCAGCCGAGCCCCGAGCCGGTGAGGCGCACCGCGCCGCCGGTGCCGATGATGATGGTCTCGCTGAGGAACGACAACCAGGCGAAGATCGTCAGCGCGCGTCCCCACAGAGCAGAACGCGGGGAAGCCGTTCGCGTCGTCGAGGAGGCGGGGATCATCGTCTCGGGCATAAGTCCTCCGGACCGCGCGCGACGCGGCGGGCATGGCCCGTCTGTCAGGCGGAACCTGTAGAATCGGATTGTTGCGATGAGCGCTGACAGCGCTGAAGCATCGTCAACAGTTTAGGCGCGATGGAAGCGCCGGTGATGAGGGCCCACCAACGGCACCCGCTCCCGCAGACTCGACGGGGATGAGGTGTGTCGGGGCGGATGACACCGTTTGGGACCTGTGAGGAGAGTGTTGGATGTCGGATGTGCTGATCGACCGCCCGGAGCTTGACGGTCTGGGGGTGTACGAGTTCGGCTGGCACGATGAGGACGCCGCGGGCGCCATCGCGAAACGCGGAATCTCGGAAGAGGTCGTCCGCGGGATCTCGACCCTCAAGAACGAACCCGAATGGATGCTGAAGACCCGTCTCAAGGGGTATCAGCTCTTCGGACGCAAGCCGATGCCGACCTGGGGCGCCGACCTCAGCGAGATCGACTTCGACAACATCAAGTACTTCGTCCGCTCCACCGAGAAGCAGGCGCAGAGCTGGGAAGACCTTCCCGCCGAGATCCGCGAGACCTACGAGCGCCTGGGCATCCCCGAGGCCGAGCGTCAGCGCCTGGTGGCCGGCGTCGCGGCTCAGTACGAGTCCGAGGTGGTCTACCACCAGATCCGTGAGGACCTCGAGGCGCAGGGCGTCATCTTCATGGACACCGACACCGCACTGCGCGAACACCCCGAGTTCTTCGAGGAGTACTTCGGCACGGTCATTCCCGCCGGCGACAACAAGTTCGCCGCGCTGAACACGGCCGTGTGGTCGGGCGGATCGTTCGTGTACGTCCCGAAGGGCGTGCATGTCGAGATCCCCCTGCAGGCGTACTTCCGCATCAACACCGAGAACATGGGCCAGTTCGAGCGGACCCTGATCATCGCCGACGAGGACAGCTACGTCCACTACATCGAGGGCTGCACGGCCCCGATCTACAAGTCGGACTCGCTGCACTCGGCGGTCGTCGAGATCATCGTGAAGAAGAACGCCCGTGTGCGGTACACGACGATCCAGAACTGGTCGAACAACGTCTACAACCTCGTCACCAAGCGTGCCGTGGCCTACGAGGGCGCGACCATGGAGTGGGTCGACGGCAACATCGGCTCCAAGGTGACGATGAAGTACCCGTCGATCTACCTGATGGGCGAGCACGCCAAGGGCGAAACGCTCTCCGTGGCCTTCGCCGGTCCCGGTCAGCACCAGGACGCCGGCGCGAAGATGATCCACATGGCCCCCTACACCCAGTCGTCGATCGTCTCGAAGTCGATCGCACGCGGCGGCGGCCGCGCCGGATACCGCGGTGAGGTGCGCGTGGATGCCGCGGCGCACCACTCGGCCAACACCGTGCGCTGCGACGCCCTGCTCGTCGACACCAAGTCCCGCTCCGACACCTACCCGGCGATCGACATCCGTGTCGACGACGTGCAGCTCGGTCACGAGGCCACGGTCTCGAAGGTGAGCGAGGAGCAGCTGTTCTACCTGCAGTCCCGCGGCATGCCCGAGGACGAGGCGATGGCGATGATCGTGCGCGGCTTCATCGAGCCGATCGCGCGGGAGCTGCCCATGGAGTACGCGATGGAACTGAACAAGCTCATCGAGATGGGCATGGAAGGATCGGTCGGCTGAGATGACGGCCCAGACGACGACGCCCACCGCGTCGCACTCTTCGAGCGCGCACGTGGACCCCGCCGCCCAGGTCGCGGACGCCGGTTTCGTGCCGGTGCAGACCCGATCGGAGCGCCCGCATTCGTTCGAGCCCGGCGACTTCGGTGCCCCCACCGGCCGCGAGGTCAACTGGAAGCACACGCCGATCGCGAAGCTCAGCGGACTGTTCGCTGACGAGCCCGGTGACGCGGACGCCGTCACCTACGGGCTCGATGCGGTCGAGGCGCTCCTCGAGCCCTCCGCCACGGAGGACGGCCCCTACGGCGAGTTCTTCCGCCCCGAAGACCTCCCGAGCGCTCTCGCCTGGAAGCACGGCCCCCGTGGTCTGCACATCCAGCTCCCGGCCGAGGCCGAGCTCGACGAGCCGGTCATCGTCCCGATCGTGGGCACGGGTGCCGACAACCGCGCGTTCGGACAGATCCTCATCGAGGCGCTCCCGCACTCCCGCGGCACCGTCGTGCTCGATCACTCGGGTGCGGCGCAGTACGCGCAGAACGTCGAGATCATCGCGCGGGACGGCTCCCACCTGACGGTCATCACGCTGCAGCGCTGGGACGACGACGCGGTGCACGCGGCGGCGCACCAGGCCACGGTCGGCGCCGACGCCACGCTCAAGCACTTCGTGATCAGCTTCGGCGGCGGTCTCGTGCGGGTGAACCCGAGCGTCGAGCTCACGGGTGCCGGTTCCGAGGGCTACCTCTACGGACTCTCCTACGCCGACGCCGGCCAGCACCTCGAGAGCCAGGTCTACCTGCACCACAAGGGCGCGCACACCAAGGGCGACGTGCTCTACAAGGGTGCGCTGCAGGGCCAGAGCGCGCACAGCGTCTGGATCGGCGACGTGCTGATCGGCCCGGATGCCACCGGCACCGACTCGTACGAGGCGAACCGCAACCTGGTCCTCACCGAGGGCGCGCGCGCCGACTCGATCCCGAACCTCGAGATCGAGACCGGGGACATCCTCGGCGCCGGGCACGCCAGCGCGACCGGACGTTTCGACGACGAGCAGCTGTTCTACCTGCAGGCCCGCGGCATCACCGAAGAAGAGGCACGACGGCTCGTCGTGCTCGGCTTCCTCACCGACATCGTGCAGCGCCTCGGCATCCCCACTCTCGAGACCGAGCTGCTGGCGGCGATCGAGGCGGAGCTCGCCGAGGTGAGTGCATGAGCGCCGAGCGCGTCTGCGGCGTCGCCGACCTCGAGCAGGACACGCCGCTGCGTGTCGAGCCGAGCGGCGTGCCGATCACGGTGATCAAAGACGGCGAGGGAGTCATCCACGCCATCGGCGACACCTGCACCCACGGCGACATCTCGCTGTCCGAGGGCTTCGTGGAGGGCGACACGGTGGAGTGCTGGGCACACGGCTCCGCCTTCTCGCTGCTCACCGGCAAGCCCCAGAATCTCCCCGCATATGAGCCCGTCCCGGTCTACGTCGTCCAGATCGACGGCGACGACGTGCTCATCGATCCGACTGTGATTAAGGAAGTCTGAAGAATGTCTGTTCTCGAGATCCGCGACCTGCACGTGACGGTCGAGACCGAGGCGGGGACCACCCCGATCCTCAACGGAATCACCCTCACCATGAACACGGGTGAGACGCACGCCATCATGGGCCCGAACGGCTCCGGCAAGTCGACCCTGGCGTACACGATCGCCGGACACCCCAAGTACACGGTCACCTCCGGCTCCATCACATTCGATGGACAGGACGTGCTGGCGATGAGCGTCGACGAGCGCGCTCGTGCCGGGCTCTTCCTCGCCATGCAGTACCCGGTCGAGATCCCGGGCGTCACGGTGACCAACTTCCTCCGCACCGCCAAGACGGCGCTCGATGGCGAGGCGCCGTCGATCCGCGGGTGGACGAAGGACGTCAAGGCAGCCATGTCGAACCTGCGCATGGACCCGAAGTTCGCACAGCGCAACGTCAACGAGGGCTTCTCCGGTGGTGAGAAGAAGCGTCACGAGATCCTGCAGCTCGAGGTGCTGAAGCCGCAGTTCGCGATCCTCGACGAGACCGACTCCGGCCTCGACGTCGATGCACTGAAGATCGTGTCCGAGGGCGTGAACCGCGCCAAGGAGGCCACCGGTCTCGGTGTGCTGCTGATCACGCACTACACCCGCATCCTCCGCTACATCCGTCCGGACTTCGTCCACGTGGTCGTCGCGGGCAAGATCGTCGAGGAGGGCGGACCGGAGCTCGCCGACCGTCTCGAGAACGAGGGATACGACCGTTTCCTCGACCCCTCGGCCCCGATCGAGGCGTAGGCTGATCGCATGACAGCGACCCTCACGGACGAGAAGTACGACGCCGTCACCGAAGCTCTCAAGGACGTCATGGACCCCGAGCTCGGGATCAACGTCGTCGATCTCGGCCTCATCTACGACCTTGCCTGGGACGACGAGAACGATGCTCTCGTCATCCACATGACGCTCACGAGTGCGGGCTGCCCGCTGACCGATGTGCTCGAGGACCAGACCGCGCAGGCTCTGGACAGCGTGGTCGACCGCTTCCGGATCAACTGGGTCTGGATGCCGCCGTGGGGTCCGGAGCGGATCACGGACGACGGGCGCGACATGATGCGCGCCCTCGGCTTCGCGATCTGACCTCGCACGAATTGCTGCACCACGAAGCGGGCGCGGAGACGCGCCCGCTTCGCTGACTCCGCACCGTTGCGGGTCGAGACCACGGGAGATCTCATGCTTGAGGTGAAGGCACTGTCGCTGGATGCACTCCGCGAGCGGAGCAGCGAGAAGTGGCGGGAGTATCCCGCCGACGTGCTGCCTCTGTTCGTCGCGGAGACCGACTTCCCGCTGGCGCCGGCGATCACCGCCGCGCTCCAGCGCGCGGTCGAGATCGGCGACACCGGCTACGTGGCCTCGAGGACGCCTCTCGCGGCCTCGTTCGCGGCGTTCGCGCAGCGTCGATTCGGCTGGGAGCCCGAACCTGCACGCATGACCAGCACCGCCGATGTGAGCATGGGGATCGTGGAGATCCTGCGCCGGGTCACGCAGCCGGGAGAGCGGGTCGTGGTCACCCCACCGGTGTACCCGCCGTTCTATGACCTGGTGGCCGAGGCCGGGGCAGAAGCAGAGCGCGTGCCGCTGCGCGACACCGGAACGCGCTGGGAGCTCGACCTCGACGGCATCCGTGCCGCGTTCGAGGATGGTGCGACCGCGATGCTCCTGTGCAATCCACACAATCCGACCGGAACGGTGCACGACCGCGACAGCCTCGCGGCCCTCGCGGAGCTGGCGAGCGAGTTCGGCGTCGCGGTCATCTCGGACGAGATCCATGCCCCGTTGGCACAGCCCGGGACCGGCTTCATGCCGTTCCTCGCGGTGAGCGACGCCGCCCAGCGCGTCGGCTACGCGGTCGTCAGTGCCAGCAAGGCCTTCAACCTCGCGGGACTGAAGTGCGCGCTGATGGTCACTGCCGACGACGAGACCACGTCCGTGGTGCGTGGCCTGCCCGTCGAGGTCGAGTGGCGCACCGGACAGTTCGGTCTGCTCGCGGCGGTCGCGGCGTTCTCGGAGGAGAGCGACGCCTGGCTCGACGGGCTGCTGCGGACGCTCGACGAGAACCGCCTGCTGCTCGAGGATCTCCTCGCCGCGCACCTTCCCGGGGCGCGCTATCGCATCCCGGATGCCGGCTACCTCGCCTGGATCGACCTGTCGGCGTTGGACTGGGGGGACAACCCCGCACGGCGCATCCTCAAGGACGCCAAGGTCGCCCTGCACTTCGGCCCGGCCTTCGGTGCGGAGGGTGCGGGTCATGTGCGGTTGAACTTCGGGACGAGTCCGGAGATCCTCACCGAGGCCATCGAGCGCATCGCGGCGCTCGTGCGCCGATGACCGCCCCGGTCGAGACCGCGACGATCTGGGATCGCCACCGCATCTGGGTGACCCTCGGCGCGGTCGCGCTGATCTTCCTCGCCGCGATCGAGGCTCTCGCCGTCACGACCGTGATGCCGATCGTCAGCACCGCACTCGACGGCGAGGCCCTGTTCGCGGTGGCCTTCGCCGGGACGCTCGCGACGAGCGTGATCGGCATGGTCGCCACCGGTGCCTGGGCCGACGCGCGCGGGCCCCGCGGTGCGCTGTACGTGGCGGTCACCCTCTTCATCATCGGACTGCTGATATCCGGCTTCGCGGTGACGATGCACCAGTTCCTGATCGGACGTCTGGTCCAAGGACTCGGGACCGGCGGGCAGACGGTCGCCCTGTACGTGGTGGTGGCGCGGCTCTATCCGCCGCATCTGCACGGCCGGATCTTCGCGGCGTTCGCCGCGGCGTGGGTCGTGCCGTCGATGGTCGGTCCGTTCCTCGCCGGTGCCGTGGCCGAGTACCTCGACTGGCGCTGGGCGTTCCTCGGCGTGGCCGTGCTCACCGCCGTGGCCTTCCTGATGATCGCGGTGCGACTGCGCGGCGTGGATCTCGGACACGGCGAACCCCAGGATCGACGCGCCCTGGTGATCCGCCTGCTGCTCGCCGTGGTCGTGGCGATCCTCGCCGTCGTGATCGGCTTCTCGGCCGACATGGAGCCGCGGATAGGCTGGCCGGTCGCGATCGGTGCGGTGCTGGCGATCGGCGTCGCCGTACTGCCGCTCCTGCCTCGACGCACGCTGCGAGCAGGGACGGGGCTGCCGAGCGTCGTGCTGATGCGCGGCATCATCGCGGGCGCGTTCTTCGCGACCGAGGCGTACATCCCGTATCTGCTTATGCGGAAGTTCGACTTCTCCGCGACGTGGGCGGGGATCGCCCTGATGCTCGCCGCGCTCGCATGGGCCGGCGCATCGGCGCTGCAGGGGCGCTTCGGGGAACGGTTGGGGAATCACCGGATCACGGTGATCAGTCTCAGCTCTCTCCTGGTCGCGATTCTCTGCGTGCTCACCGCCGCGCTCTTCGACGTGTCGGCGGTCGTCGTGATCCTCGGGTGGGCCTTCGCCGGCGGGGGAATGGGGTTGCTGTACCCGCGCCTGACCGTCTTGACGCTCGCCTACTCGGACGAGACGAACCAGGGCTTCAACTCGTCGGCCCTGTCGATCTCGGATGCCACGGGTTCAGCGGTCGCGATCGCGTTGGCGGGGCTGGGCGTGGCGTCGCTGGGCGGTGAGGTGGGCGCCTTCAGCGTGGTGTTCGCGTTCTGCATCGCCCTCGTCGCCCTGGCGGTGGTCCCGGGTCTCAGGCTCGGACACGCGGCGGAGTCGCCGGAGCGCTGACCTCGCCCGCGAGCGCGGCGACACCGAGGTCGAAGACGCGGTCGAGGCCTGCCGTGACGTCCGCCTCGCCGGCGCCCGCGAGCGCGCCGTGGCTGTCGGCGTGCATGCGCTGCTGCACCAGCGTCGCGTGACCGAGCACGAAGTGCAGGATCGCGACGGCGCGGTCTTCCGGGGCGGTCGCGCCCTCGTCGTGCAGGGCCTCCGCGAGCACCGAGAGCGCGTGCGAGGAGCCCAACTGCAGCGCATAGGTGCTCAGTACCAGCTCGGCGCCGTCGCGGTAGGCGAAGAGGGCGTCGCGGATGCCGCGTGCGGTCGCGAGCGTGCCGGCGTCGCCGCGGGGGATGGGCGCGGTGATCCGGTCGGCGAGGTCGGCGAGCAGCTCCTGCTTGTTGGCGAAGTGCCAGTAGAGGGCGCTGGGTTGCACGTCGAGTCGGGCGGCGATGCGCCGCATGGAGAGATCGGCGAGACCGACCTCATCGAGCAGCGCGAGCGCACTCCGAGAGACGCTGTCACGGTCGTGTCGTGCCGAATTGGTCTCGGGATTCATCCTCCGATTATAGTGAACGTCGTTCAGGTGAACATTGTTCAGGAGAGTCCATGATCCGCAGGAGCAGTACCCCGGTGCGCGCTGGCGTCGCGCCGTCATCGATCGCTGTGGACCGAGTCTCGGTGCAGTTCGACGGTCGCCGCGTGCTGAGCGAGGTATCCCTGGAGCTCACCGCACCCACGATCGCCGTGATCGGCGCGAACGGTTCGGGCAAGTCGACGTTCGCACGACTGCTGAACGGCCTCGTCGCACCCACCGAGGGCGCCGTGACGGTGCATGGACTCGACACCGTGTGCGACCGGTCGGCGGTGCGCCGGCGCGTGGGATTCGTGTTCACCAACCCCGACGCGCAGATCCTGATGCCGACTCCGGAGGAAGACCTCGCGTTGTCGCTTCGCGGGCGGCCCGCGCCCGAGATCGCTGAGCGCGTGCGAGCGACCCTGGGCGCACATGGACTGCAGGACCACGCGGATGCGCCGGCGATGAGTCTGTCGGGTGGTCAGAAGCAGATGCTCGCGCTGGCGTCCGTGCTCATCGCCGAGCCGCAGCTGATCGTGGCGGACGAACCGACGACGCTCCTCGATCTGCGCAACGCCCGGCGCATCGGGGATCTCCTGCTCGCGCAGTCGGCGCAACTCGTGGTCATCACACACGACCTCGACCTGGCGGCGCGTTGCGAGATGGCCGTGCTGTTCGAACAGGGGCGGGTCGCTGCATCCGGGGATTCTGCGAGCGTGATCTCCGCCTACCGTCGGATGTGCGCGTGATCGCGCTCTACCGCCCGGGCACGAGCATCGTCCACCGCGCGCCCGCCGGGCTCAAGCTCGCGATCCTGGCGCTCGGTGCACTCGCGCTGTCGCTGCACCCGCACGACGCTCTGAGCGTGGGGGTCGCGCTGCTGGCGGTCCTGGCCCTCTTCTGCCTCGCACGGCTGCCGTTGCGGACCCCGTACGTCGAGGTGTGGCGCCTCCGGTGGATGATCCTGGTGCTCGCGGTCGCGCTGGCGGTCTTCGTGTCGCCTCTCGCCGCATGGATCAACACGGGCCGCGTGGTCGCCGTGCTGCTCCTCGCGAGCCTGCTCACGCTGACGACCCGAACGGCCGATCTGCTCGCGACGCTGCACCGTGTCCTGCGTCCGTTGCGCCGGTTCGGCCAGGATCC
This sequence comes from Microbacterium sp. LB12, assembly GCF_037150835.1. NCBI lineage: Bacteria > Bacillati > Actinomycetota > Actinomycetes > Micrococcales > Microbacteriaceae > Microbacterium > Microbacterium sp. LB12. The sequence goes on along the minus strand of NZ_JBBCPF010000006.1, from coordinate 121,532 downwards.
GGACGCGGTGGCGCTGACGATCTCGCTGACCCTGACGACGATCCCGGTGGTGGCGGGGTTCGCCGCACGGGTGCGGGAGGCGGAGCAGGCTCGTGACGTGCGTCTCGGCATCCGCTCCGCCGTGCCGCTGCTCGTGCTCGCGCTGCGGCATGCCGACGATGTGGGCGACGCGTTGGCGGCCCGGGGGATCGGCTGAGTCTCACGCGGGCGCGAGAGCTCCGGTGAGCCGCGACGGCAGTGGTGCGGTCTGTGACGCCAGGCTGAGCCCGACCACGATCAGCGCGACCGCGATCATGGCCGTCGCGACGGAGGTCCCGACCGCCAGCAGCAGCACGACACCCACGAGTCCGCTCAGAGTCCCGACGACGAGACGACCCGCCGATGCCGTCGCCCGGGGCGCGGGGTGCGACTCGAAGCGTGTGCAGGTGACCGCGAGGAGAGCCGTGAGGCCGAGCGCTGCGGCGAGCCACAGGGGGCGACCGGCCCACCAGCCAGCGGTGTCGAGGTCGGGAAGGATCGCACCGGTGGTCAGTGCGAAGACGGCGGTGGCGCCGGCCATCGCGAGGAGCACCGGCATGTGCCACAGGTAGATGGTCATGGTGCGCGCGGTCACGAAGGCGGTGAACGCGGCGATTCGCGGCCGACGGCTGAGGCGTTCGAGCCGTTCGCGGGGCAGCGAGAGCAGGCTGGTGTGTGCGATGCCGACGAGCAGCAGCGCCGCGGTCGGCGGATTGATGTTCGCGATGAGATCGGGGGAGTAGATGCCGACGACGAACGTCGCGACGAGCACGAGGACCGCACCGATCCCCACGGTCGCCCGAGTCCGTCTCCGGAGCGCGCCGATGCGGCCGTCCGCGAGGAAGAAGCCGAGCTGCTGCAGGGTCATCCACACGAAGGCGAGGTTCAGGAATCCGAGTCCGTCGATGCCGGACGCCGCCCGCAGCACGTCGACGGCGATGGCAGCGGCGGCGAGTGCCGTGATCGTCCGGAACGGTGCGCGTTCGTGGGCGGATACGAGCGCGGGGAGCAGCGCCTGGCACAGCAGGAAGACGCCGAGGAACCACAGGGGCTGCCCGTAGCGGAATCCGGCCGTGGCGATGAGGTCTGCCGGAACCCCGGCGACCGTGAGGACGGCGAGTGCGAGTCCCACGGCGCCGATCACGAAGACCGCCGGCCGCAGCAGCCGGTGCAGGCGACCGGCGACGAACTCGACCGCGGTGCCGCCGCGCTCCCGCATCCGCCGGAACGCGAGGAAGCCGGAGAACCCGCCGATCACGAAGAAGAGCGGCATCACCTGCAGCACCCAGCTGAGAGGCGCGATCCAGCCCGTGCCGTCGCTGGCGTTGCTGAACACGGGCCCGGACTCGCCCACCGTCACCCCGACCATGATCGAGTGCAGCAGCACGACTCCGAGCACGCACAGCGCACGGACGAAGTCGATGCCCGTGTCGCGCGACGAGCTCCGGGGGCGAGCGGGAGCGGCGATGTGCGGCGCCTGGACGGTGGTCATGAGTCCTCCTCGGGGTGGTGTCCCAGGAGACTATGAACGGGGTGCATCCGGGGGCATCACCCCCGGGTGCCGTCGTCACCCCTACCGTGGAGTGAGTCAGGCGGAGGGTTCGACCAGTCCCGTGTCGTAGGCGAGGATCACGGCATGCACCCGGTCGCGCAGGTGCAGCTTGGCGAGCACCTTGCCGACGTGCGTCTTGACGGTCTGCTCGGCGATGAACAGCTCGGCCGCGATCTCGCTGTTCGAGCGACCGCGTCCGATCAGCACGAGCACCTCGCGCTCGCGGTCGGTGAGTTCCGCCAGGGTCGACGCCGATCGTGGTGCGCGTGGACGTCGCCCCGCGAACTGCTCGATCATGCGCCGGGTCACACTCGGCGCCAACAGCGCGTCTCCGCCGGCGACCACGCGCACGGCGTGCACGAGCTCCTCGGGGAGCGCATCCTTCAGCAGGAAACCGCTGGCACCCGCCTCGAGTGCGTCGTAGACGTAGTCGTCGATGTCGAAGGTCGTGAGCATCAGGATCCGCGGCACGTGGGCTGCGGGGTAGGAGGGACCGAGGATGCGGCGGGTGGCCTCGATCCCGTCGAGCTCCGGCATCCGCACGTCCATCAGGATGACGTCGGGGTCAAGGCGGGCGGCGAGGGCGACGGCCTCTGCCCCGTTCGCCGCCTGGCCGGCCACCCGGATGCCGTCGTGGGCGTCCAGGAGTGCGGCGAAGCCTGCACGGACCATCGCCTGGTCGTCGGCGATGAGTACGTTGATGGTCACGGGTTCTCCTTGTCGGGTGTGGCGTCGCCCCCTGTCGCTCCGGGGTCGAGGGGGAGGGTGGCGTCCACGTCCCAGCCGCCGTCGGACGAGGGCCCGGCAGAGAGGCTGCCACCGAGGAGCTCGGCGCGCTCGCGCATGCCGCGAAGTCCGTAGCCGCCGCCATGCCGCTCCGGTGCCTCGGGCGGTGCCGCGTTGTGCACCCGTATCCGGATGCTGTCGGCGTCGGCATGGAGCCGCACGGCGATCCGTGCACCTGGGGCGTGGCGGACCGCATTGCTCAGCGCCTCCTGCACGATCCGGAATGCCGCGATCTGCACGGTCGGGGTGGCGGACGCCGCGGCCTCGCCGCCTTCGAGCACGAGACCCACCTCGACGCCGGCGCGTCGGATGCTGTCCACGAGCGCGGGGATGTCGTCGATACCCTGCTGCGGGGCCAGGTCCATGCTCTGGTCCTCCGTGCGGAGCACCCCGAGCATGCGGCGCATCTCCGTGAGAGAGCCGCGAGCGGTCGCGGCGATGTCGTCGAACTCCGCTGTGGCCGCGTCGTTCAGGTCCGGGATCCGGTACTTCGCGGTCGACGCCTGCACCTGGATCACCGACATGCTGTGCGCGACCACATCGTGCAGTTCCCTGGCGATCCGTGTGCGCTCCTCGACCAGCGCGCGTCTGGCTTCTTCGAGCGCGCTGTGCTCCTTCTCGCGGGTCAGCTCGGCCGCGACCCTGACCCGACCGGCGACGAGCGCCGCGATGAGGAACATGGTGGCGGCGAGGGACGTCGTGACGATGAGGTCGGCGGTGGCACTCGCCGAGGTCTCGGGCAGCGCGACCATGTCGGGTCGCAGCACCGGTGCCAGCAGCGAGGCGATCGCACCGAGGATCAGAGCGAACGCGCCGAGCCGTGCACCGTGGAGGAACGTGACGACGCCCACGAGCAGCACGAAGGCGAGTTGCGCGGGGACAGACCATGGCCAGGGAGACTGCATGGCCAGCGCAGGCACGACCGTGAGCGGAAGGGTGAGCGCGGCCGCCGTGAACAGCGAGATCGCCCAGCGGGGACGGGAGACCGCGAGGATGGGGGCGCCGCACACCGCGGCGCCGAGGAGGAAGGACAGCGCCAGGGGCGTGCCGTAGAGCACGGTGTGCAGCGAGACCGTCAGTGCGTACAGCGCTACGGACGCCGCACACAGCGCCACGAGGGCGGCGGTGCGGCGACTCACTCTGGGGCGGCGCGGGGTGCGCTCTCGGCGGCGTGCCATGACTGTCATCCTGCCAGTTGCGGAGCGGGTTCACGGCGGCGGCGAGCCGCGGCGATCCGGTCGATGATGAGCCCGATCACGAGGGCCATGACGATGCCGAGGCCGGCGCTGATCAGCGGCTGGTCCTTGATCCACGCGCCCGCGAGCAGTCCGATGGCGATGCTGAACACGCTCCAGCTCAGTCCACCGATCAGGCTCAGCGGCACGAAGCGTCGCCACGGGAAGGCGAGGGCGCCCGCCGACATGTTGACGGCGACGCGTCCCACCGGGATGTAGCGGGCACCGAGGATGAGCATGGCGCTGCGGTGTTCGAGGGCGAGACGGGCGCGGGCGAAGGCCTTCGCGACCCGCGGGCGCCTCATCCATGCGAAGCGGGTCGTGCCGAGGCCTCGCCCGATCGCGAACGCGATGTTGTCGCCGATCGCGGCGGCGACCGCGGCGATCGCCCCGAGCAGCAGCACATTCCCCTCTCCGGTCGATGCCGCTACGGCCGCGGCGGCGACGAGGAGCGTCTCGCTGGGCACCGGCGGGAAGAAGCCGTCGATCACGGTCACGGCGAAGAGCACGAGATACAGCCATGGCGAGGTGACGGCGTGCATGATGAGCTCGTTGAGGATGTCCACTCCGGAACGCTATGCGCCGAGTGCGGGGGTGAGCATCCCTCTGGGGTATCGCACGCGTCACTCTCCGGAGTGATCTTGCTGGCGACGGCTCCCCGCCACGCCGCATATACTGGGAGGCTGGCCGATCGGCCGAACAACCTCCCCGAAAGAACGGACGTCCGCTGTGCTTGCCGTGCACGACCTCGAGATCCGCGTTGGCGCGCGCCTGCTGATGGAGAACGTCTCGTTCCGCGTCGCCGACGGAGACAAGATCGGACTCGTCGGCCGTAATGGGGCCGGCAAGACCACGCTGACCAAGGTGCTCGCCGGCGACGTCCTGCCCTCCGGCGGCAGTGTGACCCGCTCCGGGGAGCTCGGCTACCTGCCGCAGGATCCGCGCTCCGGCAACCCGGAGGATCTCGCCCGCACCCGCATCCTCGACGCCCGCGGTCTCGGCCAGCTGAACCTCGGGATGACCGAGGCGGCCCTCGACATGGGGTCGGACGACCCGGCCGTGGCCGACAAGGCGATGAAGCGCTACGCCCGCCTCACCGAGCAGTTCGAGGCGCAGGGCGGGTATGCGGCGGAGGCCGAGGCGGCATCCATCGCCAACAACCTCTCGTTGCCCGACCGCATCCTCGACCAGCCGTTGTCGACGCTCTCCGGCGGTCAGCGTCGTCGTATCGAGCTCGCGCGCATCCTGTTCTCGGACGCGCAGACGATGATCCTCGACGAGCCGACGAACCACCTCGACGCCGACAGCGTCGTGTGGCTGCGCGAGTTCCTCAAGAACTACAAGGGCGGGCTGATCGTCATCAGCCACGATGTCGAGCTCGTCGGTGAGACCGTCAACCGTGTCTTCTACCTCGACGCCAACCGCCAGATCATCGACACGTACAACATGAACTGGAAGAACTACCTGCGTCAGCGGGTGGCCGATGAGGAGCGCCGCAAGAAGGAGCGCGCGAACGCCGAGAAGAAGGCGACGACCCTGCAGCTGCAGGCCGCCCGTTTCGGCGCGAAGGCCTCGAAGGCCGCCGCCGCTCACCAGATGATCGCCCGCGCCGAGAAGCTGCTCGCCGGACTCGACGAGGTCCGGCAGGAAGACCGGGTGGCGAAGCTGCGCTTCCCGAAGCCGGCGCCCTGCGGCAAGACGCCGATGATGGCGTCCGGTCTGTCGAAGTCGTACGGTTCGCTCGAGATCTTCACGGATGTCGACCTCGCGATCGATCGCGGTTCGAAGGTCGTCGTGCTCGGACTCAACGGTGCCGGCAAGACGACGCTGCTGCGCATGCTCGCCGGCGTCGACGAGCCCGACACCGGTCAGCTGGAGCCGGGCCACGGGCTCAAGGTCGGCTACTACGCGCAGGAGCACGAGAACCTCGACGTGAACCGTTCGGTGCTCGAGAACATGGTCTCGGCCGCGCCGCACATCACGGAGACCGAGGCGCGCAAGGTGCTGGGCTCGTTCCTGTTCACGGGCGACGATGTGCTCAAGCCGGCCGGCGTCCTCTCGGGTGGCGAGAAGACGCGTCTGTCGCTCGCGACCCTGGTCGTCTCGTCCGCGAACCTGCTGCTGCTCGATGAGCCGACGAACAACCTCGACCCCGCGTCCCGTGAGGAGATCCTGGGTGCGCTGGCACACTATGAGGGTGCTGTCGTGCTCGTCTCGCACGACCCCGGTGCCGTGCAGTCGCTCAATCCCGAGCGCGTGCTGATCCTCCCGGACGGTGTCGAAGACATCTGGAGCCAGGAGTACCAGGACCTCATCGAGCTCGCCTGAGCACCGGGGGATCGCTCCGGCGGGCGCGTGGCATAGTCGGAGCATGCCCGAACTCGTGAACGATCCGATGCCTGACGTCCGTGCCTGGTTGCGCGCGCAGCCGGCGCTCACCGGATCGGCGCCGCCTCTCGAGCTCGGTGACCTCCCCGACGAGCCGGTGCCGCTGTTTCTCGAGTGGATCACGGCGGCGGTCGCCGCAGGCATCCTCGAGCCGCACGCGATGACGCTGGCGACCGTCGACCGCGACGGCATGCCGGATGCCAGAACCCTGATCCTCAAGGACGTCGATGCGCAGGGTTGGGCATTCGCGGGAGACCGGTCGGCTCGAAAGGCCGCCCAACTCCGCGCACAGCCGTCGGCGGCGCTGAATTTCTGGTGGCCGCCGTTGATGCGAGCGGTGCGCGTGCGCGGCGACGTCCACGAGGCCACGGCAGCCGAATCCCGGGCCGACCTCGCTGCCCGCTCTGCCGCCGCACGCGACGGCATCGACGACGATGGCTGGGTACTGTGGCGCGTCGTCGCGACGCGGGTCGAGTTCTGGCAGGGGTCGCCCGATCGGAATCACACGCGGATCGTCTACCGGCGCGCGGGTGAGGGCTGGACGCATGCTGTCGGGGCACAGGGGCCGAACGGCGCGTGACCTAGCGGATGCGACGCGAGGCGGGGCAGTCCCGTCGCCGACGACGCGTCACCGGACGTCGAGCAGCTCGTCCTCCACGTCGGCATCGCGGTCGCGACGGCGAGTCTTCTTCACGGGCGCGGGCCGGCCTTCGATCTCTTCGCGATGCTTCACGATCTCGGTGCGGATGATGTAGCCGATGAAGATGAAACCCATCAGAGCGAACAGGATCCACTGGATCGCGTAGGACAGGTGCGGACCGGGATCGTCGGTCGGGGAGTCGAAGCCGCCGAGGGATCCTGCGCCTGCGGGATCCTCCGAGATCAGCTGGCCGTACGCGCCGGTGATCACGTCGCCGTCCACCAGCTTCGCGATCGTCGGCAGGTTGATGGTCGGGACCTGTCCTTCGGGGGCGCCTCGACCGGAGGCGGGCGCTTGTTCGCCGGCGCGAAGACGGACGGTCACCTCAGCCGGACCCTCCGGAGGCGCGGGGATGGCGTCGGGCGCGTCGCCCTCGCCCGGTGGCACCCACCCGCGGTCGACGATGAAGACGCGTCCGTCGGCGTCGCGGAACGGGACCAGCACCTCGAAGGCGCTCGTTCCGCCGTGCGGTCGGTTGCGCACCAGCAGCTGCTGGTCGACGAGGTACTCGCCCTGCAGCGTGACCGGCCGCCATTGGTCTCCGGGATCCATGGAACCGTCGACGCCGATCACGTCGGCCAGTGGCACGGGGTCCGCGTCGTAGTTCTGCTCCACGAGTGCGATCTGCTCGGCGCGCGTCTCGCTCCTCTCGAACTGCCAGTTCGAGAGGAATGCGCACGCGACCGCGAAACCGATCGCGATGAGAACGTACACGCCCCATCGGGTCAGACGTCCGCTCATGCCGGCACACCGTCGCGAACCACGACCGGGAAGTCCCGTGCCGCGAGGTAGTCCCGGAGGAAGTCGACGTGTTCATCGCACGCCAGCCAGATCTTCTCGCGGTCGGCGGCGTGAATGCGCGGGTTGCGCCACACGACCTGTCTGGTCGCCGCACTCCGGCATCCGGCGCGCGAGCATTCGTGGTCTGTCATCGGTCCTTCGGGCCTTCGTGGATCGTGAACACCTGGGGGGTCGCGGCATCGGACTCGATCGGCGCCGGACGCGGTGCCTCCAGCTCCCGCACGGGGGACTCCGCCGTGGTCTCGGTGCTGTCGCTGCCTGCGTTCGCGAAGACCACGGCGATGTACGGCAGCACGGCCGCCGCGATGCCGAACACCCACGTGTACCAGCCATACGGCTGCACCAGCACCATGAGGCCGAAGCACACGACGCGGATGGTCATGGTCAGCGCATACCGGCGCACGCGATGGTCAGCCTCATCCCGCGGAGACTGCGGCAGTGAGGTGACGGCCGGGACTTGATGCGCGTTCTTCACGATGCTCCCAGCCTACGCCGGTGCAGGCCACCCGGCGTGCCGTTTCGGCGACTCAGCGCGCGGAGAAGTAGGGCACGCTGAAGGCCCCGAAGAAGATCAGCCCGATGATGAAGGAGAGCACCGTGAACGCGGCGATCGCGACTCCCGCATAGCCCATGATCAGACCGGCGATGGCCATGCCACGACCGGAGATGCGAGGTTCGCGTTTCGTCTGGCCGAGCGCCATGTGACCGGTGATCACGGCTGCGATCGATGCCAACAGCGGCACGACCGCCCAGAACAGGACGATTCCGGCGATGCCGCAGATCAACGACGTGACCGCGAGGCCGCTCGTCGGGCGCGGAGCCGCAGCGGGGTAGCCCGGTGCGGAGTAGGCGGCGTAGCCGGGAGGAACAGGTTGCGCGCCATACGTGGGTGCGGTCGGCGGCGTGTATCCGGGCTGGACACCGTACGGCGGCTGCGTCGGGGTGCCGTACGGCGGCTGTACCGGGGTGCCGTACGTCGGGGCAGCGCCGGGGTAGCCCTGGGGCGGTTGCGTCGCCGGTGGTGTGGGGATGGCCGGCAGCGTCGGCGCGGTCGCGGTACCCGCAGGCTCGGGAGCCGCAGGCGGAGGCGGCGACGGGATCGGCGACTCGTCACCGGGGGAGGGGATCTGGTTCTCGCTCACGATGAAGCCTTTCGTCTCGATCAGGGTTCCAGCCTCGTATCCGTCTGTCAAACGCCGCGCGGGCGGTGCCTCGCCCATGCTCGATAGGATCGATGACGGTTCGGAAGCCGAGCCATCGACCCCAGATCAGGAGAGTCCCCTCATGAGTGCTCAGCGCGTCGTCCTCGTCACCGGCGGGAACCGCGGCATCGGCCGCGCGATCGCGGAGCGATTCGTGCGCGACGGGTACCGCGTCGCCGTCACCGCCCGCAGCGGCGAGGGCCCCGACGGCACGCTCACGGTCCGTGCCGATGTCACGGATGCGGCCGCCCTCGATGCCGCGTTCACCGAGGTGGAGCAGCAGCTCGGACCGGTCGAGATCGTCGTCGCGAATGCCGGGATCACCAAGGACACGCTGCTCATGCGAATGAGCGAGGACGACTTCGACAGCGTGGTCGCCACGAACCTGGGCGGCACCTTCCGTGTCGTCAAGCGTGCGTCGAAGGGGATGCTCCGCGCCCGGTTCGGCCGGATCATCCTGATTTCGAGCGTCGTCGGCCTCTACGGCTCTGCCGGGCAGGCCAACTACTCCGCCTCGAAGAGCGCACTCGTCGGTTTCGCCCGCTCGATCACCCGCGAGCTGGGTGCCCGGGGGATCACGGCCAACGTGGTCGCTCCCGGCTTCATCGAGACCGACATGACCGCGGAGCTGCCCGAGGAGACGCAGAAGCAGTACAAGGCGAACATCCCTGCCGGACGCTTCGCGACGCCCGACGAGGTCGCCGGTGTCGTGACGTGGCTCGCCGGAGACGACGCCGGGTACATCTCCGGCGCGGTCATCCCTGTCGACGGCGGTCTCGGGATGGGGCACTGACCTCGACTCGCTGCCTCAGCGCGCGATCGCCGCGTTGAGGAGTTCGCCGAGCCGGTGCGGCACCGAGAACTGCGGCCAGTGCGCGGAACCGATCCGCACGACCTCGGCGTCATCGATGGCCCGGTACTCCTCGGCGTACGGCCCCCATTGGTCGATCATGCTCTCGAAGGTGGGTTGATCGAGGCCTCCCATCAGCAGTGTCACCGGCACACGGAACCGACCGGGATCGCTCAGCACGATGCCGTCGGTCGGCACACGGGCCGGGACGCTATGGGTGAGCGGCGCTGTGCGCGCTCTGGTCACCTCGTCGAGGTCGTGCACGTCCTCGTCCGGGAAGAAGTCCCAGCCCGGGAACGGTATGACGCCGTCGACGATCTCGAACTCGCTGATGCCGTTGCCGGGCGGCGGCGGCACGGTGTCGACGAACACGACCCGGCTGATCCGCTCCGGGCGCGCATCGGCGACGCCCCAGGCGACGTTACCGCCACCGCTGTGCCCCACGACGACGACCTCGCCCGGCAGGGCATCGACCGCCGCGACGGCCGCGTCGACCCAGTCTGCGATGCCGATATCGGCGGATTCGGATGCCGGCGCATCGAGGCCGGGCATGGTGAGCGGATGAACACGATGACCCGCGCGCTCGAGCGCCGGGATCACGTCTTCCCAGCTGGAGGCGTCGAGCCAGAGTCCGGGGATGAGGATGATGTCCATATCCCGACGCTAGCGACCGCCGCCGACATCGGCCAGGGGCTACGGGAGCAGGGCGATGACCTCGGACAGGTCCTGCGGACCGATCACGAGACTGGCGGCGTCGCGCACCGCGGGCTTCGCGTTGAAGGCCAGGCCGAGTCCCGCCACCGCCATCATCGCGAGATCGTTCGCGCCGTCGCCGATCGCGATGGTCGCGCGGGGCGCGACGCCCAGTTCCGCCGCCCATTCCTGCAGCGACGCCGCCTTGGCCGCACCGTCCACGATGTCGCCCGAGACCTGTCCGGACAGGACGCCGTCGACGACCTCCAGGCGGTTCGCGTGCCAGCGGTCGACGCCGAGCGTCGGGGCCACGTCGTCGAGGATCTCGTGGAAGCCTCCGGACACGACACCGACGACACCGCCGCGCTCGTGAACGGCCGCCGTGAGTTCACGGACGCCGGGGGTGGGTTCGATCCGGGCTCGCACTCGCTCGAACGCGGCGACGGGCACACCCTTCAGCGCCGCGACCCGGGAGCGAAGGCTCGTCGCGAAGTCGACCTCGCCGCGCATGGCTGCTTCGGTCGCGGCCTGCACCTCCGCACGCCGCCCCGCCTCGTCGGCGATCAGTTCGATCACCTCGTTGCGGATGAGGGTCGAATCGGCATCGAGGACGACGAGGAATCGCGCGGCGGTCACACCATCGAGCCTAGCGATCACCGGGCCGGTCGCCGGCCGCATGACGTGCTCAGCGCTCGATGAAGACGCCCTTGCCCACGACCGTGATGCCCGATTCGGTCACGGTGAAACCGCGCGCGAGGTCGCGTTCGCGATCGACGCCGACCGTCGCGCCGTCGGCGAGCACGACGTTCTTGTCGAGGATCGCTCGATGCACACGGGCGCCTTGGCCCACGTGCACGTGATCGAACACGACAGAGTCGGTGATCGTGGAGCCCCCGCCGGCGAGCGTCCACGGTCCGACGACGCTCCGCTCCAGATGCGTCCCGGACAGCACGGAGCCGAGCGAGACGATCGAGTCGATCGCATTGCCGATGCGCCCGACCGAGTCGCGGACGAACTTCGCCGGCGGCGAGTTGACCGCCTGGGAATGGATCGGCCACTCCATGTTGTAGAGGTTGAACACGGGCAGGGTCGAGATCAGGTCGCGGTGCGCGTCGAAGAACGAGTCGATCGTCCCCACGTCGCGCCAGTACGAGCGGTCGCGCGGCGAGGAGCCGGGCACCTCGTTCTGCTTCATGTCGTAATAGCCGGCTTCGCCGCGCTCGACGAAGTACGGCACGATGTCGCCGCCCATGTCGTGTCCCGACACCGGCGACTCGCCGTCGGCTTCGACGGCGGCGATCAGGGCGTCGGCGTCGAAGATGTAGTTGCCCATCGAGGCGAGGACCTCGTTGGGCGAGTCCTCGAGACCGGTGATGTCGGTCGGCTTCTCGAGGAACTGCTTGATGCGGCCCGATTCCGCGTCCGCGTCGATCACGCCGAACTGCGACGCCAGCGCGAGGGGTTGACGGATGCCCGCCACGGTGGCTTTGGCGCCGGACTCGATGTGCGCCTCCAGCATCTGACGGAAGTCCATCCGATACACGTGATCGGCGCCGATCACGACCACGATGTCGGGCTTCTCGTCGTTGATGAGGTTCATGCTCTGCAGGATCGCGTCGGCCGAACCGGAGAACCAGCGCTTTCCGAGACGCTGCTGCGCGGGCACCGACGTCACGTACGAGTCGAGCAGAGCGGACATGCGCCAGGTCTGGGAGATGTGCCGGTCGAGGCTGTGCGACTTGTACTGCGTCAGCACCACGATCTGTCGGAGGCCCGAGTTGATGAGGTTCGAGATCGCGAAGTCGATGAGTCGATACTGGCCACCGAAGGGCACTGCGGGTTTCGCACGATCGGCCGTGAGAGGCATGAGTCGCTTGCCCTCGCCGCCGGCGAGGATGATCCCGAAGACCTTCTTAGGAGCGGACATGGCTCCACCATAGATGCCTTCCTCCTCGCTGTACTAGCGTTCAGACATGCGAGTTGAGATGATCACGAAGGAGTATCCGCCGGAGGTGTACGGCGGCGCCGGCGTGCATGTCGCAGAGCTCGTCGCCGCGCTCCGTGAGCATGTCGATGTGCGCGTCAGAGCGTTCGGTGCGCCGCGCGCGGAACCCGACACTTTCGCGTATCGGACACCCGTCGAACTCGCCGACGCGAACGCCGCGCTGCAGACACTGGGCACCGATCTCGAGATCGTCTCGGCCATCACGGGGGCCGACCTCGTGCACAGCCACACCTGGTACGCGAACTTCGCCGGTCACCTCGCTGCGCAGCTGCACGGCATTCCGCACGTGCTCACCGCGCACAGCCTCGAGCCGCTGCGCCCCTGGAAGGCCGAACAGCTCGGCGGCGGCTACGCGATCTCCAGCGGCATCGAGCGCCTCGCGTACGAGAACGCGGCCGCGGTGATCGCCGTGAGCGCGGGGATGCGTGCCGACATCCTGCGCAGCTACCCGCAGGTGGATCCCGCCAGGGTGCGGGTGATCCACAACGGCATCGACGTCGAGCGCTGGCGTCCCGTGCACGATGCGGCTTTCCTGGAGTCGATCGGGATGGACCCGACTCGCCCCTCGGTCGTCTTCGTCGGCCGGATCACGCGGCAGAAGGGGCTCCCGTATCTGTTGCAGGCCGCGCGGCTCCTCCCGCCCGAGGTGCAGCTGGTGCTGTGCGCGGGCGCGCCCGACACCCCCGAGATCATGGCGGAGGTCCAGGAGGGTGTGCGGCTGCTCCAGCAGACCAGGGACGGCGTGATCTGGATCGAACGGATGCTCCCGCGCGAGGAGCTGTCGGCGATCCTGACCGTGGCGACCACCTTCGTCTGCCCCTCGGTGTACGAGCCGCTCGGGATCGTGAACCTCGAGGCGATGGCGTGCGGTGCCGCGGTCGTCGGAACCGCGACCGGCGGCATCCCTGAGGTCGTCGCCGACGGCGTGACCGGTCGGCTCGTGCCGATCGATCAGCTGCAGGACGGCACCGGCACTCCCGTGGACCCGGAGCGCTACGTGGCCGATCTCGCGGCCGTGCTCACCGAGGTGGCGACGGATCCGGAGCGCGCGCGTGCCTTCGGAGAAGCCGGACGCGAGCGTGCACGGAACGACTTCAGCTGGGCGGCGATCGCGGAGACGACGCGCGCGCTCTACGCGGAGCTGACCGCCTGAGCAGATAGGCTGATCGCATGCCGAGTGCTCTGGAATTCACCGACGTCGTCGTGCGCCGTGAGGGGCGCAACATCATCGATCACGTGACCTGGGAGGTCAGCGACGATCAGCGATGGGTGATCCTCGGCCCGAACGGTGCGGGCAAGACGACGCTGCTGCAGCTCGCCGACACCCTCATGCACCCGACCTCCGGGACGGTGACCGTGCTGGGGGAGACCCTGGGGCGCACCGACGTGTTCGAGGTGCGTCCGCGCATCGGCTTCGCCTCGTCGGCGATGGCCAAGCGCGTGCCGCGCGACGAGACGGTGCTCAACACGGTGCTCACAGCGGCCTATTCGGTGCTGGGTCGGTGGAACGAGAACTACGAGGACATCGACGAGCGCCGCGCCCTCCGCGTGCTCGGCGACTGGCGCCTCGATCACCTGGCCGAGCGCACGTTCGGCACGCTCAGCGACGGCGAGCAGAAGCGCGTCCAGATCGCCCGAGCCGTCATGACCGACCCGGAGCTCCTGCTGCTCGACGAGCCGACGGCGTCCCTCGATCTCGGATCGAGGGAGGAGCTGCTCGCACTGCTCAGCGGCTACGCCTCCTCGCCGACGACTCCTGCCATGCTCATGGTGACCCACCATGTCGAGGAGATCCCGGTCGGGTTCACGCATGTGCTGCTGATCCGCGACGGTGCTGTGGTCGCGGCCGGTCCGATCGCGGAGACGCTCACGGCCGATGCGCTGAGCGACACCTTCGGCATGCCGATCGTGCTCAGCAGCGAAGGCGGCCGCTACGCCGCCCGCGCAGCTTCCTGATTCGCATCTGATAGAATCGATCCTTGGTGCTCTCTGCACTACAGACTTCCCTCGTCCCTGGCACAATCCAGGGCAGCAACTAAGGAATCCCATGAAGACTGACATTCACCCCGAGTACAAGGCAGTCGTGTTCCGCGACCTCGGTTCGGGCGAGACGTTCCTCACCCGTTCGACCGTCTCCAGCGACAAGACCATCGAGCTGGACGGCGTGGAGTACCCGGTGATCGACGTCGAGATCTCCTCGGCATCGCACCCGTTCTACACGGGCAAGCAGCGCATCATGGACTCGGCCGGTCGCGTCGAGAAGTTCAACCAGCGCTTCAAGGGCTTCGGCGGCTCGTCCAAGTAACGACTGCCACGAAGAAGGCCCCATGCTCCTCGGAGCGTGGGGCCTTCTTCGTTCGTGTCGGCATTCCTGCATCAGATGTCGAGGCGGATCCGGCCGTGGTCGATCGTGTCGGGAGGATCGCCAGGAGATGGCGCCGGCGCGGTTCGCTGCGTCTGGCGATCGCGCTCGATCCCCGCCTCGTGTGCGGACGGCGACCAGACGGCATCGAACGCACCGCTGAGCCCGCCCCCGCCTGTCTCGTATTTCTTCTCGACGGGCATCTTCGAGAAGCGGAAAGCGAGCAGCACGATGGCCGCGCAGACGACGAGCAGAAGCACTCCCACCGTCACGATGACGCCCACTCCTTCGTCCATGGCTTCAGAGTATGCGGCGGGCGCTGTCCATGACATCCCTCACACGACGGACCCGGTCAGCGGACGCGGCGCCCCTGAGCCAGGTCGATCAGTCGCGAGAGCACGGGGCCGCTGCGCAGGCCGTTGTGCTCGTGCTCGCTCGTGACCCAGAGCTTCACATCGGGCAGCAGGCGCGCCGTCTCGAGCGAGAACTCCAACGGGACGTAGACGTCGTCGACGTAGACAGCCGCCGCACCCGTCGCGCCGGAGGCGCCGATCGCCTGCGCGTCGTAGATGATCGGCCACTCGTACTCCGCGAGAGCGAGCGTGACGTCGCGCCACGGCCGGAACGCGGGCACGGTCTCGGTCCACTCCCGGCGGATGTGCTCGCCGGTGAACAGC
The DNA here is from genome assembly GCF_037150835.1 of Microbacterium sp. LB12. Lineage (NCBI taxonomy): Bacteria > Bacillati > Actinomycetota > Actinomycetes > Micrococcales > Microbacteriaceae > Microbacterium > Microbacterium sp. LB12. The sequence goes on along the minus strand of NZ_JBBCPF010000006.1, from coordinate 106,263 downwards.
GTGGGGTCGTCACGGAAGTCCGCGGGCTCGGTGCGCTCGGCAGACCAGCGTGTGGCGTGTCCGTCGGCGTAGCTGGACTCGTGGAATGCGAAGTACAGCGGGTTGCGGCCGTCGTAGGGCATCGCGTGCATCAGGTCGTAGCGGAACGCGTTCGTTGACGGGTCACGCTCCAGGAGCGACCAGAGCGTCTGCCAGCCGTCGTTCGTGCCGAGGGCGGAACCCGCGGAACGGAGGCGTGACCGCGAGACGACCTCGCCGTCCGGCAGGACGATCTCCCCGGCATCGGCGAGGTCCACGAGACGGCGCATCGCATCGCGGTGCTCGGGGAACCGCCGGTAGTACCGCTCCGAGGCGGTGCGCATCTTGTCGTAGCAGAGCGCGTACACGTCGTCGGGGTGACGCCCGATCGCACTGAGACCCCCGGTGATGAACACATCGTCGAGCGAGCCCGCGTCAGTGGAGAGGTACGCCAGCGTGGTGAAGCCACCGAACGACTGGCCGAGCACGCTCCATGTCTTCGCACCCAGATGCTCACGCATCGCCTCACAGTCGCGGACGATCGCATCGGCCCGGAGGTGTGTGAGGTGTTCGGCTACGGCCTCGGTGCCTCGTGCGAGGTCGCCATCGCCGACCGGGGTGGACCGGCCGGTGCCGCGCTGATCGAGGAGCACCAGCCGATAGTGCGCGAGCGCCTCGTCGAGCCAGGCCGGCGAGGGTGAGGAGTGGAACGGGCGCGGTGCCTCATGCCCGGGACCGCCCTGGAGGAACACGAGATAGGGGAGGGCCTCGCCTCCTTCGCGGGCGACGACGCGGGCGAAGATCTCGATGGTGCGCTGATCGGAGTCATCTCCCCACACCAGGGGGACGGTGAGCGTGTGCTCCTCGACGGTGAGATCCAGCAGACGGCGGACGATCGTGGTCATGGTCACATCACATTTCCGATGTAGGAGTACTTGACGAAGACCTCCGAGGCGATGCCCGACTCCTCGAGCACGCCCTGCACGGCGGTCATCATGTAGTTGGAGTCCCATCCCATGTAGAGGAAGTGCGACTCGTCGAGCTCGTCCCACTGGCCGTTCCACGACTTCTCGTCGTAGATCGGCCCGCCGTGGGCGGCACAGTACGCCAGGGCGGCCGGGCGCGCGTCGGTCCACGCGCGCCGGAAGACCCGGTTGAACAGGTACTTGACGTCGGGCACCTCCCAGCGCTCGCCCCGATACTCGACGTAGTCGAACTCCCGCTCCCAACCGGTCGGCCATCCGCGACGGCGCACCGCATCCAGGATCGGGGTCAGGCCGTCATCATCGATCTCCGGGAGCGCGGGGCGCGCCCAGATGCGGATCAGGTCGGCCGTGAGCGCGATGGTGCGTCGGGTGATCGCCGCCGTTCCCCAGGATTCCGCCTCGGCGAGATCTCTGGTCGCCGGGACGGAGCTGCGCGCGTAGGCCTGCTCCCGCTTGATCGGGAATGACGCGCCGAACACCCGCTCGGTCAGCGACTGCTCGAGCAGCGTGAGGTTGCCGAGGGTCGGGGCGAGTGCGCGGTGGCTGTTCTGCTCGTCCTCGGAGTACTCGATCCACGGTCGCTCCCCATCGCCGGACCAGCTGTCGCCGGGCACGGTCGGGACGATGTGCTCGACGTCGAACGCGTCGAGGTCGTCGACGCCCTCCAGTCGCCCCAGCACATAGGCGGGGTGGGGGAGCTCGCTGTACTTCAGCACCGCGCTCACGCGCTCGTCCGACGGCGTGATGGGGGCGAACGCGCGCGCGAGGGCGTCCCGGCCGTCGCGGCGTGCGCGACAGAGCCTGGCGATCAGTCGCTCGGCAGGCAGGTTGACGAGCGCCCGGCGGAGGTAGAGCGCCTGCAGCCACTCGAGCGTCTCGATCAGTTCGGCACGATCGATGACGCCGCGTACGTGGTCGCTGTACGCGCTCATCACGAGCGGGTAGGACGACCTGCCGAAGGTGTTCACGTGCCGCAGCTGCCGTGCGACCTCCGGGTCGGGCTCCTTCGAGGGGTCGAGCAGGATCCCGTAGATCTCCGCGAAGTGCCGCCACTCCTCGGCATCCGCCTGGAGGTGGGCGACGTCGACACGCGGGAACGACTGTCGGAAGGCGCTGTACACCCCGTGCTCGCCGTTCGCCGCGACCTCGCGACCGGTGACGCGCACGAGGAAGTGCCGCCAGAAGGCGCCGATGGCTTCTCCGGTGTGCTGCTCGATCGGCACCCAGAAGCGATTCTCGACGTCGAGCTGCTCCGCGTGGCTCAACCCCATCAGGATGTAGTTGTGGATCAGCTCGTGGTCGCGCAGCGGCTCGCCCGTGGAGTTCAGGCTCTCGAAGATCTGCTGGGCGTTCGCCTGGGCCCCGAGGGTGATCGACACGTGCTCGAGCTTCTGGAGCCCCCGCCAGATGAGGGGGACCTCGTCGACGTGGATCTGGCTGCGGAAGAACGCGTAGTTGTCATCGAATCGGGACTCGCGATCGGCGTCGCCGCGACGATCCAGCACCACGGACTCGTACAGGTCGGCCCACGCGTCATGGGGTCGGAGCGTGGTGCGCCCTGGCACGTCGGTGCGGACCAGAACACGCTCGAGCGCACTCGCGAGCGCGGGATCGGTGTCTCGCACGGAGTGGTGGAGTGCCGCGACCAGGAGCATGAGAGTGGTGATCCGCTGCTGACCGTCGATGAGGATCAGGTCGGAATCGGCGGAGGTGCCGTCTTCCGCGGAAAGGATCGAGCCGATGAAATGCCGGTGGGCATCGTCTTCGCGAGCAACGGCGCGGATGTCGGAGAGGAGCCGCTCGCAGCCGCCGATGTCCCACCGATACTGCCGCTGATACACCGGGACGACGATCGTCGTGGTCCCTCCTGCGAGCCATTCGATCGTGTTGACTGCTGTCGCCTCGACGTTGGTCGCGGTGCTCATGCTGGTGTCTCGTCCTCCCGTTGCGACGGGTGCCGAGGACTCGCCGGGCGCCCCGATCAGTCTATTCGGTTATGCACGGCCGACCTCCGAAGGGCTCGCGGGCTTCGCTGTTAGGCTTGCCTTATCAGGGCCTGTTAAAACGTGCTGGCCCCCGATGAAAGGAACATGACTCGTCATGGGATACATCAAGTCCGCTGCGCTCGAGGAAAAGGGATTCGTCGTCCTCGACAGCTACAACCAGGAGCTCGACCCCAAGGAGTGGCTCGACATCGAGTACAACGACTGGAAGTCGTCGGGTGACACCCGCTTCGCGCCGCTCGCCAGTGCCTTCGGAGACATCGAGTGCAACGGCTTCTGGAACCACAAGCCGCCGCGCACCGACAAGGACGGCGTCTGGATCGACTCCCAGACCGAGAAGGCTCCGAACCTCACGCGTCGCGCGCAGGAGCCCGGTGCCAACGTCGGCCGCTGCCGGGTCATCGAGCTGCAGCCGACCCCCTACGGCGACTGCCTCTACAACCTGCACCAGGACGACAACAACCGCCTGAACCCGGACGGCACGGGCTGGGTGGTCCGCGGCTTCTTCAACCTGACGGACGACAAGGACAGCTACTTCGTCCTGCGCGAGAACCGCACCGACCCGAGCATCGAGTACCGCATCGCCCTTCCGGCCGGCGCCCAGCTCATCGTCGACACGCAGCGTCTGTGGCACGCCGCGACGCACAACGGCACCGAGCCCCGCTACTGCCTCATCACGTCGTGGACCTCGGGCCCCGAGCTCGACGCCTACATTGAGAAGTACCACGGCACCGACGACGTGCCCAACTACGAGGTCGACCAGGAGACGCTCGAGTTCGGCTACGCCGAGCAGGCGCGCAAGGACGCTGCTCGCGCCGCCTACTACGCCGCCAAGGGCCAGCAGGTCAAGCAGGCCATGAGCGAGGCGTGACCCTCGACTGACGCGCGATCGGGTTTCCGATCGGAAGGCCCCGGTCTCGTGACCGGGGCCTTCGTCGTGGAATGACACGCTTGTGATTTCCGGGGAACTCCGCGAGAATGGGCGCACAACCGCATATTCTCGCCACTTCGTGGTTCAGGTCGTTGGGGAAGACGCACCTGATGAAACGGAGAGATCATGGCGACGGCTTACGCACGCGGAGTGGTGTTCATCCACTCTGCGCCTCGCGCGCTCTGCCCGCACCTCGAATGGGCGGTGGGACGCGCTATCGGGCGTGCGGTGAACTTCGACTGGACCGAGCAGCCCGTCCTGGACGGCGCTCGACGTGCGGAGTTCTACTGGGACGGCCCCGTCGGCACCGGTGCGGCACTCGCGACGTCGATCCGCGGGTGGGAGCACCTCCGGTTCGAGGTCACCGAAGACCCCACGCCGCGCAGCGACGGAGGACGGTGGCTGCACACCCCCGATCTCGGCATCCACTACGCCCAGACCGACGCCGCCGGCAACATCGTGATCGGCGAGGATCGGATCCGCTACGCGATGGAGATCGCGGCAGGAAACGCGGTCGAGCTGCAGCGCGAACTCGACATCGCGCTCGGCTCGGCCTGGGACGAGGAGCTGGAGCCGTTCCGTCACGCCAGCGACGATGCCAGGGTCGTCTGGCTCCACAAGGTCGGCTAGTCCGACGTCACAGACCGGGAGCGGGGGAGGCGTGAGTATCGGATGCCGGTGAGTCATCCCGGACGCTGAGAAGACGTATCCCCGCTCCGCACGACGAGGACCCCGCCCCGGAACCGAGGCGGGGTCCTCGTGCGTCATCAGATGACCGCCGCGTGCGCGAGCTCATCGGGGCGGATGTGGGCCCCGCCGCGGACGTCGGCCCAGGCGGACGCCAGTCGTTCCATCGCCTCGGCCATCCGCTCCGGGGGCAGAGTGATCGGGATGCGGAGGCGCCGCTCGAGCACCCCGCCTGTGGTGAAGCGCGGGCCCGGCGGCAGGATCAGCTGACGCTCGCGCGCGGCGAGGGAGAGGGAGGTCGACAGCGGAGCGCCGATGTCGATCCAGGCCGAGAGGCCGCCCGGCGTTGTCGGCATCCGGAATCCGGGGATGGCGGAGACTCCGGCTTCGACCGCGGCACGACCCACCTGCAGGCGCTGGCGGACGTGCGAGGTCAGGGCGGGCATGTCGGAGAGGAGTTCCACCGCGATGCACTGCTCGAGAAGGGCGGTGCCGAGTTCGAACGAGGGTCGCACCGCGAGCAGGCGAGAAACGAGCGAGCGCTCGGCCCTGATCCATCCGACGCGCATGCCACCCCACGCGATCTTCGACATCGATCCCACGGTGATCACATTGGGCCCGCTCGCCGCCATCGGACGGGGCGACCAGCCACGGTCGATGTCGAGCTCGGTCGTCGTCTCGTCCACGATCAGATGCGTGCCGACGTTTCGCGCTGTGGTGACGACGCGTGAGCGCTCCTCGTCGGGCAACGTGGCGCCTGTCGGGTTGTGGAAGTCGGGGATGAGATAGGCGACGTGGGGGCGAGCGCTGAGCAGCGTCTCCGTCAGATGGCGGGTGTCCCAGCCGTCGACATCGACGGGAGTCGGGAGCAGGCGGTACCCGTGCCGATGCAGCGCCTCCAGAGCGTGCGGGAATGTCGGCTGCTCGACCAGCGCTCGCTCGCCGCGATGTCCGATTGCCGTCAGGATGAGGTTGACCGCGTTGAGGGCGCCGGAGGTGATGATGATCTCGTCGGCCGAGGTCGGAGCGCCGCGCTCGGTGAAACGCTGCGCGACCGCGGCGCGGAGCTCGGGAAGGCCGCGCAGAGAGTATCCGCTCGTGCCGCGGAGGGCGGCCAGTCGGGGGAGTGAACGCACCGTCGCGTCATAGAGACCGGGGGTCGAGTCCATCGAGGCGATCGACAGATCGATCGCCTCGTCGTCGTAGTCCGAATCGGCGACGATGTGTCCGTGGGGGAGCGTGACCCGGGTGCTTCCGCCGTGCAGCCGGGTGACGTAGCCGTCCCCTTCCAGCACGCCGTAAGCCCGCGTGATGGTCGAGCGCGACCGGCGCAGCTCGAGTGCGAGTGCGCGTTCGCTGGGGAGACGCTCGCCGACCGTGAGGCGCCCGTCGAGGATCAGGGCGCGGATCTGGTCTGCGAGTGCGGTCGCCGCGGCACCCGCGACGTTGTGCGCACCGAGCTGTTCGACGAGTCGTGATCCCATGCCTCCAGCATGACGCAGAAGTGGCCTGATAAGTGCATGCCACTTTCACCCAGTGGATCCGCCTTCGCGTTCACACCGCACGCCACAGTGGGAGTATGTTTCTCCGCGCCGTGCTGCTCCCCATCACCGCCACCAGTCGGCGCGACCTCGTCGAGCGCTTCGTGCAGCTCCTCGTCGGGCTGTTCCTCTACGGCGTCTCGCTCGGCTTCATGGTGCGCGGCGGTATCGGCGTCGCTCCGTGGGACGTGCTGGCCCTCGGTCTCGCCGGGCAGACCGGTCTCCGCTACGGGACGATGACCGTGCTCGTCTCGATCGTGGTGCTGCTTCTCTGGATTCCGCTGCGCCAGCGTGTGGGACTCGGCACCGTGCTGAACGCGCTCCTGGTCGGCCCCAGCGCCGATCTCGCCCTCGCCGTGATCCCGCAACCGCCGTCGGTCTGGATCGGCGCACCGATGTTCGTCTTCGGGCTGCTGCTGCTGGCATTCGCGACCGGCCTGTACATCTCCGCCGACTTCGGTCCCGGCCCGCGTGACGGTCTGATGACCGGGCTGGTGCGCCGCACCGGCTGGGCCGTCTGGATCGTGCGCACGATGATCGAAGGCGGTGTCCTCCTGATCGGCTTCCTGCTCGGCGGGCCGGTGGGTGTGGGCACGGTGCTCTTCGCGTTCGGCGTCGGCCCGCTCATCGGATGGTTGCTGCCGTGGATGACGCGGATACGCGAGACCCGGTCGCGCCGGCTGGGTGAACTCCGCTCCGCCTGACGCTGCGGTGCGCACGAAGAGAGGCCCTCGGAATCCCGAGGGCCTCTCTTCCTGTGTGCTGCTGCGGTGCGTCAGTCGGCGCCGGCGACCACGAGCACGGCGTTGTGGCCGCCGAACCCGAAGGAGTTGCTGATGGCGATCTGCTGTCCGTCGCCGAGCGGTGTCGCCTCGCCGGAGAGACGGAACGGCACGGCCGGGTCCGGCTCGGTCATGTTGATGGTCGGCGGGGCCACGCGATCCCGCAGGGCGAGGAGCGCGAAGATCGCCTCCAGCGCGCCCGTGCCGCCGAGCAGGTGACCCGTGGAGGCCTTCGTGGCGGACACGGGGATCTCGTCGATCCGGTCGCCGAAGACCTTCTTGAGTGCGACGTACTCGTTCGGGTCGCCGACCGGGGTCGACGTCGCGTGTGCGTTGATGTGCGTGACCTGATCGGCCGTGATCCCGGCCTCTTCGAGCGCCTGCGTCACGGCTCGTGCGGCGCCGTTGCCCTCGGGGTCGTTGCCCGTGATGTGGTAGGCGTCGGCGGTGACTCCACCGCCGAGGATGTAGCCGTAGATCTTGGCGCCGCGCGCCTTCGCGTGCTCCTCGGTCTCGAGGATCAGCGCCGCGGCGCCCTCGCCCATGACGAAGCCGTCACGGTCGATCGCACCAGGGCGGGAGGCATGTGCCGGGTCGTCGTTGCGACGGGACAGCGCCTGCGCAGAAGCGAAGGAGGCCATCGTGATCGGGTGGATCGCCGACTCGGTGCCACCGGCGATCACGACGTCGGCGAGGCCCTCCTGCAGGTGGTGGAAGGCGTGGATGATCGACTCGGTGCTCGATGCGCAGGCACTGACGACGGTCTGCGCATAGGCGCGTGCCTCGAACTGGAGCGACAGGTTACCTGCGGCGGCGTTCGGCATGAGCATCGGGACCGTGAGCGGCATGACGCGACGCGGGCCCTTCTCGCGGAGGGTGTCCCACGCGTCGAGAAGCGTCCAGAGACCACCGATGCCGGTGGCGAAGTCGATACCGAGGCGCTCAGGTGCCACCTCGGGGGAGCCGGCATCCGCCCAGGCCTCGCGTGCCGCGATCAGCGCGAACTGCGATGACGGGTCGAGGCGCTTCGCCTCGTGGCGGGGGAGCACCTCTTCGGGGCGGACGATCGCCTCGGCGGCGAACGTGACGGGCAGCTCGTACTGCTGGACCCAGTCGTGCTCGAGCGTGCGGGTACCGGACATGCCGGCCAGCAGATTCGTCCAGTTGTCCGGGGCCGTGCCGCCGATGGCGGAGGTGGCGCCGATGCCGGTGACGACGATGCGCTTGGTCATGGGGTGTGGTTCCTTGTCGAGACGAGGTCGAGGGGTGGGAGGTCAGAGCGGAGGATGCCACTCCCGACGAAGCGGGGGTGGCATCCTGCCGGGATTACTCCTGGCCCGCGACGATGAAGCTGACGGCGTCGCCGACGGTCTTCAGGTTCTTGACCTCGTCGTCGGGGATGGTGACGCCGAACTTCTCCTCGGCGTTGACGACGATCGTCATCATCGAGATGGAGTCGATGTCGAGGTCGTCGGTGAACGACTTCTCCAGAGCGACCTCGGAGGCGTTGATGCCGGTCTCGTCGGTGATGAGCTCTGCGAGGCCGGCGAGGACCTCATCGTTGGTGAAAGCCATGTGGTCTTCCTCTTTCTTGCGGGTTGTATTCGGAACCGTGGAACAGTCTAGGGAAGGTCAGCGCATTCTCAGGGAAGGACGACGACCTGAGCGGCGAACACGAGACCCGCGCCGAAGCCGATCTGCAGCGCGAGTCCGCCCGAGAGCTCGGGGTGCTCCGTCATCAGACGGTGGCTCGCCAGCGGGATCGACGCGGCGGAGGTGTTGCCCGTGGTCTCGATGTCGCGGGCGATCACGGTCGTCTCGGGCAGCTTCAGCTGCTTGGCGAACTCGTCGATGATGCGCATGTTCGCCTGGTGCGGGATGAACGCGGCTATGTCGGACGGCTCGACGCCGGCCTTGTCGAGTGCTTCACGGGCGACCTTGGCCATCTCCCACACCGCCCAGCGGAAGACCGTCTGGCCTTCCTGGCGGAGCGTGGGCCACGGTACCTCGCCGTCACGGAACTCGGTGAGCGTCGCGTTCATGCCCACCGCGTCGGCCTTCGAGCCGTCTGAGCCCCAGACCGCGGGCGCGATACCCGGCGTGTCGCTCGGGCCGATGAGTGCGGCGCCCGCGCCATCGCCGAGAAGGAACGAGATGCTGCGGTCGGTCGGGTCGACGACGTCAGACAACTTCTCGGTGCCGATCACGAGGGCGTAGCGAGCGGCGCCGGCCTTGATGAGGGCGTCCGCCTGCGCGATCGCGTAGGCGTACCCCGCGCAGGCGGCGTTGATGTCGTAGGCCGCAGCGGGGTTCGCGCCGACACGGTCGGCAACGATGGCCGAGACCGACGGCGTCTGCTTCGGGTTGCTGATGGTCGCGACGATCACCAGATCGACCTGATCGGCAGCGACGCCCGACTTCGCGATGGCCTCGGCGGCTGCGGTGGTCGCGAGGTCGATCGCATCCGTGCCCTTGTCGGCGCGGGCACGGGTGACGATGCCGGTGCGCTGGCGGATCCACTCGTCGCTCGAGTCGATCGGCCCGATGAGGTCCTCATTGGGGACGGCGTTCTCGCCGCGGGCCGCACCGTACGCGTAGATACGGGTGTAGGCGGGGCCGGTGATCTGGGCGAGCGTGGCGCTCATGCGGCTTCTCCGTTCAGCAGCGCGACGGCTGCATCAAGATCTTCGGGGGTCTTCACGGCGACGGTCGGCACACCCCGGAGGCCGCGCTTGGCGAGTCCGACCAGGGCCCCCGCGGGAGCGAGCTCGATCACACCCGTGACGCCCGCGTCGGCGAACGACTGCATGCACAGGTCCCAGCGCACCGGCGATGACACCTGGTCGACGAGGTAGTCGAGTGCCTGCGCGCCGTCGGTGACCGCGGAGCCGTCACGATTCGACCAGAGGGTGATGTCGGGGTTCGCGGGCGTGACGTCGGCGACCGCGTCACGGAGGGCCGCGACGGCCGAGGCCATGTATCGGGTGTGGAACGCCCCGGCCACCTGCAGCGGGATGACGCGGGTACCCTTGACGGGCTCGTCCGCGAGAGCGGCGAGTGCGGGGAGAGCTCCGGCGACCACGATCTGCCCGCCGCCGTTGTAGTTGGCGGGACTGAGGTCGAGCTCGGCGAGGCGGGCGAGGAGCGCATCCTCGTCGCCGCCGAGGACCGCGCTCATGCCGGTCGGGGTCTGTGCGGCGGCATCGGCCATCGCACGTCCACGGATGCCGACGAGGCGCATGCCGGTCTCGGCGTCGATCACGTTGCTGCCGACGAGGGCGGCGATCTCACCGACCGAGTGGCCGGCGATACCATCGGCGCGTCGGCCGGCACGCTGCGAGAGCGCATCCGCGGCGATCAGGGATGCCGCCACGATGAGCGGCTGCGCGACGCGGGTGTCGCGGATCGTGTCGGCGTCTGACACGGTGCCGTGCTCGCGAAGATCGACCTGGGCGGCGTCCGAGTACGCGGCGAGGCGCTCGGCCACCCCGTCGAGCTCGAGCCAGGGGGCGAGGAAACCGGGGGTCTGCGAGCCCTGTCCAGGGCATACGACGACAATCACCCACCCAGTCTGCCAACGATTGCGGCAGAGCGGTGGATGATGCATCACAAGATTGCGAGAAACCCTTGTGTGTGGCGTACAGAAAGCCGGGTCGGGTCAGCGTTGTGGGCGTCGCAGCGGGGGACGGCGGCGCACCTGCTCTGCCGCACCGATCGAGCCCAGGATGAGCGCGGTCTGCAGTATGAGAGCCTCGCGCGGACCCGTGGCATCCCAGCCGATCACCTCGCTCACACGCTTGAGGCGGTAGCGCACGGTGTTCGGGTGCACGAAGAGCTCGCGCGCCGTGGCCTCCAGTGAGCGCCCGTTGTCGAGGTAGCTCCAGAGCGTGGTCACCAGATCGGTGGAGTGCGCCTGCAGAGGACGGAAGATGCGCTCGATCAGAGTCTGCTTCGCGAGCGGATCTCCGGCGAGGGCGCGCTCCGGGAGGAGATCGTCGGCCTCGACGGGGCGGGGAGCTCCGCGCCAGGCACGGGCGACCGCGAATCCGGCGAGGGCTGCGCGTGCACTCTGGCTCGCGTCGACGAGTGCCGCGACGGCAGGGCCGAGCACGACGTAGCCCGGACCGAACGAAGGCTCCAGACGGGAGGCGATCTCCTGGAAGCCGAGTTCTTCCTCCTCGCCCTCCTGGCCCTCGACGCGGGCGCGTCCGAGCACGAGGACGAGTCGAGAACCCTGCACGCCGATGAGCACGTCGACCGCGAGCTTTCTCGCGGTGCGGCGGACGAGGTCGACGTCGAACTGCGGCGGGGTGGTCCCCACCAGCACCGCGACCTCGCCGTGGCCGTGCCAGCCGAGTGCAGCGATGCGGCTCGGGAGCTCCTCGTCGGCTTCGCCGGTGAGGATCGAGTCCACGACCAGGGCCTCGAGGCGAGCGTCCCAGAGGCCACGCGCCTCGGCCGCCCTGGCGTAGACGTCGGCCGCAGCGAACGCCACATCGCGGGAGTAGAGCAGGATCGCCTCACGGAGGTCCTCGCCACGCCCGGCGACGCGTTCTTCGGTGACCTCGACCGTCACGCGGATCAGCTGCAGGGTCTGCTGCAGGCTCACGCTGCGCAACAGCTCGCGCGGGGCCGCAGCGAAGATGTCGGCCGCGATCCACGGCGTCGATGTCGGGTCTTCATACCACTGGATGAACGACGTGATGCCGGCCTGGGCCACCAGCCCGACCGCCGAGCGGCGGGCTGGTGGCATGTCGGCGTACCACGGGAGGGTGTCCTCCAGGCGCTTGATCGTCACCGAGGCGATGTCGCCGGAGATCCGGCGCAGCCAGGTGAGCGTCGCGGCCTTGTCCATGCCGGAGGGAGAAGAACCTGTCACCGAGGGCTCAGCTTTCGCCGCCCGCGTTGCCGCTGGTTCCGGCGTTCACGTCGTGCAGACGGTACTTCTCGATCGCCTGGGCTGCGAGCGCGCGGTCGACCTTGCCGTCTTCCGCGAGCGACTGCAGCGTGCGGACGACGATCGACGGGCCGTCGATCTTGAAGAAGCGACGCGCGGCGGCACGGGTGTCGGAGAAGCCGAAGCCGTCGGCACCGAGCGTGGCGAAGCGGTTCGGAACCCACGGGCGGATCTGGTCCTGCACGGCGTGCATGAAGTCGCTCACGGCGACGACCGGACCCTCGGCGCCCTGCAGCTTCTCGGTGAGGTACGCGGTGCGCGGCTCAGCCTCGGGGTGCAGGAAGTTGTGCTCGTCGGCGGCGAGGCCGTCGCGGCGCAGCTCGGTCCACGAGGTGACCGACCAGACGTCGGCGATCACGCCCCAGTCGTTCTTCAGAAGCTCCTGCGCCTCGAGGGCCCAGGGGAGTCCGACTCCCGACGCGAACAACTGGGCGCGGTGGCCCTCGCCCTCGCCGACCGAGACACGGTGGATACCGCGGACGATGCCGTCCACATCCACGTCCGCCGGTTCGGCGGGCATCACGAGGGGCTCGTTGTAGAGCGTGAGGTAGTACATCACGTTCGGGTCCTCGTGCTGTCCGCCGTACATGCGCTCGATGCCCGAACGCACGATGTGCGCGATCTCGTAGCCGTAGGCGGGGTCGTACGAGACCGTGGCCGGGTTGGTCGCCGCGAGCAGGTGCGAGTGACCGTCCGCGTGCTGCAGGCCCTCACCCGTGAGGGTGGTGCGACCGGCCGTGGCGCCCATGATGAAGCCGCGCGCCATCTGGTCGCCGGCCGCCCACTGCGCGTCGCCCGTGCGCTGGAACCCGAACATCGAATAGAAGAGGTAGACCGGGATCAGCGGTTCGCCGTGGGTGGCGTACGACGTGCCTGCGGCGGTGAAGGCCGCGAGAGCACCGGCCTCGTTGATGCCGACATGCACGATCTGACCCTGCGGGCTCTCCTTGTAGGCGAGGAGCAGCTCACGGTCGACCGACGTGTAGTGCTGGCCGTTCGGGTTGTAGATCTTCGCCGTCGGGAAGTAGGCGTCCATGCCGAACGTGCGCGCTTCGTCCGGGATGATCGGGACGATGCGGTGGCCGAAGTCCTTCGCGCGCAGCAGATCCTTCAGCAGTCGGACGAACGCCATCGTGGTGGCGATCTCCTGCGTGCCCGAGCCCTTCTTCGGCAGTGCGTAGGCGCTGTCGTCCGGAAGCGACAGGCCGACGTGCGTCGAACGGCGCTCCGGCAGGAAGCCGCCGAGTGACTGACGGCGCTCGAGCATGTACTGGATCGTCTCGTCCTGCGGCCCCGGGTTGTAGTACGGGGGCAGGTACGGGTTCTCTTCGAGCTGGGCATCCGTGATCGGGATGTGCATCGCGTCGCGGAACGTCTTGAGGTTGTCCAGCGTCATCTTCTTCATCTGGTGGGTCGCGTTGCGGCCCTCGAAGTGTGGTCCGAGGCCGTAGCCCTTGACGGTCTTCGCGAGGATGACGGTGGGCTTGCCCTTGTGCTCGGTCGCGGCCTTGAATGCGGCGTACACCTTTCGGTAGTCGTGACCACCGCGCTTGAGGTTCCAGATGTCGTCGTCGGAGTAGTCCTTGACGAGGGCCGCGGCGCGCTCGTCGCGTCCGAAGAAGTGCTCACGGACGTAGGCACCGGACTCGGCCTTGTACGTCTGGTAGTCACCGTCGGGGGTGACGTTCATGAGGTTGAGCAGCGCACCCTCGGTGTCGCGGGCGAGCAGGTCGTCCCACTCGCGACCCCAGACCACCTTGATGACGTTCCAGCCGGCGCCGCGGAAGAACGACTCCAGCTCCTGGATGATCTTGCCGTTTCCGCGCACCGGGCCGTCGAGGCGCTGCAGGTTGCAGTTCACGACGAAGGTGAGGTTGTCGAGACCCTCGTTGGCGGCGACCTGCAGCTGTCCGCGGCTCTCGACCTCGTCCATCTCGCCGTCGCCGAGGAACGCCCAGACGTGCGACTGGGAGGTGTCCTTGATGCCGCGGTTCTCCAGGTACTTGTTCGACATGGCCTGGTAGATCGCGTTGATCGGCCCGAGGCCCATCGACACGGTCGGGAACTGCCAGTACTCGGGCATCAGGCGCGGGTGCGGGTAGGAGGGGATGCCGTACGGGGCGTGCGACTTCTCCTGGCGGAACCCGTCGAGCTGGTCCTCGCTCAGGCGTCCTTCGAGGAAGGAGCGGGCGTAGGTGCCGGGGGAGGCGTGACCCTGGATGAAGATCTGGTCGGCACCGCCGGGGTTGTCCGCACCCTTGAAGAAGTGGTTGAAGCCGACTTCGTAGAGTGCCGCCGACGAGGCGTACGTCGAGATGTGGCCACCGACGCCGATGCCGGGACGCTGTGCGCGGTGGACCGTGATCGCGGCGTTCCACCGGATCCAGGCGCGGTAGCGGCGCTCGACCTCTTCGTCTCCGGGGAACTCGGGCTCGTTCTCGGGAGCGATCGTGTTGATGTAGTCCGTCGTCGGGACCATCGGCACGCCCAGGTGCAGCTCCTTCGAGCGCTTGAGCAGGCTGAGCATGATCTCGCGGCCTCGGCCATGGCCCTTGGCATCGACCAGCTCATCGAGGGACTGCTGCCACTCGCCGGTCTCCTCCGGATCGCTGTCGAGGGGGCCCTGGGAGTACGGATCCTGGTCGTGCACGGTCACGGGGGAACCTTTCGTCAAGCTGGCAGGTCATGCCAAGGAAACGGGAAGCGACACGGGCAGCCTTGTCAGCTGTGCACAACGCGCGCCGCCATCAGCCTATCCCTCTTCCACGACACGGGTGCGCACCGGGCGACCGATAGACTGACGGCACCAGGGCCTTTAGCTCAGCTGGTAGAGCGCCACGTTTACACCGTGGATGTCGTCGGTTCGATCCCGGCAGGGCCCACCTCGTATCCCTGTGCACCTGCGTCGTGTGTCGATCCTTCCGCCAGCGAAACCAGGACTCAGGTCTCTTGTCGAGTCCTCTCCCTCTGGAGGACTCTGGTGTCCGTGGCGCTCGTCGCGCCGGAGACACGATCGCCCAGGAAGGTCACCATGCCCCTCGATGCACGTGTACGAAACCCGCGGATCGTAGGGATGACGGCGCTCGGGATGGCCGCCCTCGTGACCGTCGGATGCGCCGGCACAGCGGCTCCCGTCGCCACAGCGACGCCGACGAACGCAGTCACCCGGCCGGCGGCACCGGAAGGCGAGCTGCCCGCGGACCTCCAGGCGCAACTGCAGGATGCGCTGGAGCAGGTCATGAGCGAGTACGACGTCCCGGGCGCGGCCGCCGGCGTCTGGATCCCGGGAGAAGGGTCGTGGACGACGGCCGTGGGCGTCGCCGACAGGGAGGGCGACGTCCCCGTCACGGTCGACATGACGTGGCCGATCCGCAGCATCACCAAGTCCTACACCGTGACGCTCCTGCTGCAGTTGGTCGACGAGGGGGAGGTCAGCCTCGATGACACGATCGACGAGTACGTCGAGGGCGTCACCGACGGCGGGGAGATCACCCTGCTCGAACTCGCGAACATGTCGAGCGGGAACGCCGACTACGTCGATGACGAGTTCCTCGCCGACTTCAGCGTCGACCCCGAGAAGATCTACACGATCGATGAGCTGAACGCCTTCGCGCTCGGCAAGCCCGCGCAGTTCGCGCCCGGCACCGAATACCGCTACACCAACGCCAACACGAACCTGCTCGGCGCCGTCATCGAGAAGGTCACCGGGAAGCCGTATGCGGAGGTGCTCGACGAGCGCATCCTCACCCCGCTCGGACAGAGCGGGACGGCCTACGTCGCCGACGTGGCCGACTGGGCGACCCCGCACGCGATCGGGTACATGACGATCGACGGTGCGCTGCAGCCGCAGACCGAGAACCCCTCGATCCTCGGCGCAGCGGGGGCGATGTTCTCGACGCTCGACGACGGCCGGGTGTGGGCCGAGACCCTCGGCACCGGTGCGCTGCTCACTCCCGAGACCCAGAAGCTGCGTCAGGTCGGGCATCCGATCCCGCAGCCGCCGTACGACGAGTACGCCGTGGGGATGGGAGAGACCGACGGCTGGTGGGGGCACAACGGTGAAGGAGTCGGGTTCACCGCCGCGACCTTCCATGACCCGGTGTCGGGCGCGAACATCGTGGTGTACATGAACGAGTCGAACGTTCCCGACGCCCACCCCGCAGATGCGGCCTTCCGAGCACTGGCGGGGGTCGTCACCGGAGCCGCCGGGAGCTGACCTCGCGCCGTCGTCGATCTCCCGCGCACAAGGGGCGTACCGTGGTGCGGGACACGATCGAAGGACCGGGAGCGAGCACAATGGCGCGACGCATCGTCATCAGCGGGGCATCGGGGCTGATCGGTGCCGCCTTGGCCGCTTCGCTGCGCGCTGACGGTGTCGAGGTCACGACCCTCGTACGGCGTGCACCTCGCCTCGACAGCGAGGCGCAGTGGATGCCGGGGGAGCGACCCCTCGATCCCGACGTGCTCGCCGGTGCCGAGGCCGTGATCGCACTCGGTGGTGCCAGTGTCGGACGGCTGCCGTGGACGCGCGCGTATCGGCGCGAGCTCGTCGATTCGCGCCTGCAGGCGACCCGCACGATCACCACGGCACTGCGAGCGCTGCGGGCGGATGCGCCTGCCCTCGTATCGGCGTCTGCTGTCGGCTACTACGGTTCCGCGCCCGGTGAGACCCTGACCGAGGATTCCGCCGCAGGTCAGACGTTCCTCGCCGACCTCACGGTGCGCTGGGAGGCGGAGGCGCGCCGGGCACAGGATCACACCAGGGTCGCCCTGCTGCGGACGGCTCCTGTCGTCCACCGTCGCGGAGTGCTGAAACCTCTGATCACGCTGACCCGTCTCGGTGTCTCGGGTCCCCTCGGGCGCGGCACCCAGATCTGGCCGTGGATCTCGCTCGACGACGAGGTGCGCGCGATCCGGCACGTCGTGGACGCGAAGATCGCCGGACCGGTCAACCTCACCGGGCCCACGTCGGCTTCCGCGAACGACATCGGCCGCGCCCTCGCCACGCGGATGCACCGTCCGTTCTGGCTTCCCGCACCGGCGTGGGCCTTGCGCCTCGCCCTCGGCGACGCAGCGGAGTCGCTGCTGCTGCCCGACGCCGACGTTCGCCCGCAGGTGCTGGAGCGGTCAGGCTTCGTCTTCACCCATCGCGCTGCGTCCGAAGCAGTCGCCGCGGCGCTCTGAGTCTCGTCCGGGTGAGGCCTCCCAGTTGGGGGCGTCGCACTGCAAGACTGTGCGCATGGAGATCATCGAGAACTCGAAGCTCACGGTCGTCGGCGCGGGAAGTGTGGGATCGAGCGTCGCGTATGCAGCGCTGATCCGCGGATCGGCGCGCCACGTGGCGCTGTACGACATCGCGACGGCGAAGGTCGAAGCCGAGGTGCTCGATCTCGCGCACGGCACGCAGTTCACCGGGTCGAGCGACATCATCGGCGGCAGCGACATCTCGGTCGCAGCGGGATCGCACGTGGTGGTCATCACCGCGGGTGCGAAGCAGAAGCCCGGCCAGACCCGCATCGAGCTCGCCGAGGTCAACGCGGGCATCATCCGTCGCATGATGCCCGACCTGCTGGAGGTGGCTCCGAACGCGATCTATGTGATCGTGACCAACCCGTGCGACGTGCTGACCGTCATCGCCCAGGAGGAGACGGGGCTTCCACCCGAGCGCATCTTCGCCTCGGGGACGGTGCTCGACACGTCTCGTCTGCGCTGGAAGCTGGGGGAGCGGGCCGGCGTGTCCACGGCCAGCGTCCACGCGCACATCATCGGCGAGCACGGCGACACGGAGTTCCCGTTGTGGTCGCGGGCGACGATCGGCACGGTGCCGATCATGGAGTGGGAGACCCCGGATCACCCGCGCTTCACGCTCGACGAGCTCCAGGAGATCGCCGTCGACGTGCGCGACGCCGCCTACAAGGTCATCCTCGGCAAGGGGGCCACCAACTACGCGATCGGCCTGTCCAGCGCGCGGATCGTGGAAGCCATCCTGCGGGATGAGCATGCCGTCATGCCGGTGAGCACGGTGCTCCGCGACTTCCACGGGATCGACGGTGTCGCTCTCTCGGTGCCTTCGATCGTGAGCGCGTCGGGGGCCGTGCCGATCCGGAACACGTCGTTCTCCGACGAGGAGCTCGCACTGCTGCGCCAGTCGGCCGATGCGCTGACCGCGGCCGCGGCCTCGCTGCGCCCGTGAGCCGGGGCGTCGGCACGCGGCCGATGCCCGTGCCTCGTCAGTTTCCGTGCGGGTCGGTCCGGTTCAGGGTCGCGACGACCTGCGGGTAGTCGCCGCGGGCCTCGCCGTAGCGGAGGAACTTCACCCGTTCGACCTGGATCTCCCTGGCGTCCGGCTGCGTCTCGATCAAGGTCATCACCTCGTCGATGAACTCGTCGAGCGGCATCGCGGCCTCGTTCTCCTCGTGGCCGGGCATGAGTGCGGTGCGCACGGCAGGCGGCTCCAGCTCCTGCACCGACACCGTGGTGTCCGCGAGCTGCAGGCGCAGCGATTCGCTGAGCATGTGGATCGCCGCTTTGCTGGCGTTGTACGACGGCGTGACCCGCAACGGGGCGAAAGCGAGCCCGGAGGAGACCGTCATGATCGTGGCGTCCGGCTGCGCCCGCAGGTGGTCGATGAACGCGGCGATGAGTCGGATGGGCCCGAGGATGTTCGTGGTGACGGTCTCCTCGGCCGTCGAGAGGAACCCGGAGGGCGTGCTCCAGTCCTCGGCGCGCATGACACCTGCCATCGTGACGAGCACGTTGAGGGAGGGGTGGGCGGCGAGCACCTCGCGCGCGGCGTCGCGGATGCTCTGGGCGTCGGCGGCGTCGATGCGCACCGTGTGGATGCCGGGATGCGCGCTGGCGATCTCGGCGAGCAGCTCCTCGCGGCGGCCGCCCACGATCACCGTGTTCCCACGCTCGTGCAGTCGGACGGCGAGCGCGAGACCGATGCCGCTGGTCGCGCCGGGGATGAAGATGGTGTTTCCGCTGATGTTCATGCTCCCAGCCTCCGGCGGGTGTCGGGTCGGCTCCAGAGAGCGCTCATCCAGGGATCGGGCGTCCCTGGATCGGGTCGTGGCGGCGGGGGATACTTCAGAGGTGGATCGTGATGCGCTTGCCGAGTTCCTCCTTCGTCGACGGGAGGCGCTGACGCCCGCCGACGTCGGCCTGTCGGCCGGGGCGCGACGGCGCACGACGGGACTCCGCCGCGAAGAGGTGGCGCAGCTGGCGACCATGTCGACCGACTACTACACGCGCCTCGAGCAGCGGCGCGGCCCCCAGCCGAGCGTGCAGATCCTCGCGGCCCTGGCGCGAGCGCTGCGGCTGACCGAAGACGAGCGCGACTATCTGTTCCGGCTCTGCGGTCACAGTGCGCCCGATCGCGCGCATGTCACGGACTACGTCCGCCCCGGCATCCTCCGGGTGCTCGACCGCCTGCACGACACACCCGCATTCGTGGTGTCGGTGCTCGACGAAGTGCTGGTGCAGAACGACGCGGCACGTGCGCTCATCGGCGATGCGAGCGGTCTCACCGGTCTCGACCGCAGCGGCATCTACCGCTGGTTCGCGCACCCCGAGACCGAGCGTCGTCGGTACCGGGACAACGACCATGCGCGGCAGTCCCGGGCGCTCGTCGCCTCGCTCCGCGCAGCCCACGGGGTGATGGGCGCACGGTCGCGGGCGGGCGAGATCGTCGCGGAGCTCTCGGCGCGCAGCCCGGAGTTCGTCGAGCTGTGGGAAGCGCACGAGGTGAGTCGCCGGTTCGAGCAGCACAAGGTGATGGTGCACCCGGAACTCGGTGAGATCGAGGTCGACTGCCAGGCGCTGTTCACCGAGGACGAGTCGCAGGCCCTGATCGTGCTCACGGCCGCGCCGGGGAGCGAGGCGGCGAGCAAGCTCGAGTTCCTGCGGGTGCTGGGGACGCAGACCGTCTGAGGTGCGTCAGGACTCCTCGTGCGTGCGCGGGTCCGCTCCGAACAGTCGGCCGTCCGGGCGCCCGAGCGCTGCGATCGCGGTGACCTCGGCATCGTCGAGCACGGTCTCGGCTGCCACGAGGTTGGCGGTCTGGTGCGCGAGTGACGAGGCCTTCGGGATCGAGACCGTGCCGCGGGCGACGTGCCAGGCGAGTACAGTCTGGGCGGGCGTGATGCCGTGCGCGGCCGCAACCTGGAGGATCTCCGGCTCGTCCAGCAGTTCCTTCGCGCGACCCAGCGGGCTCCACGCCTCGGTGAGGATGCCGTGCTCGCGGTGGTACGCCAGCTGCTCGTCCTGCGGGAAGTACGGATGCACCTCGATCTGGTTCACGACCGGACGCACGCCCGTCTCGCGCTCGAGGCGCTCGAGGTGCTCGGGAAGGAAGTTCGAGACGCCGATCTGCCGGACCACGCCGCGCGCCTGCGCATCGACGAGAGCGGCCCACGCCTGGACGTACTCGTCCTGACTCGGGTTGGGCCAGTGGATGAGGTGCAGATCGGTGATGTCGAGGCCGAGTCGTGACCGGCTCTCCTCGATGCTGGTGCGTGCCTTCGCGGTCGGGTGGTGGCGTCCGGGGAGCTTGGTGGTGACGATGATCTCCGCACGCGCCACGTCGGACGCGGCGACCCCGCGACCGACCGAGCCCTCGTTCTCGTAGTTGAAGGCCGTGTCGATGAGACGGTATCCCGCGTCGATGCCCCCGGCCACGGCTTCCGCACCGGCATCGCCGTTGAGCCCGTATGTCCCGAGGCCGATGGCCGGAAGGGCGAAGCCGTTGTATGCGGTGAAGGTGGGGACAGTGGTCATGGTGGCTCCTTCGGTGGGGTGATCTCAGCGTAGGGCTTGCCTCATATATTCCTAAGGGGTATATATGAGACCATGCAGTTCCTCATCCTGGGCATCCTCCTCGACGCCCCGCTGGCGCTGTACGACGTGCACAAGCGCTTCAGTGCCGGTATCTCCCTCTTCTACGCGGCGAGCTTCGGCAGTATCCAGCGCGCCCTGCGCCAGCTGGAGGCGCAGGGGTGGGCGCGGACCGAGGACGCACCGGACACCCGGCGTCGCAAGAAGCTGTACGTCATCACGGATTCCGGACGCGCCGCCTGGTACGAGTGGATGTTGACCCCGGTGACCGGAGCCGACGCGGAGCAGCTGATGCTGGCCCGGATCTACCTGCTCGGTCACCTGCCGCCGAGCGAACGATCATCCTGCGTCGCCGTGATCCGCGCACGCGTCGTCGAGGACGCCGAACGTCTGCGGTCCCTGGCCGACGAGCTCGATGCGATCGAGGTCCCTGGTTCCGTTGTCGACGTCTTCCGGTATCAGCGCGCCACGCTCGACTACGGCATCCGCTCCCACGCGCTCGGGCTCGCCTGGCTCGACGAGATCGACGGGCCAGCATGACCACGGTCGCGCTGATCTTCGCCCTCGGTCTGCTCGCAGCGGGCGTCGTGTTCCAGACGGCGCTGGCGTCCGGGGCACCCTGGGGACGGTTCGCCTGGGGAGGTGCGCACCGCGTCCTCCCGCGACGCCTGCGGGTCGGGAGCATCGTCGCGGTGGTGCTCTACGTCGCGTTCGCCGCGCTGCTGCTCAGCCGCGGCGGGGTGCTACCCGGCCGCGAGGGTGCGCCGGTCATGGTGCTCACCTGGATCCTGTTCGCGTACTTCGCGGTCGGTGTCGTGCTCAACGGGATCTCCCGCAGCCGCCCGGAGCGTTGGACGATGACGCCGGTATGCGCGATGCTGGCCCTCATGACCCTGATCATCGCGCTCTCATGACGGATGCCCGACGCTGCCCCTGCTTCTCGGGAGACGCCTTCGACGCGTGCTGCGGTCCGATCCTCGCGGGTGCGCCCGCGCCGACGGCCGAACGGCTGATGAGGTCCCGCTACACGGCGTTCGCCCTCGAGGATGCGGAGCACCTGCTGCGCACCTGGCACGCCACGACCCGGCCGCGGACGATCGGCTTCGAGTCCGACCTCGAGTGGCGACGGCTGCTCGTGATCGATCGTGAGGCCGGCGGACCCTTCGACCGCGACGGGGTGGTCGAGTTCGAGGCGTACTGGCGTCAGGGCGCGGAGCGGGGCTCGCTGCATGAGCGCAGCCGCTTCGTGCGCGAGGACCGGCACTGGTACTACGTCGACGGCGAGGTGCGCTGATGGGCGGATGTCGCCACAGCGACTAGATTTGAGTACGTGAACGCCAGCCCCGAGAACCAGCGCACCCTGCTCGACATCGCCGACCTCGACCGGCGCATCGCGCAGGCCGAGCGCGCCCGTACGAAGCCGAGCCAGGCGGGGCGGATCACCGAGCTCGTCGCAATCCGCCAGGAGCAGCTCCGCGAGCTGACCTCGCTCACCGGCACGCGTGACGACGTGCGCACCGAGCTCACCCGACTCGAGTCCGACGTGAAGGTCGTCGAGCAGCGCCGCAACCGCGATGCCGAACGCCTGGCCGTCGCGACCAGCCCGAAGGACGCCCAGGCGCTCGAGAACGAGCTGGCGAGTCTCGCGCGTCGGCAGAGCGACCTGGAGGATGCCGAGCTCGACGTGATGGGTCGGCTCGAAGAGGCAGAGGCTGCCGTCGCCGCGCAGCAGGCTCTCCTCGACACGACGACCGCGGAGGGATCCGCCCTCACGGCGCAGGCCAAGGCCGACGTGGCTGCCGCGACCGAGCTCGGCGCGCAGCTCGACCGCGACCGTGCCGCCGTGGCCGAGTCCGTGGCGCCGGATCTCCTCGCCGAATACGCGCGTCGTGCCACGAACAGCGCCGGTGCTGCTCTCCTCACACGCGGCACCTGCGAGGGCTGCCGCATCCTGCTGCCCAGCACCGACCTGAACGACATCCGCCGCGCCGCCGACGACGTCGTGGTCTCGTGCCCCGAGTGCGGGTGCATCCTGGTGCGCACCGAGGAGTCCGGGCTCGCATGAGCAGCGCCCGTACGCATCGGCCATGACGGTGCCGGCGTCGGGCGGCGAACGGAGGATCGCGCTGATCTCGGTCGGTCCACAGGACTACACCGCGATCGAGCTCGATGAGAACGACGAGGAGCATGCGCGCACGCACCTGCGTGCGGCTGAGCTCGCGGAATGGGTCTCGTCGGTCGAGGAATCCGATGCGCCCCGATGGATCATCCGCACCGCGGCCGAGACCTACGCGGTGCTCCTCGCCGAAGGCGTGCGCATCGGTCGCAGTCACGACCTGGTCCTGTGCCACGCGATCCTGCGTGACACGGCATCCGTGACCTCACCGCTTCCTGCCGCGGCAGGATGGGAGCGTCGAGAGCAGAGCGTCGCGGCCCCCTCGCTGTTCGATGTGTTCGAGGAGGCGGGCGGCGAGGCGGCGATCGAGGCGGCGCTCGCGCAGTACCGGGCCCAGCGCGCGGTGATCGCCGCCGCGCCGGACGGCCGCCTGACACTGCTGTGCGCCGCGGAGTCCGCGGGCGGGCTGATCGCGGAGGAGATGCGGGTCGCCGGACTCCCGTGGGATCCTCGCGTGCATGACGCGATCCTGACCGAGACGCTGGGTACGCGGCCGGTCGCGGGGGGACTCCCGAGCCGCATGGTCGAGCTCGGGGATCGGGTGCGCGCGCTCCTCGGCGACACCTCGCTCCACCTCGACAGTCAGCCGAAGCTGCTGCGGGCGTTGCATCGCGTCGGTGTGCATGTCGAGTCGACGAGTCGATGGCAGCTCGCTGAGCACGATCACCCGGTCATCGAGCCGCTGCTGGCCTACAAGAAGCTCTCCCGGCTGCTGAGTGCCAACGGCTGGACGTGGCTCGGCGAGTGGGTGCGCGACGGGCGATTCCGACCCGTGTACATCCCGGGCGGCGTCGTCACAGGGCGATGGGCGTCGGCCGGAGGAGGGGCGCTGCAGCTGCCGCGCAGCCTGCGACCCGCGGTGCGCGCCGACCCCGGCTGGACGCTCGTCGTCGCGGACGTCGCGCAGCTCGAGCCCCGGATGCTCGCGGCGATGGCGTCCGATGAGGCGATGGCGCGAGCCGCCCGGGGGAGCGACCTCTATGCGGGCGTGGTCGCCTCCGGCGCGGTCGCGACCAGGGAAGAGGCGAAGTACGCGGTGCTCGGTGCGATGTACGGAGCCACGACGGGCGACAGCGGTCGTCTCGTGCCGCGTCTGCGCAAGGTGTATCCGCGCGCCATGGCGCTGGTCGACGCGGCCGCCCGGACCGGCGAGGACGGCGGCGTCGTCTCGACCTGGCTCGGGCGCTCCTCGCCCCGCCCTTCGGCGGAGTGGATGCGGCTGCAGTCCGAGGCGACCGGTGCCGACGCCGACCCCGCGGTCGTGGCGCTCGCGCGGCGAAGAGCGCGGGACTGGGGCAGGTTCACACGCAACTTCGTGGTGCAGGGGACCGCGGCGGAGTGGTCGCTGATCTGGCTCGCCGAGATCCGGCACCGTCTCCAGCAGATTCCGGAGGGCTTCGCCGAGGCGCCGGCGTCCGGCCCGTTCGCCCACTCACCGCACCTGGCGTTCTTCCTGCACGACGAGGTCATCCTGCACGTTCCGCAGGAGCACGCGGATGTCGCGGCCGCAGCCGTGCGCGATGCTGCGGCGGTCGCCACGACCCGCTTGTTCGGCTCGTTCCCGATCGACGTGCCGCTCGATCTGCGCATCGCGGAGTCGGCCGAGAAGTGACCGCCGAAGGGCGCAACCGGAGAACGTAGACTGGATGTGCGAATGGGTCGACTGGACGGTCGCGTGGCGGGCAACCGCACCGAGGAACGTCCGGGCTCCTCAGGGCAGGACGGTGGGTAACGCCCACCCGGAGCAATCCGCGAGAAAGTGCCACAGAGAGCAGACCGCCCCGCAAGGGGTAAGGGTGAAAGGGTGGTGTAAGAGACCACCGGGGGTCATGGTGACATGGCCCGCCAGGTAAACCTCGTCCGGAGCAAGGTCAGACAGAGGATGTTGACGCGGCTCGCCGAGTCCTCGGGTAGACCGCTAGAGTGCCACGGCAACGTGTCGCCGAGAGAGATGGCCGTCGAAGGGGCGAAGAACCCCGGAACAGAACCCGGCGTACAGGTCGGCCCATTCGCCTCAGACATGAAGAAGGCCCCGCATCCGATGCGGGGCCTTCTCCGCATGCGGTGATCAGTCGCCGGCGAGCGACGCGGCGCCGATGATGCCCGAGTTGTTGCGGTGGATCGCCGGGACGATCGGGGTCTTGAGGTCGAGCAGGGGGAGGAAGTCTCCGGCGTTCTTCGAGACGCCGCCACCGACCACGAACAGGTCGGGGCTGAAGAGGAACTCGATGTGCGAGTAGAACGCCTGCAGACGCTCGGCCCACTCGGCCCAGGTGAGGCCTTCGCGCTCGCGCGCCGACGTCGCCGCCCAGGTCTCCACCGACTCGTACTCGCGGAAGTTCAGGTGGCCGAGCTCGGTGTTCGGCAGCAGCACGCCGTCGTTGATGAAGGCGGATCCGATCCCGGTGCCGAGCGTGGTCAGCAGGGTGAATCCACGCACGTCCCTGGCCGCGCCGTGTCGCGCTTCGGCGACTCCCGCCGCGTCGGCGTCGTTCACGAAGACGATGTTGCGCCCGAGTCCGTCTCGGAAGAAGCGTTCGGCGTCGAAGTCGACCCACTCCTTGGAGACGTTGGCGGCGGAGAGCGTCTTTCCCCGCTTCACGATGGCCGGGAAGGCGACGCCGAGCGGGAGGGTCGACTCGTGCACGTCGAGCGTCTTCAGAACGGTCTGCACGGCGACGAGGACGTCTTCGGGCGACGCGCCCTCCGGGGTGGGGACGCGGACCCTGTCGGACGCCATGGTGCCGTGCTCGAGGTCGACGATTCCTGCTTTGATACCCGTGCCGCCGATGTCGACGCCGATCGCTTTTGCCATGGGCGATAGCTTAGCGACCGCGGTGCACGCCAGTAGGATCGATGACATCACGCGAAGAAGGGGCAGACATGTCTGACGGCGACCACAAGTACTGGTACAACTCCGAGACCGGCGAGGTCGAGTTCGGCATGATCTCGCCCTCCATCGACCGCATCGGCCCGTTCGACACGGAAGCCGAAGCCCGCCGCGCGCCCGAGGTGCTCAAGGAGCGTTCGCGCGCCTGGGCCGAGGAGGAGATCGCGGAGCAGGGGTGGGACGTCACGCCCCCCAAGACGGCCGGCGACGAGGCAAAGGGCCAGGGCGCAGAGTAGTCATGGACAAGCAGAGGGATTTCGTCCTCCGCACCATCGAGGAGCGCGGCGTCAAGTTCGTGAGGCTGTGGTTCACCGACGTGATCGGCACGCTCAAGTCGGTGGCGATCGCACCGGCCGAGGTGGAGGGGGCGTTCGCGGAGGGCATCGGATTCGATGGCTCGGCGATCGAGGGGCTCACCCGCTCCTACGAGTCCGATCTGCTGGCTCAGCCCGACCCGACGACGTTCCAGACGCTGCCGTGGCGCGGTGAGATCGACCCGACCGCGCGCATGTTCTGCGACCTGACGACGCCGGACGGGCAGCCTGCCGTGGCCGACCCCCGACACGTCCTGAAGCGCACGCTCGCGAAGGCCGCGGATGCCGGATTCACGTTCTACACGCACCCCGAGATCGAGTTCTATCTGCTGAAGTCCTCGTCGTTCGGCCCGGACGGCCCCGTGCCCGTGGACTCGGCCGGCTACTTCGACAACGTGCCGGGCGGCACGGCGCACGACTTCCGCCGTCGTTCGGTGCGGATGCTGGAAGACCTTGGCATCTCGGTCGAGTTCAGCCACCACGAGGGCGGGCCGGGACAGAACGAGATCGATCTGCGCTACGCGGATGCGCTGACGACGGCCGACAACGTCATGACGTTCCGAACCGTAATCAAGGAGGTGGCGATCGAGCAGGGCGTCTATGCGACGTTCATGCCGAAGCCGCTCAGCGGGCACCCCGGCAGCGGCATGCACACGCACATGTCGCTGTTCGAGGGCGACCAGAACGCGTTCTACGAGGAGGGTGCGAAGTACCAGCTCTCCAAGACCGGTCGGCACTTCATAGCCGGTCTTCTCAGGCACGCGAACGAGATCTCGGCCGTGACGAACCAGTTCGTCAACTCCTACAAACGGCTCTGGGGCGGCGATGAGGCTCCCAGCTTCATCACCTGGGGGCACAACAACCGATCGGCGCTCGTGCGCGTGCCGATGTACAAGCCCAACAAGGGTCAGTCGTCGCGCGTCGAGTATCGGGCGCTGGATTCGGCGGCGAACCCGTACCTGGCCTATGCGCTCATGCTCGCCGCCGGACTCAAGGGCATCGAGGAGGGCTACGAGCTCCCGCCCGAGGCCGAGGACAACGTGTGGGCTCTGAGCGATGCCGAACGTCGTGCGCTGGGCTACTCGGCGCTTCCGGCGAGCCTCGACCACGCGCTGGAGTTCATGGAGGGCTCCGAGCTGGTCGCCGAGACGCTCGGCGAGCAGGTCTTCAACTACGTGCTGCTCAACAAGCGCAAGGAGTGGGAGGCCTACCGCGGGCAGGTCACGCCGCTGGAGCTGAAGAACAACCTCGAGCTCCTCTGAGTCCGGCATGGCCCGTCCCGACGATTCCGTCTCGCTCTCCGCACTGGCCAGGCTCGGATTCGCCGAGCTGAGCGACGCGGCGGCATCCCTGTCGGAGCTGGCGACGATCCTCGATCGACCGCGTGAGGTGCTGCTCGAGGCGCAGGATGCCGCCGATCCCGATGCTGCCGTGCGAGGGCTGCTGCGAGTCGCCAGGAGGGATCCGGCCCCGCTTCGCGCGCTGCTCGACGACGAGCTCACGCGTCGACGCGTGTGGCGGGTGTTCGGCGCCTCCGAGGGCCTCGCGGAGTTCTTCCTGCGGCATCCGGAGCAGCTCTCCGTGCTCGCGGGACCGATCGCCGGCCTGCCTTCCGCGGACGAGTTGCGGGAGCGGCTGCTGGCCTCGATCGGTGCGGTTGACGGGTTCGCGCGGTCGGGCGGTGATGAGGCGGTCGTCGCGGTCCGTGTCGCGTATCGACGCAACCTCGCGGCGATCGCTGCGTACGACCTCACGCATCCGTCGCCCGAGACGGTCGTCGCCACCGTGTCCGCGGCACTGGCCGATATCGCCGGAGCCGCCCTCGAGGCCTCGCTCGCGGTGGCCAGGACCCGCCTGCAGGAGGCGATGGGCCGCGAGGCCGTCGCCGCGACCCGGCTCGCCGTGATCGGAATGGGCAAGGCGGGCGCGCGCGAGCTCAACTACGTCAGCGACGTCGATGTGATCTTCGTGGGCGGCAGCAGCGACGAGGAGGTCGTGAGCGAGGCGCGCGCGATCGACATCGCCACTCGCCTCGCCCGGGAGACGATGCGGAACCTCGACGCGATCGAGGTGGAGCCGCCGCTGTGGGAGGTGGATGCCGCGCTGCGCCCCGAAGGCAAGCAGGGCGCCTTGGTTCGATCGCTCGCGTCGCACCTGGCGTACTACGACCGCTGGGCGAAGAGCTGGGAGTTCCAGGCGTTGCTGAAGGCGCGTCCGCTCGCCGGCGACGCCGAGCTCGGGGCGGAGTACATTGCCGCGGTGCAGCCGAAGATCTGGTCGAGTGCGGCCAGGGAGGACTTCGTCGAGAGCGTCCAGCGCATGCGTGAGCGCGTGATGGAGCACATCGACCCGGAGGATGCGGCCTACCAGCTGAAGCTCGGCGCGGGCGGGCTGCGCGACATCGAGTTCACGGTGCAGCTGCTGCAGTTGGTCCACGGCCTCACGGACGAGTCGTTGCGCACCCGCGGCACGCTTGAGAGCCTGGACGCCCTCGTCGACGGCGGCTACATCGGCCGGGCGGATGCGGCGGCGTTCGCCGACGACTACCGGCTGCTCCGCTTGATGGAGCACCGGCTGCAGCTTCGCGAGTTGAGCCGCACGCACCTGATGCCGCGGACACCGGCGGGCCTGCGGATCCTCGCGCGCGGGACGGGACTGGCGGAGAGCGGCGAGGGCGTGTGGGCGCGCTGGGAGAGCGTGCGGCGCGAGGTGCGGGAGATCCACACCCGCCTGTTCTACCGGCCGCTGCTCAGTGCGGTCGCGGGACTGCCGGAGGAGGAGCGCACGCTCTCGGCCGCCCAGGCGCACGATCGGCTTGCGGCGATCGGCTTCCGCGATCCCGCGGGGGCGCTGCGTCACATCGGCGCACTCACGAGCGGGCTCAGCCGCAAGGCGACCATCCAGCGACACCTGATGCCGATCATGGTGCGCTGGTTCGCCGACGGCAGTGACCCCGACTACGCCCTGCTCGCGTTCCGACGCATCAGCGAGCGCCTGGGTGACACCCCGTGGTTCCTGCGGATGCTGCGAGACTCGTCCGGAGCCGCCGAAAGCCTCACGCGGCTGTTGTCCTCGTCGCGATACATCGGCGAGCTGCTGGAGTGGATCCCCGAGTCGGTGGCATGGCTGGACAGCACGGGGCGCCTGCGTCCGCGCGGTGCCGCCGCGCTCGACGAGGAGGCACGTGCGATCCAGACGCGGCACGAGACGATCGGCGACGCACTGCGCGCGGTCAGGGCGCTGCGCCGCCGGGAGCTGCTGCGCACGGCCATGGGCGCCGTCCTCGACGTCCTCACGATCGAGGAGGTCGCCACGGCGCTCACCGAGATCACGGAGGCGACGATCCAGGCTGCGCTGCGGGCCGTGATCCGTGAGGTGGTCCCGCCCGAGGACGATGCTCTGGACTTCGCGGTGATCGCGATGGGGCGGTTCGGGGGCGCCGAGCTCGGCTTCGGCTCCGACGCCGACATCCTCTATGTCTACGACGCGAACGGCGTCGACCCGCAGCGTGCGCAGAAGCTCGCGACGCAGATCGTGGCGGGGCTGCGTGAGCATCTGACCGACCATCGACTGCCGCTCGACCTCGATGCCGACCTTCGTCCGGAGGGCCGCAACGGGCCCGTCGTGCGGTCGATCGAGGCCTACACCGAGTACTACCGACGCTGGTCGCTGTCGTGGGAGGCGCAGGCACTGCTGCGTGCCAGGGGAGTGGCGGGGAGCGTCAAGCTCATCGACCGCTTCACGATGCTCGCCGACACGATCCGTTACCCGGAGTCGGTCGATCTGCAGGGCACCCGGGAGATCAAGCGCATCAAAGCCAGGGTCGAGGGGGAGCGGTTGCCGCAGGGCGCTGATCCGCGTCGACATCTGAAGCTCGGCCCTGGCACCCTGAGCGACGTCGAATGGCTGGTGCAGCTGCTCCAGTTGCAGCACGCCTACGAGGCTCCCGGACTGCGGACGACGTCGACGCTCGGAGCGCTGGATGCTGCGGTGGCGGCGGACCTCGTCCCGGAGGAACATGCCGTGCGCCTGCGGGAGGCCTGGCGTCTGTCCAGTCGGCTCCGCTCGGCGATCACGTTGCTCACCGGCCAGACGAGCGACGTCCTTCCCGCGGACCGCCGGCAGCTGGATGCGATCGGACGACTGCTCGGCTATCCGGATCGTTCCGCCACGGAGCTCGAAGAGGACTATCTCGGTGTCACTCGACGTGCGCGGAAGAGCTTCGAGCTCCTCTTCTATGGGTGAGTGACCTCTTTTCTTCTCCTCCGGCCGGTTCTACGTGGCCCTGATCATTGCGGGCGCGTGGCCCGTGGACTGAGGAGGAGCCATGTCGAAGGACGAGGACGAGCAGTTCCCGATCCGCGTTTCGCGGGAGACGTACCCGGCTCCCGAATGGAGGTATCCGGACGGTCGTACAGGCACGACCTATGTGGACTCGGTGGCGGACTTCCCGCCTCCCGTCTCCGCGCCCGACCGCGCGCCGAACGTCCTGCTCGTCCTGCTCGACGACGTCGGCTTCGGGTGGTCCAGCGCCTTCGGCGGACTGGTCCGGATGCCGACTTCCTCGAGCACGCCGACCACGAGGTCGGTCGTGTGGTCGATGCCTTCGAGGCGCTGGGCGAGCTCGATGACACGACCGTCCTCTACATCGTGGGCGACAACGGATCGAGTGCGGAGGGGACGCTCACTGGTCTCCTGAACGAGATGATGGGGCTCGATGGGAACGTCGGCGACTTCGCGCAGCTGCTTC
Organism: Microbacterium sp. LB12; assembly: GCF_037150835.1. NCBI lineage: Bacteria > Bacillati > Actinomycetota > Actinomycetes > Micrococcales > Microbacteriaceae > Microbacterium > Microbacterium sp. LB12. The sequence continues at coordinate 75,393 of NZ_JBBCPF010000006.1, read as the reverse complement.
CCGAGCGGGAGCGGTGGGGTCATCCTGGAACCGCACCGCACTACGCCGTGGGGTGGGCGTGGGCGGGAGACACCCCCTTCCAATGGACGAAGCAGATCGCTTCGCATTTCGGGGGGACACGCAGCGGCATGCTCGTGTCGTGGCCGGCCGGCATCGCGGCCCACGGTGAGCTCCGTTCGCAGCTCCACCACGTCATCGATGTGATGCCGACGCTGCTCGAGATCGCGGGCATCGCCGAGCCGGCGTCGATCGACGGCGTGACGCAGAAGCCGATCGAGGGCACCAGCATGGCCTACACCTTCGCGAGCGCGTCGTTCGACGACGACGTCTGGGAACTGTACGACCTCCGCGACGACTTCAGCCAGGGGAAGGATCTCGCCGCGCAGCATCCCGACAAGCTCCGAGCCCTGCAGGACCTCTTCATGCAGAAGGCCGCGACGCACAACGTGCTCCCGCTCGACGACAGATTCATCGAGCGCGGCGACCCTCGTCTGCGACCCAGCTACTTCTATGGACGGGACGAGGTGGTGTTCCGACCGGGGATGACACGGCTGCCCGAGGGGAGCGCACCGAAGACGACCAATGTCGATCACACCGTCACGGCGGTCGTTACGATTCCGGAAGGCGGGGCGGAAGGCATGCTCATCTGCGTGGGCGGGGACGGCGGCGGCTGGTCGTTGCACGTGCAGGATGTGCGACTGTACATCGACGAGGTCGAGGTGGGCACGGGAACCGTGCCGCGGCAGAACCGCGCGCGCTTCGGTGCAGGGTGCATGGACGTCGGCGAGTACTCGCTCTCGCCCGTCACGGACGGCTACCCGGCGGACACGCCGCACTTCCCGTTCACCGGTGCCATCGAGCACGTCACGCTGCGATTCAGCGGCGCGGGCAACGACATCTCGGCGCACGAGAAGCTGGAGCAACTGCTGAAGCTCGACTGACGTCCGTCTCCGTTTGCGATTCAGGACGGGGTCGCCCATGCTGAGCGGTATGGCCTCATCGCGCATTGGAATCGTCTGGAACCCGTCGAAGATCGACGCCGCCGCCCTGCGTGCGGGGGTGACGCAGGTCTTCGACGGCGACGTCGACATCCGGTGGTGGGAGACGACGCCCGAAGATCCCGGTGTGGGCATGGCCGCGGAGGCTGTCGCCGATGGCCGCGAGATCGTGATCGCCGTCGGAGGCGATGGCACCGTCCGCGCTGTCGCCGAGTCCCTCGCGGGATCGGAGACGGCTCTGGGCATCGTGCCGCAGGGCACGGGCAACCTGCTCGCCCGCAACCTCGAGGTGCCGCTGAACAACGTGACCGCCGCGCTCGAGCGGGTCCGCGACGCCGAGCCGCGCAGGATCGACCTGGGGTGGGTGTCGTACGACGGCGCGGAGCACGCGTTCGCGGTCATGGTCGGGTTCGGCATCGATGCGCAGATGCTGGTGGAGACCGACGACGATCTCAAGTCGAAGGCGGGCTGGCTGGCCTATGTCGAGGCGATGGGCCGGGCACTGGCGGGCACGGAGATGACCGATATCACCCTCGAGATCGACGGTGAGGAGGCGGTCGCCGTGCGGGGACACACCATGCTCATCGGCAACTGCGGCATGGTCCAGGGCGGAATCCGGCTGCTGCCTGACGCCGTGCTCGACGACGGCAAGCTCGACGTGCTCATGGTCAGCGCCGACGGTGCACTGCAGTGGCTGGACACGCTGCGCTCCTTCGTGTGGGACAACGGTATCCGTCGCCTCTTCGGTGCGACCGACGAGGCCGTCAGCACCGAGTCCGCGCGGCACCTGCCCGTCGAGACCATCTCCGTGGAGCTGGCGACGCCGTTGGTGTTCGAGATCGACGGCGAGGACATGGGGGAGATCACCACGTTCGACGTCCGCGTGCAGGCGGGAGCGCTGCTGGTCCGCTGAGTCGACGCCCCCGAGAGCTCTCAGCGCGCGGTCGCGGGTGGAACGATCTTCCGGTCCTGCGCGGGGAAAGTCACCTTCTGCACGATGATGATGATGCTCGCGGCGACCGGGATCGCGACGAGCGCGCCCAGGATGCCGCCGAGCGCGCCTCCGGCGACCGCGGCGATCACGACGAGAGCGCCGGGAACGGCGACGGCCTTGCTCATGATGCGCGGCGAGAGCACGTATGCCTCGATCTGCATGTAGATGAGGTAGTAGATGATCGCGATCAGCGCGGTGAGCGGCGAGACGAACAGACAGATCAGCGAGTTGATGATGGACGCCGTGAGCGTTCCGACCAGGGGGATCATCGAGCCGATGAATGCGATCAGCGCCAGCAACGCGGGCACGGGTGCGCCGATGATGCTCAGGAAGATGAGGCTCAGAATGCCGTTGATCAGCGCGAGGCTCGCCTGGCCGATCACGTAGCGGCCCACCGCGCCGGAGACATCCTCCAGCAGGCCGCTGAACGTGTCGCGCTGGTAGGCGGGGACGAACCGGGCCGCGACGTGCTTGATGCTGCGCAGCGACGCCATGAAGTAGAGGGTCAGGATCAGCACGATCGTGATGCCGGTGAACCCGCCGGCGATCCCGGCTCCGACGGCGAACACGCCGCCGCCGATGTCGAGGAAGTTGTTCGGATCCTTGACGAAGCTCAGGATGCCCTGCACGGCGTCGTCGATCGTCGTGCCGAACTGCCCGGTGATGTCCTTGTACCAGTCGCTCGCCATGAAGTCCTCGACCATCTTCGGTCCGTCCTTGATCAGGTTGCTCACCTGTTCGACGAGGATCGGGACGATCGCGAGGATGATGCCGGCGAAGGCGAGGACCACCGCGGCGACGACGATCGTCACGGCCGCCGGTCGCGGCAGCTTCTTCTCGATGAAGGTGACGATCGGGTCGAGCCCGAGCGCGAGGAAGATCGCGACGCCGATGTAGACCAGGACGGTGGCCAGCTGACCGACGATGCCGCCGATCGCCAACGCGACGAGAACGCCGAGTGCACCCAGCAGCCCGAACATGAACGGGTTGGTCCTGGCATACGCGGCGACGGCGTTGGACGACGGCGAGGGGGACACCTCGGCAGGGGTGCGAGGCTCGGTGTTCGCGGTCACTCTTCTACGGCGCATGGTTCCCCCGGTCGACGGTCAGACTCACCAGTTGATCACCCGGACCTCGTGCGGTCAAGCCGGTTGCGCGGCAGATGACGAGTGCTGTCTCCGCGGTGACATCCGAGACAGCGAGATGCCCCGCCGGGCGGACCGGCGGGGCATCTCCCCAGGCTGTGGAACGGGTCAGACCCCGAAGTACAGCTCGTACTCGAACGGGTGCGGACGCTGCGCCATCGGCAGGATCTCGTTCTCGTACTTGTAGGAGATCCAGGTCTCGATGAGCTCCTTGGTGAACACGCCGCCCTCGAGGAGGAACTGGTGGTCGGCCGCGAGAGCGTCGAGCGAGTCGAGCAGCGAGTTCGGGACCTGCGGGATGTCCTTGGCCTCCTCGGGCGGGAGCTCGTAGAGGTCCTTGTCGACGGGCTCGTGCGGCTCGATGCGGTTCTTGATGCCGTCGAGGCCCGCCATCAGCTGTGCGGCGAACGCGAGGTACGGGTTTCCGGAGGCATCGGGCGCACGGAACTCGATGCGCTTGGCCTTCGGGTTGGAGCCCGTGATCGGGATGCGGATCGCGGCGGAACGGTTGCCGGCCGAGTAGACGAGGTTGACCGGTGCCTCGAAGCCCTTCACCAGGCGGTGGTAGCTGTTCAGGGTCGGGTTCGTGAAGGCGAGCAGGGCTGGCGCGTGCGCCAGGATTCCACCGATGTACCAGCGCGCGATGTCGCTGAGCTGGCCGTAGCCGGCCTCGTCGTAGAACAGCGGCTTGCCGTCGTTCCACAGCGACTGGTGGGTGTGCATGCCCGAGCCGTTGTCACCGTAGAGGGGCTTGGGCATGAAGGTCGCGACCTTGCCCCACTGCTCGGCGGTGTTCTTGACGATGTACTTGAACTTCAGGATGTCGTCCGCCGCGTGCACCATCGTGTCGAAGCGGTAGTTGATCTCCTGCTGACCGGCCGTGCCGACCTCGTGGTGCGAGCGCTCGAGGATGAATCCGGCGTCGATGAGCTTGAGGGTGATGTCGTCGCGCAGGTCAGCGGTCTTGTCGACCGGGCTGACGGGGAAGTAGCCGCCCTTGTACGGCGTCTTGTTGGCGAGGTTCCCGCCTTCTTCCTCGCGACCGGTGTTCCACGCGGCCTCCTCGGAGTCGACCTTGTAGAAGCTCTCGCCGGCGGTCACCGAGTAGCGCACGTCGTCGAAGATGTAGAACTCGGCCTCGGGGGCGAAGAACGCGGTGTCGGCGATGCCCGTGGAGGACAGGTACTTCTCGGCCTTCTTGGCCACCTGGCGCGGGTCCTTCGAGTAGATCTCTCCGGTGCGCGGGTTGTAGATGTCGAAGAGCATCACGAGGGTGCTCGCCTCGCGGAAGGGGTCGATGTACGCCGTCGTGACATCGGGGATGAGCTGCATGTCGGACTCGTGGATGCTCGCGAAGCCACGGATCGAAGAGCCGTCGAACAGCTGGCCGTCCGTGAAGAATGCCTCGTCGACCGTCGATGCAGGAATGTTGAAGTGCTGCTGCACACCCGGGAGATCGGTGAAACGGATGTCAAGGAACTTGACGTCGTTCTCCTTGATGTAGGTCAGTACCTCGGACGAATCTTTGAACATGTACGACTCCTGTAATGCGGATCGATGGCTTCACGGCCACTCTGCAGAGTACGGACGGGGGATTTCTCTACGGTATCCGCTTTGTTTCGGGCGTGTTACAGGAGCCGGGGCGTCAGAGCGACATTCCGCGCTCGGTAGGCTGGGGGAGTGACGGATGCTGTGAACGTGTACCCCGGCGAGCGACTCGGACTCCCCGAATCGGGCAGCGGGAGCATCGCCCGTCCCGGTCGACGGATCGGGGCGCTCCTGATCGACTACGCGGCGGCGACGATCATCGCGACCGGTTTCCTCGGATTCGACCAGTTCGCGCTGCCCACGGAAGCCGGCCTCAGCCAGTTCGCCCCGATGCTGGTGTTCGCGGTGCTGCAGATCCTGTTCATCCCGACGGCGGGCGGCAGCCCGGGTCACCGCATCCTCGGCATGCGTCTGGTGCGCCTCGGCGGCGGATGGATCGGCCCGTGGCGTCCGATCGTGCGCACGCTGCTGCTCGTGGTCGTCGTGCCCGCGGTGATCTGGGACGCGGATCAGCGCGGCCTGCACGACAAAGCCGTCGGCACCGTTCTCATCCGCGCCTGAGCGCCGCGTCAGTCGCGACCGCGGTTGCGCCGACGTGCTTCGCGCGGGGCGCGTCCGCCGAGGAAGGACCTCGCGGGATCGACGATGTACCCCTGCCGCAGTGCTTCACGACCGATGAGCATCCGGAAGCCCATCTCATCGCGGTTGCTCAACGTCACCTCGGCGAGGACTTCGCGATCCACGAGACGGATCAACAGCTCCACCACGAAACGCTCCTGCGCGTGGCCCGACGAGCTGCGCACGGCTCGCCGGTCGTGCACGGGGCTCTCGACGACGACGGCATCCTCCTGGCTGTCCTGCCAGGGCTTGACCTTGAACCGCACCCAGGGTTCGTCGTCCTGGATGAACTCCACGATGTCGAATGCATGCAGAGAAGAGGTGCGCGCGCCCGTGTCGATCTTGGCTTTGAGCCAGTCGACTCCGAGATCGGGCAGGCTCACCCATTCTCGCCACCCCGTAAGGGTGTTTGAATGGGGGGTAGACCTACTCACCTGATACATCCTGGCAGGAAAAATCCCCCGTGAAGATCGCAGTGCTCTCCCGCGCGCCGCAGGCGTACTCCACCCAGCGACTGCGAGCAGCCGCGCTTCAGCGCGGGCACAACGTCAAGGTGCTCAATACGCTGCGCTTCGCGATCGATCTGACGGCCGACGAACCCGACCTGCACTATCGGGGGCGCCAGCTCAGCGACTACGACGCGATCCTTCCGCGCATCGGCAACTCGATCACGTACTTCGGCACGGCGGTGGTGCGGCAGTTCGAGCAGATGGACGTCTACACGCCGAACACGGCCAACGGGATCTCGAGTGCGCGCGACAAGCTCCGCGCAAACCAGATCCTGTCGCGTCACAACATCGCGATGCCGCCGACCGCTTTCGTACGCAACCGCGCCGACGTGCGGCCGGCGATCGAGCGCGTCGGTGGAGCGCCCGTCGTGATCAAGCTGCTCGAGGGCACGCAGGGGATCGGCGTCATCCTCGCGCCGCAGGTCAAGGTCGCGGAGGCGATCATCGAGACACTGCACTCCACGAAGCAGAACGTGCTCATCCAGAAGTTCATCGCCGAGAGCCGCGGCCGTGACATCCGCGCACTGGTCGTGGGGGATCGCGTCGTGGCAGCGATGCGGCGCTCCGCGGCAGGAGACGAGTTCCGCTCGAACGTGAATCGCGGAGGATCCGTCGAAGCGGTCGAGCTCGACCCCGTGTACGAGCGCGCGGCGGTGCGGTCCGCGCAGATCATGGGTCTGCGCGTGGCGGGTGTCGACATGCTGGAGGGCGACGACGGGCCTCTTGTGATGGAGGTCAACTCCTCACCGGGGCTGCAGGGCATCGAGACGGCGACCAAGCTCGACGTCGCCGGCGCCATCATCGACTACATCGCCGGGCAGGTCGCGTTCCCCGAGATCGACGTGCGTCAGCGCTTGACGGTGTCGACGGGCTACGGTGTCGCCGAGCTCATGGTGCACGGTGCGGTCGATCTGGTCGGCAAGACCCTGGGCGAAGCCGGACTGTGGGAGCGGGACATCACGGTACTCACACTCCACCGCGGTGTCAGCGTGATCCCGAACCCGCGCAAGCACGTCGTCCTCGAGGCCGACGACCGGCTGTTCTGCTTCGGCAAGCTCGACGAGATGCGGTCGATGGTTCCGGAGCGTCGTCGTCGGCGGGCGAAGGTCCGGCGTCTTCCTCGGCAGCCGCTGTCGGAGTGAAAGAGAGCGCGGCCGCCCTCGACGGAGGACGGCCGCGCTCTGCGGGTCTGTGCGGGATCCGGCTCAACGAGGGCGCTGAGAGCGCACCTTCGTCGGGTCGATGCCCTTCGGGATCGGCAACGACGAGAGCGACTGCGAGACGGATTCCACCCGGCGGATGACGGCGGCCATGGTGGCCTTGTCGATCGCCTTGGGGAGCTTCTTGATGGTCTTCGCGAGATCCGCGATAGCGACCTCGTCGTCACCGTGTCCGACGTAGAGGACGGTCACGGGCACGCCGTGCGCGACGCGCTGCGCCTTGCTGCGCTCCTCGTTGACGAGGCGTGTCAGACGGCCGCGTGCTCCCTCGCCGACGACGACGATCCCGCCGCGTCCGATCGTGCGGTACACCGCTTCCTGCGTCTTCGGGTTGATGCCGACGGGCGTCTCCGAGGCCTGCCAGCTGCGGCCGAGGCTCGTGCTGAGCACGTGGCCGGTGGCGCCGGGCATGCCGTCGATCTTCATGTACATCGCGGACGTCGACAGTCGCGTCATGAGGAAGAGCGCGCCGAGGATGCCGAGCATGAGTCCGGTGATCGCCCAGAGGATGAGCGTCCAGACCTGGAACGGCGGGATCAGGTATCCGGCGACGAGACCGAGGAGGATGCCGGCGACCAGGATCGCGGCCTGTGCCCAGGGCAGCCAGGCGTATGCCTCGCGCGTGAACCGGAAGAGGGACTTGATCTGGGAGAAGAACCCAGGACGCTTTTCGGGTTCAGAAGCACTTTTTGCCATGGGCACCAGCCTACCGAGTCCGAGGGCGCCGTGATGTCGCCGTTCGCGTGAAGCGGAGTGGAGATCGGCCACTATTCCTGCACGCGCGGGAGGTCCGAGACAATCGCTCCCCATCGCCCTGGATCACGGAGTTCGCTGCGCTGCGCTGCGGTGTGATGGGGGAATGGCAGACAGCGAGAACGAGGGCGGCAGGGGGACGGTGCTTCTTCCGGGTGTGCATCGAGTGATCCGCACACTCGATGCGCAGGAGGGGCCGTTCGCGGGTGCGCTCGTGACCTCGGGGGACGAGGTGTGCGTGCGTGCGGACGCCGCGGGTCTGGGGGGATGGGTGGGGTGGCGGTTCGCGGGGGCCGAACACGTCGCGGCACCCATCGACGTCTGCCGACGCAGGGGAGGTCACGAGGTGCTGCTTCCCTGGTGCACCGATCGGGTTCTGGGGTACCTGGTCCGGCGCGCCGCGGGGGAGGCGGCGCTGAGCGCAGGGGAGTGCAGCACTCTCGTGATCAGCCTGTTGCGCGGGCTCGATGAGCTCGGGGAGGGGGCCGAAGGCGTGCGCACCGGGGTCTGGTGGCTCACGGACGGCGGGCGCCCGGTCTTCGTGCTGGGGGACGGGCCGGATGCACGTGCGGGAGTCATCGAGATCCTCGCGAGCGTGCGCGAACACTGCGCTGAGAAGGTCGTGCGGCGGGCGGTCGGCGCGATCGAGGAGGGACTTACCAAGACGATCGCGCAGCCGAAGGTGCCGCGCCGACTCGTGGAGAACTGGGAGGCCGAGCTGCTGAACGTCGCCGCGCCGCAGCCTCTTCAGCGCGGAGTCCTTGCGCCAGAGCGCGCAAGGGAGCTCGCGCGGACGGTGGTTTCGAGCACGCGAGGATCGGCGCCGAGTGCTCAGCGTCTGCGTACGGACCGTGCGCGCGGGCGCGACCGCAGGCGCGCGGGCCACGGCATCGGTGTCGATGCGCTGCGCGCCGCGGTCGACGCCGTGGTCGGGCATCTCCACAGCGTGCGCGCGAGCCTTTCGCGGTGGCTCCCGCGTTCCCGAGCGGCGGACGGAACGGAATCGCGAGGTCGACGAAGGCGCCATTCGCTCTTCCTGGCAGGCGGAGTCGCGGCGGTCGTGCTGGTCGGTGGACTGCTCTGGCCCAGCGGCGGCGATGCGGGGAGTGCAGCGGGCGACGCGGTGCCGTCCACATCGAGTTCTCCCTCGCGGAGTGCGGGATCGTCCGCCGAGGAATCGTCTGGCAACAAGCGCTCTTCGGGCGATGCGCCGCGGGCAGGAGACGCCGAGCGCCCGAGTGAGCAAGACCCAGTCGCCGCGTCCGCAGAGCTGGCGGTGGCGATCGCTGCGTGCCATGCGCGGGGAGACATGTCGTGTCGAGAAGCGGTCGCGGCGGGCTCGAGCGGTGCTGTGGACGCTCTCGCGGAGGTGGGTACGCGTGCGCCGGCAGCGGAACTTGTGGACGAGTACGGGGATGTCGCCGTCATTCGGCTGAACGTCGGCGATGCGGCAGGCGACGGCGGCCGCGCACACGGATCGGCTCCGGCTCAGCTGATGGCTGTTCTCATCCGGGTGGAAGACAAATGGCTGGTCCGCGACGTCTACGACGTCGCGGACCAGCCAGGATGATCACTCCGTGTCAGGCGCCGAGCTGCGAGGCGAACTGCGCTGCTTCGAGACGAGCCTTGACCGCACCGAGGAAGCGGGCCGCGTCGGCGCCGTCGATGATGCGGTGGTCGTAGGAGAGCGCCAGGTACACGTACGAGCGGATGGCGATCGCGTCGGATCCGCCGACCTTGACGAGGCCGGGACGCTTGACGACCGTGCCGGTACCGAGGATGGCCGACTGCGGCAGGAACACGACGGGAGTGTCGAAGAGAGCGCCACGCGAACCGGTGTTGGTCAGCGTGAACGTGCCTCCGGCGAGCTCGTCGGGCTTCAGCTTGTTGTCGCGGGTACGAGCGGCGAGGTCAGCGATCTCGTGCGCGATCTGCGCGATGTTCTTCGACGCGGCGTCACGCAGCACCGGAGTGAGCAGGCCGCGCTCGGTGTCGACGGCGATCGAGACGTTCTCGCTTGCCGGGTAGACGATGTTCTCGCCGTCGACCGTAGCGTTCACGATTGGGAACGCCTGCAGCGCTTCGGCCGTCGCGAGTGCGAAGAACGGCAGGAACGACAACTTGTCGCCCGTCTTCTGCAGGAACGACGCCTTCACGCTGTCGCGGTACTCCGCGAGAGCCGTGACGTCGACCTCGACGACCGTGGTGAGCTGAGCCGTCTGCTGCATGGACTCCACGGCACGCTTGGCGAGAACCTTGCGCAGTCGCGACATCGGCTGCGTGGTACCGCGCAGCGGCGAGATCTCGAGCGGAGCGGGAGCCGCTGCGGCAGCGGCCGCAGGGGCAGTTGCCGCGGTCTCGGCGGCCTTGAGCACGTCTTCCTTACGGATGCGCCCACCCACACCGGTTCCGGCCACGGTAGCCAGGTCGACGCCCTGCTGGGCGGCGAGGCGGCGCACGAGCGGCGTCACGTACAGGTTGTCGTTCTCGGTAGGCAGCGTGAGCTTCGGAGCGGCAGCAGCCGGCGCGGGCGCCGCGGCGGGTGCCGGGGCAGCAGGTGCCGGAGCAGCAGCGGGAGCTTCGGCGGCGGCGGGGGCGGGAGCAGCAGGAGCCGGAGCAGCAGGTGCCGGGGCGGCGGGAGCTTCGGCCGCGGGAGCTGCCGCGGCGGGTGCCGCCGCAGGAGCAGCGCCGGAACCGACACGCGCGAGCACAGCACCGACGGCGACGGTCTCGTCTTCGCCCGCGACGATCTCCTGCAGCACGCCGGCAACCGGCGACGGGATCTCGGTGTCGACCTTGTCGGTAGAGATCTCCAGCAGCGCCTCGTCGACTGCGATGCTGTCACCGACCTGCTTGAGCCAGCGGGTGACGGTGCCCTCGGTCACGCTCTCGCCGAGTTCGGGGAGGACGATGTCGGTGGCGTCACCGGAGGGTGCAGCCGGGGCGGCCTCAGCGGCGGGCGCTTCCGCAGCGGGAGCGGGAGTCTCGGCCGCGGGCGCGGGAGCCTCGGCCGCGGGAGCCTCGGCAGGCGCTTCTTCAGTGGCGGGCTCTGCCGCGGCCGGAGCATCCGCAGCCGGGGCGGCGGTGCTGCCATCGCCGATGCGCGCGAGGAGAGCGCCGACCTCGACGGTCTCGTCCTCGGCCACGAGGATCTCCTCGATCACGCCGCTCACAGGGGAGGGGATCTCGGTGTCGACCTTGTCGGTCGAGATCTCGAGCAGGCCCTCGTCCGCCTGCACGGTGTCTCCCACCTGCTTGAGCCAGCGGGTGACCGTACCCTCTGTGACGCTCTCGCCGAGAGCGGGGAGGACGACGGATGTGCTCATGACTGAGTCTCCTTCAGGAAGTTGTATGACGCTTGTCTAGCTTAGTGACTCGGGCACCGGTTGGTGCTCAGAGGGCGTGCAGGGGCTTGCCCGCCAGAGCGAGGAAGGCTTCGCCGAGTGCCTCGCTCTGGGTCGGGTGGGCATGGATCAGAGGGGCGATGTCCTCGGGGTGCGCCTCCCAGGCGACTGCGAGCTGCCCTTCGGTGATGAGCTCGCCGACGCGGTCGCCGAGCAGATGCACACCGATGACGGGACCGTCCTTGAGGCGGACGACCTTGACGAGACCTCCGGTTCCGATGATCTCGCTCTTGCCGTTGCCGGCGAGGTTGTACTCGTAGGCGACGATCGCGTCTGCTCCATGCTCGTCGATCGCCGCCGCCTCGGTCACGCCGACCGACGCGACCTCGGGGCTCGAATAGGTGACCTTGGGGATCTGCACATCGGGGATGTTCGCGGGCGAGAGTCCCGCGATGCGCTCGGCGACGGCGATGCCCTGCTGGAATCCTCGGTGCGCCAGCTGCAGCCCCGGGACGATGTCGCCGACGGCCCAGACGCCGGGGACACCGGTGCGCAGATTCTCATCGACGGTCACGAAGCCACGGTCGAGTGCGACGCCGGCCTCTTCGAAGCCGAGATCAGCCGTCGCCGGCCCACGGCCGACGGCGACGAGAAGGTAGTCGGCGGTGAACGTCTTGCCGTCCTCGAGCGTGATGGTGACGGAAGAGTCGTCCTGCACCGCGCTCTGGTAGCGGATGCCGAGCGAGTACTGGATGCCGCGCCGCCGGAAGGCACGCTCGAGACCCTTGCTCAGCGCGATGTCCTCGTTGGGCACCAGGTGCGGCAGGGCCTCGATGATGGTGACCTCTGAGCCGAACGAGCGCCACACGCTGGCGAACTCCACGCCGATGACGCCTCCGCCGAGGATGAGGACCCGCTCCGGCACGACATCGAGCGCGAGCGCCTGCTCACTGGTGAGGATGCGCCCTCCGATCTCGAGGCCGGGGAGCGAACGGCTGTACGAGCCGGTCGCGAGCACGACGTCCGCGCCTACGTACACGTCGTCGCCGACGCTCACGCTGCGGTCGGGGTTGAGGCGTCCGAGTCCGGCCACGGTCGTGATGCCGCGCGCCTTGACGAGACCTTCGAGGCCCTTGAACTTCTTCGCCACGATGCCTTCGCGGTACGCGCGCACTCCGGCCGGATCGATGCCGTCGAGCGTCGCCGTGACGCCGACGGAGGCGGCATCGCGCACGTGCTCGGCGACCTCGGCCGCGTGCAGCAGCGCCTTGGTCGGGATGCAGCCGCGGTGCAGGCACGTTCCGCCGACCTTGTCCTTCTCGATGAGGGCGACCGACTTGCCGAGCTCACTCGCTCGCAGAGCCGCGGCGTATCCGCCGCTGCCGCCGCCCAGGACGACGATGTCGAAGGTGTGGGTTGTCATGTGTTCATGCCTCCGTGTGGGATGCTTCGGCGAAGGCGACGATCGATCGGACCATCGCCCCGGTGGGGCCCTTCTCGGTGAAGCCGTAGGGAGCGCCGGCGTGTTCGCCGGAGCCCGCGATGTCGAGGTGCACCCAGGCGATGCGGGGAGCGTCGTCCGCCTCCGAGGTGCGCCCGACGAATCGACGCAGGAACAGGCCGGCGAATGACGCCCCGCCCATGCGGTCGCTCATGTTCACGTTCTGCAGGTCGGCGATGGGGGACTCGAGCGACTCCTCCATGTGTGTCGGCAGCGGCATGTGCCAGGCGAGCTCATCCGCCTGCTTCGCTGCCGCGAGGAACTCGGCGACCGTGTCGTCGTCGCCGAACACGCCCGTGTGACGGTGTCCCAGGGCTGCGACGATCGCGCCGGTGAGGGTGGCCACGTCGATGATCACGTCGGGCGTCTCGCGGCTGGCGGCGACGAGTCCGTCGGCGAGCACGAGCCGACCCTCTGCATCGGTGTTGAGGACCTCGACGCTGGTCCCGTCGAGGATGCGGATCACGTCGCCGGGACGCAGCGCGCGGCCGGACGGCATGTTGTCGGTGATGCAGAGCCACGCCGTCACGCGGACGGGGAGACCGAGCGCCGCGATCGCACGGAGCGCGGCGAGGGACGTGGCCGCTCCGGCCATGTCGAACTTCATCCCGACCATCGAGGCCGCGGGCTTGAGCGACAGTCCGCCCGTGTCGAAGGTGATGCCCTTGCCGACCAGCGCGATGTGGCGCTCGGCTCCGGCGGGGGAGTAGTCCAGGCGGACCAGTCGCGGCGGACGGTCCGACCCCTGCGCGACGCCGAGGATGCCGCCGAAGCCCTGCTCGGCGAGGGCGGCCTCGTCGAGGATCTCCACGGCGACGTCGAGATCGGCGACGCTGTCGGCGGCGCTCTGCGCGAGCTGTGCGGGGCTCTGCCAGTCGGCGGGCACGTTCACGAGGTCCTTGATGAGGGCGACGGCGTCGCCGATCACCTGGGCGCGGTGCGCGTCCTCGTCGCCGATCCCGGCGTGCAGGGTGACCGTCTTCGCGCGCGTCTTCCCCTTCTCGGTGCGGTAGCCGTCGAAACGGTGACCGCCGAGCACAGCGCCTTCCGCGGCGGCCGCTGCGAACTGCTCGAGGCCGTCGGCGAGCCCGATGGCGATGTGGTCGAACCCGGTGAACGAGCGAAGGGCGGTTCCGGTCGCGGAGCGCACCGCGGCCGCATCGACCTTGTCGCCCGTTCCGACCACGGCGAACGGCAGCGAGGTGACGTCGGGCGCGTATACCCGAGCGAAGGATCCGGCAGCGCCGGTGAATCCGATTCCGGCGAGAATCTCCGACAGGCCGGGGTACGCGGTCAACGATTCCGTCGACTCCGAGAGTGCGGACACGACGAGCACTGCGGCATCTGCAGCGCTTCCGGGGAACTTTTCGGTGGTGTGCGCGAGCACGGGAAGCGTCATGTCTCCATCCTAGGATCTTCGCCACACCATGGCCGTCCGCCCTCGTGTGCGCGTGTTCGCTCTCAGCATGATGCGCCGCGCCCCGGCGTCCGGACCTGCTCGTAGCATGGAGACATGCCCTTCTCCGGTGAGATCCACGAACGCGTCGCGAATGCGCCCACAGTGCCGCACGGCCTGCCTCTGGTGCTGCTTCTGACCGGTTTCACCGATGCCGGCAACGCCGTCTCCGGCCTGATCGACCATCTGCGCGAGACGGCCTCTCCGGAGCCGGTCGTGATCTTCGACAACGACGTGCTGCTCGACTATCGCGCACGTCGTCCGGTGATCTCGTTCGATCAGGATCATCTGACCGAGTTCCGACCGCCCCGGCTCGAACTGTCGCTCGCCACGGACGCTCTCGGGCGCCCCTTCCTGCTGCTCGCGGGCTACGAGCCGGACTTCGCGTGGAATGCTTTCGCGAGCACGGTGCTCGATCTCGCCGCCGAGTTCGAGGTGTCCGGTCTGCACTGGGTGCATTCCATCGCGATGCCGGTTCCGCACACCCGTCCCATCGGGACGACCGTCAGCGGCAACCGCCGTGAGCTCACGGTGGCCCACTCGGTGTGGCGTCCGCGCACGCAGGTGCCGGCGACGGCAGGGCATCTCCTCGAGTTCCGCTTCGTCGAGCACGGAGACCGCGCCGTGGGGTTCGTCCTCCTCGTGCCGCACTACCTCGCCGAGACCGAGAACCCGGATGCGGTGATCGCCGCCGCCGAGCGGCTGATGGCTTCGACGGGGCTCGTGCTCATGCTCGATGCCGTGCAGGAGCGCCGCGAAGACTACCTGGCGCGCGTCGACGAACAGGTCGCGGGCAACGACGAGTTGCAGCAGATGGTGCATAACCTCGAGCGCCGGTACGACGCCTACATGGCCGGCCGCAACCCGGACGATGACTCGTACGACGAGGGCGGATTCAGCGAGCGCGACCTTCCCAGTGCCGATGAACTGGCGGCCGAGCTCGAGCGCTACCTGGCCTCGCGCCCCTCCGGCGACGAGGACAAGCCCGGTCGAGGTTGAGGCGGATCGGCGAGAACTTCGTCGGAATGCGTCCGCATCGCCACACGTGTGCGATACTAGGACTCTGACCCGTTGTCAATCGGTGTTTTCGAGCACTGGACTTGACAAGGGTCTTACTAGTGTCCGAAATGTCCCGGGGCTTCACAGCAGTCCCGTGAAAGGCGAAACGTGACTCCTGCCACGACGAAGAACACCCGGACGAAGAAGGCTGCCGAAGAGACGACCGCCGACGCTCCGGTCGAGGCCGATGCGCCCGAGAAGCCCGCGCCCCTGAGCGCGGCGAAGCGTGCCGCTGCGAAGCGCGCGCCCGTGAAGAAGAAGAAGTCCGATGACATCGTCGAAGAAGACGAGTCGCCTGCCGTCGCCGCCGTCGAGGATGGCGATGACGAGGATGAGGACGCCAAGCCCGCTTTCACCGAGCCGCTGCCGACCGGCGCGATCGTCATCTCGTCGAACGACGACGAAGACGTTCCGGTCTACTCGACGCAGATCACCGGCGCGACGGCGGATCCGGTCAAGGACTACCTGAAGCAGATCGGCAAGGTCGCACTGCTGAACGCGGCCGAAGAGGTCGAGCTCGCGATGCGCATCGAGGCCGGCCTGTTCGCGGAGGAGAAGCTCTCCGCGATGACGGCCGCCGAGAAGACCAGTCAGCTCGGGCTCGACCTGCAGTGGGTCGCTCGTGACGGACAGCGCGCGAAGAGCCACCTGCTCGGCGCGAACCTCCGTCTCGTCGTCTCGCTGGCCAAGCGCTACACCGGCCGTGGGATGCAGTTCCTGGATCTGATCCAGGAGGGCAACCTCGGTCTCATCCGCGCGGTCGAGAAGTTCGACTACACCAAGGGCTTCAAGTTCTCGACCTACGCGACCTGGTGGATTCGTCAGGCGATCACCCGCGCCATGGCCGACCAGGCCCGCACGATCCGCATCCCGGTCCACATGGTCGAGGTCATCAACAAGCTCGCCCGCGTCCAGCGTCAGATGCTGCAGGACCTCGGTCGCGAACCCACTCCGGAAGAGCTCAGCCGCGAGCTCGACATGACCCCGGAGAAGGTCGTCGAGGTGCAGAAGTACGGCCGCGAGCCGATCTCCCTGCACACGCCGCTCGGCGAAGACGGCGACAGCGAGTTCGGTGACCTCATCGAGGACACCGAGGCCGTGGTCCCCGCCGACGCGGTCGGCTTCACGATGCTGCAGCGTCAGCTCGAGCAGCTCCTCGACTCGCTCTCCGAGCGCGAGGCCGGCGTGATCCGCATGCGCTTCGGCCTGGGCGATGGTCAGCCGAAGACGCTCGACCAGATCGGAGACACGTTCGGCGTCACCCGCGAGCGCATCCGTCAGATCGAGTCCAAGACGATGGCGAAGCTCCGTCACCCGAGCCGCTCGCAGTCGCTGCGGGACTACCTCGAGTGATGCAGGCAAACGAGGGCAAGGCGCTCGAGACGAGCGTCGACGGAAAGAGCTATGCGCGTATCCCGCTGCGTACCCGCGTCGTGATGCCGGATGACGACCTCGACGCGGTCATCACGGAGTACGCGAAGGACGCCGTGCAGCCGGGGGACCTGCTGTTCGTGACCGAGAAGATCGTGGCGATCACGCAGGGACGGTCGTATCGTCTCGACGAGATCAAGCCCCGCAAGCTCGCCCTGTTCCTCTCGAAGTACGTCACGCGTACGCCGTACGGCATCGGGCTCGGCATGCCGGAGACGATGGAGATGGCGCTGCGGGAATGCGGGACGCCTCGCATCCTGTTCGCTTCGGCTGTCGCCGCGGTGACCAAGGCGTTCGGCCGTCGTGGTGACTTCTACCGCATCGCTGGCGACAAGGCCCGGGCGATCGACGGTCCCACCAAGCACACCATCCCGCCGTACAACGAGGCGGTCGTGCTCGGACCGAAGGACCCGGACGGTGTCGCTGCGCGCTTGAAGAAACTGATCGGCGGACAGGCGGAGGTCGCAGTGGTCGACATCAACGATCTCGGTGGCAACATCCTCGGATCGACGCTCGACAAGGCCGGGGAGCACCGTCTCGTCCGGATCCTCGGCGACAACCCGCTCGGACAGGGCCTGGAGTCCACGCCGCTCGGTATCGTCCGCGCGATCTGACGGCCCGCGCGCCGAACCACCCCCTTCACATCGAACCGGCCCCCTCCATATGTATGGAGGGGGCCGGTTCGCGTAGAAGGGGCCGGTTCGCGTCTCGGGAACCGGGCAACGGGGTCAGAAGCCGATGACCTCGCGGTAGCGGGGCTTGTGGCCGGTGCGGATGCCGGTGACGCTGGGCTTGTTCTCGTAGACCCCTGCGCCCCAATTGCCTTCCACGAGCACGGGGCCATCCGGTGACACGACGACGTCCCATCCGACGTACTGCACCTGAGGCACGACGCGGGCGACCTCGTCGATGAAGGTGCGCACCTCGTCCATGCACGGCAGCTGGAAGTCCGCGATGCGGAAGCCGGAATCCGGGTGCGTCTCGTGCACGTGCCCGTGCGAGTCGTAGCCTGCGCCGACCGCATGCCCGTTCTCGTCGAGCATCGTGTAGAAGCCGCCGAACGTCATCTGGTCGCTCACGGCCCCGCGTCCGAACTTCTGCGCCATCGCGAGGATGTGCGCCTTCTCTCCGTCGAAGAAGGCGGTGATGCGGGTCGTGTTCACGGTGCCGGGGCACACAGCCGCAAGCGCATCGTGCTGACGGATGACCTCTTCGATGAGAAGCTCGCCACGGTCGAGCAGCCCACGGTGGAACTCGTCCCAGTCCTCGATGTCGGCCGCGTGGTACCGGTGCACGCCGGTGCCCGCCTGTCCGACCGGCTCCTTCGTGACGATCGTGCTGAGTCGCTGGGTGAACTCGCGGACCGCGTCGGCGTTGCCCTCTTCGACGATCATCCACTCACGCTTGAGGAAATGCGAGAACTGCTTGTCGAACTCGACCTTGTCCTGGAAGATCCAGCGGTAGTCGGGGTGGTCGAACCGCTGCGAGAGCTGGTTCGACACGGGGTGGGTCATGTACGTCTCACGCTCCGCGCGGGTGAGGATCGCGAAGTCGTAGTCGATGTAGTCCTGGAACCCGACGTTGTGACGCGCGGCGGACCACAGCATGTCGACCACGATGGCGGGTACGGCCTTGTGGTGCTGCTCGGATGCCTCCTTGGCTCGCTCCACCACCGATCCGACGTCGATGCGGCGGGCACGTCCCAGCAGATAGCGGATGCGGGGCGCGAGAGAAAGACGAGTCATGAGGCTCCAGGGTCGGGGTCCCCACCAGTCTACGGGGGCGTCGGCGGGCGACCTGGGAGGCGGAAGCTAGGCTGGAACACGTGTGTGAGACGACGTCCAGTGCCCAGCCGCGAGCGATCATGTCCCGCTCCGCCCTGGCCGCGGGAGCATCCGCTGCGGTTCTCGCCGGGGGCCGGATCGCCGATCTTCGACGCGACGCCTGGGGCCACGGGATCCTCGCCGTCGCGCAGGCGGTGACCGCCGCGGGAGCGGAGCGGGTACTCGTCGATGGGCGCGGTGCGGTCGAGGCGCTGCGGCTCGAGGGCATCGAAGCCGTGACGGCCGGAGAACCGGATGTCGATGCATACCTTCTCTACGGCCTCCCCGACGCGCAGGGTGAGTCGGCGACGCGCCCGGTCATGCGCTTGACGGGTCGGGTGCTCTCGACCAAGCGGCTGCAGCCGGGTGACGCCGTGTCGTACGGATACACTTTCCGCGCTGCGGCGAAGACGACCGTGGCGCTCGTGACCGGGGGGTACGCACAGGGCATTGTCCGCGCGCTGGGAAACCGCGCGAACGTGGAGATCGACGGTATCGCAAGGCCGATCGTCGGTCGGGTCGCGATGGACGTCTGCGTCGTCGACCTGGAAGGCGCGTCCGCGGAGCTCGGCGCCGAGGCCACCTATTTCGGCGGTGGAGGCCCGGCGTCGGCGGGGCTGGCCCGCTGGGCTGCCGTCACCGGCATGGGAGTCGCCGAACTCGTGTCCGTGGCCGGCGCGCACGCCGCACGGGGGTGGGAAGCATGACGCGTCCCGAACTGCGACTGAGCAGCGGCGCATTCCGTACCAACATCGATGCCGTCCGCACACGCGTGGCACCTTCTGCGCTGATGCTCGTGCTCAAGGACGACGCCTACGGACACGGGCTCTCGTGGGCCGTGGAGAACGCCGTCGCGCGTGGCATCGAGTGGTTCGGGAGCTACGACATCCGCAGCGGGGTCGAGATCCGCAGGCTGGCCGGGGGCGACGCCAGGATCTTCGCCTGGGTGACCTCGACGGACTCGGAGATCGATGACGCGCTGCTGCATCGGATCGATCTCGGCGTCGGAACCGTCGACTACCTGCGCAGGATCATCGCTCGTGCCGAGGCGCTCGGCACCCGTGCACGCGTCCACCTCAAGATCGACACGGGTCTGCATCGCAACGGCATCCTCCCCGAGGACTGGTCTGCCGCGGTGTCCGAGGCCCGCGCGGCCGAGCGGGCGGGTGTCGTCGAGCTCGACGGCGTCTGGAGTCACATCGCGGAGGCGAGCGACGCCGAGGACGACGCCGCTCGGCAGGTGTTCCTCGACGCCATCCAGGTCGTCGGGGGATCCGGCGCAGTCCCCGAGGCGCTGCATCTGACCGCCTCCGCGGCGTCGTGGTGGCGACCGGAGCTGCGGGGGACGCTGTCACGCATCGGCGCGTTCTGCTACGGGATCCGTTCCGCTGAGGGACCCGAACTCGACGGGATCCGTCCGGTCGCGAGTCTCGTCGCGACCGTCACGGCTGTGGTCGGTGATGAGGTGGTGATCGGCATCGGCAGCTTCGACGGCATTCCCTCGACGCTCAGCGGTGCGATCGTCGGGACTCCCGCCGGAGGTCGAGTGCTTCGGAAGATCGCCCACACTTCGTCGATCGTCGAGTCGTGGACGGGCGCACGAGTGGGTGACGAGGTCGTGCTGTTCGGCCCGGGCGAGCACGGAGAGTCTTCGGCGACGACCCTCGCCGAGCGGATCGATACCGTCGGCGAGGAGATCCTCACCCGGCTCACGCCGCGTGTGCGCAGAGTCGTCGTCGACTGACCGGAGTCAGTGGTCCGCTCAGACCGCTTCGATGAGTCGTGCGGTCTCGTCGTGCCAGCTCGTGGCGACAGAGCGGAGCTTCTCTTCGTACTTGCGTCCGTGGTGGGCGCAGAACAGGAGCTCGGACCCGTTGACCTCCGCGGCGATGTACGCCTGAGCACCGCACGAATCGCAACGATCCATGGCGGTCAGGCGGAACTCGACGGTGGAGGTGTCACGTTCGGTCGTTGCGTTCATCTCGGTGCCTCCTCGGGTGTCGGCTTCGCTTGGGGGATTTGGTCAATACAACCACGCTGCACCTGTACGCATGCCCGGTTTGCGGCGTGTTTCGCTCAGCGCGTACGGGCGCGGCTCCGAGTGGGCTTCCGCGGGGAGTGTCTGCGGAGGTGAGCAGGCTGCCGAGAATAGACTCGGAGATTGTGAATGCCGAGTACTCCGCCCATCATCTCCAGGTGCTTGAAGGCCTCGAGGCCGTGCGCAAGCGCCCCGGCATGTACATCGGCTCGAACGGCTCTCCGGGCCTCATGCACTGCCTCTGGGAGATCATCGACAACTCCGTCGACGAGGCCGTCGCCGGCAACGGCTCGAAGATCGACATCATCCTGCACGCCGACGGCAGTGTCGAGGTGCACGACCGCGGTCGCGGCATCCCCGTGGACGTCGAGCCGCGCACCGGTCTCACCGGTGTCGAAGTCGTCTACACGAAGCTGCACGCCGGTGGGAAGTTCGGTGGCGGCTCCTACGCCGCGTCCGGCGGTCTGCACGGTGTGGGTGCCTCGGTCGTCAACGCGCTCTCAGAGCGTCTCGACGTGGAGGTCGACCGCGGAGGCAAGACCTACGCGATGTCGTTCCACCGTGGCGAGCCCGGAATCTTCACGGACTCCGGGGAGAAGCGCCCTGACGCACCGTTCACGCCGTTCGAGGACAACAGCGAACTCCGCGTCATCGGCAAAGCTCCGCGCGGGGTCACCGGCACTCGGGTGCGTTACTGGGCCGATCGGCAGATCTTCACCAAGGACGCGGCGTTCCAGCTGAGTGAGCTCGAGACGCGCGCTCGTCAGACCGCATTCCTCGTGCCGGGGCTCGAGATCCTCGTCAAGGACGAACGCGCGGCCGGGCAGGTCGTCCCGGTCCCGGACTCGGATGGCGAGACGATCACGCTCGGCCCCACCGAGACCTCCTACCTGTACGAGGGGGGGATCTCCGAGTTCGTGGACTTCCTCGCGGTCGATCCGCCGGTCACCGACAACTGGCGCATCCAGGGGGAGGGCACGTTCAAGGAGACCGTCCCCGTCCTGCAGGCCGACGGTCACATGGTCGCCACCGAGGTCGAGCGCGTCTGCGCCGTCGACATCGCGCTGCGCTGGGGCACGGGCTACGACACCAAGATCCGCTCGTTCGTCAATATCATCTCCACGCCCAAGGGCGGCACGCACCAGCAGGGTTTCGAGCAGGAGCTGCTCAAGGTGCTCCGCACGCAGGTGGAGCAGAACGCCCGCCGACTCAAGGTGGGCAACGACAAGCTCGAGAAGGACGACGTCCTCGCCGGACTCACCGCGGTGCTCACCGTCAACATGCCGGAGCCGCAGTTCGAGGGTCAGACCAAGGAAGTGCTCGGAACTCCGGCCGTCCGGCAGATCGTCGCGCAGGTCATCCGCAAGGACCTCGCGGCCCGCTTCTCCTCGACCAAGCGCGACGACAAGAGCCAGGCGACGCAACTGCTCGACAAGATCGTCTCGGAGATGAAGGCGCGCGTGTCCGCACGTGCCCACAAGGAGACGCAGCGGCGCAAGAACGCGCTGGAATCCTCGACGCTGCCCACCAAGCTCGTCGACTGCCGCACCAACGAGGTGGAGCGCAGCGAGCTGTTCATCGTCGAGGGAGACTCGGCTCTGGGCACGGCCAAGAACGCACGCAACAGCGAGTTCCAGGCGTTGCTGCCCATCCGCGGCAAGATCCTCAACGTGCAGAAGGCCTCGGTCGGCGACATGCTGTCGAACGCCGAATGCGCCTCGATCATCCAGGTGATCGGTGCCGGCTCCGGCCGTACGTTCGACATCGATGCGGCGCGCTACGGCAAGGTGATCCTGATGAGCGATGCCGACGTCGACGGCGCCCACATCCGCACTCTGCTCCTCACGCTGTTCTTCCGGTACATGCGCCCGCTGATTGAGCACGGCCGCGTCTTCGCGGCCGTCCCGCCACTGCATCGCATCATCGTGATGAATCCCGGTTCGAAGCCGAACGAGACGATCTACACGTACAGCGAGCAGGAGATGCACGCCCTGCTGGCGAAGCTCCGCAAGGCGGGCAAGCGCTGGCACGAGCCGATCCAGCGCTACAAGGGTCTCGGCGAGATGGATGCCGAGCAGCTGGCGAACACGACCATGGACCGCTCCGGACGTCTGCTGCGCCGAGTGCGCATGGAGGACGCCGAGGCCGCGGGCCGTGTGTTCGAGCTGCTGATGGGCAACGAGGTGGCCCCGCGGCGCGAGTTCATCATCGACTCCTCGGACCGGCTGTCGCGCGAGTCGATCGACGCCTGACAGCGAAAGGAGGCCGACGGTGCACCCGTCGGCCTCCTTTCGCGACTCAGACCAGCGTGCGGCCGATGCTGCCGATCACGCCGTCGATCGGCTGACCGGAGGCGTCACGACGTGCTCCCGATTCAGGGAGCTTGCGCACCGCGCCGGTCGGGTCGACGGCCAGCGGCGGGTTCGGACCCACCCAGGCGACGGTGATCCGATCCTCGCCCTTCAGGAACGCGTGGGCACGGACGCCGCCCGTCGCGCGGCCCTTCGCCGGGTACTCGGCGAACGACGACACCTTCGCGCGTCCGGGGTCGGTGCCCGGCAGGATGCTGTCGCCGCCGGAGACGGTCGCGACGACCGCGTCTGCCGCCGGATCGACGGCGCCGAAGAAGAGCACGGATGCCCCGGCACCGAGCTTGACGCCCGCCATGCCGCCGGCGGGTGCGCCCTGCGGTCGCACCGTCGAGGCGGCGAAGCGCAGCAACTGCGCATCGGTCGTGATGAAGACCAGTTCGGCGTCGTCCGGTGCCTCTGCGGCACCCACGACCGTGTCACCCTGTTTCATGCCGATGACTTCGAGGTCGGGGCGGACCGGCAGCGCCGACGGGACGATGCGCTTGACCGTTCCCTGTGCCGTGCCGAGTGCGATCGGGATGTCGCTGTCGAAGCGCACGAACCCGAGGACACGCTCGCCCTTGGTCGTGATGCCGAGGTAGTCGCGGAGAGGAGTTCCTGCGGCGAGCTGCACGGACGTCGACGGCACGGAGGGCAGGTCGACGGGGGAGAACCGGATGACGCGACCGAGACTCGTGAGCGCGCCGAGCTCGGAGCGGACCGTGGTCTCGACGGTCGTCAGGATCGCATCGTGCTTGCTGCGGCGTGCGGGGAGTGTCAGCTCCTGGCCCTCCCCGAGATCCACCCGCACCGTCCGGCCGGTGGTCGAGAGCACCAGCACGGTCGGCGCATCGGCGATCTGCAGGTCGACAGCTCCCTTGGTCGCGCGCGGTTTGGGCGGCGCGGCATTCATCAGGAGCGTGCGGCGCGGGGTGCCGTACGCGTCGGCCGCGGCATCCAGTTCGCGGGCGACCGCCGCGCGCAGCAGTGCCGGGCTGCCGAGCAGCTCGCGCAGGGCCGCGATCTCCGCGAGGAGCGCGTCGCGTTCGGTCTCCAGCTCGATGCGGGAGAACTTGGTCAGTCGGCGCAGGCGGAGTTCGAGGATGTACTCGGCCTGCAGCTCGCTCAGGTCGAACACCGAGCGCAGGCGGCTGCGCGCCTGCTCCGAGTCATCGGACGAACGGATGACCTGGATGACCTCATCGATGTCGAGGATCGCGATGAGCAGACCCTCGACCAGGTGCAGGCGCTCTTCGCGGCGCGCGAGCCGGTAGCGGCTGCGGCGCGTGATGACCTCGAGGCGGTGCCCCACGTAGACGCTGAGCATCTCCTTCAGACCCAGCGTGCGCGGCTGTCCGTCGACCAGCGCGACGTTGTTGATGCTGAAGGAGTCCTCGAGCGGCGTGAGCCGGTACAGCTGTTCGAGCACGGCGTTCGGGTCGAAGCCGGTCTTGACGCCGATCGCGACACGCAGTCCGTGGTTGCGGTCGGTGAGGTCGGTCACATCGCTGATGCCCTGCAGCTTCTTGGCCTGCACCGCGTCGCGGATCTTCTCGATCAGCCGCTCCGGGCCCACCATGTACGGCAGCTCCGAGACGATGATGCCCGTGCGTCGAGGGCCGAGGGGCTCGATCGAGGTCTTTCCGCGCACCTTGAGGGCGCCGCGGCCGTTGGCGTACGCGTCCTTGACGCCGTCCAGTCCCATCAGGATGCCGCCCGAGGGGAAGTCGGGCCCGGGGACGAACTCCATCAGCTCTTCGGTCGTGGCGTCCGGGTTCTCGAGCAGGTGGGTGGCAGCGGCCACGACCTCGATGAGGTTATGCGGGGCCATGTTCGTGGCCATGCCGACGGCGATGCCGCTCGCACCGTTGACCAGGAGGTTCGGGAACGCGGCCGGCAGTACCGCGGGCTGCTGGAACTGGCCGTCGTAGTTGGGAATGAAGTCGACGACGTCCTCGTCGAGGTTCTCGGTGAGTGCGAGGGCCGCGGCGGCGAGGCGCGCCTCGGTGTATCGCGCCGCAGCGGGGCCGTCGTCGAGGGAGCCGAAGTTGCCGTGTCCGTCGACCAGGGGAACGCGCAGGGCCCATTCCTGCGCGAGGCGGACGAGCGCGTCGTAGATCGCGGAGTCGCCGTGCGGGTGGAGCTTTCCCATCACCTCGCCGACCACGCGGGCGCTCTTGACGTGTCCGCGGTCGGGGCGCAGGCCCATCTCGGCCATCTGGAACAGGATGCGACGCTGCACGGGCTTCAGTCCGTCGCGGGCATCCGGCAGGGCACGGGAATAGATGACCGAGTACGCGTACTCGAGGAACGAACCCTGCATCTCCGAGGAGAGATCGATGTCCTGGATGCGCTCCTCGACAGGCTCGGGCGGCGGCGTTTTCGGCATGGACTTCCTGAGGGCGTACGGGAGCCTGTGTCAGACTGGCTCGGATGTCCCTCATGCTACCGTCCGAGTCGTCGAGCGCCCGGAGCGTCGTCGGGGTGGCGGACGACCTGTTCGCGGCGCTTCGCGGTGAATCCGAAGTGCTGCCTCGCGCCGAATCGGTGGTACTCGTCGTCATCGACGGTCTGGGGGCGATCGGTCTGCGCGCGCACAGCGGCCACGCCCGTGCGCTGACGGCGGGGATGGCGAAGAAGGACGTCGCCCACTCCGTCTTCCCCTCGACCACGGCGGCAGCCCTCACGAGCATCGTCACCGGAGTCTGGCCGGGCGAGCACGGGCTCGTCGGATATCGCGTGCTCGATGCGCGGAGGGACGTGCTGGTCAACCAGCTGAGCGGGTGGGAGACCGACGGGTTGGACCCACTGACCTGGCAGGCGGCCCGGACCATCTTCGAGAAGGCGGTCGAGCGAGGCCACGAGAGCTTCGCCGTCGGGCTCGTCGCCTACGCGCACAGCGGCTTCACCAAGGCGACACTGCGCGGTGCGGAGTTCGTCGCCGCCGCCACGGCCGCTGAGCGGGTGCAGGTGGCGTACGAGCTCGCCCGCACCCATCCGGGTTCGTTCGTCTACTGCTATCTCCCCGAGGTGGACAAGGCCGGTCACAAGCACGGTGTCGCGTCCGGGGAATGGGTGGCGGCGCTGGAGGATGTCGATGCCGCGCTGTCGGTCCGCGTGCCGACCGGGGTGGGTGTGCTCGTGACGTCCGATCACGGGATGGTCGATGTGCCGACGAACCGGCAGGTGGTGCTCGAGGAGCAGCATCTCGTGGGCGTCCGCCACGTCGGGGGAGAGCCGCGCATGCTCCACGTTCACCTCGACCCCTCGCATGATGGCGCGGAGGTCGTCGCCCGCTGGCGCGCCGACCTCGACGGGGTGGCAGACGTGGTCACGCGTAACGAGGCGATCCGGGGCGGCTTGTTCGGGCCCACTGTCACGGATGCGGCCGCGTCGCGGATCGGTGACCTGATGGCCATCGCTCGCGGCTCCTGGGCCGTGTACGACGGGACGGCTGCGGACCAGCGGGGGCGAGGGATGATCGGCCAGCATGGAGCGATCACTCCGGAGGAGCGTCAGGTTCCGTTGATCCGGCTAGGAGCGTTCGCGCGCTGACTCAGCCGGTGGTGCCCGTCAGGTCACTCGTCGGTACGTGCCCCGAAGACGATCTCGTCCCACGACGGCATGGCATTGCGGCGGCGTCGACGCCCGGGAGAGTCGGCGGGCTCCGAAGAGGCCGGGGCGGCGGGCGGAGTCGGCTCCGGTTCATCGGCCGGCTGATCGAGTGCGTCGAACAGGGAGATGGGGCTCGGCTCCGGACGGTCGTCATCGACGGCATCCTCGAGAAGCGGTGCCGTCTCGCGCTGTCCACGACGACGACGAAGCGCCTCGAGCAGGTCGGCCGTCTCCGGGCTAGTGGTCTGATTCTCAGGCGCACGCTTGATCGCGGCGTCCTGTGCGGCGGCGTCAGACCGCGCGGGCAGCGTCGGGTCCTCGACCTCCGCCTCGGGTGCGGGGAGCAGGCGCGGCCCGAACGCACCGGAGTCGAAGCGGCTCTCGTCCTTGTACGGCGACGTGGCACGATCCGCGTCCACGGCGCGCAGGCGCGGGATGAGCCCCTCGGGCAGGGATCCCTGGCGCGAGAGCTGGGTGGCGTCCGCGTTGAGGGGCGCAAGCGCACTGCGGCGCGGGTCGAAGCTCCAGCGCGCGTCGTGGTCGACGTCGTTGGCGGTGAACTCGAGCTTGATCGTCCAGCCGGAGTCCTCCTTCCAACTGGCCCATCGTTCCGAGGTCGCGGCGACCTCGGCCAGTTTGGCGTGCACCGCCGCGCCGAAGGTGGGCTGCGCGTCGGGCTCGACCTCGCTGCCGATCAGCACCGGCACCGCGAGAGCCTGCCCGATCACGTGCTCGCGTTCGGCGAGGACCGGGCCTTCGAAGCGGGCGACGTCGTCGACGCTGATTCCGAGCAGCTCGGCGACCTCGGCAGCGGTGAGTCCCGCGCGGATCTGCGCCTGGATGTCACGGGGGCTCGCGGCGAGCTTCTGCGCGGTGGGCTCGGCCTGCCGGGTGGCACGGCGGATCTCCCGCTGCAGCATGTCGTCGATGGGCAGCGCGAACCGCTCGCCCGACTCGGTCGCGAGTACGAGGACTCCTGCTTCTGTGCCGACGATGGTGACGTTTTCCATGCGAATGCCCCTCTGGTGGGTGTCCGTTCATGGTGTCACGCGTGCGGCGTCGAGACCGGGAATACGGTGGGCGTGCCGTGAGTTTGCTCTGTCGCACGCCACAGCATTTGCGTTATGCCGTTGGGTCGTGCAAACTATGGCCGCCGAATACCCGACGGCGCACCACCCACTCGCACCATGAAAGTGGAGATCTACCGCATGGCAACCGATTACGACGCCCCCCGAAAGAGCGAAGACGACTCCGAGTCGATCGAAGCCCTCAAGGAGCGTGTGCCGGACAAGAACTCCGGCTCAAGCGGGGACGAGGACTCCGACAACCCGTCGAGCTTCGACCTCCCGGGTGCCGACCTTTCCGACCTCGAGCTCGATGTCGTCGTGCTGCCCGCGCAGCAGGACGAGTTCACGTGCATGAGCTGCTTCCTCGTGAAGCACCGCTCGCAGCTCGACCACGAGGGCGCATCCGGGCCCATCTGCAAGGAGTGCGCTGCGTAAGCAGTCCTCCGAGCGACGTATCACGCGCCCCCGACCGCACCGGTCAGGGGCGCGCTGTCGTCTGCGGGCGTGTGTTCACCCTTGCGCGCGGCGGATCGCGGCTGCCAGGCGGTCCGGTGTGCGCGTCGAGATGGTCCAGGCATCGATCGGATCGTCCGGGTCGATGTTCGGCACCACGACGACACCGTCGATGCCGCCTCGGATCAGGTGCCAGCCGCGGGCCGGGAGTCCGGGACCTCGGGCGTCGCGGGCGTCAGCGCCGGTCAACGCGAGGGGATGGCCGAGGAAGGACACGTCGATATGCGCACGGCCAGCACGCAGCTCCGTGCCCTCGACCGACACCACCGGTGTCGCGGCGATGAAGCCGATCACGAGGAGCGCCGAGACGGCGGCGCCGAGGACGAGTGCGATCGTCGAGCCGATCGGCACGAAGACGAGCGACACCATCGGTCCCGCCACCGCCACGGTCACGAGCAGCCAGAGGCTGGGAGCGAGCCGTTCGCGGTAGCGCGGACGTGCGTCTGTGGCGGGGTTCTGCATTAGCCTCATGGGGTGACCGATTCCGTTGATGTCCCCATTATCGCCGCTGTGGTCCCCGGGTACGCGCATCCGGGAGATGCGGGCGCCGATCTGGTCGCAGCCGAGGCCGTGCATCTCGAGCCGGGGGAGCGGGCGCTCGTGGCCACCGGTGTCCGTATCGCTCTGCCCGACTGCTACGCGGCGTTCGTGGTTCCTCGCAGTGGGCTGGCCGCCAAGCACGGGATCTCGATCGTGAACTCGCCGGGCACGGTCGATGCCGGGTACCGCGGCGAGATCAAGGTGAGCCTGATCAACACCGATATCAACAGCGCGTACGATGTGGCGGTCGGCGATCGCATCGCGCAGCTCATCATCATGCCGGTCACGCGCGCCGCGTTCATCCCGGTCGACGAGCTGCCGGACAGCGTCCGCGGCGACGGGGGCTTCGGCTCCACCGGCTACCAGGCAGGGCTCCACCAGAACGAAGCAGGACGAAGCTGATGACAGAAAACAACGAGACTCCTTCGAAGTCGGCGCCCGTGAATCGCGCCACCGAGGGACCCTTCGACGACTCCGAGGCGAACCCGGTCCGCCCGTACATCGACCTCGGCGGCATCAAGATCCTGCCGCGTGAGGGCTTGAACCTTCGCCTCGAGGTGGAGGAGCAGTCCAAGCGGATCGTCGCGGTCGGACTCGACTACGCCGACTCGTCGCTGCAGGTGCAGCCGTTCGCGGCGCCGCGCACGGGAGGGCTGTGGGATGAGACCCGCGTGCAGCTGCGTGATCAGGTGAAGGCACAGGGCGGTCGGGTCGAGGAGCGCGAGGGTGCACTCGGAAAGGAGCTGCTCGCCGAGGTGCCGGCGACGGCCGCCGAGGGCTCCGGACTGCGACTCGCCCGGTTCGTCGGGATCGACGGCCCTCGCTGGTTCCTCCGCGGGGTGATCGGCGGGGCCGGCGCCTCGGATCCCGAGGCCGCCGCCAAGATCGAGGACCTCTTCCGTTCGATCGTCGTCGTGCGCGGCGGGTCGCCGATGCCTCCGCGTGACCTGATCCCGTTGAAGATGCCTGCGACTCCAGGTTCGGCGTGAGCGCGCCGGAGTCGGAGCCCGAACGCGAGAAGACCGCCTCCGAGATCCTCGGGGAGGCTCTCGGGAGTGCCGCGCGCCGCGCCGGCCTCGACCCGGCGGAGGGCGCCAGCACACACCGGATGGTGTGGTCCGCGATCGGCGGATGGCGCGGCATCCTGGAATCGGTGCTGCCGAGCCTCGCGTTCGTGGTCCTGTTCACGATCAAGCCGGAGCCGCTCATCCTCTCGCTCGGTGTGTCGGTCGGTTTGGCCGCGGTCTTCACCGTCGTGCGTCTCGTGCAGAAGTCGCCTCCGTCCGCCGCGCTGGGTGGCCTAGTCGCCGCCGTCGCGGCCGCAGCGCTGGCCCTGTGGACCGGACGCGGCGCGGACAACTTCGTCCCCGGTCTCATCACGAACGCCGTCTACGGATCCGTCATCCTGGTGTCGGCCCTGATCGGCTGGTCGCTGATCGGACTGGCCGTCGGCTTCCTGATGGGAGAGGGCACGACGTGGCGCAACGATCGCCGCAAGCGCCGTGCATACTTCTGGCTCGGCATCGCCTGGGCCGCCCTGTTCTTCGCACGCCTCGCCGTGCAGCTGCCGCTCTACCTCGCCGGTGATGTCACGGCGCTCGGCACCCTCAAGCTCATCATGGGACTGCCGCTGTTCGCGCCGCTCATCGCCGTCACCTGGCTGGTGGTGCGAGCGCTGCATCCTCGACAGCCTGCGCGCGAGGACACCACCGAGGCGTGATAGATTTATCTTGACATCAAGATAAATCGCAGGCTTTCGCCGGCGACCCGAGCGGAGCAGACTGGTTAGGTCCGCCTTGCTAGCCGCCGGGGCTCGCTGGCGAGCAAGATGGAGGCGCCTGTCGCTCCCATCCGAATAGAAGGAGACGGATTCGTGTCCACGGTGAACAGCTTCGGTGCCAAGAGCACCCTGACAGTCGGCAGCACCGACTACGAGATCTTCCGCATCGACACGGTGCCCGGTTTCGAGAAGCTCCCCTTCAGTCTCAAGGTCCTCCTGGAGAACCTGCTTCGCACCGAGGACGGCGCGAACGTGACGAAGGCGCAGATCGAGGCGCTGGGCTCGTGGGATGCCGCGGCCGAGCCGAACACCGAGATCCAGTTCACGCCGGCCCGTGTGGTCATGCAGGACTTCACGGGTGTTCCCTGCATCGTCGACCTCGCCACCATGCGCGAGGCCGTGACGGCGCTGGGCGGCGACGCCAACAAGATCAACCCGCTCTCGCCGGCCGAGATGGTCATCGACCACTCCGTCATCGCCGACCTCTTCGGATCCGAGAACGCGCTCGAGCGCAATGTCGAGATCGAGTACGAGCGCAACGGTGAGCGCTACCAGTTCCTGCGCTGGGGCCAGACCGCGTTCAGCGACTTCAAGGTCGTCCCCCCGGGCACCGGCATCGTGCACCAGGTCAACATCGAGCACCTGGCCAAGGTCATCTACGACCGCGACGTGAACGGCGTGCTCCGCGCCTACCCCGACACCTGCGTCGGCACCGACTCGCACACCACGATGGTCAACGGCCTCGGCGTGCTGGGCTGGGGCGTCGGCGGCATCGAGGCCGAGGCTGCGATGCTCGGCCAGCCCGTGTCGATGCTCATCCCGCGCGTGGTCGGCTTCAAGCTCTCCGGTGAGATCCCCGCCGGTGTGACCGCGACCGACGTCGTGCTCACGATCACCGACCTGCTGCGCAAGCACGGCGTCGTCGGCAAGTTCGTCGAGTTCTACGGTGAGGGCGTCGCCTCGGTTCCGCTCGCTAACCGCGCCACGATCGGCAACATGTCGCCGGAGTTCGGCTCCACCGCCGCGATCTTCCCGATCGACGACGTCACCCTCGACTACCTGCGCCTCACGGGTCGCAGCGAGGAGGCCGTCGCGCTGGTCGAGTCGTACGCGAAGGAGCAGAAGCTCTGGCATGACGCCGCCCACGAGCCGGTCTTCAGCGAGTACCTCGAGCTCGACCTCGGCACCGTCGTGCCGTCGATCGCGGGTCCGAAGCGTCCGCAGGACCGCATCCTCCTCTCCGACGCGAAGTCGCAGTTCGAGCAGGACATCCTGAACTACGCCACCCCGACCACCTCGGACTCGATCGTGGACCTCGAGTCGAAGCACTCCTTCCCGGCGTCCGACCCCGGTCAGGTCCCCGGCGACGAGGAGCCGACCACGCGTCCGGTACACATCAACAGCGGTGCCCCGGCGAACGCCTCGAAGCCGGTGCCGGTCACGACGCCGTCGGGAGAGAAGTACATCCTCGACAACGGCGCTGTGACCCTCGCGGCCATCACCTCCTGCACGAACACGTCGAACCCGTCCGTGATGATCGCGGCCGGTCTCGTCGCCCGCAAGGCGCTGCAGAAGGGCCTGAAGCAGAAGCCCTGGGTCAAGACGACGCTCGGCCCCGGTTCGAAGGTCGTCACCGACTACTACGAGAAGTCCGGTCTCGACAAGGACCTCGAGGGCCTCGGCTTCTTCACCGTCGGCTACGGCTGCACGATCTGCATCGGCAACTCGGGTCCGCTCATCGAAGAGGTGTCGGAGGCGATCAACTCGCACGACCTCGCGGTGACCGCCGTGCTCTCGGGCAACCGCAACTTCGAGGGCCGCATCAGCCCCGACGTGAAGATGAACTACCTCGCCAGCCCGCCGCTGGTGATCGCCTATGCGCTGGCCGGGTCGATGCACTTCGACTTCGAGAACGACGCGCTCGGCAAGGGCTCCGACGGTCAGGACGTGTTCCTCAAGGACATCTGGCCCACGCCCGACGAGGTGCAGGAGATCGTCGACTCGTCGATCTCGCGCGACCAGTTCATCAAGCAGTACGCGACGGTCTTCGACGGTGACGAGCGCTGGCGCAGCCTGCCCACCCCGGACGACGCGATCTTCCAGTGGGACGAGAACTCGACGTACGTCCGCAAGGCCCCGTACTTCGACGGCATGACGATGGAACTCACCCCCGTGAAGGACATCCACGGCGCCCGTGTCATGGCGACGCTCGGCGACTCGGTCACGACCGACCACATCTCGCCGGCCGGCAACATCAAGCCCGGTACCCCCGCGGCGCAGTACCTCACCGAGCACGGTGTCGACCGCAAGGACTTCAACTCCTTCGGCTCGCGTCGTGGCAACCACGAGGTGATGATCCGCGGCACGTTCGCGAACATCCGCCTGAAGAACCTCATGGTCTCGGCCGTCAACGACGGGCAGGTGATCGAGGGTGGCTTCACCCGCGACTTCACCCAGCCCGGCGGCCCGCAGTCGTACATCTACGACGCGAGCATGAACTACCAGGAGCAGGGCACGCCGCTGGTCATCTTCGGCGGCAAGGAGTACGGCTCCGGCTCGTCGCGCGACTGGGCGGCCAAGGGCACCAGCCTGCTGGGTGTCAAGGCCGTCATCACCGAGAGCTTCGAGCGCATCCACCGCTCGAACCTGATCGGCATGGGCGTCGTCCCGCTGCAGTTCCCCGCCGGCGAGAGCTGGGAGTCGCTGGGCCTCGACGGCACCGAGATCGTCTCGATCTCGGGCCTGGAGGAGCTCAACAACGGCGTCACCCCCAAGACGGTCAAGGTCACGGCGACCCCGAGCGAGAACTCGCCCGAGGGCAAGCAGTCGGTCGAGTTCGACGCGGTCGTCCGCATCGACACCCCCGGTGAGGCGGACTACTACCGCAACGGCGGCATCCTGCAGTACGTGCTGCGCTCGCTGGTCTGATCGGACAGACGGAGGGGCTCGGGTCTTCGGATCCGGGCCCCTCCGTCGTTGTCAAGGGGGCCGCGTTCACGGTGCTCGCCGAGCATCGCGGGGTAGGATCAGAGGGCGCCCGCACCGTCGTCGGGCGCTTCTGACGGAGCCTGTGAGGAGGTGCAGATGCCCATTCTTCCGAGCATCTCAGGACCCCGTGATCTGGACGCGCTGTCCACGGATCAGCTTGCCGAACTCGCTGCGGAGATCCGCGCGTTCCTCGTCGAGAACGTGTCGCGGACCGGTGGCCACCTGGGCCCGAACCTCGGCGTCGTCGAGCTGACGATCGCTCTGCACCGCGTGTTCTCCTCGCCGGACGACCCCTTCATCTTCGACACCGGGCATCAGTCGTACGTGCACAAGCTGCTCACCGGTCGTCAGGACTTCTCCGGATTGCGCGTGCGCGGCGGCCTGGCCGGATACCCGCAGCGCGGCGAGAGCGCACACGATGTCGTGGAGTCGTCGCATGCGTCGAGCTCCCTCAGCTGGGCGGACGGGATCTCCCGTGCTCTCACCGCCACGGGTCGTGCGGACCGTCATGTGGTCGCGGTCGTCGGCGACGGCGCGCTGACCGGAGGCATGACCTGGGAGGCGTTGAACAACATCTCCGACGACAACGACCGCAATCTGGTCATCGTCGTCAACGACAACGGGCGGTCGTACGCCCCGACGATCGGCGGCATGTCGCGGTACCTCAACCGGGTGCGCACCGCGGCCGCATACAAGGACCTCCACCAGCGTTCCGATCGACTGTTCCGCGCTTTCGGTCCCGTGGGGCGTGCCGTGTTCCGTGGCGTCCGTGGCGGTACGCACGGCTTCCTGTCGCGCTTCACGAACAACGAGGCGCTGTACTCCAACCTCGACATCAAGTACCTCGGACCGGTCGACGGTCACGACCTCCCGGCCCTCCTCGAGACACTGGAGCTGGCGAAGTCGTACGGTGCTCCGGTAATCGTGCACGCCATCACGGAGAAGGGCCGCGGATACCAGCCCGCACGCGACGACGACGCCGATCAGTTCCACGCCGTCGGACGCATCGATCCGACGACGGGCGAGACGCTGTCGTCGGGCGGACGTGGGTGGACCGACGTCTTCTCGGATGCCCTGGTCTCGGTGGGAGAGCGTCGTGACGACGTCATCGCCATGACGGCAGCGATGCTCCGTCCGACCGGTCTCGCACCGTTCGCCGAGCGCTTCCCCGATCGGGTGTACGACGTCGGCATCGCCGAGCAGCACGCCGTGGCATCGGCAGCAGGATTCGCGTTCGGCGGCCTGCATCCCGTCGTGGCGCTGTACGCCACGTTCATGGGACGGGCGTTCGATCAGGTGCTGATGGACGTCGCCCTGCATCGGGCCGGTGTCACATTCGTGCTGGATCGTGCGGGCGTGACCGGACCTGACGGCCCCAGCCACCACGGCATGTGGGACCTCGCGATGCTGCAGATCGTCCCGCACATCCGCATCGCCGCTCCGCGGGACGGCGCGCGGCTGACCGAGGCACTCGAAGAGGCCGTCGCCGTGGATGACGCCCCGACCGTCATCCGCTTCCCGAAGGGGGAGGTGGCGGAGGATCTTCCCGCGATCGAGAGGCTGGCCGACGGCGTCGACGTCCTGGCGCGCGGTGAGTCCGAGGACGTCCTCATCGTCGCGATCGGCCCGTTCGCGGCACTCGCTCTGGACGTGGCCGACCGCCTGCGCGCGCAGGGGATCGGAGCGACCGTGATCGACCCGCGCTGGGCGATCCCCGTGCAGCCGTCGATCGTCGAACTCGCTGCGCATCATCGACTCGTGATCACCCTCGAAGACGGCATCCGAGTCGGCGGGATCGGGACGCGCGTGCGGCAGGTGCTCCGTGAGGCCAGCATCGACACGGCGGTGGACGAACTGGGCCTCCCGGACGAGTTCATCGACCATGCGTCCCGCGATCAGATCCTGGCGGACGCGGGGCTCACCGCGCCGAAGATCGCACAGGACATCGTGGCTCAGGTGCTCGGGACGCGGGTGCCCAAGGCGCGGCACGCGGGCGAGACCGGAACCATCGACCTTCCCCTGCACCAACGACGCTGACGCATCGACCCGCGGCGCGGGGGACGTCAGTTCAAGGCGTGTAGCGCTGCAACGGTCTGCGCGCCGCGATCCGTGTCCCGCAGGGCGGTGGACAGCAGGTAGCCGTCGGTGAGGGCATCGCCGGTGACCATCACACGGACGAGCTCCACACCGCACGCGCGGCGGACGTCATCGGCACTGGCTGCGATCACCCTGGTGTTGATCTCGTCGTTGTGGGGCAGCTCCGCGCCCTCGAGTCCGCGGATCACGTCGCGCAGTGCGGCTCCGACGATGTTCGACGCACGTTCCTGCACATTCACCACGTCGAGTTCGAAGACGCGCAGATCCTGGCCGGTCGGTATCGGGCGCCATTCGAACGACGCATGCACCCTGTGCTGATGACCTGCGGCTCCGCTCATCTCGCGCGCGGGGAGATCGGTCGCCCGGCAGCGTACGTCGATGAGCCGGTACCAGTAGAACAGGGGGAACGCACCGTGCGAGCCCGGGTCGAGGACCACGACCTCTCCGACGGCACCGCCACGGTTGCGCGGGCGTCGCTGCGGACGATTGCGGATGATGGGCTTGCCGTTCCGGGTCCTGATCGCCGCCCAGCCCTCGTCCACCGTGACGACGAAGAGCTTCAGGAGTGCCGGCAGGATCAGCAGGGTCGTGAGGACCGCGGTACCGGTCTTCAGCAGCCCCGACATCCCCTTACCGCCCAGCATTGTGAAGAGCATGTCCATGACACCACTGTGCCGTGCCGGCACGTGTCACGACGCCGTCACCGCGGCGGATCAGGGGGAGTTCATGCGCTGTTCCTGCTGCGTTCTCCACTCCGCCGCATCGTGGGGACGGGAAGGTCCGGGAGGCGGCCGGATCTCTCAGCGGAGTTCCGCCAGCGTTTCGGCGACGATCTTCTCGACGACGGCTCGGCAGCGTGCTCGGTCGGCCTCGACGAGACCGATGCGCGTGCGCCGGTCGAGGACATCCTCCGCCGTCATCGCCCCCTCCGCGCGGACCGCGAACTCGACCTCTCCACGATGCAACCCGGTGCTCTCGTCGAGCAGCTCGCCGGTCGAGGTGATCGTGCGATCGACCAGCCGCAGCGAGGCGGTGCGGCACGGTGCCCACGGCAGCCCGCGCATCCGCAGCGCAACGTCGACGGCGTCCTCGGCCATCCGACGGTACGTCGTCAGCTTCCCGCCCAGCACCGTGACGAATCCGCCCTCCGACGCCGCCACGAGGTGCCGGCGTGACACATCGGCCGTGACGTCGGAGTCGCTGTCGACGAGCGGACGCAGCCCCGCGAACGCACCACGCACCTGCGACCGGCTGACGGGCGTGGTGATGACCCGGTTGAGGCTCTCCAAGAGGAACGCGATCTCCTGCTCGGTGGGGGCTGCCACACGGGGGACTGCGCCAGGGGCATCTTCATCCGTCAACCCGACGAGCACCCGACCGTACGCCTGCGGCAGCGCGAACACGTACCGGCTGATCGAACCCTCCTGCGGGATAGTGAGCGCGGCCGTGGGGGAGCCGAGGTCCTCCGCGTCGAGGACGATGTGAGTCCCGCGGCTCGGGCGTACCCGGATGGCTTCGTCGAGGGCGCCCGCCCACACTCCGGTCGCGTTGATGACGGCGCGGGCACGGAGCTCGAAGTGCTCTCCGGTGACGGTGTCCTCGACGCTCGCGCCGTCGCCGCGGAGCTCGATGGCGCGGACGCGGGGGAGGATCCGCGCGCCGAGCGCGGCGGCCGTGCGTGCCACCGTGACGACGAGCCTCGCGTCGTCGACGAGCTGACCGTCGTAGGACAACATGCCGCCCCGCAGGCCGCGTGTCGCGAGTGCGGGCACGAGTCGTGCGGCCGTCCGCGCCGACACCAGCCGTGGTGCAGGCAGCACCCGCCGCGGGGTGCGCGCCCGCATGCGCAGCAGATCGCCCATCCCCATGCCGATCGCCCCCGCAACGCGCTGGCGTGCCGTGACACCCGGAGTGAACGGCAGCAGCTGTCCGAGCGGATGGATCAGGTGCGGGGCGATCGTCGTCATGAGCAGGTGGCGTTCGAGGGCGCTCTCCTTCGCGGTCGCGACATCCCCGGTCGCGAGATACCGCAGGCCGCCATGCACGAGCTTGGAACTGAACCGGCTGGTACCGAACGCGAGGTCCTCCGCCTCGATCAGCGCGACGCTGAGTCCGCGTGAGACGGCATCCAGCGCGCAGCCGGCGCCCGTGATGCCGCCGCCGACGACCAGGACGTCGACGCGCTCATCCGCCGTGCGGAGCAGATCGATCCTCCGTCGCGCGACGTCGAGCGCGGATGATCCCCGAGTCATGGGCGCAGCAGCCCGTCGAGTGCGGCCCGCAGCTCGCGTTCCCAGGCGGACTCGGAGATGAGCTCGGCGACCGTGCCGTGCGAGAGGACTGCGGACTGGGCGATGAGCAACAGCATGACGGCGATCTCCTGTGGCGCCCCATCCCTGATGCTCCCCTCGGACTGGGCCGCGCCGATGGCGGCGGCGAGCCAGTTCAGGATCATCCGCTGGCTCGACCCGACCCGCTGGAGGGTGTACCGGGTGAATGCCTCGGGTTCGTCATCGAGGAGTCGCGCGTAGAGCGGATCGGACCGGAAGAGCGCCGTGAAGCGGAGCACGTCGTCGACGAGTCCGACGCGGGTGCGCGCGGGATCCGGGAACGCGTTCAGGATGCTCTCGACGCGACGCAGCAGCGCGGCGCGGACGACATCGTCGGCATCGCTCCAGTTGCGGTAGATGGTCGGACGGCTGAGCTCGGCGCGGCGGGCGAGCTCAGCGATCGTCACCCCGTGCACTCCTCGCCGCTCGATCAACTCGTCGGCGGCGTCGAGGATTCGTGTCTGCGTGGCATCCCACGCTGGTTGACGTTCTTCCATGATCTGTCACACTGTAACGCATGAGCCAAAATTCTGGCAGGGTCGACGGCGACCCGTCGATGCGATGGAACGGGTGGGGCGACCCCTCGAAGGCGAAGGAGCTCCCCCTTGCCGTCCGCGCGCTGCTGCCGTTGCTTCTCGGTCGGATCCGCAAGCCGCAGCCCGCGGTCGAACTCGCCGCAGTGCGCGTCGCCCCGTCGGCGCTGAACGAGGGCGACCTGGGCGCATTCCGCGACGTGATCGGGGCGGAACACGTCGACCTCTCGGTCGAAGCGCGTATCCGCCACGCGGGTGGACGCTCGACCCCCGACCTGCTGCGGCGACGGCTGGCGGAGCAGGAGGCTCCGGATGCGGTGCTCCGACCCGGCGATCACGCCGAGGTGCGCGCCTGCCTCGACCTCGCGACCGAGCGGGGCATCGCGGTGATCCCCTTCGGCGGCGGGACCAGCGTGGTGGGGGCGCTCGATCCGGAGCGCGGCTCCCATCACGCGGTCGTGAGCCTCGACCTCCGCAGACTCTCGGGGCTCCTCCGTCTCGACGTGATCAGCGGAGAGGCCGTCATCGCCGCGGGCACGACCGGTCCTGAGGCCGAGGCCCTGCTCGCCGCGCAGGGATTCGAGCTCGGACACTACCCGCAGAGCTTCCGCTATGCGACGATCGGCGGCTTCGCGGCCGCCCGCTCGTCGGGACAGAACTCGGCAGGCAACGGGCGCTTCGACACCATGGTCACCGGCATCCGGGTCGCGACCCCGACCGGAGATCTCGAGCTCGGGCGGTCACCCGGGTCCGCCGCGGGGCCCGACCTGATCCGGGTGTTCCTCGGCTCAGAGGGCATCTTCGGCGTCATCACCGAGGTGCGCGTGCGCGTGCACCCGATCCCGCATGAGCGCGTGTTCGAGTCGTGGTCGTTCCCCGACTTCGCGAGCGGTGCCGAAGGGCTCCGTCAAGTAGCTCAGCACGGCGGAGGTCCCACCGTCATCCGCCTGTCCGATGAAGCGGAGACTGCCGTGAGTCTCGCCCAGGTCGGCAGGATCGGCAAGGCGATGGCGAAGGGCGCGAGCGTCGTGACCGTCTACGAGGGAGCGGGGATCGGGGAGCGCCGCGCACGCACCACCGCGCTGCTCGCGGCGGCCGGAGGCACCTCGGCGGGCGAGGGCGCGGCGGAGGAATGGCTCGAGGGCCGGTTCGACGGGCCCTATCTGCGGGACTCGCTGCTCGACGCGGGCGTGTTCTGCGAGACTCTCGAGACAGCGACCACCTGGTCGAACCTGCAGGCCCTGCGGTCGGCGGTGGAATCCGCGCTGAAGTCCGGATTCGCGGATGCGGGAGCGAAGTCGTACATCATGTGCCACGTCTCCCACATCTATCCGACGGGGGCATCGCTCTACTTCACAGTGCTCGCAGGCGTCCGCTCCGATCCGCTCGGGACGTGGGACCCGGTCAAGGCGCGCGTGAATGACGCGATCATCGCGGCCGGCGGCACGATCAGCCACCATCACGCCGTCGGGCGCGATCATGCGGCCTGGCTGGGGCAGGAGATCGGCGACACCGGCATTCGCATCCTCGCGGCGATCAAGCGCGAGCTCGATCCCACCGGCATCCTGAATCCCGGTGCCGTCATCCCCAGCGAACGGACCCGCTGACATGGCCGACCACATCGCGGTGCTCGCGAATCCGTTCTCCGGGAAGGGGCGGGGTGGAAGAGCTGCGGAGACCGCGGTCCGGCATCTCCGCGCCCGCGGGGCCGAGGTGCGCGCCTACGCCGGAGCCTCTGCGGCCGACACCGCACGGCTCGCCGTCACCGCCCTGGCGGATGCCCCACGCGCTCTCGTCGTGGTCGGCGGCGACGGCACACTGTCGGGGGTGCTCGACACCGTGTGCGCGGCATCGGTTCCGGTGGTCCTGGTCGCGGCTGGCACGGGCAACGATCTCGCGCGGGCCCTCGATCTGCCGCGTCGGGATGCGGCGCAGGCTGCGGAGCTCGCTCTGACCGGTGTGCCGCGATCGATCGACGTCGGCGAGGTGCGATCCGCGAGCGGCGCCCGGAAGTTCCTCACGATCGCCGCGCTGGGGTTCGACGCGAAGGTCAGCGACCGCACGAACCGGCTGCGTTGGCCACACGGGGCGCTGCGCTACTACCTCGCCCTGCTGATCGAACTCGCACGCCTCCGTCCGATGGACTTCACTCTCGCGGTCGACGGCGAGCCGATGACGCGAACGCCGGGCACGCTGATCGCGGTCGGCAGCACGTCGAGCTACGGAGGCGGGATGCCGGTCTGCGTCGGCGCGCTGCCCGACGATGGTCTGCTCGACGTCGTGCAAGTGGCCCCGCTCACGCGGTTGCGGCTGCTGCGACTGTTCCCACTGCTGCTGCGGGGGACACATCTGCGTCGAGCCGAGGTCGTGCATCGTCGTGCGCGGACGGTCACCGTCTCCGCCCCGGGCCTCGTGATCTATGCGGACGGCGAGCGCATCGGCGAGGACGAGTGCACCATCGCCGTCCTGCCCTCGGCGTTCACGATGCTGGTCCCGAAGGAGAGCCATGAGTGAGTTCGACGAAGACGTCGTGATCGTGGGATCGGGATTCGGCGGTTCCGTCGCCGCTCTGCGCCTGGCCGAGAAGGGCTACCGGGTACGTGTGTACGAGGCGGGTCGACGCTTCGAGGATGACGACTTCGCGAAGACGAACTGGAACCTCCGCCGTTACCTGTGGGCGCCGGGGCTCGGATGCCAGGGAGTGCAGCGCATCCACCGGCTTCCTCACGTGATGATCCTCGCCGGTGCCGGAGTGGGCGGCGGCTCGCTCAACTACGCCAACACGCTCTACCAGCCTGGCAGCGTCTTCTTCCAGGATCCGCAGTGGCGAGGGATCGCCGACTGGGAGTCCGAGCTCGCGCCGCACTACGCCACAGCCAAGCGGATGCTGGGAGTCGTCGAGCACTACCCGCATACGGGCCCGGTCGAGCGGATCATGGCGGGCGCGGCAGAAGACCTCGGCGTGGGCGACACGTTCCGCCGCGCACCGGTGGGGGTGTGGTTCGGGAAGCCGGGAGAGCGCACGCCCGATCCGTTCTTCGGTGGCGAGGGGCCCGACCGGACGGGGTGCACGCTGTGCGGCAACTGCATGGTCGGATGCCGGGTCGGCGCGAAGAACACGCTCATGAAGAACTACCTGGCGCTCGCGGAACGTCGTGGTGTGCGCATCGAGCCCCTGCGCACGGTCACCGAGGTGCGGGAGCTTCCCGGTGGCGGGTTCACCGTGACGACGCAGCGGAGCGGTGCGTGGATGCGTCACGCGCGACGCACGGTGACCGCCCGGCAGGTGGTGCTCGCGGCCGGCACCTGGGGGACGCAGCAGCTGCTGCACCGGATGAAGGCATCGGGCGCGCTGCCGCGCGTGTCCGATGCAGTCGGGCGCCTCACTCGCACCAACTCCGAGGCCCTCGACGGCGCCGTCGCGACCCGGGTTCCCGAGGCGCTTCAACTCGCCCGCGGGGTCGCCATCACGACGTCGTTCCACGTCGACGAGAACACCCATGTCGAGAACGTCCGCTACGGTCCGGGGTCGAACCTCATGGGCGCGCTGGCGACCGTCCTGGTCCCCGGTGATCGGCGGATCGGGAGACGGCTGGGCAGCCTCCTCGTCCAGGTGCTCCGCTCTCCGGTGCGACAGTTCCGGCTGGGGACGCTGCGTCGATGGAGCGAACGCGGGATCATCGCCCTGGTGATGCAGAACGCCGACAACTCGCTCACCCTGTCACTGCGCCGACGCTTCGGCCGCCTGGTGATGACGAGTGCGCAGGGGCACGGCGAACCGAATCCGAGCTACCTCCCGCAGGCGCACACCGCGGCCGCGGCGATCGCCGCCAGGGTCGAACGCGAAGGCGGTGTGAGCGCCGAAGCGCGGGGGTCGTGGCCCGAGGTGTTCGGCATCCCCTTGACGGCGCACTTCCTCGGCGGCGCAGTGATCTCCGCCAGCCGCGCCGATGGCGTCATCGATGCGTACCACCGCGTCTGGGGACACCCCGGGCTGCATGTCGTCGACGGCGCCGCGATTCCTGCGAACCCGGGTGTGAACCCCTCGCTCACGATCACCGCGCTGGCGGAGCGTGCGCTGTCGTACTGGCCGCGATCCGGGGAGACGGATCCTCGGCCGACGCCGTAGACGACGAAGGGGCCGCATCCGAAGATGCGGCCCCTTCTCAGAGGATCAGCGGCTGGCGACGCCGCGGATCTGCGGAGTGTGGAACGATCCGCCGAATGCGCGCTCCGAGGCGCCTTCGCGGTCGAGATACGGAGACGCACCGCCGTCGATGAACGGCCATCCCGCACCCAGGATCAGGCACAGGTCGATGTCCTCGACCTCCGAGACGACGCCCTCGTCGAGCATGAGCTTGATCTCCTGCGCCAGACCGTCCTGCACTCGCTGGAGGATCGTCGCCGCCGATGCCGGCGTCTTGCCCACGGCAGGCTTCAGCACCTTCTCGGCCTGCTTGCTCCAACCGACGACACGTCCGCCCTTGTCCTTCTCCACGACCGCATCGAGCTCGGCGAGAGCGTGGAAGTTCTCGTTGGCGTAGAACCGATCGGGGAAGGCCTTGACCATCGTGTCCTGCACGTGGGCGGCGACCTTCCAGCCGACCAGGTCGATCAGCTGGAACGGGCCCATCGGCAGGCCGAGCGGGCCGAAGGCCTTCTCGACATCTGCGATCGGCGTGCCCTCGTAGACGGCGCGTGCCGCTTCGCCCATCACCTTGGCGAGCAGTCGGTTCACGACGAAGCCGGGCGCGTCCGCGGTGAGGACGGCGTTCTTGCCGAGGTTCTTCGCGACGACGAAGGCGGTCGACAGTGCGGCGTCCGCGGTGGCGGGCGTCTTCACGATCTCGATCAGCGGCATGACCGCGACCGGGTTGAAGAAGTGGAATCCGACCAGCCGCTCCGGGTGCGCGAGCTTCGAGCCGATCTCCTCGACCGACAGCGACGAGGTGTTGGTCGCGAGGATCGCGTCCTCCGCGATGATCTTCTCGATCTCGCCGAACACCTGCTGCTTGACACCCACCTCTTCGAACACGGCTTCGATCACGAAGTCGCAGTCGGCGTAGAGGCTCTTGTCGGTGGTGCCGGTCACCAGGGCGCGCAGCTTGTTCGCGGTGTCGGAGTCGAGCCGTCCCTTGGCCTCGAGCTTGCCGATCTCCTCGTGGATGTAGGCGACGCCCTTGTCGACGCGCGCCTGGTCCAGGTCGGTGATCAGCACGGGAACCTGCAGCTTGCGCACGAACAGCAGCGCGAACTGGCTCGCCATGAGCCCCGCGCCGATGATGCCGACCTTGGTGACCTTCTTCGCCAACTCCTTGTCGGGGGCGCCGACCGGGCGCTTCGCACGCTTCTGCACGAGGTCGAACGCGTACATCGATGCGGCGAACTGATCGCCGGTGACGAGTTCGGCGAGGGCCTCGTCCTCGCGTGCGAAGCCCTCCGCCTTCGTGCCGCTCTTGGCCTTGT
The DNA here is from genome assembly GCF_037150835.1 of Microbacterium sp. LB12. Taxonomy (NCBI): domain Bacteria; kingdom Bacillati; phylum Actinomycetota; class Actinomycetes; order Micrococcales; family Microbacteriaceae; genus Microbacterium; species Microbacterium sp. LB12. The sequence continues at coordinate 31,676 of NZ_JBBCPF010000006.1, read as the reverse complement.
CGAGCAGGTCGAGTGCGGCATACGGCGACTTCGGCATGGTGCCGATCTTCGACTCGAGCATCCCGCGGGCCATCTTGATGGCGATCGGCCACTTGGTGAGGCGCTCGATCTTGCCGGGCTCGTTCTTGCGCTCCACCTTCTTGCCGCCGAGCACGGCGTCGGCCCAGGCGAGCGAGTTCTCGAGGTAGTTGGCAGCGGGGAAGATGGCGTCGAAGATGCCGAGGTCGAACGCCTGCTGCGGCTTGAGCATCCGGTTCTGCTTGAGCGGGTTCGAGATGACGACCTCGAGCGCGTTCTCGATGCCGATGAGGTTCGGCAGCAGGTAGGCGCCACCCCAGCCGGGGATGATCCCGAGGAAGACCTCGGGCAGCGCGATCGCCGCGGCGGAGGCGTCGACCGTGCGGTAGCTGGAGTTCAGCGCGATCTCCAGGCCGCCACCCAGGGCGAGGCCGTTCACGAAGGCGAAGGAGGGGACGCCCAGCTCACCGAGCTTGCCGAGCACCTTGTGACCGAGCTGCGCGATCAGACGGGCGTTGTCGCGCGAGCCGACCTTGCTGATGTCGGACAGATCGGCGCCGGCCGCGAGGATGTACTGCTTGCCGGTAATGCCGACGGCCTGGATCTCACCGGACGCGGCGCGCGCCTTGAGGCCGTCGAGGGTCTCGCCGAGCTGGGTCAGCGTCGCCGGTCCGAGCGTGTTCGGCCGGGTGTGATCGCGACCGTTGTCGAGCGTGATCAGCGCGAGAACCTTGCCGGAGGCGAGACGGATGTCGCGCACAGGCGACTGGGTGATGACCTCGCCCTCGGTGAGCGCCTGGATGGGGGAGAAGTCGATCTCGTCGTAGTTCGTCATCGCGGCTTACTTCCTCTTCTTGCCGTCGTAGTGCGGGTTCTCCCAGATGACCGAACCGCCCTGGCCCAGTCCGACGCACATGGCGGTGAGGCCGTAGCGGACGTCGGGACGCTCGGCGAACTGCGCCGCCAACTGGATCATCAGGCGCACGCCGGATGCCGCGAGCGGGTGTCCGAGCGCGATCGCGCCGCCCCACTGGTTGACGCGGGGGTCGTCGTCGGCGATCCCGAAGTGGTCGAGGAGCGAGATGACCTGGATCGCGAAGGCCTCGTTGAGCTCGAACAGGCCGATGTCGTCGATGGTGAGTCCGGCCTTCTTCAGGGCCTTCTCGGTGGACGGGATCGGTCCGATCCCCATGATCTCGGGCTGCACGCCGGCGAAGGCGAACGAGACCATGCGCATCTTCGGAGCCAGGCCGAACTCCTTGACGGCACCGCCACCGGCGAGCAGCGACATCGTCGCGCCGTCGGTGAGCGGCGAGGAGGTGCCGGCCGTGACACGACCGTGTGGGCGGAACGGCGTCTTGAGGGCCGCGAGGTCTTCCATCGTCGTCTGCGGGCGACGGCCTTCGTCCTCGGTCGCAAGACCCCACGCGCCGTCGGCGCCCTTGATCGCCACGGACACCAGGTCGGGCTGGATCTTGCCGGCGTCGTACGCGGCCTGCACCTTGTGCTGGCTGAGCATGCCGAACCGGTCGGAGCGCTCCTTGGTGAGGTGCGGGAACCGATCGAAGATGCGCTCGGCGGTGACACCCATGTTGAGGGCGCCGGGGTCGACCATCCGCTCGGCCACGAAACGTGGGTTCGGGTCGGCGTTGCCGCCGATCGGGTGGTGTCCCATGTGCTCGACGCCGCCGGCGAGGGCGAAGTCGTACATGCCGACACCGATCGATGCGCCCATGGTGGTGACGCTCGTCATCGCGCCGGCGCACATGCGCTCCACCGCGAGTCCGGGGACCGTCTGCGGGAGCCCGGCGAGGATCGCGACCGAACGGCCGAGGGTCAGACCCTGGTCTCCGGTCTGGCTCGTCGCGGCGATCGCGACATCGTCGATGCGGTCGGCCGGGATGGCCGCGTTGCGCTCCATGAGGCCGATGGTCGCCTTGACCGCGAGGTCATCCGCGCGGGTGTTCCAATACATGCCCTTTTCGCCGGCGCGCCCGAAGGGGGTGCGCACTCCATCGACGAAGAAGACGTCCGAGATCTCGGCCACTCTGCCTCCAAGTTTGTGCGTGGCCTCAGTCTATGAAGCCTCGGAAACAGGGAGGAATCGGTTGGATCGAACCTACGAAGCCGGTGCGGACGTGGTGTCGGGCGATTGCGCGGCCTCTACAAAGGCGGCCGCGATCTTCTGTGCAGTCTGTTCAATCTGCCACGGACGTGCGCCGAGGGCGGCGAGCGCGGCGCCGATCTCCTCAGCGGTCTCGCCGGGGGCATCCCAGGCGATGCGCCGCAGATACTCCGGGGTGAGCAGGTTCTCGGTCGGCATCCCGAGCTCTTCGGCCAGGGCCTCCACGGCAGGGCGTGCCGCCTTCAGTCGCGCATCCGCCTCAGGGTTGCGATCCGCCCACGCGCGAGGTGGGGGAAGGGTGTCGCTCGGGACGCGCTCACGGGGCAGCTCTTCGGTGGCGCGGCCGTCGACGATCGCCTGCCACCAGCGGTCGAGCTGAGAGCGGCTCGCGCGGCCCTGGAACTCCTTGGTGCCGGCCAGCACCTGCTTCGACGACGGATTCGCCATGACGGCCGCGACGAGCGAACGATCGGGCACGAGGCGGCCGGGGGAGACGTCCTGCTCCTGGGCGTACGCCTCACGGGCCTGCCAGAGGGCGCGGGCGACGGCTAGGTTGCGGGCGCCGCGCACCTGGTGCAGACCGCTGAGTCGACGCCACGGGTCCTCGCGCGGCGGCTTGGGGGCACGGGCGAGCGTGGCGGCGAACTCCTCCGCCGCGAACTCCGTCTTGCCCTGCTCCTCGAGCTCGAGCACCAGCACATCTCTCACGTCGACCAGATGCAGCACGTCGAGCGCCGCGTACTCCAACCACGAGTCGGGCAGCGGCCGTGTCGACCAGTCCGCGGCGGAGTGCTCCTTCTTGAGGGTGATGCCCAGCGTGTCCTCCGCGACGGCGGCGAGGCCGACGCGTTCATGCCCGAGCAGTCGCGACGCCAGCTCCGTGTCGAAGATCATCGGGGGCTCGAGGTGCAGCTCCCGAAGGGAGGGCAGGTCCTGGCTCGCGGCATGGAGCACCCACTCGATGTCTCCGATCGCCTCCTGCAGCGCGGCGAAGTCGCCGATCGCCGGCGGATCGAAGAGGAAGACCCCGGCCTCGCGACGGTAGACCTGCACGAGGTAGGCGCGTTGCGAGTATCGGAACCCCGATGCGCGTTCCACATCCACAGCCACGGGGCCGGTGCCTGCGGCGAGCGCAGCGCATGCCGCGCGGAACTCCTCGATGTCGGAGATCACGGAGTATTCAGTCACGTACAGCCTTTCGCGCGCCGATCACGGCGATGCCCTCGGAACCCGGCGGAAGCCCCGCCAGCATTCCGACCAGCTCGGCCCATGCTTCGACGTGCGGTCGGAATGGGCCTTCCGGAGTCCAGGACGCCCGCAATTCTATCTGGGCGCCGTCGCCTTCGATGGCGAGCCCCCCGAATCCCTTCGACAGTGTCTTCGTGGAGGTGCCCGACGCCGAGTGGTACACGGCCTCCCGGGAGTCGAGAGCATCGACGAGCCAGGACCAGGTCACATCCGCGAGGAGGGGATCCGTGCCGATCTCGGTCTCCAACGGAGCCTGGGCGAAGAGCACGATCCGCCAGGCGCCGCCCCACGATCCGGGCTCGTCCGGGTCGTGGAGCAGGACGAACCGACCCGTGCCGTACACGGACTCGCCCTCGCCGTCCGGTCGAACGTCGGCGGCGAGCGCGATCGCGAACGGAGCGAGGCCCTGCGGAGTGGCGATCTCGCGCACCACGATGTCGTCGCGGAACTCGGTCTCGCGCAGTTCGGCCACGGCGCTCTCGAAGGGCGTCCCGGCATCGGGGTGTGCGGTCACGGCAACAGGCTAGAGTCAGGAAGCGATGAAGAGTCTCAGGCACGCCGTTACGCTCCTTGTCCCCGCGCTGCTCGCACTCGGGGTCGCGTTCTCGGTTGTCGTGCTCGCGGTCGCCCGCCGCGTGGTGACGCCCATGCGTCGCACGACCGACACCGAGATCCTCGCCGTCGACACGGGCGCCCAGACCATCGAGCTGCAGCGCACCCTCGACTCCGAGCTGCCTGGCCGCTACGGATTGTTCACGACCGGCACCTACGGATACGTCAAGCTCGGCGCCGTGCTCAGCGCCGATGGCTCGAGTGTGCGCCGGAAGCTGCTGACCCAGATCGAGCCCGGCGCCCGTATCGACCGTGATGCCACGTTCAGCGGCTACTACTACTCCTCACCGAGCGAACTGCACCTGCGCTGGGAGAGCGTGCTCATCGGATCTCCTGCCGGACCGTGCCCGGCCTGGTATTTCCCCGCGACGTCGTCGACGTGGGTGATTCAGGTGCACGGACGCGGCGCGACCCGAGCGGAATGTCTGCGGGCGGTGCCCGTCCTGCATGCGGCCGGACTGCCGAACCTCGTCGTGTCCTATCGCAACGACGGTGAGGCGCCGCGCACGAGGGCCGGCGCCTACGCGCTCGGTGCCGCGGAGTGGCGCGATGTCGATGCCGCGATCGCGTATGCGCTCCGGCACGGGGCGGAGCGCGTCGTCCTCATGGGCTGGTCGATGGGAGGCGCCGTGTCATTGCAGGCCGCCGTCTCATCGGGGAACCGTGACCGCATCGCCGGCGTCATCCTCGAGTCTCCGGTCGTGGACTGGCGCACGGTGCTGCGGTTCCAGGCGCAGCTCGCCGGGGTGCGGGCACCGCTTCCAGAGCTGGCCATGGGCGCGCTGCAGATCCCGCTCACCGCACGCCTCAGCGGCGCGGATGAGGCGATCGCGTTCGATCGGCTGGACATGGTGGCCCGCGCGGATGAACTCACCGCACCGATCCTGATCCTGCACAGCGACGACGACGGCTTCGTTCCCGCCGATGCCTCGCATGCGCTGCAGGAGGCGCGGCCAGACCTCGTGACCATGCCGCGATTCACCGTGGCGCGTCACACCAAGCTCTGGAACTACGACCAGACCGGCTGGAGCACCGCCATCACCGAGTGGCTGGATGCGCAGGGCCTCAGCGCTTCTGCCTGACCTGGTTCTTCGCGCGCATCAGCATGCCGGTCATGCCGCCGATCCGCAGCGGGGACACCGCCTTGGTCAGGCCGATCGACTGGGGGTAGTCCTCGGGGATCGCAAGCACCTCATCGGGCGTGAGCCCTGTGATGCCCTGCACGAGGATGCTGGCGAACCCACGGGTGGTGGGCGCCTCGGGCGGGGCCGTGGCATGCATCGTGACCACGCCGTCGTTCACCTCGACGTAGATGTAGACGGGGGACTGGCACTCCGCCACCCGCTCACACATCTCGGGATGGTTCGCGACCTCGTCGGATACCGCCGGGAGTTCGTCAGCGAACTCGAGGAGCAGCAGAAGACGGTCTGCCTCCGGGGTCTCCAGGAAGCTGTCGCGGATGTCGGCGAGGATGTCGGGAACGGCGCTGGTGCTCATCCCTGTCATTGTCACACGGTCAGAGGGACCCGGGCTCGGAGCCGGTGACGATCGGCACCCGCACGGCGCTGCCCCACTCGGTCCAGGATCCGTCGTAGTTGCGCACGTTCTCGAATCCGAGCAGGTGCTTGAGCACGAACCAGGTGTGGCTGGAGCGCTCACCGATCCGGCAGTACGCGACGACGTCGTCCCCGTCGTTGAGCCCCGCGCCGTCGCGGTAGATGGCGTCGAGTTCGGCGCGGCTGCGGAAGCCGCCGTCCTCGGCGACGGCCTTCGCCCACGGCACGCTCTGCGCGGTGGGGATGTGGCCGGCACGGAGCGTGCCCTCCTCGGGGTAGGCCGGAGCCGTGGTGCGCTCACCGCTGTACTCCTCGGGCGAGCGCACGTCGATCAGAGGGCTGCCGATGTGGGCGAGCACATCCTCCTTGTAGGCCCGGATGACCGAATCGTCACGTTCGACGACCGGGTACTCCGTCGCCGGGCGGTTCGCGGCTTCGCGTGTGAGCTCGCGCCCCTCCGCGATCCAGCGGTCGCGGCCGCCGTCGAGCAGCCGGACGTCTTCATGCCCGAACAGGGAGAACACCCAGAGCGCGTACGCGGCCCACCAGTTGTTCTTGTCGCCGTAGATCACGACCGTGTCGGAACGGTCGATGCCCTTGCGGCTCAGCAGCGCGGCGAAGCCCTCGCCATCCACGTAGTCGCGCACGACCGGGTCGTTGAGCTCGGTGTGCCAGTCCACCTTCACCGCGCCCGGGATGTGGCCGGTCTCGTACAAGAGCACGTCCTCGTCGGATTCGACGACCACGAGTCCGGGAGTTCCCAGACGTTCCGCCAGCCATTCCGTGGTGACGAGGCGGCCGGGTTCGGCGTACTCGGCGAACTTGGGGGAGGAGGAATCGAACTCGATGGCCATGGGATCTCCGAAGCGGTGAGCGGACGAGGGGGCGGTGCGGACGGCGTAGTGTTGATCCGTCCCTTCGACGATAGATCCCCGCCGAGCACCCTGCGCCCGATTCGTAAGACTTCGACACAGGCGAGCACCCGATTCAGGACCGTGATGACCGACACGACCAGCCGCACGGGAATCGTGCACCTCACCGAGCGTCAGCCGACGGTCACCGGACCCGAGATGCTCGCGAGCCTGGTGCCGCCGCCCCAGTTCGACACCGCGACCTTCGACAGCTACCGCGCGGATCCCGCGTACCCGTCGCAGGAGGAGGCGAAGGAGACGCTGATGCGCTTCGCCGGCCGTGGGACGCCGGCGAAGCGCGGTGGCCTGTTCAGCCGTGCGAAGAAGGAGCCGGAACTCAAGCCCGGCGTCTATCTGGACGGTGGATTCGGCGTCGGCAAGACGCACCTGCTCGCATCGATCTACCACGCGATGCCGGCCCGCCGGAAGTACTTCGGGTCGTTCATCGAGTACACCGCGCTCGTCGGAGCGCTCGGCTACAAGAACACCGTCGATCTGCTCAAGGGCGCGGACCTGCTGTGCATCGACGAGTTCGAGCTCGACGATCCGGGCGACACCATGGTGATGACCAGGCTCCTCGGCGAGCTCGTCCCGTCCGGCACACGCCTGGCCGCGACCTCGAACACCCCGCCGAACGCGCTCGGCGAGGGACGCTTCGCCGCACAGGACTTCCTCCGCGAGATCCACGCGATGTCGGACAGCTTCCAGACTCTGCGGATCGACGGGGTCGACTTCCGTCAGCGCGCGCTCGACGGGCACGCCGTCGTGCTCGACGACGCGGCGTACGCGCAGGCCGCCGAGGCCGGCGCCGCCACCGGAGCGTTCTCCGACGACGCGTTCGACGACCTGATCCGGCACCTCGCCCAGGTGCATCCCTCGCGCTACATCCGCCTCATCGACGGACTCACCGGGGTCGGACTCCGCGGTGTCCGTCAGCTCACCGACCAGTCGGAGGCACTCCGTTTCGTGGCCTTCGTCGACCGCGTGTACGACGCGCAGATCCCGATCTTCGCGACCGGCCTCGGTCTCGACTCGGTGTTCTCCGACGAGATGGTCGCCGGCGGGTACCGGAAGAAGTACCTGCGAGCCGTGTCGCGGCTCAATGCGCTGACACATTCTGCGTAAGCCCGCAGATCCACGTAACGCGATGTTCACAGGCCGAGCCGCGCTGTAACAGCGGGGAAACAAACCTCACGCATTGACGAAACCACCGGGCCCCACACTGAAGCTCTCAATTACTTCGGATGTGAGGTTTTCCTATGGATGCTCCCGGCAACATCTCGTGGGCGATCACCGCGACAGCGCTGGTGCTGCTCATGACGCCCGGCGTCGCCTTCTTCTACGGCGGTCTCGTCAAGGCGAAGAGCGTCGTCAGCATGATGATGATGAGCTTCGGCTCCATCGGTCTCGTCGCCGTGCTGTGGATTCTCTACGGCTTCTCGATGAGCGCCGTCGACAGCCCGACCGCCTTCGCGGGCAACCCGTTCGCCGACTTCGGGCTCTCGAGCCTGGCCGCCGGTGAGGGCTCGAACGTCGCGCTCCTGGGCGTCGCCTACGGTGCCACGTTCGCGATCATCACCGTCGCCCTGATCTCGGGCGCCATCGCCGACCGCGCGAAGTTCGGCAGCTGGCTCATCTTCGCCGGCATCTTCGCCACCGTGGGCTACTTCCCGGTCGCCGCATGGGTCTGGGGCGGCGGCTGGATCATGAACCTCGGCACCACGCTCTTCGGTGAGGACAGCGGGATCGGCGTGATCGACTACGCCGGTGGAACCGCGGTGCACATCAACGCGGGTGCCGCAGCTCTCGCCCTCGCGCTCGTCCTCGGCAAGCGCATCGGCTTCCAGAAGGGCATCCTCAAGCCGCACAACGTGCCGCTGACGCTCCTCGGTGCCGCCCTGCTGTGGTTCGGCTGGTTCGGCTTCAACGCGGGCGCGGAATGGCTCGCGGAGGACATGGGCGGCGTCGGCCTCATCGGGCTGAACACCCTGGGCGCCACGGCGGCCGCGATCCTCGGCTGGATCCTCATCGAGCGCATCAAGGACGGCAAGGCGACCTCGGTCGGTGCGGCTTCCGGCGCGGTGGCGGGTCTCGTCGCGATCACCCCGGCCTGCGCCAACCTGACCCCCGGCTGGTCTCTGCTTCTCGGCGCCGTCGCCGGTATCGTCTGCGCCCTCGCGGTCGAGCTGAAGTTCCGTCTCGGCTTCGACGACTCGCTCGACGTGGTCGGCATCCACCTCGTCGGCGGTCTGATCGGTACGCTCTACCTCGGCTTCTTCGCCACCGGTACCGGTCTCTTCGTCGGCGGCGACTTCCGCCAGCTCGCGGTGCAGCTGATCGCGGCGCTCGGTGTGCTGATCTACTCGTTCGTCGTGGCCTTCATCATCGGCTTCGCGATCCAGAAGACGATCGGCTTCCGCATCACCAACGAGGACGAGATCGCCGGTGTCGACCAGGTCGTGCACGGCGAGGAGGGCTACGCGCTCGCGGACGCCTGATCCCGTCTGACGACGAGAAGGGCCCGAGTGAGATCGTCTCGCTCGGGCCCTTCCCGTGTCCGGTGGCTCAGCGAGGTTCGATCACGCGGGCCAGCAGTTCGACGAGGAGCCGCTCGGTGAGAGGCCGCGGCAGGCTCTCGATGAGGGCGAGAAGGGTCGCCTGATCACCGGGCAGCGACGGGGAATCAGGTGTGATGCCGATGTGGCCGAGGATCGCCGCCGCCGTCTCCGAGTCGATGGGTCCGTCGCCGGCGAGTCCACCGAGCGCACCCAGCAACGCAGTCACATCGGGACGAGGGACGCCACGCACGGCATCGGCGCAGGCGACGAGGTCGGCGACCAGCTCGGTGACTCGAGCCTCGGTGACCGGAGTGATCGTCAGATGGGTCGTGTGGGGAAGGCGGCTTCCGTCGCGTTGGGTGAGGCCGGGCTGAAGCTGAAGCCCCCACCCTCGCAGCCGAGCCTGATCCGCGAGCAGATGCGGGTCGACGCGCCGCTCGGGCTCCGCCGCATCGTCGACGGCGATCGCGAGAAGCGGGCCGGTCGGGTCGCCGAACACGCGCAGACCTTCGATGCCCTGGATCGCGGCGGCCAGCGCCGCCGTCGCACGTCGGCAGGATTGCGCCAGTTCGGTGAATCCCGCGGTGCCGAGCGCCTGGATGATCGACCAGGATGCGGCGAGCGCCGTGGCGGACTTCGATCCGAGCATCGTGGGGTTGATCACCGGGTAGCCGGCCCAGCCCATCGTCACGAAGTACTGGCTGCGGTGCCGGTCGCGGCCGCGATGAACGAGGACGCTCGCACCCTTCGGGGCGTATCCGAACTTGTGCAGGTCGGCCGAGATGCTCGTCACGCCCGGGATCCTGAAGTCCCACACGTCGTCGCCGCCCCAGAACGGCAGGATGAGCCCTCCGATGCACGCATCGACGTGGAGCGGGATCCCGGCATCCGCGCAGGCTGCCGCCACGTCGGCCACAGGATCCAGTGCGCCATACGGGTACGAGGGCGCGGAGACGACGACGAGCGCGACATCGTCGCCGAGTGCGGCGATCATGTCGGCGGCGTCGACGGCGCCTGTCTCCGTCGACACGGGAATGAGGTCGAGGTCGAGGTCGAAGTAGCGGGCGGCCTTGTGGAAGGCGGCGTGCACGGTCGCCGGTGCCAGCAGCCGGGGGCGACCCATGCCGCCGGCGGATCGCCACAGGTCCCTGGCGGTCTTGACGGCGAGCAGGCAGGACTCCGTGCCACCGGACGTGACGTTGCCGACGACGTCGCCGCTTCCGTGCAGGAGGTCTCGGGCGAAACCGAGAACCTCCGACTCCAACGCAGCCACCGAGGTGAAGGTCGTCGGGTCCAGACCGTTGACGGGTTGGAACAGGCGGACGGCATCCGCGACGAGTTCGTCCAGCTCATCCAGGCCCGGGTCGTAGACGTAGCTGAGGACACGCCCTCCGTGGGTGGGCGCATCCGCTGCGCGGAACGCGGCGAGCTTCGCGAGGATCGCCGCAGAGTCAAAGTCCGACATCGATGTCTCCTGTTCGAGTGCGTCCGCCGGCAGTGACGGCCCCCGTCGCGACCGGTGCCACGGGACGCGCGGAACGCACGGCTGGTGCCACAGTACCTGCGCTGTGCCGGCCGGCCGATGAGCGGCTTCGCGTCGGGCGTGTCCGATGGATCACGATCTCCGGTTAGGGTGACCGTGTGGGCAAGACCAACGGCATCCTGGCATCACTCGCGGCGATCCTGCTCAAGGCGGTGGGGTCGGATCGGACCTCTCGGCCCTCGGCTCCGAGACACCCGGACGCGCGTCTGCGGACCGCAGAGGATACGACCGCATCGAGCACGGACGCAGGGCGCGGTCGCGGCACCGAGACGGTCGAACTCGACCCCGACCGCGTCCGTGATCTGCGCGTCGACTATGCGCCGCAGCGGGACGGTGCACCGGATGCCGGCGAGATCGTGTGGACGTGGGTGCCGTACGAGGAGAACGACGGGCGCGGCAAGGATCGCCCGGTGCTCGTGATCGGTCGGCAGTCCGCCGACCGTGTGTACGCGGTGCGGCTGACGAGCAAAGCCCACGATGCGGACCGCGACTACCTGCCGATCGGCAGCGGGGCGTGGGACTCCCAGGGCCGCGAGTCCTGGGTGGATATCGAACAGCTCTACAGCGTGCACGAACGGGGACTGCGCCGGGAGGCCGCCGTGCTCGATCGCGCCCGCTATGAGCGCGTCGGAGCAGCGCTCACGCGGCGCTACGGGTGGTCGGTGTCGAGCTGAGGCTGCGCCGCGCGGCTCAGGTGCTCTGGAACGTGAGAACCCGGTCGATATCGGTGTCGGGCTTCTTCTCGCCGGCGGCGACTTCGAAGTCCAGGTGGTTCTGGCTCGGCGGGAGCGGGCATGTCACGAAGTTCGTGAACGCGCACGGGAGCGCCGTCAGGTAGTTGAAGTCGATGTGATCGATCGTCTCGCCGGTGGCGTCGGAGAACTGGAGCTCGACGATCCGCCCGGCGCCATATGTGGTCTTTCCGCTCGTCAGGTCACGGATGTGCGCGACAGGCTGCACGCCGTAGGCGGCGTCCTTCCCGATCAGCGCGAGTTCATATGTGCGCCCGTCATACTCGAACGCGAGGGTGCCGATGCGTGCGGTGGTCTCGCGGACACCGGTCTCGACGGTGATCTGCTCCACGTCCTCGCGGGCGGCCTGGGTGAAGCGCGCGGGCAGGCGCCAGGCAGGGTCGTAGTCGTAGGCGGCGAGACCGGAGAAGTCCTTGCGGGCGGACTCCCGCGGATCGCGCACACGCACGGCGAAGATGCGATCGCCGTCATCGGTCGTGCGGGGGATCGTCTCGACCTCGCTCTCGCCGAAGTACACCGGCACGCTCTTCCCATGACCGTAGGTCTGATTACGACCCGGCACGATCTCCACCGGCGATGTGGGGTACTCGCCATCGACGACGAGGTTCGCACCGTCGAGTGGGGGCGTGTACAGGACCTTGCCGTCGGACACACCCCAGGTACCGGGAAGACCGTCCAGCGTGAGGGCCTGTTCCCCCTCGCGCAGCCAATGCTGGGCGACGAGGGCCGTCCACCCGTAGGGGCGCGAGAGCTCCGAGACACGGGCGTGCCGCCACTCGCGCCACTGGCCTTCCAAATGCTCCGTCGCGGGCATGGCTACCGTCCTTCTTCGTGGGAGGGGGTCGCACCGCCGGCGGCGGAAGCCGCGTCGGCGGTGCGGTGGATGAAAGCACAGACCTGTTCGAACGACTGCTCGCTCGCGGCGGCGTTGCCTCGCGGCGTCCCGCCGTTCGAGTAGTGGACGCCCGAGACCGGGTGGATGCGTTCGATGTCTGTGCTGGGCAGATGGGGGAGAGCGATGCCGTGGCCCGCCTCCTCGTAGTCGAGGTGCAGTCGCTCCGCGGAGTGACCGTGACGACGGAGGGTGTCCAGCACGATGCGCGACGCCATGCTGGACGGCCAGGCGCGGTCGTCCAGTCCGGAGACGCAGGCCACCGGTCCGGAGAACCGTTCGATCGGGATGCGGGAAGCGCGAGCCAGATCACGGTCGTGCAGGCCGTCGATGTACACGTCGCAGTGGCGTGTGGGCGCAGGGTCGTCGTTCCATGGGTGCCAGGTCACACCCGCGTTGTCGTGCCAGAGATGCTCGAGCGGCTCGCCGCCGCGCGTCCAGGTCGGGCCGTTCCATCCCTCGGCGGGATCAGCGGCGCCCTGTGCCCCGAACGCGAAGGCTCCCGGCACGAAGGGCGCGATTCCGAGGACGAGGTCGGGGTAGGTCGCCGCGAGCAGGACGGAGAGCTCTCCACCCCGGGATTGCCCGCTCACGATCGCACGCCCGCCACGAGGATCGAGGTCGGTCGAGACGTACCGCAGTGCTCGTTCGAAGTACTCGAGCGGTGTGCGCGAGATGTGGTCAGCAAGCCCAGGCGCCCGGAAGTAGCCCAGAGCGAGAGCCTGAATGCCGCGGGAGGCATATTGGGCGGCGCGCGCCTCGTTGATGCCGCCGCTGGAGCCGTTGAGCACGATCACGGTGGGGAGCGGCCCATCGATGGCGGGACGGAAGAGCGTGCCGACGAGTCCGTGTGCGCGAACCGGAATGCGCTCCGCCTCGTCGGTGTGGAGCCACTGCGTGACCTCGACGGCAGCCTCCGCCTCGGGAGCGCCATCGCCGGGAACGTCGAGGTACCCCGTCCCGGGCTCGGTCCGGGCCGTGAACACGGTGACGAGCGGCCGTGTGACATCGGCGGGCTCGGCGGAGCCGGTGGTGCCCGGCTCACGGCGCTGCGACCAGAACAAGCCCATGGCGTCGGCCACGCGGTAGTCGCCGGAGACGGGCGCCTGCGTCGTGACGTCGATGCGGCCGTCGGAGTCGGCGAGGAACGTCGCCTGGGCGGTCCACGCGCCGCCATCCCTCCCGGTCACCGCGCGCACGGTCACGAGAGACCCCGGTACGGCGCCGGTCACCGCGATCGACCGGCGCTCCCACAGGGGTCCGATCGGCGGAGTCACCACGAGTGCGAGGCCCTGGGTCATCGTGACGGCCCGTCGTCTATGCCCTGACCGAGCCACGCGAGCGCGTCGTCGGCGAGCTCGATCGACGTGGGCAGGTGCGCCGGATCGTCCGAGAGCACGTCGAAGCGTGCGGGGAGATGCCCGCCGGCGGCCCGCCAATCGCGGTCGAGGACGGATGCCGAGGCCGCCGCGTCTGCTCCACCGGCTCGGGCGGGGTCGAACGCGATGACGACGGCACCGCGGGTGGAGGGAGCGCTCGGGTCGGTCACACGTCCGCCGACGGCGACCCCCGCAAGGACCTCGACCACCAGGCCCGTGAGCGAGCCGACGAGACCGGTCGGCAGCAGGGCGGCGACCGCTGCGGGGTCGGTGGTCGCCGCGCCGGCGCTGTCGAGTGCCGCCCCTTCAGGAAGCGAGGCCCCGGAACTGCGCGCCTCACGGACAGCGGCGAGCGTGAGGGACGAGGTGGCGTAATCGATCACCAGGGGAGGCGCCTCGGCCCGGGGGACTCCCACCGCGAGCGGATTCGTGCCGATCGCGGCGGCGCGCGCACCCCACGGTGTGACGGCGGGCGGCGACTGCGCGGCGATGAGCGCCACCGCTCCGCGTGATGCGAGCACGCGTGCGGCGAGACCGAGGATGCCGAGGGCTCCTGCGCCACGGACGCCGACGATCGCGAGACCGTGCGCGTCGACGGCCTGTCCCGCCTGCCGCACCGCCGTCGCGAGGGCGACGACTCCGGGCACGCCGGTCGCATCGACCGCGCCGATCGCGGATCCCTCGTCGGCGGTGTCGATTGCCGCAGCCTCGCCCGTTCCCGCGAGGCGTTCCAGGTCACGCATCAGCATCCGGACACCGAACTCGGGTAACCCGAGCTGTTCCGCCTGGATGAGCCAGAGCGCCGCGAGGGCGAGGTCATCCGGGCTCCCGGACGGCACAGCCGCATGCAGCTTCCGGTGCAGGGCGGAGAGGGCCGCTGAGGTCTCGACGATCATGAGGATTCCTCGTTCAGTACTTCACCCAGGGCACGACACGACGTTCGAGGAGCGCCCACAGTGCGGTGGCGCCGTAGCCGAGGACCGAGATCGTGACGATGCCGACATACATCTTCGACACCGCGAACGTGCCCCATGAACTCCAGATCATGTAGCCGAGTCCGCTGTTGGCGCCCACGAACTCCGAGGCCGCGATGATCACGAATGCACCGCCGGTGGCGAGCTTGATGCCGGTGAAGATCGACGGAAGCGCGTAGGGGAACGACACCGTCATCCAGCGCTGCACCCGCGTCGCACCGTTCGCGTTGGCGACGTCGTTGAGCAGCGGTGGAGTCTGCATCACTCCGCCGAGCGTGTTGAAGAGCAGGTAGAAGAAGACCCCGATCGCGACGATGACGTACTTGCTCGTCTCGCCGAGTCCGAAGATGAGCAGCAGCAGCGGGAAGATGGCGACCTTCGGCACCGGCAGCAGCGCGGAGAAGATCGGCTCGAGGAGCAGTCGCAGGGTACGCACGGAACCGAGCAGGACGCCGAGCACGATCCCCGGGATCGCGCCGAGCACGAATCCGATGGCGATGCGCGACAGTGTGATCCCGATGTTCTCCAGGAGCACGCCCGAGATCAGGAGCCCGAAGAACGTCTCGATGATCGAGGTCGGGGCGGGGAAGAACCGGGCGTCGAGGAGGCCGGTGCGACTCGCGATCTCCCAGACGATCAGGATCAGGAGCGGGGTGTACGGACCGAGTCGGCGCACCCAGACGGATCCGCGCTCCGCCTTCACGGCCTCCTTGAGCTGGGCTTCGATGTCCGGGTCGGCGATCGTGCTCATGAGGCCAGCTCCTCTGCGGTCGCATTCTCCAGCAGCGACCACAGCCGTGCCGTGATCTCGCCGTACCGGGGGTCGCGGCGCAGACCGGCGATGTCGCGGGGGCGTGCGAACGGCACCTCGATGTCGTCGATGATCCGACCGGGACGGTGGGACATCACGACCACGCGGTCAGCGAGCATCAGTGCCTCATCGACGCTGTGAGTGATGAACATGACCGCCTTGGAGGTGCGCTCCCAGATCTCCAGGAGCTCCTGCTGAAGCGTGACCCTGGTCTGCTCGTCGAGGGCGCCGAACGGCTCATCCATCAGCAGCAGATCTCCGTCGTCGGCGAGTGCGCGAGCGACCGAGGTGCGCTGGCGCATGCCGCCGGAGATCTGGGCGGGGTAGTAGCTCCCGAAGTCCGACAGACCGACGAGGTCGAGCAGCTGATCCACCCGCTCCGTCCGCTGTGCCCTCGAGAGCCCGCGCAGCTTGAGCGGATATCCGATGTTCTGCGCGACGGTCAGCCACGGGAACACACCGTGCTCCTGGAAGACCACGGACGGACGGCTCGAGGTCTCGATCGTGCCGAGGCTCGGCTTCTCGAGCCCGGCGGCCAGGCGCAGCAGGGTGCTCTTGCCACATCCCGAAGGCCCCAGCACGCACACGAACTCGTTGTCGGCGATCTCCAGGTCGATGTCCTGGAGGGCCACGAGCAGCTCGTCCTTGCGCTCGGCGTTCGGGTAGGCCTTCCAGAGTCCCTGGACGCGGAGCCCGGTCATTTCTTCGAGGACGCCAGGTCGCCGCTCTCCTGCAGCGCGATCGCGTCCTTCAGGATGTCTTCGCGGTAGATGTCCTCGATGCCCGAGTCGCCGTCGAACTCGAGCGCGCCACGATCGCGGAAGAACTTCTCCTGGCGGGCGACATCCGTCCAGTCGATCGCGCCGCTCGGGTCCTGTGTGGTGAGGGCGATCGAGGTGAGGGTCTCGACGGGGAGGTCGGTGTACTCCGCGATGATCTTCTGCGTGGCCGGGTCCTGCCATCCGCCGTCCTCGAGCTCCTTGACCGCCTTCAGGTAGGCGGCGGTGAAGGCGGTGACGGCGGCCGGGTGCTTCTCGACGTACTCGGTGTTGAAGACCATGGCGCCGAGCTCGACGCCAGCCTGGTAGTCGATGGGCAGCAGCTCGTGGGCGATGCCCTTCGAGATGACGGCGGAGGAGATCGGCTCGATCGACCAGCTCGCGTCCACCGAGCCGTTGGCGAGAGCAGCGGGGATGTCGCCGGGGCTCAGGTTCACGAGGTCGACGTCGTCGACGCTCAGCCCGGCCGACTCCAGCGCCAGTGCGACGGAGTAGATGCCGAAGCCGCCGTCGCCGGGGATGCCGATCTTCTTGCCCTTGAGGTCTGCGGCCTCCTCGACGTCGGAGGAGGTGGAGGCGATCAGCGGCGACGGGTTGGGACCTGACTCCGGGATGCGCGAGACGCTGGCGATCACGGAGATCGATGCGCCGGCCTTCGTCGCGTTGAACAGCCCTGCGCCCCAGGTCGCTCCACCGGCGGTGATGTTGCCGGTCGAGACCTGCTGGTACGTCTCGCCGGAGCTGCCGCCCTTGGCGACGAGTTCGACGTCGAGTCCGGCGTCTTCGAAGTAGCCCTTCTCCTCGGCGAGAAAGAACGGGGCGTAGTCGGCGTAGGGCGAGTAGAGGAACGTGATCTTGGGTGCGTCCTCGGCGGTCTCGGTCGCCGCGTCGCCCGATCCGGACGAGCTGCAGGCGGTCACCAGGAACGCGCTGGCGAGGACGAGAGCGGCGCCCGCGAGGGCACGGCGACGAGAGGTCATGATCTTGCTCCAGGGGTTCGGGTGATGTGCGCGGGAAGCACGTGCTCTCGAATCTATCGAGTGTTCGGCATACCAATATTTCGCTTTCGTCATATTCCGTCACCGACGGAGATCCGAGAGGAGCAATCCGATCCGAGGAGGGCGTCGAACCACTGGTGAGTCGCGATCAGCGGCGCCACACAAGGAGGAATCATGCGTTTCATCCCCACCAAGGTCCACGGAGCCCTCGACTACATCGTCGGCATCGCGTTGATCGCCGCGCCCTGGCTGTTCGGCTTCGCCAGTGTGGGCGGAGCAGCCGTCATCATCCCGATCGTCCTCGGCGTCGGGCTCATCGTCTACAGCCTGTTCACCAAGTACGAGTGGGGCCCCTTCGGCTTCATCCCGATGCCGGTCCACCTGGTGTTCGACATCGTCGCCAGCCTGTTCCTCGCGCTGTCGCCGTGGATCTTCGGATTCTCGGGTGAGGCGCTCAACGTGTGGCTTCCGCATGTCGTGGTCGGCGTGGCCGTGATCCTCGTCGTGCTGTTCTCGCAGCCGCAGCCGGCGACCACCCGGGGTCGTGCCGCGACGGCGTGACCTCCCCGAGACGCGATGCCGGGTGACTGGACTTCCCGAAGCAGTCACCCGGCATCGTCATGTCTGCTCGTCGTCGAGCGAGCCGTCGTCGCCGCGCAGCGCACTGCTGAGCCAACGCGCATAGAGCTCCCACGGATCGCCCATTCTGCGCAGCGAGGCGATGTGGGTACGGAGCTCATCCGTGAGGGTGAACCACTCGCCGCCCTCGCGTACGGCGGCGAACTCGCGGTGTCGCTGCTGCTCCACGGCGCGGTCGCCCCGCTCGAAAGCCAGGAGCTCCTCGTGCCGGATGCTCGAGAGGCGCTGACGCGGCCGCCTGCTCGTTCCGATCTTCACCCGTGCGTCGAAGCGGATGTAGTAGACGATGTCGACACGGGAGAGTGGCAGATCGGGGTCGGGTGCGTCGCCGTAGCGCCACCCGCACGTCGCGCAGCTCCACGCATCGCGGGAGCGGACGCCCTGGGCTCCACCGCACAGGGAGCAGGGGCCGGGAAGGGCGCGTGTGGTCGGCACCGAGGCAGACTACGCGCGCCCTCCGACAGTGAGGCAGATGGCGTCGGCGCGCAGATGGAGGCGGGCTTCTGTGAGGGCGGTGACGCGCATAGTGTCGAAGAGGAAATCGGCTTCCGGCGAGCAGAGGAGTGATCATGTCACGGATCATCCGGCGCAGTCTCCTGCCTCTCGCTGCGCTCCTCGTCTCGGTGGTGCTGGTGTCGTGTTCATCGCCGATGCCTCCGGCGCCGACGTCGGCACCCCTCGCTGACCGCAAGCTGGGGGAGCCGAGCGTGTTGGTGGAAGGTCTCGAAGTGCCGTGGTCGCTCGCGTTCCACGGCGACGTCGCGCTTGTCAGCGAGCGCGACACGGCCCGGATCCTGGAGGTCTCGGAAGACGGCTCCACACGCGAGGTCGCGGTGATCGACGGCGCGGAGCCGCGTGGGGAGGGCGGTCTCCTCGGCATCGCGGTGCGGGAGGGCGACCTCTATGCGTACTTCACTGCTGCGGGAGAGAACCGCGTCGAGCGCTACAGGCTGGCGGGCAATCCCGGTGAGACCTCGATCGGACCGGGCGAGACGATCATCGAGGGACTTCCCGCTTCGACGAACCACAACGGCGGCAGGATCGCCTTCGGGCCCGACGGAATGCTTTACGTGACGGTCGGCGATGCCGGGGATCGTGAGAGTGCGCAGGACCCGGACTCCCTGTCGGGCAAGATCCTCCGACTCACCCCGGACGGCGCGATCCCGACGGACAACCCGTTCGAGGGGTCTCCGATCTACAGTCTCGGACATCGCAACCCGCAGGGCATCGCGTGGGATGACGACGGCAGCATGTATGCGAGCGAGTTCGGGCAGGACACCTGGGACGAGCTGAACGTGATCGAGCCGGGGAGCAACTACGGCTGGCCGGACGTGGAGGGCGTCGCGAGCGCGGAGGGCTTCGTCGACCCGGTGCAGCAGTGGGCTCCGGCCACGGCGAGCCCCAGTGGCGTGGCGATCACAGCGGGGTCGATCTTCATCGCGAACCTACGGGGCGAACGCCTGCGAGAGGTGCCCCTCGACGATGTGGCCGTCTCCGCCGAATACCTCTCCGGCACGTTCGGGCGGTTGCGCGACGTCACTGTGGCCCCGGATGGTGCGCTCTGGGTGCTCACCAACAACACGGATGGCCGGGGGGATCCGCAGGCGGGCGACGATCGGATCATCCGCATCCCTGTCGACTAGCGCGACGGGCGGACGCTCCTGAAACAGAAGAACCTCCGAACGAATCGGAGGTTCTGAGTGGGCGATACCGGACTCGAACCGATGACCTCTTCCGTGTGAAGGAAGCGCGCTACCAACTGCGCCAATCGCCCATACCCGCGGGGTACGTCAACCGATACTACCGGACGCTCGGAGGGTGTGCGGACCACTCGGGGAGACACGCGCGAGATTCGCTGCCGGTTTGGCGGAGGGCGGATCATCGGCTAATGTTTCATGAGTGCCCGGGACAACCGGGAACGAAATGCGGATGTAGCGCAGTTGGTAGCGCACAACCTTGCCAAGGTTGGGGTCGCGAGTTCGAGTCTCGTCATCCGCTCGAGTGAAGTAGTTCTTCTTCGGAAGATCTGCAGCACGTGGGGTCAATCCACACGGTGGCGTGGCCGAGCGGCTAGGCACCGGCCTGCAAAGCCGTTTACACGGGTTCGAATCCCGTCGCCACCTCACGGGAAAACTGAATAAGCCCCAACGGGCGCGATTGGCGCAGCGGTAGCGCGCTTCCCTGACACGGAAGAGGTCACTGGTTCGATCCCAGTATCGCGCACAGACAAACCCCCGGTTCTCCGGGGGTTTTTTCGTGGTTGCGGGCATCCGCACCGGTGGCGCCTCGATCCTCTATCCGAGGGCGAGACCACCGCGTTAGGGTGAGGCGATCCGCGACGATGCGGGCTTGCCGCAGGGAGATCGACCATGAGCACACTCCGATACTCGATCAACGTCACGCTCGACGGCTGCTGCCACCACGAGGCGGGGCTTCCACCGGACGAGGAGTCGATGCGCTACTGGACGGCGGAGATGGAGCAGGCGGACGCCCTGCTCTTCGGCCGGGTCACCTACGAGATGATGCAGGAAGCGTGGCGGAAACCCGCCTCCGGCGTGTGGCCGGACTGGATGAGCGACTGGGAGGTGCCGTTCGCCGAAGCCATCCACGCGGCGAAGAAGCACGTCGTTTCGAGCACACTGAGCGACAGCGACGTCGACTGGAACGCCGAGCTGGTGCGCGGCGACCTGGGCCAGGCCGTCGAGCGCCTCAAACACGACACCGGCGAGAGGTTGTGGGTGGGCGGCGTGACGCTTCCTGTGGCCTTGGCCGACCTCGGCCTCATCGACGAGTACGAGTTCCTCGTGCAACCGGTGGTCGCGGGGCACGGCCCGACGCTCCTCGCCGGGTTGCGGGAGCGGATCCCGCTCGAGCTCGTCGCCCACCACGCGTTCGGGTCGGGGGCGTTCGCCCTGAGATACCGACCCGCCCGCGTGATGACGTGACCCGCCTCGCACACCGACTCAGGCGAGGAGCGTCTCCCCGATGAATCCGCCCTCCTCGCATCCGGGTGGTATCGCGAAGACCGCCGAGCCGATCGGCACGGTCCACTCGTTGAGCAGGTCGAGCTCATCGAGTCGCCGTTGCATCGGCACGAACTGCCGCTCGATGTCGGCCTGGAACGACACGAAGATCAGCCCCGACTCCGACACCTCGCCGCCGAGCGGTCTCTCGTCGTAGTTGTACGCGCGTCGGAAGATGCGCTCCTTGCCGTCCCCTCGGGCACGACGGATGTGCGCGAACTGCGGGATCACCGGGAAGCCGATCGCCGTCGTGGCCCCGAAGTCCGGCTCGTCGAACTCCTCACTGCCGGTGAGCGGGGCGCCGTTGGCGAGCGTCCTGCCGACAGAAGCATCCCGCCCGCTGCGATCCAGGCGGTCCCACTTGTCGAGATCCATGCGGATACGTCGGACAACCATCCCGGTGCCGCCAGCGAGCCATCCCTCATCGCCCCACACCACTCGGTCGAAGTCCGTGGTGCCCGGCTCCGGGTTGGTCGTGCCGTCCACCTGGCCGAACAGGTTGCGCATGGTCGTGCCGGGGCGTTCGGTGCCGTATGCGCGCCGGAACCCCTGCTGCGTCCAGCGGACGCTCGTGAAGCCGCGCGCATCCTTCAACAGCATGCGCGTCGCATGGGCGACCGTCAGCGGATCGTCGCCGGCGACCTGCAGCAGCAGGTCGCCATCGGAGAACTCCGGACGCAGCTGATCGACCCGGAAGGCGGGGAGCGGACCGAGCCAGCTGGGACCCGTCGCGCCCGCTCGCGCCACCAGGGCGGGGCCGAACCCGAACGTGACCGTGAGGCGTGCCGGCGACAGGGCGAGTTCCGGCTCGGAGTCCGCCAGAGCCGGCCGCCCCTGGGTCAGTCGTGCCGCATCGTCGGTCAGGATGCGCAGCAGCCGGGTGAGAGCATCGCGGTCGACATCGTCGTGCAGATCGAGAGCGAGGAAGACGCCGTGCGCCTGCGCCGCGGTATCGACCCCGGCTTGATGCACGCCGAAGAATGGGACGGTCTGCTCGCCGTTCATCGGTGTCGAGGTCGGTGCGGGATCGGGGTCCGCACGATTCAGGGCGAGGTCCGCTCCGACGGCCGCGACCGCGCCGACTCCGGCGACAGCTCCTCCGAGGAGGAACTGTCGCCGGGTCGACCCGGCACGACGGGAGCGGGCGCCCTCGACGGGCGCCGGCATCAGTGGTCCATACCCTGGTGCTCTTCGCCGCCCTCGTAGTTCTCGTTCGCGCCCGAGTAGTCCTTGACCGGGGCGGTGAACTCGTACGTCGAGTCGTCGGAGAAGGTGAGCGTGAACGTGACCTCGCCGCCCGCGGTCAGCGGGGCGGCGAGATCCATGAGCATGATGTGATTCGCTCCGGGCTCCAGGGCGAGCTTCCCGCCGGCCGGGATGACGAATCCGCCCTCGATGGGGCGCATCACCATCTCGCCGGCGTCGTTCTCGACCGTCTCGTGGAGCTCGATCATGGGCGAGGCCTCGGACGCGACCGAGACGACGGTCACATCCTCGTCTCCGGTGTTCGAGAGGGTGCCGAATGCGGCGGACATGCCCTCCGCGGCGGACTTCACCCACGCGTCCTGAATGGTGACGACGTCGCCGGCCGGGGCCGTGACCGTGTCTGCGGGGGCCTGCTCTCCCGCACATCCGGTCAGAGCGAGAAGCGAGACCGCGATCACGACGGCGAGGCGGGGAAGGGTTTTGAGGGTGTTCACAATGGTGCCTTTCACAGGTCATCTGCCGCGGAACCGCCGGTTTCCGGCGGGGCGGCTGCCGTCCGAGGACGACGAAGGAAACGAAGGAGCACGAGCGCCAGGACGGCAAGCGCCGCCCCGCCCGCGCCGATCAGCAGCGTCCTGACGGGGCTGCTCGAATCTGCGTTCTGATCCGTCTGTTCTGCGGATGCTGCCGGTGTCTCCGTCGTCGCCCCGGTCGAGGCCGTCTCCATCGGTGCGGCATCGCCGACCGTGAAGGGGACGACACCGGCGATCGGGTGTCCGTCCTCGGACACCACTTGCCAGCGCACCTGGTAGCCGGCGGTCGGCATCCCAGGTGCGAGAGGCGCGGTGACCGTGCGGCCCACCACGGTGACATCACCGGAGACCCAATCCCTGCCCGACGCATCGACGACCAGGACGACAGCCCCGGTCAGCGAATCGTCGAGAACGAGGAGGTCACCCGAGAACGTCATCGTGATGCTCTCGGGTGGGGACGCCAGCTGTTCATCGGCGGCGGGCGAGCTGGACACCAGCTGATCGTGGGCGGAGGCGGGGGTGGCGATCGTGAAGGTCACGACTGCCGCCACCGCCAACCCGGCCGCGAACCTGCGGACAGGGGACATGGGGATGGCCTCTCTTCAGACGTCGCGCGAGCGACGTGCATGCATGCGTGCAGAACACGCGCGCGTCCGACGCGCGCGGAAGACACATCACCGGGACGGACGTCGCCCGGGATGCGGATCAGATCGCTGCGGAGAGAGGCGGAGCGCGACCCCGAAGGGTGGCGAGGAGCATGAGGTCTTCGGCGCGCTCCACCTCGAACCGACCACGGAGGCGGAATGCGGTGTCGCGCGATGGCAGCACCAGAACGAGGTCGGCACGGCGGCGCACCCACCGCACCAGCTGCGCGGCGAGCTCGCATACCGCGACGAGCAGTCGCTCGCCCCGGTAGAGGGCGAGCACGGTCAACAGCGCGGCGAGGCCATGGCCGAGCCACATGGACGCATCAGCGGCCACCGCTTCGGGGATGGTGCCGGAGGCCGGCAGGACGAGCGGTGCGCCGTGCACGTGGGGGATCGCTACCCCGGACGGGGCGACTGTGCCTAGCACGAAGAGCGCATGGAACAGGAACTGGCTCACGACGACCGAGATGCCGAGTCGGACCAGCGACAGCGAGCGCCCGGCGAGGAGCACACTGATCATGAAGGAGAACACCCACGGGACGAGGATGCCGAGGGCTCCGGGCATCTGCCCTCCACCCGACACATGGCCGGCGAGCGCGACGAAGATCGCGAGGGAGGAAGCAGCGAAGCCGCGGATGACGGCTGGCTTCCTGGACTCGGTCACGCCACCAGTCTGGCATGGACCGCGTCCGTCACCTGCCCTGCGGTCCCGCGCCCTTCACGATGTCGTACGCGGCGAGCGCTGCCTTGCGCGTCTCGCCCAGATCGACGATCGGTTCGGTCGGCGCCTCAGCCGCCCACCGGGCGATGTACCGGCCCTGCGGGTCGAACTTCTTCGCCTGGAGTTCCGGGTTGAACACGCGGAAGTAGGGCGCGGCATCTGCGCCGGAGCCGGCGACCCACTGCCAGTTGAACGGGTTGTTGGCCTCGTCGGCGTCGACGAGCGTGTCCCAGAACCACTGCTCGCCCAGCCGCCAGTCGATCAGGAGGTTCTTGATGAGGAAGGACGCGGCGACCATGCGGACCCGGTTGTGCATGAAGCCCGTGTGCCAGAGCTCGCGCATCCCGGCGTCGACCAGCGGCACACCCGTCTCTCCGTGCTGCCAGGCCTCGAGGCGTGCGGGATCGAGGGGCGGCCACGGGAACGCGTCGAACGCGGGCCGCAGGTTCTCGGTCGCCAGGTCGGGGGAGTGATACAGCGTGTGCCACGCGAACTCGCGCCACCCCAACTCGGACAGGAACCCGCCGGCACCGTCGACGCCGACCGCCTCGTGCCAGACCGTGAACGGGCTCAGCTCGCCCCAGCGCAACCGCGGGGAGAGCAACGACGTCGCTCCTGCGGAGGGTTCGTCGCGAGCACGGTCGTACTGGGGGAGATCTTCCGTCAGGAACTCTCTCAGTCGCTGCCGGGCGGCGGGCTCGCCCGGCGCCCATGTCTCACGCAGTCCCCCCGCCCAGTCGGGGGCCGTGGGCAGGAGTTGCCAATCGTCGAGAGCGTCGGAAGCGGTGCCGGGCTTCGCCCCGGGGATCTCGCGCGGCTCGGGGAGCGGTGACCGCGGTGCCGGGAGGGCGAGGCAGGCGCGCCAGTACGGCGTGAAGACCGAGTAGTGCGTGCCGCCTCCGGTCGTGACGGTCCAGGGCTCGTGCAGCAGTGAGGCGGCGAACGACGTCACCTCGATGCCCTCTGCACGCAGCGCACTCTTGATCCCCGCATCGATCGTGCGCTCCGGACCGCCGTAGCGACGGTTCCAGAACACCGCTCCGGCGTCGACATCGGTGACCAGCTGCGGGATCACGCGGTCGGCCGGGCCTCGACGCAGCACCAGGTCGCCGCCGCGTTGCCTGAGCCGTGCACCGAGGGAAGCCAGGGAGTGATGCAGCCACCAGCGTGCCGCTCCGCCGAGGGGGCGGATTCCCGGGGACTCCTCATCGAGCACGAACACCGCCACGATCGGAGCTCCGCGATCGACGGCAGCCCGCAGGGCAGGATTGTCCGCCAGACGGAGATCGTCGCGGAACCAGACGAGCGAAGGGGAGGGCACCGGCCCATTCTCTCGGACGTGCTCGATCATCGGCGGCCTAGCGGCGGTCGCGGTCGTCGGTCGCCCACAGCGCCCAGGCGACGAGGAGCGGTTGCAGGAAGAGGCGGCCGAGTCGACGCGCATCCGTGTCGAGCCCCGGCGTCGAACGCCGCGTGCGCCACTGATGGATGTTCCCCGGGAGGACTGCCACGAAGAACGCTGCGGTCGCCCAGCCGATCCGCCTCCGCTCTCGGGGAAGGGCGATGAGGCCGGCCGCGAGCGCGACCTCCGCCGCGCCCGAGGCGATCACGATCGCGTCCTTGTCGAGACGCGTCAGTCGCGTCGCCCAGTCGGGGACGACGACTCGGAACCCTCTGGTGCTCACGAAGTGCGTGATACCGATGGCGCCGAGGGAGACGGCGAGGATCCAGCGCGCGACCGTTCTGCTCATCCGCTCACGCTACAGGGGAGCACCGACGCGGTCACCGCTCAGGTTCCGCTCCTGCTCCCAGGCGCGGAAGTCGTCGGCGATCTCGGCGGAGTGGGTGTGGTGGAGATAGTGCTCGCCGTCGATCGGGATGACCGTGCCGTCGGTGGCGGCCGCCGCCTGGCGCTCGTGGAGCGCGAGCCAGTCGGGGTTGTTCGCGTTGTCGGCCTCGACGAACAGCAGCAGCGGAAGGTCCGTCGGGAACGCGGTGTCGAGCGCGGCGGCGAAGTTGGTGCGGATATGCGCCATCTCGTTCAGGTAGGTGGGGCTCAGGGAGTTGCGGTTGCTGATCAGGCCGAGCTGCTCCTGCGCCTGCGCGGAGTACGCGGGCAGATCGTACGCCGAACCGCCGAACGATGTCAGCAGCCGGACGAGTCCGAGGTTCTTCGCCGCGGCCATCAGATCTGTCGGGAACACTGCGTCCATGTGGGGCTGGCCGGGGACGCTCGTGTCGATGCCGACGAAGGCGCGCACTTCATTCGGGTAGCGCTGCGCGAACTCGATGCCGTAGATGCCGGCGATCGAGTGCCCCATGAGGATGTAGTCGTCCACCTCGAGGTCCTGCAGTGCGTCATGCACCTCGGTCACGATGTTCGCGGTGGTCCGTTCGCGGTCGGTGCCGTCGCTCAGTCCGTACCCGAACGGCTCGACCACGACCACACGATGATCCTTCGCGAGGTCGGCCACGAGTGGTTCGAAGTCGAGCACGGGGGAGGCGGTGCCGAATCCGGGGAGCAACACGACGGTCTGCGCGCCCTGCCCTGCGACGAGCACGTTCATATCGCGGCCGTCGACGCTCACGGTCTCGCCGTAGGGCTCGATCCGCTCCTGCTCCGCTCCCGTGGCCACCGCGTTGACGATGGACGTCGTCGTGAGCCCGAGCCCCAGGACTGCGCCGACTGCTGCGACGGTGACGAGTGTCCTCTTCAGGAACTTCTTCATGGATGCCTTCCCTCGAGCACGCTCTGTGCTCAGGTATCCAGCGTTTCGCCTGCCCCTCGGCAGCGCGTCGCCTCGACGTGGACACTCCTGTACTGCGAACGCGGTAGACGCATGTCGTCCCGTCGGAGGATTCGCACTCCGGACCGCAGCGGAATACTGGAGGGATGTCGGCATTCCGTGGTCCTGGGATCGCGGCACCGCTGCGCGACGCCGTGATCATCGCGGTCGTCGTGCTCTTCGCGGTCCTGCCCTTCCCCGACACCACCTACCGCGCAACCGGATGGCTCCTCGTCCCCGCGCTGCTGCCCGCGGTGACGATGCTCATCCGTCGGCGCCTGCCGTTCGTGGCACTGTGCGTGAGTCTGGCGTGTGCGGTCGCTCTCGCCACGGTCGCGGTCGTGTCGCCCAGCGCCCTCCTCGCGGCCGCCGTCAGCTGCTACGTGGTCGTCGACCGCCGTGGCCGACCGAGAGGACTCGTCACGGTGATCACCGCGGCCCTGGTCGTGTTCTTCTCCAACGGTCTCGCGCTGGGGGGTGAACTGTTCGACGCGACGGCCCTGCAGTTCGTGCTGTTCATCCTGCTCGCCGGCGCGCTCGGCGACGCGGCCCGTTCGCGACGGGAGTTCGAGGTCGCGATGACGGAACGCGCGGAGCGGGCCGAGCGGAGCCGCGACGACGAGGCGCGACGACGGGTGGCAGAGGAGCGGGTGCGGATCGCCCGAGATCTCCACGACGTCGTCGCCCACCAGATCTCGGTGATCAGCCTCAATGCCGGCGCGGCGTCCTCCGCGCTGGAGACCCGCCCGGAGCGTGCGCAGGAGGCTTTGACGACCATTCGCCACGCATCGCGCACCGTCCTCGCCGACATCGGCGGGCTGCTGTCCCTGCTCCGCTCTGACGATGCCGTCGACACGTCCGATCTGCGTCCGCAGCACGGTCTCGCCGACCTCGATGCCCTCGTGGACGGCTTTCGCGCGGCGGGTCTGGCGGTCGACCTGCGGCGGTCTCCCGAGCTGCCGGCGATGTCGCCCGCGGGGAACCACGTCGCCTACCTGGCGCTGCAGGAGGGGCTCACCAACGCCCACAAGCACGGTGCAGCCGGGCCCGTCACCGTGACCGTTGCCCACGAGGGGCAGTCGCTTCTGCTGCGTGTGGAGAATCCCGCGTCGACCAGCATTCGCCCGTCTCCTCCGAGCGGGCACGGGTTGCGTGGATTGCGCGAGCGGGTGTCCGCCGTGCGCGGCGCCGTGTCGACCGAACGGACGGGCGCGCAGTTCGTCCTCACCGTGCGTATCCCGCCGGCAGAGGAGAGTGCTTCCCCATGATCTCGGTCCTCGTCGTCGACGACCAGCCCCTGGTCCGGCAGGCCGTGCGAGACATCCTCACCGATGGCGGCCTGCGAGTGGTGGGGGAGGCGGCGACCGGTCGAGCCGCCGTCGCTGCTTCGGCCGACCTCGCCCCCGACGTGATCCTGATGGACATCCGGATGCCGGACGGTGACGGCATCGACGCGACCGCGCAGATCTGCGCCGGTCGCCCGGCGGGCCCGCCTCGTGTGCTCATCCTCACGACGTTCGAGGAGGACGAGTACGTGGTGGCGGCACTTCGCGCGGGAGCGAGCGGGTTCATCGGCAAGGGCGCCGAGCCCGCCGACATCGTCCGTGCGGTGCGCACGATCGACGCGGGGGAGTCGCTGCTGTCCTCGGCCGCGACGCGTTCTCTCATCCAGCGGTCAGTGCGCGGTGCAGAGCGGCCGATCCCCGCCGCTCATCTGGAGGTCCTCGCGCGATTGACCGCCCGTGAACGCGAGGTGCTGGAACTGGTCGCTTCGGGATGCACGAATCAGGAGATCGCCGTCGCGCTCACGATCTCGCCGCACACCGCGAAGACGCATGTGAACCGGATCATGTCGAAGGTCGATGCCCGCGACCGCGCGCAGCTCGTGATCCTCGCCTACGAGGCCGGCATCGTCGTCGCAGGGGCCTGAACCCGCACCGATCGGGCCGCGTGGCAGCGGTCGGGACGGGGTGATCATGCGAGTAACCTGGGTACCGACCCAGATGGAGAGTTTCTGTGCCTGAAAACGCCCGGCCGAATGACGGCTTCGCCCTGTTCACTGACCGAAACGTCGTCGCGATGCGCGTCAACGGCGATCTCCAGGATCTCGCCACGACCGTGACCGACACCGACGAGGTCGAGCCGGTCACGATCGACAGCCAGGACGGACTGAACATCCTCCGCCACTCCGCGGCCCATGTGCTCGCTCAGGCGGTGCAGCGCATCAACCCGCAGGCGAACCTCGGCATCGGCCCTCCCATCACCGACGGCTTCTACTACGACTTCGGCGTCGAGACCCCGTTCACGCCCGAAGACATCAAGGCCATCACCAAGGAGATGCAGCGCATCGTCCGTGAGGGTCAGCGGTTCGTGCGCCGAGTGGTGACCGACGACGAGGCGCGTGCCGAGCTCGCGAACGAGCCGTTCAAGCTGGAGCTCATCGGCCTCAAGGGTGGGAAGGAAGCGGCCGAGGGCGCATCGGTCGAGGTCGGCGAGGGTGAACTCACGATCTACGACAACACCACCCGCGACGGCGAGGTGGTCTGGAAGGACCTCTGCCGCGGTCCCCACCTGCCCAACACGCGCATGATCGGCAACGGCTGGGATCTCACCCGCATCGCCGCCGCGTACTGGCGAGGTAGCGAGAAGAACCCGCAGCTGCAGCGCATCTACGGCACGGCGTGGCCGACCAAGGACGAGCTGCGCGAGTACCAGCACCGCCTCGAGGAAGCCGCCAAGCGCGATCACCGCCGCCTGGGCAAGGAGCTCGACCTGTTCTCGTTCCCGGAGGAGATCGGCTCGGGTCTCTCGGTCTGGCACCCGCGCGGCGGTGTGATCCGCGGCGAGATGGAGCAGCACGCGCGCAAGCGTCATATCGAGGGCGGCTACACCTACGTGTACACCCCGCACATCTCGAAAGAAGACCTCTTCCTCACGTCGAACCACCTTGTCACGTACAAGGAGGGCATGTTCCCGCCGATCGTCATGGATGAGGAGCGCGACGACGAGGGCAACATCACCAAGCAGGGCCAGGACTACTACCTGAAGCCCATGAACTGCCCGATGCACATCCTCATCTACAAGGAGCGTGCGCGCAGTTACCGCGACTTGCCGCTGCGGTTCGCCGAGAACGGCACGGTCTACCGCAACGAGCTCTCCGGTGCGCTGCACGGCCTGACCCGCGTGCGCGGCTTCACCCAGGACGACTCGCACCTGTTCGTCACGCCCGACCAGCTCGAGGCCGAGGTCGCCAAGGTGCTGGAGTTCATCCTCTCGATGCTGCGCGACTTCGGTCTGAGCGACTTCGAGCTCGAGCTCTCGATGAAGGACGACGAGAAGTCGAAGTGGATCGGCTCCGACGAGTTCTGGGAGTCGTCGACCGATGCTTTGCGCCGCGTCGCTGTGGCGTCCGGTCTCAAGCTCACCGAGGTTCCCGGTGAGGCCGCGTTCTACGGTCCGAAGATCGACCTGAAGACCCGGGATGCGATCGGCCGCGTCTGGCAGCTGTCGACGGTGCAGGTCGATCCGAACCTTCCCGAGCGCTTCGACCTCGAGTTCATGGACAAGGACGGGCAGAAGAAGCGTCCGATCATGATCCACCGTGCGCTGTTCGGCTCGATCGAGCGGTTCTTCGCGATCCTGCTCGAGCACTACGCCGGCGACTTCCCGGTGTGGCTGTCGCCCGTGCAGGTGGTCGGCATCCCCGTCGCGGAGGACTTCGCCGACTACCTCGGCGAGGTGATCGACACGCTGCGCGCCGAGGGCGTGCGTGCTGAGCTCGACGTGTCCGACGACCGGATGCAGAAGAAGATCCGCACGCACACGACCGGCAAGGTGCCGCTGCTGCTGATCGCCGGCGAGCAGGATCGTGCCGCCGGCACGGTCTCGTTCCGCTTCCGCGACGGCGCGCAGGAGAACGGCGTCCCGATCGCCGACGCCGTGGCACGCATCCGTGCCGCCATCGTCTCCCATGCCCTCGTGCAGACAGCAGGGGACTTGGCGTGACCGACGCTCCGGAGCAGTCGCTGGAAGACGCAGGCCGCCTCGCGGGCGTGCCGGACGAGTTCCAGCGACTGTGGACCCCGCACCGGATGGCGTACATCCAGGCGGGGCCGGAGCCGCTCCGCGAGGAATGCCCGTTCTGCGAGGCGCCGAAGTTCCCCGATGCGGAGCGCCTGGTCGTGGCGCGCGGCAGGACCGTCTATGTGCTGCTGAACCTGTTCCCGTACAACTCGGGCCACCTGCTGGTGTGCCCGTACCGCCACATCGGCACGTACGATCAGGCGACGCCGGAGGAAGTGGCCGAGATCGGCGCGCTCACGCAGACCGCGATGCGCGTCCTGCGCGAGGTTTCACGCTGCGACGGATTCAATCTGGGGATGAACCAGGGAGCGGTCGCGGGGGCGGGCGTCGACGCGCACCTGCACCAGCACGTGGTGCCGCGGTGGACCTCGGACGCCAATTTCTTCCCGATCATCGCCAAGACCAAGGCGCTCCCGCAGCTCCTCGGCGAGGTGCGGGAGGCCGTCGCGAACGCCTGGCCGGAGTGACGCTCACCGCACCTGGCGGGCGGTGAACTGCAGCTGCGGGTTCGCGTAGAACTCCTGCGCCTCGACGAGCTGCAGCTCGCGCTCGCCCGACTCCAGGGTCGCCTTGAGCAGGTCGTACACGCTGGACGCGGTGCGCTCGAGTGCCGTCTTGGCGCTGCCGGTCTCGACGTAGTGCGCCGTGAACAGCGCGGCGGTGACGTCGCCCGAGCCGTTCGCCTTCATCGGCACGGGTGGTGTCTGCACGATTCATTCGCGCTCGTCGGCGGCTGTCTACACCTCGAACGTCCCCTTCTCGCGGTCCGGGCCCTTTACGTGCATGACGAGCAACGCGCGCGGGCCCATTTCCTCGCTCCGGACGATCTTGGCTAGTGTTCACTGCACCGATTTCGGCTCCTACTGCGCCGAGATCACCTAG